>NZ_JAOANH010000002.1:0-1028538 GCF_025379905.1 Afifella sp. JA880
GCCGTCGGCCGCCGACACAACCAGGATCGCGCCATCCATCTGCGCCGCGCCCGTGATCATGTTCTTCACATAGTCCGCGTGGCCCGGGCAGTCGACATGTGCGTAGTGACGGTTTTCCGTCTCGTATTCGACATGCGCCGTCGAGATCGTGATGCCGCGCGCCTTCTCTTCCGGCGCCGCATCAATCTGGTCGTAAGCCCGATACTCGCCGAAGAACTTCGTGATCGCTGCCGTCAGCGTCGTCTTGCCATGGTCGACGTGACCGATCGTCCCGATGTTCGCATGCGGCTTCGTGCGCGAAAATTTCTCTTTTGCCATTTCCCTCTACCAAGGCTGAGTTCGACGGGGATTTTCGGCGCGCCTAGTACGATGGTCCGCGCGATGGTGCAAGAGGCCGTGCGTCACATGCACGCGACAAAGACCATCCTGGCAAGAAGCCATAAAGATGAGGCGGCAGGATCTCGGCGGAATCATGCAGCAGAGCCCAAAGTGACGCACCCATCTTCGCACGACGCAGTCGATGCACGACGGGAAAGCGGGTCCAGGTTCGGCTCTTGTCGAAATCTGGAGCGGGTAGCGGGAATCGAACCCGCATATTCAGCTTGGAAGGCTGCTGCTCTACCATTGAGCTATACCCGCACAGCGCTTCGCGGGCCGCTGGTGGAGGGGGTTGGATTCGAACCAACGTAGGCATAGCCAACGGGTTTACAGCCCGTCCCCTTTAGCCACTCGGGCACCCCTCCGGTGCGGCCGTCGAAACGACTGGCGAAAGCGAGGTCTCGGTTGGTCAACCGAAACCGTCGGTGGCGGCGTATATGCAGGTGGCGCCCCGGCCTGTCAACGCCCGCAACACGAAAGCCCACCGTTGCCATTCCCTGAAGTTCGGTGCGAAGGGAGAAGCCGGTAAATTGAGCAAGCAAGCGATGTCCAACGATACGAATATGAGAAGGCGCCGTCGCCCCGGCGAGAAGAGCGGACGGCCCACTCGACGAAGCCCACGCACGCCCCCGGCCGATTCGCCTTCGGTCATCTACGGCTTTCACGCCGTCAGCGAAGCCTTGAAGAATCCCAAAAGAGAGATCCATCGGCTCGTCGCAACGGCCAATGCGCTCAACCGGCTGAAAGGGCTCGTGCCCGACATGGAATGGCCGGAACCCTCCTCCACCCGCGAGATGGACAAACTCCTCGGCGCCGACACGGTGCATCAAGGAGTCGCGCTTTTCTGCGATCCCCTCCCCGAGCCGGAACTATCGGACTGCGTCGGAGCCGACATGATCGTCGCGCTCGATCAGGTGACGGACCCGCACAATGTGGGCGCGGTCCTCCGCTCTGCCGCCGCCTTCGGCGCGAGCTTTCTGATCATGACAGCGCGCCATTCGCCGCCCGAGACCGGCGTTCTTGCGAAGACCGCTTCCGGCGCGCTGGAGCATGTAGAAATCGTGCGGGTGAGAAATCTCTCCAATGCGTTGGAGGAACTGCGCGACGCAGGCTTTCATCTTCTGGGGCTCGATGGAGAAGCCACAGACGCGCTCGGAGATAAGCCCGTGCCGAAACCCGCCGTTCTCGTGCTCGGCGCCGAAGGCAAAGGCCTGCGTGAAAAAACCGCTGCGACATGCGATCGGCTCGTGCGGCTTCCCACACGCCCGCCGATCGCAAGTCTCAATGTCTCCAATGCGGCAGCCATCGCGCTTTACGAAGCGAGCCGCTCCGAAAGCCTCTGAGGTATCTCAGCGGCAGAGGCGGCGCGGGCCGTGATAGGGCTGGAACGTGCCGCTGCGCGGATCAAAGCTGCGGTACTTCGAGGCGCAATAGGCATACCATTCGCGCGACCAAGGGGCGGGCCGCGCGCCGGCATAGGCCGGCGGAGCCGCATAATAGCGCGGCTGCGCCATGGCGCTGCCAAGAGCAAGCCCGAGGCCCAAGCCGGCGACACCCGCTCCTATGCTGTTCCTGTGGCGATGCCGGTAATAGTGTCGCCCATATCTGTAATGCCGTCCGCGATAGTGATGCCGCCCGCGGTAATGATGGCCGCGATATCGGTGGCCCCGGTAATGACGGCTCGGGACCCGAGGTCCTATGCGATGGCCGCCGCGCCAGTGCCGATCCTGCACCTTAATCAGCGGGGCTTCGACGCCACTCGCCGGCGAAGCCTGGGGAGCGCGAGGCATTGCTGCCATTGTCGGCGAGAGAGATGCAATCACCATCGAAAGCCCTGCCGCGATCGCGATTGCTGCCCGAGTAGACCTGGATTGCATAACGAAAATCTCCTGAGGACCGCACCACAAGATTCTCGTGCGGCCAACCATTCTTAGAATGCTAACAAATTAAGCAGCTGCATGTTCCCCAGTGAAAAGGTCCGATCACGTTTCTTTTACCCGCAGGCGTCGGAACATGGTCGATTCGCGGCTTCCGCCTCCCAAGCGTCGCCGCCCCATGCTCCGCCCCCGACGGGCATCGCGACGCCGATCGTGCGGCGTTGTTGGCAGCGCATGTTGTCCGAAAGGCGCTCATGGTGACAGGCTTGCGGGCACGCCGACGAAGCTGTTGCGCCTGTCAGAAGGAGCGGTTAGGGAATATCCGCTCCAGGCGGCTTCAAATGGCCGAATTTGGAGCTCTGAAGGCGCCCGGAAGCCACAGGCGGATCCCGCCGTCACGCGCCATGCCGGCTTAGCTCAGTTGGTAGAGCATCTGATTTGTAATCAGGGGGTCGGGGGTTCGAGTCCCTCAGCCGGCACCATTTTCACTTTGAAAAGACTGCGGTTTTTAGTCCCGGTCCGTGGAACGGATTGGGCGACAAGAGCCTGTACGGCCCCACAGAGCCCTCTCACCCCAGAGAGCGCCCGGCCGCGCCGTTGAGGCGCGGCCTTTGTCTGGCGGCCTGGACTGCGCATAAGCCCAGTCCCGGGGAATCGAGCGCCAAGTGTGGATTCCCCCATTTTCCCGTAAAATTGCAACGCCAGGAAAGAGCCGCCGAGAGACGGCGAAGGCGGCTCAACGAGATTGGCAAGAGCCGGGCGGCGCCTTAATCGCCCGGGAATCGACAGGGTGGGCGCCTCAGCCAGCCACCTTGTCGATGATCCGCCTGACATCCTCCGCGCTCGCCTTGCGCGGATTTCCGGACGTGCAGAAATCCGCCAAGGCGGAAGCAACCAGCGCATCTTTGCTCTCAGCCAGCACAGCCATGTCTGCGCCCAAAGCCTTGAGCGTCAACGGAACTCCAAAGCGCTTGTTCAGGCCCACGATCGCGTCGATCAAATTCTGCGTGCCTTGCAGGGCTGTCTCGCCTTCAAGATCGAGCAGCCGGGCCAAACGCGCGTAGCGCTCTGCCGCAGGCTCCGCAGAGTTCTTGTCGAGACCGGCATTGAACGCGATCACGTACGGCAGGAGCATGGCGTTGATGCGCCCGTGCGGAATATGCAGACGGCCTCCGATGGCATGCGCCAGCCCGTGGTTGAGACCGAGCCCGGCCGAGTTGAACGCCATGCCCGCCATGCACGAGGCGTTGTGCATCGCAATCCGGCCCTCGACGTTCTGGCCATCGGCGAAAACCACGGGGAGGTTCTTGAAGGTCAGGCTGACGGCCTTCTCGGCAAGAGCATCGGAGAAATCGGTCGCACAATGGGCGACATAGGCCTCCAGAGCATGGGTCAGCACATCCATGCCCGTATCCGCCGTGATCTGGGGCGGCACGGTGCGCACGAATTCCGGCTCCAGCAGCGCGATATCCGGAATCAATTCGTCGGAGACGAGCGGGAACTTCGTGCCCTTGTCCGGATCGGAAATCACCGAATAAGCCGTCACCTCGGAGCCGGTGCCGCTCGTCGTCGGAATGGCGATGAAGGTGATGCGGCTCCGGCTGTTCATCTCCCGCAGGATGGCCAGAATCGCTTTCGCTGCATCGATAGCCGAGCCGCCGCCGAGGCCGATGATGATCGTCGGGCGAAAGGCGGAAAGCTCCCTGGCCCCTTCCTTGACGCTGGCAATGGGCGGATCGGGGGTGACTTTGTCGTAGATCGTGACGGCGGAGCCGGAAAGGTACTGGCGCACCCGGTCCGCCACACCGAGCTTCACCATAAGCGCATCGGTGACGATACCGACCCGCTCGCCCTGGAACTCACGAAGTCGCTCGAGGGTACCCACCCCAGAGACAACCTCTGTCTTGAGTGAAAACGTATGCATGGCGCTCATCGTCTTGGCCTCCTTAGCCGAAGAGCTCCCCCGCATTTTTAGGTCCGGCGTTGCCCGGAGCTGAAAACCGGTCCCTTCGCGCCATCGCATCAAGCCCCAAGCGACATCGCATCCAGTTTCGGATCAGTGCGCCATCATCTGAAGCGTCATCAGGCTCCCGTCTAGCGATGAGGGGTAGTATGTCGGCAAATCGGACGGGCTTTGGCCCGCGCCGCAGGCTGGCGACCGGTCACGATTGCCTGAACGGTCCAGGCAGGATCGTCCGGACAACCGCGGAAGCGACCGATCTCAGGCGCTTTGTCGTCGCTTCCGACGTCTCAAATGGCCCGCATGCGTGCTCTCTGGAGCCGCCGCGCATCGTGCCCTGATGTTCATCCGCGGCATTATGCCTCTGTGTTTCCTTGCCTTTTTAGATCTTCCAACCTCACCGGTCGTGACGACGATATCCGTCTCAGCCGATCCCGGTCCGCACTTCGACAATCGAGAGCCAGGCGAAACAACCCCTGATTGACCGGATCGCGAAATCCGGCTCCCGGAAACTGATGGAACTGAAAGCGCGGCCACGGGTCATTTCACTGTCACTCAGTCCAATGCCACCGAACAAATCGGAAGGTGCAATCCATGGCGCAATCACATCCCGCCGCGGACGACGCCGTCGCCGGGCAGCCGATCCACGCAGTGCTGGTCCAGTTCCCGACCGTCTGTTTCACGCTGGCCCTCCTCACGGACCTCGCCTATTGGCAGACGGCCAATCTCATGTGGAAGAATTTCTCCGCATGGCTCCTCTTCGTCGGCCTCGTCGTCGGCGTCCTCGCCGCAATCGTCGGTATCATCGACATTCTCGTCCGCAGGTCGGCCCGCAGAAGCGGTGCAGCCTGGCCGCACGCGATCGGCAGCATCGTCGTTCTCGTGCTCGCCTTCATCAACAGCCTCATCCATGCGGGTGACGGCTGGACGGCCGTCGTTCCGTGGGGCCTCACCCTCTCCATTCTCACCGTCCTCGTTATGATAGCGACCGGATTTCTCGGTCGCTCCATGACTGCAAGGAGTCACCGAGGAGATGGCGACCATGCCTAGCTCACACAACACCTTCGCCGGCCGCACCCTCGCCCTTGCCGGCAGCGTTCTCCTGACCGCCATGCTGGCGAGTTGCGGTGACGACGGCTCAGACTTCGACATTTCGCAACAGATCGGTCCCGACCCGGTTCTCCCGGAGCCTGATCCTCCGCTCATTGCCAACATGAATGTGGCGGAGGTGATCGGCTGGAACGAGGGCGAAACACCGTCCGTCCCCGATGGTCTCGCCATCACCGCCTATGCCCAGGATCTCGCCAATCCGCGGGCGCTGCACACGCTGCCGAATGGCGACGTTCTCGTCATCCAATCGCGAGGTCCAGGAGGCGAACCCGTGTCGCGCCCCAAGGACATCATCCGCGGATGGATCATGTCCTTCGCTCATGGCGGGGGCGGCGATACGAAGGAAAGCAATCTCATCACGCTCCTGCGCGATACCGACCGGGACGGAACCGTAGACGAGCGTCACGATCTTCTGACCGGACTGAACTCCCCCTTCGGCGTCGCCTGGGCTGACGGCACGCTCTACGTGGCCGCAACCGACGCCATCCTCACCTATCCCTACGCGCTCGGAGACACCGAGATTTCGGCCTCGCCGGAAGTGCTCACTCCGCTTCCAGGCGGACCGATCGACCATCATTGGACGAAGGATCTCGCCCTCTCCCCGGACGGGCAGAGCCTCTTCGTGTCGGTCGGCTCCAACTCCAACATCCTGGAAAACGGACTGGAGGCCGAAAAAGGTCGCGCCGCAATCTGGCAGGTCGACCGTCAAACCGGCGCAGCGCGGGTCTACGCCTCGGGACTCCGCAACCCGAATGGCCTGACCTTCAATCCGCAGACCGGCGCGCTCTGGGCGGTCGTCAACGAGCGCGACGAACTCGGGCCGAACCTTGTCCCCGACTACATGACCTCCGTCCAGCAGGGCGCCTTTTACGGCTGGCCGTGGAGCTATTACGGCGACCATGTCGACGAGCGCGTCCGCCCAAAAAGGCCCGATATGGTGGAGAAGGCGATCGCGCCGGACTACGCCCTCTCGAGTCACGTCGCGCCTTTGGGCATGACCTTTTCGTTGAACTCTGCCCTGCCACAAGCCTATCGCAACGGCGCCTTCGTCGGCGAGCACGGCAGCTGGAACCGCAGCTTCTTCAACGGCTACAAGGTCGTCTTCATCCCGTTTGAGAACGGTATACCCTCTGGCATGGCGCAAGATGTGGTGACCGGTTTCATTGATGGCGACGAAGCGCATGGCCGCCCGGTCGGTGTTGGGATCGACGGCACCGGAGCTCTCTTGATCGCCGATGACGCCGGCAACACAGTCTGGCGCGTGGCAGCCGCCGACGGCTCCGTGACCCCCCAACCGATCGGCACCGATCAGGTCTCGGCCGCGTCTGCGGGCAGTGCCGGAGCCTCCGGTGCAACCTCGGGATCGGCAGCAGGCAGCTCCAGCCCGCAGCAATCGCCAGAGGCGGCTTCGCCATCTGGCACAACGTCGGCGCCAGATCAGGCCTCCACACCTGCCGACCAGGAGAGGCCCGCCGCCTCTGCCGACGAGATGATGACAGGTCAGGCGCCCGTCGCACCGCCGGCGGATTCGGCACCTGCTCCCGGCCAGACGGAGATCGCTCCGGCCGTGCTTCCGCAGACAGAGCCGGCACCGAACTCTAGCGGAAACCAGTGACAGGCGAGCCGGCGTTCTGCGGAGCCACGGAGCGACGGCAACGGCCCCCATATGACATTAACAAAACCAAACATCATATTGGTTTATAACGTGATTTAGGAAGAATCACCTGGAGCGGCGGCGGGCGTGAGTTTCAGCACGCCGCCCTCACTCCTCCGGGCGCAGGAAGCGGTAGCCGACCCCGGGCTCGTTCAGGATGTAGCGGGGGCTCGCCGGATCATCGCCGAGTTTCTGGCGCAGACGTCCGACGAAGACGCGCAGATACTGCACGTCGTCGGCATTCGCAGGCCCCCAGACGCTCGTCAGGATCTGCCGATGGGTGAGGATGCGGCCGGCATTGCGCATCAGGTAGGTCAGAAGTTCGAATTCTTTCGGCGTCAGCTTGAGCTTCTCCGCCGCCAGCGACACCTCGTGGCGGGCGAGATCGAGCTTCAGATCACCGACCACGATCTCGGCGCTGTCCTCTCCGGTTTTTCGCGCGGGACGCAGGAGAACCCGCACGCGCGCCAGAAACTCCGGGATTCCGAAAGGCTTGACCACGTAGTCGTTCGCCCCGGCATCGAGGGCGGCGACCTTCTCATCCTCGCCTTCCCTGACGGACAGCACGAGAATCGGCAGGTTCGACCATTCGCGAAGGCGCGTGATCACCTCCTTGCCATCGATATCGGGCAGACCGAGATCGAGAATGACGAGGTCGGGCTCCTTCAAGGCGACGGCCTCCACCCCCTTGCGTCCATTCTCCGCCTCGAAAACCTCAAAACCATGCGCTCCGAGCGCCACCCGGAGGAACTTCCGGATCTGCGGCTCGTCGTCGACGATCAGGATACGCGTGGCGCTCATGGTTCTGCCGTCGCCTTCTTCGGCACCTCGGGAGCAAGAGGGAGCTTCACATTTATGACGGTTCCGCGGCCGCCCGAGCCCGTGCCGATGGTGATCTCGCCGCCATGTGCCTCCACGATGCCCTTGCAGATGGCGAGCCCGAGGCCGGTGCCGGCTCTCTGCGCGTCACCGGCACGCACGCGATAAAACATGTCGAACACACGGGCGCGGTCCTCGACCGGGATGCCCGGGCCCTCGTCACGCACCGAGAGATGAAGCTGCCCCGCCTCGACGCGGCCCGAAACCGCGATCTCGGTGCCGGCCTCGGCATATTTCGCAGCATTGTCGAGAAGATTCGCGATGACCTGCTCTAAAAGTACGGGATCACCCGCAGCCATGGGCAAGTCACGCGGCAGCTCGATGGCGAGGGTATGTTCCGCAAGGCGCCGCCGAAGCTGACGAACGGCGCGGCCCACCACCTCCCGCATGTCGACCCAGTCGCGCCGGACATGCAATGCGCCATAGCCGAGACGCGTCATGTCGAGGAGATTCTGGATATAGCGGTTGAGCCGCTCGCCCTCGTCGCGGATGGTTTCGGCCATCGCCACGCGACCCGACGGGCCGAGCGCTTCATCGGCCTCCAGGAGACCCGAAGCGGCTCCGATGATGGAAACGAGCGGCGTGCGCAGATCGTGGCTGACGGACGACAGAAGCGCCGCGCGGAGCCGCTCCGTCTCCGAAAGAAGCCGCGTCTCCTCCATGTCGGCCGCCAGACGCGTGCGCTCGACGGCGATCGCCACCTGATCGACGAGCGCTTCCAGGAGGCGGCGCTCGTCGGGAGCGAGCGGCTGCGAGCGCGCAAAGCTGACGCCGAGCAGCCCTTCCCGGCCATGCGCCGTCTTGAGCGGCAGAAACAGCCACGAAGACGCCGGCAGTGTCGGCGAGCCCCAGCCGGCGATTTCTCCATGCTCCCAGGCCCATTCGGCCGCTCCGCGATCCTTCGCCTCGAGCTGATCCTCGGGCGGATAGCCGCCGAGGATGGTCAGCTGCCCGTCCGGGCCGGGCCCGAGGATGAGCGAGGAGCAGTTCAGCGTCGAGGCAACGTGGTGGACGGCCGCCCAGACCACATCGTCGAGGGACGCTGCGCTCGCGATCTTGCGGCTGAAATCATAGAGCGCGGCCGTACGCCTAGCGATGTTGCGCTGTGCCTTCACCTGCGCGCGCAGCCGCGCCGCGAGATTGCCGGTCGCGATCGCCACGGCGAGATAGAGGAAAAGGGTGCGGACCACCGTCTCGCTGTGGACGCTGAACGTATAATACGGCTCGGTCAGAAAGTAGTTGTAGGCGAGGAAGGACAGGACGCTCGCATAGATCGAGGGCCAGAGGCCGTACCGCGTGGCGAGGGCGATCACCGAGGCGAGGTAGAGGAGCGACAGGCTCTCCACCGGCAGAGCCCGATGGACCGCCGCGCCAATCGCGCTGCTCGCGAGAACGGCCACGGTCGCCACCCCATAGGCTTCCGCCTCCCAGGTCGGAAAGAGATGCGGCGCCCTCACCTTGTCGCGACGCGCTCGCGTAGCGTCCGAGGCAATCACCGTGACCTCGAAATCCCTCGCGGCCCGGATGATCTCGTTCGCCACGTTCTCGCGAAAGAACCGCGCTGAAAAGGTGCGCATGCGCGGCCGACCGACGACGATGCGGCTGACATTGCGCGAGCGTGCAAAAGCGAGAATCTCTTGCGCGATGCGCGATTCTGCGTTGAGCGAAGCGACTTCGCCGCCGAGGGTCTCGGCGAGCCTCAGCGTCTCGGCGATCTGATCCTTCGCGGCCTCCGGCAGGCTCTCCGAGGCCGGGGTGACGACATGCACCGCGATCCACGGAAAGCGGCCGCGGTCGGCAGCCCGTTTGGCGGCCCGTACCAGCACGCCGGCGACCGGCGATTCGTTGACGCAAACGAGGATTCTCTCCTGTGTCGGCCACGGTCCCGGGATCGCGTGGCTCTTCATATGCGCCATCATCTGCGCGTCGACGCGATCGGCCGCGACGCGCATGGCAAGCTCGCGCAGAGCCGTCAGATTGCCCTTGGAGAAGAAGTTCTGGATGGCCCGCGCAATCTGCTCCTGGACGTAGACCTTCCCCTCACGCAGCCTTTCGATCAGTTCATCGGGTGGCAGGTCGATCAGCTCGATCTCATCCGCCAGTTCGACGACGCGATCGGGCACCGTCTCGCGCACACGCACGCCGGAGATGCGCGCGACGACGTCGTTGAGGCTCTCCAGGTGCTGGATGTTGAGCGTCGTATAGACGTCGATGCCCGCGCCGATCAGCTCCTCCACATCCTGCCAGCGCTTCGGATGCCGGCTTTCCGGAACGTTGGTGTGGGCGAGTTCGTCGACTAGGACGAGACCCGGCCGACGCTTCAGGATCGCATCGACGTCCATCTCGGAGAGAAACCGACCGCGATAGAGGACGCGCCGCCTCGGGATGATTTCAAGCCCGGCTGCAAGGCGTTCCGTCTCGGCGCGGCCATGCGTTTCGACGACGCCGACGGCAACGTCGAGCCCTGCCGTGCGGCGCTCGCGCGCTGCTTCGAGCATGGAATAGGTCTTGCCGACGCCGGGCGCTGCGCCGAGGAAAATCTTGAGCCGCCCCCTTCCTTCCCGCGATGCTTCCGCAAGAAGAGCCTCAGGCTCAGGACGGTTATCCGGCTCGTTCATTGCGTCCTGCTGATCGCCCCTTCCGCCACCGGCACGCCGTTATTCCCGGCTGGCCGAAGCTCGTCGAGCGCCAGGTTGAGCGCAAGAACATTCACGCGTGCCTCGCCGAAAAGACCGAGGCTGCGCCCCTCGATATGACGCGCGACCAGGTCGCGCATCTGCTGCAGGGGAAGGTCTCGCGCCTTGGCGACACGCGGCGCCTGAAAGAAGGCCGCTTCCGGAGAGATGTGCGGATCGAGACCGCTGCCCGATGTCGTGACGAGATCGACGGGCACGCGCGTACCGCCGGCTTCCCGGCTGAGCCTTTCGGCCTCGCTCGAAACCCGCTCGAGGAGGGCCGCGCTGGTGGGACCGAGATTGCTGCCTCCGGACGCGCCGGCATCGACGTCACCGGCCGACGGCCGCGGATGGAAATAGCCCGGAGCCGAAAATGTCTGGGCGACCAGACGGGATCCCACGACCTGTCCGTTGCGCTCGACGAGGCTGCCGGCGGCCTCGGCCGGAAACAGCGTTTGAGCGAGACCGGTCATGGCGAGCGGATAGCAGAGGCCGAGAAGCACGGTCATGAGAACCGAAAGAACGATGGCAGGGCGAAGCTGGTCGATCATGGCTTTGCTCAGACGATTGCGATGGAGGTGATGAAAAGGTCGATGGCCTTGATGCCGATGAAGGGCACGATCAGCCCCCCGAGGCCGTAGATGAGAAGATTGCGCCGCAAGAGGCTCGCGGCCGTCGCCGGCGCATAGCGCACGCCCTTCAAGGCGAGCGGGATGAGCGCGATGATGACGAGCGCGTTGAAGATCACCGCCGACAGAATGGCGCTTGCCGGGCTTTCCAAGCGCATGACGTTGAGCGCTGCGAGACCTGGATAAGCGGCGACGAAAATCGCCGGCAGGATCGCGAAATATTTTGCCACGTCATTGGCGATCGAGAAGGTCGTGAGCGAACCGCGGCTGATCAGCAGCTGCTTGCCCACGAGCACGATCTCGATGAGTTTCGTCGGATCGCTGTCGAGATCGATGAGATTGCCGGCCTCCTTGGCGGCGGGCGTGCCGGAATTCATGGCGACGCCGACATCGGCCTGCGCCAGCGCCGGCGCATCGTTGGACCCGTCGCCGCACATGGCGACGAGTTTGCCCCCCGCCTGCTCGGCGCGAATGAGTTCGAGTTTCTTTTCCGGCGTCGCCTCCGCCAGGAAATCGTCGACGCCGGCTTCGGCCGCGATCGCAGCGGCCGTCAGCGGGTTGTCGCCCGTCACCATGACGGTGCGCACCCCCATGCGCCGGAGCTCGGCAAAGCGCTCGCGGATACCGGGCTTCACCACATCCTTCAGATGCACGACGCCGATCGGCTTGCGGTCGGCGGCGACGACGAGCGGCGTGCCCCCGGAGCGGGCGATGCGTTCGATGAGGCGCGAAAGCTCCGGCGTCGGCGCCTTGTCGCACCAGGCGAGAATCGCGTCGCTCGCCCCTTTGCGGATCGCGCGCCCGTCTTTCAGATCCGCCCCTGAAATGCGGGTCTGCGCGCTGAACGGAATAGCCGCGACCACGCGGTCGTCGTGATCGATCTGCCGGCCGAGGCGCTTGCGGGCAAGGTCGACGATCGATTTTCCTTCCGGCGTCTCGTCTGCCGCCGAAGCGAGATGGGCGAGCTCGGCAAGCTGCCGTTCATCGACGCCCGAAACCGGCAGAAAATCGTCGGCCATCCGGTTGCCGAAGGTGATCGTTCCTGTCTTGTCGAGGAGAAGCGTGTCGACATCGCCCGCCGCCTCGACAGCCCGACCGGACTTGGCAATGACGTTCGCCTTCACCAGCCGGTCCATGCCGGCAATCCCGATCGCCGAGAGAAGACCTCCAATCGTCGTCGGGATGAGAGTGACGAGAAGCGCGATCAGGAAGGCCACAGGAACCGTCGCGCCGGAATAAAGCAGGAAAGGCTCGAGCGTCGCGGTGACGATCAGGAAGATGATGGTCATGCCGGCAAGCAGGATCCCGAGCGCCACCTCGTTCGGCGTCTTCTGCCGTTCCGCTCCCTCCACGAGCGCGATCATGCGGTCGAGAAACGTCTCGCCCGGCTTCGACGTCACCTTCACCTTCAGCCAGTCGGAGACGAGGCGCGTACCGCCGGTGACGGCGGAGCGATCGCCCCCCGCCTCACGAATGACGGGGGCGGATTCGCCGGTGATCGCCGATTCGTCGACCGAGGCGATGCCGTCGACGATCTCACCATCCGCCGGGACGATGTCGCCCACTTCGACGAGAACGAGATCGCCGGGTTTCAGCGTGTGGCTCGAAACTGTCCGCGTCTCCATCGCGTCGAGTGCCGCGAGAAGCTTCGCAGGCGTTTCTGTCTGCGTCGCCCGCAGCGTGTCCGCCCGCGCCTTGCCACGACCTTCCGCCATCGCTTCGGCAAAGGTCGCGAAATAGACCGTGAACCAGAGCCAGGCTGCGATCTGGCCCACCACCGCCGTCTCGTCGGCACCGGTCACGAGGCCGCGCAGGAAAAGGAGCGTGGAGAGCGCCGCCGCCACCTCCGTGACGAAGATGACAGGGTTCTTCATCAGATGACGCGGGTCGAGCTTGACGAGCGCCACGCGCAAAGCCGGCCCCGTCACCTGCATGTCGAAGAGAGAAATGTCGGGCTTTCTGCGCATGGTGCCTGGCTTTCTGACAGGATGCTGATGGAGGGCCGCGGCGTCGGCGCTCGGGAGATCGCCGCGGGTTGCGGCCTGCAAAGGAGCTTGCGGCATCAGAACGTCTCCCCGGCGAGCATCGCCGTGTGTTCGGCAATCGGCCCGAGGGCGAGCGCCGGAAAGAAGGTGAGCCCGCCGAGGATCAGGACGACCGCGACGAGAAGTGTGACGAAGAGAGGACCGTCCGTCGGAAATGTGCCGGCCGAGGCCGCGACCTTCTTCTTGGCCGCCAGCGAGCCGGCGATCGCCAGCATCGGCACGATGAAGACGTAGCGGCCGAGGAGCATGGCAATCCCGAGGAGCGTGTCGTGGAAGGGCGTGGCGGCCCCGAAGCCCGCAAAGGCGGAGCCGTTGTTCCCCGTCGCCGAGGAATAGGCGTAAAGGATCTCCGACAGCCCATGCGGGCCTTTATCCTGGAGCGAGGCGAGCGCCACCGGGAGAGTGGCGGCCGCGGCGCCGAAGACGAGGACGCCGAGCGGCATCACCAGGAAGGCGATGACGGCGAGCTTCACCTCTCTCGTCTCGATCTTGCGTCCGAGATATTCAGGCGTTCTCCCGACCATCAATCCGGCCAGGAAGACCGTCAGCACGATGAAGGCGAGCATGCCGTAGAAGCCGGAGCCGACACCGCCGAAGACCACCTCGCCGACCTGCATGAGCAGCATCGGCGCGAGAGCACCGAGCGGCGTAAAGCTATCGTGCATGGAATTGACCGAGCCATTGGAGGCGGCAGTCGTCGCCGTCGCCCAGAGCGCCGATTCGCCGACGCCGAAGCGAACTTCCTTGCCCTCCATATTGCCGGCAGCCTGCTCAACGGGAAGGTTCGCGAAGAGCGCATTGCCTTCGCTCTCCGCCCCATAGGTGAGCGCCAGCGCGCCGAGAAAGAGGATGCCCATGGCGGCAAATATCGCCACGCCCTGGCGCATATCACGCACCATGCGACCAAACATGAAGGTGAAGGCCGCCGGGATGAGGAGGATCGCCGCCATCTCGGCGAAGTTCGAAAGCGGCGTCGGGTTTTCATAAGGCACGGCGGAATTGGCGTTGAAGAAGCCGCCGCCGTTGGTGCCGAGCTGCTTGATGGCGATCTGCGCCGCTGCTGGCCCCTGGGCGATCGTCTGCCGTGCGCCCTCGAGCGTCGTGGCATCCACATAGGCGAACAGGTTTTGCGGCACCCCCTGCCAGACGAGAAAGAGCGTGAAGAGGATCGAGAGCGGTAAGAGCAGGTAGAGAACCGCCCGGGTGAGATCGACCCAGAAATTGCCGAGATTGCGCGCATCCGCGCCATCGGACGCGCGACCGGCGAAGCCTCGGATCACGGCGGCACCGACGGCGATGCCGGTCGCGGCCGAGACGAAGTTCTGCACCGTCAGCCCCGCCATCTGGCTGAGATACGAAAGCGTCGTCTCACCTCCGTAGGCCTGCCAGTTGGTGTTGGTGACGAAGCTGACCGCCGTGTTGAAAGCGAGATCGGGCGCAAGCCCCCCAAAACCTTGCGGGTTGAGCGGCAGGTGGCCCTGCAGCCGCAGGATCGCATAGAGGATCAGCCAGCCGACCGCGTTGAAGGCGAGGCAGGCGGCCGCGTAGCGTGCCCAATTCTGACCCGCCTCGGGATCGATGCCGCCGGTGCGATAGAAAAGCCGCTCGATCGGGCCGAGGACCGGCGTCAGGACTGTTCGTTCTCCCGAAAAGAGCCGCGCCATGAAGAGGCCGAGCGGCCAGGCGAGCGCCGTGACCGCAACGCAGTAGACGATGAAAAGCAGGATGTCGGACGACATGGTCGCACCTCAAAGCTTTTCTGGGTTGAGGAGCGCCCAGACGAGATAGCCGAGAAGGGCGGGCGCCACGACAGCGCCGAGCACAAGGTCGAAAGCCATCGCTCAAAGCCTCTCGATGAGGCGCAGCGAAAGGGCCGCGGCAGCGAAAAATCCAAGTGCGAGGCCGACAAAGAAAACGTCGAGCATTTCATCTCCATCATCCGGAACGTGACCGGAGGATGGGAGCGGAGGCCATAAACGGGCCATTCGCGTTTTTGGCGGATCGCATCAACGAGGCATAAATGAAGGAGGCGACATCGGGCCTCCCTCACACGACCACGACGTCACACAGAGTCCCCAAGGGCAAACCAAGGGCCATTCGGGGTGAAGCGCCCTGCCCGCCCTCAGCCGCAATGCTTGGATGAACGTTTCGATCGAAGTCGTTGAGACGATTCTGGACTTCGCAGTCGGAATGCCTCGCCGGAGGCTAACGCGACGCGGGCTCCGTTTCCGAAGCCGGGCTCCCGTCATCTGCCTTTCGGTCCGGCTCGTGCCATTTCTGAGCGAGGCCGGAAAGGTCATCGAACGTATTGGACGTATCCGACACCGTGCGGCCCATCCCGCATCCGCCAAGCGTTCCAAGAACGGCGAAAAGACCAAGCGCCAACGCGGCTTGCGTCACGACCTTCGAGGCGACGTTCGGAGAGGAGGTGTCCTTTCGACGTTGAATGGCGCGCATTGTTCTTCCCCTCGTCACGGCAGCTCGTTTGAGATCAATCGCTCGACCGTACGAGCCAGCATCCGACAGCCGAAGACGATATCTTCTTCGGCCGTATCTTCGTCGATATCATGGCTGCGTCCACCGATGCTCGGTACGAAAAACATCGCCGCCGGCATCGTCTGACCGATAATCATGCAGTCGTGACCGGCTCCGCTTGCAAGCCGCATCGGTTGTTCGCCGAGATCTGCGGCCGCTTCGGCGAGTTCCCCCGCAAGTTTTGCATTGGTCATCGTCGGAGGGACTCGCGTGGTCACGTCGACGGAGACAGCAAGCCCGGTCTCGCGCTGAAGTCCCGCCGCCTTGTCGTGCACCGCCGATTCCATTCGCTCCAGCCGCTCCAGGTCGCCGTCGCGAAACTCCAGCGCAAGTTCGGCCTGAGACGGCACGACGTTCGGGGCGCCCGGCCTCAACGCCACACTGCCGATATTCCACACGGTCTCCGCTCCGGAGAGTTCCAGAAAGGCCGAATCCACCCAGGACGCGAAAGCGAAGATCGCGCGGCCGGCATCGCGGCGCATCGTCATTGGCGTGGTTCCGGCGTGATCTGCACGCCCCTCCGCCTTCACGCTCATTCGGCGCGTGCCGGCAAAGCCGGTGACGATGCCGATCCTCCGCCCGGCAGCGAGAAGCCGCGGTCCCTGTTCGATGTGGCCCTCGAGGAAACCAATGAGACGACGCCTGTCGGCGACGATCGGATCGCCCGAGAAACCTGCCGAAGCGATGGCAGAGGTGAGCGCCTCGCCATCCGATCGGTGCGCATGCCCAACGTCCCCCTCCGACAGGAGCCCGGCGAGGCTCTTGGAGCCGAGGAGAGGCAGATAGGTACCCTCCTCATCCTGGAAGGCGATGACATCGATACCGACAGGCACGCTCGTGCCGCTCTCGCGAAATGCCCGCGCGACTTCGAGCGCGTAGATGACACCCATGGCACCATCGAGCCAGCCGCCACGCGGCACCGTGTCGGAATGCGAACCGAGCAGCAGAGCCCGGTCGACGTCCGGCCACGCCCCGTAGACATTGCCGAAACGATCCTGCTTCACGACGAGACCGATTTCGCTCAGCCTCTCTTTGAGCCAGTCGCGCGACGCGACATCGGCCAGCGAAAATGCGATCCGATCGACCCCGGTCTTGTACTTTCCGAATTCGGCGAGGCGCCGCAAATCTGCGATCAGCCGTTCACTCTTGATCTCAACCACAGCCGGCTCTTCATTCTGGCGCGGACGAAGCCAGAGCGATCGATGCACCGCCCCGACTGCCGCGAACACGTGAAGGCTCCTTCATGGCGCGGATCGCGAGCCTCGTCGAGCGCCGAAGGCACGACCACGGGCATGGACGCCTTCGACGACAGCGGACCGCCCCGACCGCGATGCAGAAAGCTCAGGAGGGATCGTCTCCGAAATACTGCGTGCGCAAACGCTCCACCAGCTCGCTCTCTTCGGCCCAGAGGACCTCGACGGTCAAATCTCGCGTCAGACCGGAATTTCGGCTGACGCCGAAACCATATTTGTCCGGCTCGAAGATCGGACCCACGACGTCGAGCGGCTCGTCCTGATGCGTGTGGGCGTAATATTCCAGGACAGGCGCATCGGCGATGATCGCATCAATATCGCCATCAAGGAGACCGGCCACAGCCCCTTCGAGATCATTGTAGGCCCGCGTCTCGAGAAAGGCCTGCTGGGCGAAAGCCTCCGAAACACCGCCCTTGAACACTCCGACGGTTTTTCCCGGCAGATCGGCTAGACTGTCGATCTGACTGTTGATCGAAATCGCCGTCATGACGCTCGTGACAGTCGACGTCAGATAGGCGACGACAGCGACACCGCAGACGAGCCAGAGGGCTGCCCAGACCCGGCCGACCCAGCCGAACAGGTTCTTGCGGATCGGAGCCCGCCCGGACGTCGCCACCGACATGACGGAGTAAAAGCCCTCGGCAAGCGAATCGGGCCACGTCTTAGGAAACTCCGGATCGAAGCGCCGATAATAGAGGGTGCTCAGGACGGTCGCCACGAGAATGACGAAGGCGAGCCAAAGATAGGCTCTCAGAAAGCCGCTATCCCTCAACCCCGACACGACCTCGCTGAAGCCGGCCCCAGCATCCTCGTTGATCATGATCCGAAGGCCGGCGTCGAACCAGGGATAGGTGAAGTCTATCCGGAGGGCGCGCTGTTCGGTGATGGAGAGATTGGTAACCGCAACGTCGATCTCGCCAGAAGCCGTCGCGTCTAGAAGTGCCGCAATGGTCGGATAGGGCTGGTAGTTCGTTTTGAAGTTCTGTCGCCCGGCGATCGTCTCCCAGAGATCAATCGCCATGCCCTCATAGCGGTTGTCCTGCTTCATGACAAAAGGCGGGCTCATGTAAAGCCCGACATCGACTGCACGCGGCGATGCTTGCTCCTGCGTCTGTTCGTCAGGGGCGGCCGGTTCTCCGTCAGAGGTTTGGGCAAATGCATCGCCCGGAGCACTCATGAGAACGAGAACAAGCAAAAGCATCACGTAGTGAGACAGTGCCGTCCACCGCCTATTGAGAACAAAACGAATTGATAGCTTCACTGAGACTGTCCCCCGGCGCCCTTCTTCGGATTTTCGATTGCTTCGCCCACATCTTCGTCAAGATGTCTTAGCCGTCGCCTAACAGAACCTCGGAACGCCAACTTTCCGGCCGGCGAAACCCGCTGGCCTCCAAGCGAAATCGGTTTTCCGAAGATGCGAACCTCGCGCGGCCTCACGCGTTCAGCTTGCGACGGACGACGACGGTTTCACAGCAAAGAAAGAGCGAGAGAAAGAGGCGAGATGTCCGACACTCTGTGGTGGCAGCATGGAACGATCTACCAAATCTATCCGCGATCTTTTCAAGATTCGAATGGCGACGGCATCGGCGACCTGGAAGGCATCCGCCAACGCCTTCCCTATCTCACCTGGCTCGGCGTCGACGCCGTCTGGATCTCGCCCTTCTGTCTCTCTCCGATGGCCGATTTCGGATACGACGTTGCCGATTATTGCGACGTCGATCCGATCTTCGGGACGCTTGAGGATTTCGACCGCCTGAGCGCCGACATCCACAAAGCGGGCATGAAGCTCATCCTGGATTTCGTGCCGAACCACACGTCGGACCGGCACCCCTGGTTTCAGGAGAGCCGCATTTCGCGCGAGTGCCCGAAACGGGACTGGTATATCTGGCGCGACCCGGCTCCGGACGGTGGCCCCCCGAACAACTGGATCTCCAATTTTGGTGGCAGCGCCTGGCAGTTCGACGAAGCGACGGGCCAGTATTACTACCATGCCTTCCTGAAGGAGCAGCCCGACCTCAACTGGCGAAACCCGGAAGTGCGGTGGGCCATGCACGACGCCCTGCGCTTCTGGCTAGACCGGGGTGTCGATGGGTTCCGCGTCGACGTGATCTGGCACCTGATCAAGGATGCCAACCTGCGCGACAACCCCATCAATCCTGCCTACGAGCCGCATCAGCGCGAGCTCAATCGCCTGCTCGAGGTTCATTCCTGCGATCAGCCGGAAGTGCACGAGGTGATCGCTGAGATGCGCGCCGTGCTCGAAGAGTACGACGAGCGTGTCCTGATCGGCGAAATCTATCTGCCGATCGAGCGCTTGATGGCCTATTACGGCCACGACCTCAAAGGCGCGCACCTCCCGTTCAATTTCCAGCTCCTACAATCGGCCTGGGATGCCCGCCACATCGACAATCTCATCCGCGAATACGAGACGGCGCTTCCCGAAGGCGGGTGGCCGAATTGGGTGCTCGGAAACCACGACCAGGCGCGCATCGCCGATCGTCTCGGCCCCGCCCAGGCGCGGGTTGCGGCTTTGCTGCTTCTCACCCTTCGAGGCACGCCCACGCTCTATTACGGCGATGAGATCGGCATGGTGCAGGTCCCGATCCCTCCCGAACGCGTGCAGGATCCGTGGGAGAAGAACGAGCCGGGCCTCGGCTTCAATCGCGATCCGGCGCGCACCCCGATGCAATGGGATGAGAGCGACCACGTCGGCTTTTCGACTGTCGAGCCCTGGCTGCCGGTGGATCACCGAGAGAGCGACCGCAACGTCGCCGCCCAGAAGCAGGATCGATCCTCGCTTCTCTGCCTCTACAAGCGATTGCTCGAGCTGAGGCGCGAGCGAAAGGCTCTTTCCATCGGACGCTATGTGCCCGTAACGGCCAATGGAGACATCCTCGCGTTTCGCCGCGAGCACGGCGAGGAGCGCTTTCTGATCGTCCTCAACCTCGGCAGCACCACCCATCGGTCGATTTTGGATGAGGGCGTGCGTGGCCACGTCCTCGTGTCTTGCCTCGGAAGAGAGGGCGGCGACGAGCTCTCCGGCACCATCGAGATACCGGCAAACGAAGGCCTCATCATCGAACTCGCCGACTGATCTCAAACCTAAGGCAGGAGCCCTGCAATGCTCGATCTCTGGTACAAGAACGCTGTCATCTATTGCCTTGATGTGGACGCCTATATGGACGGCAATGGTGACGGCGTCGGCGATTTCCGCGGGCTGGCCGATCGCCTCGATCACATCGAGGCGCTGGGCGCGACCTGCATCTGGCTCCTGCCCTTCTACCCGACACCCAACCGCGACAACGGCTACGACATTTCCGATTTCTACAACGTCGATCCACGTCTCGGCTCACTCGGGGATTTCGTCGCCTTCACGCGCGCAGCGGCAGACAGAGGCCTGCGGGTGCTGGTCGACCTCGTCGTCAACCACACCTCGACGGACCATCCCTGGTTCCAAAGCGCCCGCTCCGGCCCCAACTCCCCCTATCGCGATTGGTATGTGTGGTCGGAGGAAAAGCCGGAGAACATCCACGACGGCATCGTGTTTCCCGGCGTGCAAGAGGCGATCTGGACCTACGACCAGAAGGCCAAGGCCTGGTACCTTCACCGCTTCTACAAACACCAGGCCGATCTCAACATCGCCAACCCGGCGGTGCGCGAAGAGATCGACAAGATCATGGGTTTTTGGCTGCAGCTCGGCGTCTCGGGCTTCCGTATAGATGCCGTGCCCTTCCTGATCGAATATCTCGGCCTTGATCACGCACCGGCCCGCAACCCGGCCGAGTATCTCTCTGACATGCGCCGCTTCCTCTCCTGGCGAAAGGCGGAATCGGTCCTTCTCGCCGAAGCTAACGTCACCATGAAGGAGGTGACGAGCTATTTCGGCGAAGACGGCAACCGCATGCACATGGTCTTCAACTTTATGCTGAACCAGCACATGTTCCTGGCCATGACGCGCCGCGACGCCGAGCCGATCCGCCGCATCATGTCGATCATGCCGGATCTGCCTGTGGAAGGTCAGTGGGGCTCCTTCCTCCGGAACCACGACGAAGTCGATCTCGGCCGCTTGTCCTCGCAAGAGCGCCAGGAGGTTTTCGACGCGATGGCGCCCGACCCCGGAATGATCGTCTATGATCGGGGCATCCGTCGCCGCCTCGCACCGATGCTCGAAGGCGATGTGCGCCGCCTCAAGCTCGCTTACGCCCTCATGTTTGCGCTGCCCGGAACACCCGTCATCTGGTACGGCGAGGAAATCGGCATGGGCGACGACCTAAGCCTTGAGGAGCGCAATTCCGTGCGCACGCCGTTGCAATGGTCGAACCGCAAGAACGGCGGCTTTTCCTCAGCCGATCCCGAGGCTCTCGTTCGTCCTGTCCTGAGCGACGGCCCTTTCGCCTACGACAAGGTCAACATCGCCGACGCGATGCACGACCCGGAATCACTCCTCTCCTTCGTGCGAGAGCTCGTGCGCATTCGCCGTTCTCTGCCGGAGATCGGATGGGGAGAATGGACGCTGATGGATGGCGATACGCGAGTCCTCGCCATGCGTTGCGAATGGAAAGGAAACGTTACCTGCACCTATCACAACCTTTCCGACCAGGATGTGGAGGTAACTCTCGAACCCGCGCAGGAAAGCGAGACCGGGGAGACCGCCTATACCTCCGTTCTCTTCGGACCCGGCGCCCCCCCTCGCGACTTGAAACCAGGCGCCAGCCTGAGGCTCGCGCCCTACGGTTTTGCCTGGCTGCGGCCAGACCAGGAGCGCCGCTGACCGGGAGCCGCTGAAGTCCCAGCGGCAGCACCCAACCACGCCTGAAATTCGTTCTTTCTCAACCACATCTTGCCTTGCCCCGACGCTTTGCGTTCAGGAGGTCAGCCTCAGATCAGACAGACATCCCATTAGATCTCGATTCAAAGAGGTTTCGACATGGGAGCTATCCGCAAGGCGAAAGCGCTTTCCACCCACGTATTGTGGGTGATGAGCCTGTTCGCCCTCCTGGCTGTTGGCGGGATGTTGTTCGTCGTTCTGCAAGCGCTCGTGGGCACGGACCATGTCTCCATCGAAAGACAGCAGCAGCTCGTGCGCCATGCCATGGAGGCCCAGGAGGCACGTGTCTCCGAAGAGCAAAAAAGCATCACATGGTGGGATGAAGCCGTGGAGGCGGTCAACGCCCGAGATATGCCGTGGATTCACGAGAATCTCGGCGAATGGATGTATCAGTTTTTCGCCCACGACCGCACCCTTGTCGTCGCCCCTGACAACCGCCCAATCTACGCCATGGAAGGAGGCAGGGCAGCGGATCTCAGGAATGCCCGTGAGGTGCTGGACATCGTAGAGCCCGAACTGGCGACCCTCCACCGCCGTTTCGCGGAAGTCGAAGGCCGCGACGCCGTCGTCGAGCGCAGTGTCAAGATGATCGGCGGACGTCCCGCGATCATTAGCCTCCTCCCGCTCCTGGCTTATTCGGAAGAGCTGCGTGTCACACCAGGCTCGGAGTACGTGCTCGTCAGCGTGCAGTTCATCGACCGCGCCTTCCTCGATCACATACGTGACGGCTACCTTCTGACCAGGGCCCGCATCCAGGCGAAAGAGCCAGAGAGGTTCGAGGAAACCTCTCTGCCGGTTCTGGACCACAAGGGCAACACGCTCGCCTATCTCGCCTGGGCACCTGACCTGCCCGGTCGCGAAATCCTCAACCAGGTGCTTCCGACAGCCGTGATCGCGGGTCTCGCGATGCTTGCGCTTATCGCCTTCTACGCCCGCAACGTCTACCGAAGCTCGGCCGAGATCGAGGCTGGGCGCCTACGCGCACTCCATCTCGCGTCGCACGACGGGCTGACCGGCCTGCCCAATCGCTCAGGCGTCATCCAACAGCTGGAGCGCGTCCTGCCTCTGGCAGGCGGAGAGACCATTGCCCTCCTTTTCGCCGATCTCGACCGCTTCAAGGAAGTGAACGACACCTACGGGCATCCAGCGGGCGATGATGTCATCCAGCAGTTCGCAGACCGCGTCACGAGCCTGCTCGGCGAAAACGACACGCTGGGGCGCCTCGGCGGCGACGAATTCGCCATCCTTCTTCGCAATCTCGCCACGCCAGACGATATCTCGCTGATCTGCGAGCGCATCCTCGCATGCGCCAACGCGCCTTTCTCGATCGCAGGAGGCACGGCCCATGTCGGCGTCTCGATCGGCTACACCTTCCTTCATCCCGACATGCCTCGAAGTGAATCTCTAAGGCGCGCCGACATTGCGCTTTATGCGGCCAAGCGCGAAGGCCGCGACCGCTTCGTCGCCTTCTCCCAGGAGATGGACGAAGCCCTGCGCGCCCGCCATCTCATCGAAGAAGAACTTGCGGCGACGCTGCTGCGGGGCGGTCGCGATCTCGTCCTTCACTATCAGCCGCAAGTGGCGGGGCGCGACGGCGAAATTCGCGGGGTGGAAGCGCTTTTGCGTTGGCGTCACCCGCGGCTCGGCTTCCTTTTGCCCGGCGCCTTCATTGGCCTCGCTGAAGACACCCGCCTCGTGGCCAAGCTCGACGAGTGGGTTCTGCGCCACGCCTGTCGTCAGGCGCGCGAATGGCCGAAGCTGACCATCGCCGTGAACATATCGCCATGCTCGTTCGAACGGCACGGGCTTGCCGGGCGCCTGCTCCGGATCATGCACGAGGAAAGGGTAAATCCGAACCAGATCGAAATCGAAATCACGGAAAGCGTCCTCCTCAAGGAAGGCAGAAGTGCTGCAGAGGAATTGCTGCATCTGAGAAGCCATGGCGTGCGGGTCGCGCTCGACGATTTCGGCACGGGCTATTCGAGCCTCAACCGGCTCAGGATGCTGAAGGTCGACAAAGTGAAGATCGACCGCTCCTTCGTGCAACCGATCGGAGAAACGGCCGATTCGACCGCGATCGTCGACGCGATCGTCGAACTCGGCCACGCGCTTGGACTTTTGGTGACGGCTGAAGGCGTCGAAACCGAGCGGCAGCGCGAATATCTGCGTTTCATCGGCTGCGACGAAATCCAGGGCTTCTTGTTTTCCGGGCCGGTCCCGCCAGAAGCGATCAACGACATGCTGATCGAAGAAAGACAACGCGGCGCCGCCTGATTGCGCAGGCGAGCCCCTTAAAGCGCCAGCATGTGCCGAATATCGGCCGCACAGTCGCAAACCTTTCTGCCCGCGGTTTCGACCACCGGGACGGGACGCGTCCAGGGCCGGTAATCCCGCGCCACAACCTCTTGCCAGGTCGGTCCTGCGCAGCCGTTTGAAACCATCATTCGGGTTTCGACCCGCTGGCGGTGCGCATCACGATCCGTACAGATGATCTCCACCTCCAGAAGCTCTGCGTCGGCTGTGCGCGCGACCTCGCGCCACACATCGCGGGTCAGCATCCACGGATTGACGCAATCGGCGATGAGGCGATGACCCAGGGCGAGATTGTCCGCGGCAACGGCATAGGCCGCGCGGTAACCGGCATCCTTCATATCGTCATCCACGACGCCGGACGCGCGAATGGCGTTCTCGATGGAATCGATACGAAGCCAGATGGCCTCGATCTCTGCGGCCAGCACACTCGCGATGCTTGACTTGCCGACACCGGGAAGACCGGAGAGAGACACGAGGAGCCCGCGCTTGCGGCTGCGACTCATGCCGTCTCCGCCTGCGCCCATTCGAGATAGGGTGTGTTCACCTGCACCGTGGCAAGCGTCAGGATGGCCGGGACGTCATAAGGGTGCCTCGCCTCGATGAGGCGTCGCAGGTCCGCCTCCCTCTCGGGCAGCGTCTTCAGGATCAACACCGTCTCCTCCTCGTCCTCGATGGCGCCCTGCCAGCGATAGACGGAGACCATTGTGGGAAGGATATTGGCGCAGGCTGCCAGCCTTTCGGAAACCGCGGCTGCAGCGAGCTCTTTCGCCGTCTCCATGTCCGGGCACGGAATATAGAGAAGCATCAACTGCCCCGTCTCCTGCAGCCCGCCCACACTGTGCTTCCGCGGCTCTTCGTCTTCCATGGTGGTTCGCCTTTGATTTCCGTGTCCGCGAGGGCCTTCCAGGATCCGCACGCAACTACAGCTTTGCCGAAGCGGCCGGCTCCGTGCTAGGCGAAACGTGACCCGAAGCTGGGCTCGCCACAACCGCCGCTACCGACACGCCCGTCATGACGATCGTATCGCCGATCAAGAAGATCGCCATCATGTCCTCCGATTCGCCCGAGGCCGTGGGGGCGGCAGACCTTTTGCGGGAAACCTATGGCGAGGTCCCGCCCAAAGATGCCGATGTCGTCGTGGCTCTCGGCGGCGACGGGTTGATGCTGCAGGCGCTGCACGCACACATGGATTCGGGCAAGCCGATCTATGGGATGAACCGCGGCTCCGTCGGCTTTCTGATGAATGAGTACAGGCCGGAAGGTCTGATGGAACGCATTTCGGAAGCGAAGGTGGAGCCGGTCCATCCGCTGCGCATGAGCGTTCTCACCGCGGACGGCGAAACGATCACGGCGCACGCCGTCAATGAAGTGGCGCTCTTCCGCCAATCCTATCAGGCCGCAAAGCTGAGGATCACGATCGACGGCCATGTCCGCCTCGAAGAGCTTATCTGCGACGGCATCCTGCTTGCGACACCGGCAGGCTCGACGGCCTACAATCTCTCCGCCCACGGGCCCATCATCCCGATCAACGCACCCTTATTGGCCTTGACCCCGATCAGTCCGTTTCGGCCGCGTCGCTGGCGCGGCGCCCTGCTGCCCGATCGGGCCGAAGTGACGCTCGAAGTGCTCGAGACCGACAAGCGGCCGGTCAATGCGGTCGCCGACCACACGGAATTCAAGAGCGTGCGTCAGGTTTCGATCGTCGAAGACAAGACGGTGACCGGCTTTATCATGTTCGATCCCGATCACGGCTGGGACGAGCGCATCCTGGCCGAGCAGTTCCGCTACTGACGCTCAGGCGGCCGCCTTGATCTGAAGGGCGTAGCCGCGCGCCGCATCACGCTTTGCATCCATCGCAAGACGCCTCAGAAGAGCGAGAAGATCGTCGAGTTCACCCGTCGGCCGGGCTCCGTAACGCAGGAGCACGGCGTCGATCAGCCGGGTGGCGCGTCGATAATCGTGACCGGAACCGGCCTCGCAATCGAGGTCGCGCAGGACCTCCATGACGGTCACGATGACAGGCACGGCGCCCGCGGGCAGTCCGGCCTTTCGAAGAAGTGCGCCGAGCCCGGAGGAGCGCCCGGCGGCCACGAGAGCGGAAACCCGCCGTCGCGGCATATCGGCAAGCGCGGCGATCGCTTGCTCGAAGAAATCGATCTGTCCGCAGACCGCCGCGCGCACGAGGAGCACGGGGGTCAGCTGATCCGAATCGAGAAGTCGGTTGACGAGTTGCACGAGACCCGCAGGTCCGGCGTCTTCGGCCAAGACGAGGACCGCGCGTTCGAGCGTTTCGTCGGCAACCGCACGCGCCTGCATCGGAGAAAGCCAGCCTCTCGCGGAGACGAAGGCGCACAGGCTGTCAGCCAGATCTTCCAGAAGGACCTGGCGCACGCCCACAGGCAGATCGCTGCGCGCCAAGAGCATTTCGCGCAGCTCCGCCTCGTGGCCATAGCGTTCGACGATACGGTCGAGGGAGAAACGCGCCACGCAGGCCCCGTCGTTGCAGAGGAGATCCATCACGGCTTCCAGGCAGCCGACTTCCGCGATCGCGGCGGCAAGCGCGCGCGACACAGTCCTGCGACGCGCGATCGCCGCCTGCACTTCCGGCTCGCGTGTCGCCACGAGATCGACGAGTTCGCCGTCGAGGAGAAGCGGCGAGTGTTCGACCACGATCGTCGCCACTTCAAAGTGATCTGCAGACAGCGCGAGAATGACATGGTGCGGCGCCATCTCGCTGTCTGCGAGCTGTTCCGCGAGCGCCAGACGGACCAGACGATTCGGATCGTCGAGCAAGATGGTCATCGCGGCTTCGAGGCCGTCATGCTCCTCCGGCGACAATTCGGAGGTGAGAAAAGCACGTGCGAGCGCACTCGCGGCTTCCACACGTCGCCTCGGTGCGGCACTTTCGATCCAGGTCAAAAACCGTTCGACGATCATCAAGACACTCTCCTCGATATGGATCGTGCACGGGGATGATTAATGATCGGTTCACCATAGCGTCGGCCTTTGCGCAGCGCCCTCCTCAGTCCCCAGCTATGACCCCAACGATGGGTGAAAAATGATGCGCTCCTACCTCCTCGTGCCAGCACACAGCGAGCGGAAGCTCGCGAGAGCGCTGACGAGCGGCGCCGACGCACTCATTCTCGACCTCGCCGATTCGGTTGCGCCGAAGGACAAGGGCAAGGCCCGAAAGCTGGCGACCGCCTTCTTGCTCACGCACGGCGGTCTCCTGCGCCCTCGCCTCTTCGTGCGCATCAACGCTCTCGCGAGCCCCCTGAGCGAGGGCGATCTCGACCACGTCATGACCGGAGCGCCGGCCGGCATCGTGCTGTCGGCCGCAGCGGGAAAAGACGATGTCGTGCTCCTCGGCGCCCGCATCGCCGTTCGCGAAGCGCTTCACCGTCTCCCAGACGGCGGCACACGCATTCTCGCAATCGCAGGAGATCGGCCCGATTCCGTCTTGGCGCTCGGAAGCTATACCGGCGACGTTGCGCGCCTCTGCGGCCTTGTCTGGTGCGGCAGTCGGTCTCTGGCGGGAATCGGGCGCCAAGGCGCGAGAAAAGAAGACGGCGACTGGGGAAACCCGTCTGCGCTCGCACGCAATCTGTGTCTTTTTGCCGCCGGTGCAGCACATGTCGCTGCTATCGATCGCCCCTATCAGGACTTTGCCGACTCAGGGGGGCTTGCCGCCGAAGCGGCGAAGGCTGCTGACGCAGGCTTCGCAGGCAAGATCGCCATCCATCCCTCACAGGTGGCGGCGATCAACACTGCGTTTACGCCAGGCCCCGACGCGGTCGCGGCGGCCGAGGCCCTGATTGCCACGTTCCGAGAAGCAGGGAACCCGGGCGCGCTCGCGATCGAGGGGCATGCCTGCGATCAGAGCGATCTGCGACGAGCCGAACGCCTTGTCGCACGCGCCGCTCAGATCACCCAGATCAGTAAGATCGTCAGCCCGTCACCTTCGGATCCTTCGGGCGAATGATCTCGAAGACACCGTCGACCACGGCATAGTCGAAATAGCCGCAGCGCGCGATCGTGCGGGCCGCCGCCATGTCGAAGCGGTCGTCGCGGATGAAGCGGTCATCGACATAGATCGAGACGACTTCCCCGAAAACGACGATGTTGCCGGACCACTGCCCGTCGAGACCGGCGAGACGGTCCGCCTTGAGAAGCCGGCATTCGAGCGCCGTCGGGGCATCGCGAACGCGCGGCGGCTTGACGACGGCGCTCTCCTCCATGGCGAGCCCCGCCTCTTCTGCCTCACTCACCCCGCGAGGATAGGCGGCTGAGGTCGCATTCATCTCTTCGCGGAGATCGAACGTCGTGAGATTGCACACGAATTCGCCTGTCGCCTTGATGTTCTTCACGCTGTCTTTCTCGCCAAAGGACGAGAACATCACGATATGAGGATCGTTGGAGACGGCGTTGAAGAAGGAATAGGGCGCGAGATTGAGATGCCCTTCCGGATCGAGACTCGAAATCCAGCCGATCGGACGGGGCGCGACGATCGCCTTGAACGGATCATGTGCGAGCCCGTGGTCCCGCAGGCGCGGCGTATAACGCATCTAAAATCCTCAGCTAGAAAAGAAAGTCGTGAGCGCGGAGATATCCGGCCGGTCGCGTTCCGGCGTTTCCTGGCTCGCCGTCCCGATATGGATGAAGCCGGCAAGCTTCTCGTTCTCACCAACGCCGAGCGCGCGAAGCGCTTCCGCATCGAAGGCGAACCACTGCGTCAGCCATTGGGCGCCGAAACCGTGGCCCGCGGCTGCGTGCAGGAGGTTCATGCAAACGGCGCCCGCCGTCAGCTCCTGCTCCCAGACCGGCACTTTCGCATGCGCGGCCGCTGTCGAGACAACGCCGATGACGACCGGCGCAACCGCAAACTGGGCGGCCTTTCCCGCTTTGCGTTCGGCTTCCGGGTCACCGCTCTTCAGAACCAAGGCTTTCAGCGTTTCCGCCAAACGTTGCCGGTCCTCGCGGCTATAGATAATGTAGCGCCAGGGTGCGAGCTTGCCGTGGTCGGGCACACGCGCACCAATGGTCAGAATATCGGCTAACGTTTCTGGATCCGGCCCCGGATCGCCAAGCTGGACGGAGGGTGTGCTCCGACGTTTGCGCAGATGGTCGAGAAGGTCGTGCATCGTCGCCTGTGTCATTTTGCCTTTGCGCCGAACGGTTTCCATCATGGCTCGGGCCGTTTCAACCTTGAAATCGACATGGTTCGCCGCTTACGACCAGGAAGAACCATCAACAGCATGAGCCGATGATCCGCTTCACCCCGGCTATTGTCCTAGCTTTCGCGACCATGGCGACCGCCTTCGGCGGAGCGCTCGCAGCCGCACCAGCCTATGCTCAAGACGGCCTGGGCGGTGGCGGAGCAGGCTTTTTCGGGCCTGGCCCCTCAGATCTCGGGCCGGGCGCTCCTCCGCAAGGAGACGAGCCAAGGAGCATCTTTCGCAAGGACGGGCCCCCGCCTCCCCGGCAGGAAGATCTGCCTCACAAGCTCGACTTCGTCGCGCCTTCGAGCGAGTTCAATCTGCCCGGACCGGAAGAAACCATCATCTTTCCGGACAATCCGGACGGCGATGCAAAGGGATTGCTGCTCGGCGACAACGTCCTCACGCTGAATGCGCGCCTGACAGATGACAGCCTCGACCTTACCCAGGGTCTGACCTGGAGGATCTTCGGCACCACACCGAGCGAAGACGGCAGCCTGCCGCTGATCGCAACGTCATCCGGCGGAACGGCGCGACTCACCCTGCCCGACGGCGCCTATTATGTGCATGCCGCCTTTGGCCGGGCGGGCGCCACCCAGCGCATCGAATTGAACGGCGTTCCGGAGACCGAGGATCTCGTTCTGGAGGCGGGAGGGCTTCGGCTTTCGGCCGTGGTCGGTGACGACTTCCCCGTCGACGAGGACAAGGTCACCTTCGAGATCTTCTATGAGGCGGAAAACGACAAGCGCGAGCTCGTCACGCCCGACGCGGAAGCCGGTCACATCGTGCGGCTGCATGCGGGCACTTACAGCGTCGTCAGCCGTTACGGCACCCTCAACGCCATTGTGCGTGCGGAAATCGAGGTGAAACCCGGCGAGCTGACCGAGGCGGTCATCCACCATGCCGGTGCCGAGGTGACGCTGAAGTTGGTGGAACAGGAGGGCGGCGAAGCGCTCGCCAACACACGCTGGACGGTTCTGACGCAGGGCGGCGACACGATTCACGAATCGGTCGGCGCCTTCCCTCACATCATCCTTGCCGAAGGCACCTACACCGCGGTCGCGCGCCACGACGACACGACCTATGCCCGTGATTTCGAGATCAAGGCCGGCATGAACCGCGACGTCGAAGTCCGGCTGACCGACCTGGTTCGCCCGGAGGGGATGCGCCTGGCTCGTTAGAGCCAGGCACTTTGAGACTTATGCCGCGGCGGCCTGGGCTTCCCCGGCCGGCCGAAGATCAGGCGGCGTCGCCTCTTCCTTCAGGCGGCGAAGCGCTTCTTCGAGAGGCAGTGTCATTTGATCTTTCTGGCCGAGACGGCGCAGAGAAATCGTTCCCTCTTCCGCTTCACGACGGCCGACGACGAGCATCGCCGGCACCTTGCCGACCGAGTGCTCGCGGACCTTGTAATTGATCTTCTCGTTCCTGAGGTCGGCGACAGTGCGAAGGCCCGCAGCCTTCAGCTTCTCCTCAACCTCGCGCGCGTAATCGTCGGCTTCCGAGACGATCGTCGCGACCACCGCCTGGACCGGCGCAAGCCAGAGCGGCAGGCGCCCGGCATAATGCTCCAGAACGATGCCGATGAAGCGCTCGAAGGTTCCGAAGACGGCACGATGCAGCATCACCGGACGGTGACGCTCGCCATCCTCGCCGACGTAAGACGCATCAAGCCGCTCCGGCAGCACATAATCGAGCTGATACGTGCCGCACTGCCAGGTCCGTCCGATCGCGTCGGTCAGGTGGAACTCGAGCTTCGGGCCGTAGAACGCCCCCTCGCCTTCGGCGATCTCGAACTCCACGCCGGCCGCCGTCAGAGCATCGGCAAGCGACTTTTCGGCACGATCCCAGGTGGCGTCGTCGCCGGCACGGGTCTCCGGCCGGGTCGCGAGCTTATAGCGGATATTGGTGAGACCCATATCGGTATAGACGCGCGCAAACAGCTTCAGGAAGCGCTCGGTCTCGCTCACCACCTGCTCGTCCGTGCAGAAAATGTGCGCATCGTCCTGGGTCATCTGCCGGACGCGCATCAGCCCGTGAAGTGCACCATGCGCTTCGTTGCGATGGCAGCAGCCAAATTCGGCCATGCGGATCGGCAGGTCGCGGTAGGATTTGATCCCGTGCTTGAAGATCTGCACATGCGCCGGGCAGTTCATCGGCTTGAGCGCCAGCCAGGTATCGACCTCGTCGGCGAGAACCGGCCCATCTTCGTCCGTATTCGGGGTCTGATCGGGGACCACGAACATGTTTTCGCGGAATTTCGACCAGTGCCCGGATTTCTCCCAGAAGCTCGAATCGAGAAGCTGCGGGGTTTTCACCTCCACATAGCCATCCTCATCGAGGCGCCGGCGAATGTAATCCTCCAGCACCCGCCACACGGCATAGCCCTTCGGATGCCAGAAGACCGACCCCTGCGCCTCTTCCTGCAGATGAAACAGGTTCATCTCGCGCCCGAGACGGCGGTGGTCACGTTTTTCCGCCTCCTCGATCATGGTGAGATAGGCGTCCAGCTCTTTCTTGGAGGTCCAGGCGGTGCCGTAGATGCGCTGCAGCTGCTGGCGGCTGGAATCGCCGCGCCAATAAGCGCCGGCCAGTTTCGTCAGCTTGAAGGCGTCCCCGATCCGGCCGGTCGAGTCCATATGCGGGCCGCGGCAGAGATCGAACCAGTCACCCTGGCGATAGATCTTGACGTCGTCGCCTTCGGGAATCGCATCGACGAGTTCCACTTTGAACTGCTCGCCCATTTCGCCGAAGACGCGCTTCGCCTCGTCGCGGTCCCACACCTCCTTCGTGAAGGGGCGGTTGCGCGCGATGATCTCGCGCATCTTCGCTTCGATGGCGGTGAAGTCCTCGGTCGAAAACGGCTCCTGGCGGAAGAAGTCGTAATAGAAGCCGTCCTCGATCACAGGCCCGATGGTGACCTGCGTGCCGGGAAAGAGCTCCTGCACGGCCTCCGCGAGGACATGGGCGCAATCGTGACGAATGAGGGACAGCGCCTGCGGATCCTCGCGCGTGACGATCTTCACCGTAGCGCCTTCCGGCAGCCTGTCGGCGAGATCGGCGAGCTGCCCGTCGACTTCGACGGCAACGGCTTTCTTCGCCAAAGATTTGGAGATCGACGCAGCGAGATCGGCACCGCTCGCCCCTTCGGGCAAGCTGCGCTCCTGGCCGTCGGGAAGTCTAATCCGGCTCATGACAGCAAAGTCCGGGCCCATCGGCCCGCTCCATAGTTCAATCCGAAAAGCGTTCGGTGATGTGTCGGCCCGTCCATAGGCCGTAGCGCCACGGCGTATACCAGCGGGCATTATCGGGCAAGCGGGCTGGCACCGGGTCGAGCCCATTGCTGCCGAAAGGATGACAGCGCGAGAAGCGGGCAAGCCCCATCCAAAGCCCTGGCCAGGCGCCGAAGGTGCGGATCGCCTCGCTCGTATACTCCGAACAACTCGGCAAATGCCGGCACGTGCGGCCCATGATCGAGGACAGCGAGAGCTGATAAATCCTGATCAGTCCGAGGAGACCACTGGCGACGGGCGAGAAACGCCGCGGCTTCAGCCGACCGCCTTCTGATCCTTCGGCCCTCTCCATAGCGTCACGCGGCCTGACCGGCGCCGGCCGCTTTCCGGCTCTGCCCCTTCTCGAACGAGGACGAACCTGCGTGGCCCGCCGCCTCGATCTGATCGAGCGCATCGACGACGGCGTCGAATGTCAGCATCGTCGAGGCATGCCGCGCCTTATAATCGCGCACCGGCTCGAGAAAACGAAGATCGGCCCAGCGGCCTTGCGGCGACGGCCCGTTGTCCTTGAGCATGGCGCGCATTTCCTCACGAACCTGCCGCAGCTCGTCGGGCGTCGAACCGATCACCGTCCGCGCCATGATGGAGGAAGACGCCTGGCCAAGTGCACAGGCCTTCACTTCATGCGCGAAATCCGCGATCCGGCCATCCTCCAGCTTGAGATCGACGGTGACCGTCGAGCCGCACAACCGCGAATGCGCCTTGGCGCTCGCGTCGGGATCGGCGAGCCGTCCGATGCGGGGAATGTTCCCTGCGAATTCCAGAATTTTGGCGTTATAGACGTCGTCGATCATAGGTCACTCCGCTCGGGGGGTGGCCGAGCTTGGGCAAAATCATTACTTCGCCTTATATAGGTTCGACAGGCCGGCGTCACACCTCCACCCGAGAGCGGCCGGCACGTCTCGAAAGGACGCAAGATGGACAGCACGTTGAAGCTCTTCTCCTCGGCCGCGGTGGCGGGTCGAAGGCCAAGCCGCGAGGAGGCAGAAGCTGCCGTGCGAACGCTGATCGCCTGGCTCGGGGACGACCCCGACCGCGAGGGTCTGCGCGACACGCCGCGGCGCGTGGTTTCGGCTTATGAGGAGCTTTACGCCGGCTACCCCCAGGATCCGGGGACATTGCTCGCGCGCACCTTCAAGGATGTGGGCGGCTATCACGACATGGTGCTGGTCCGCGACATAGCCTTCTATTCGCATTGCGAGCATCACATGCTCCCCTTCTTCGGGCATGTGCATATCGCCTATTACCCGAACGACGGCGTCGTCGGGCTGTCGAAGATGGCTCGCGTCGTGGAAGCCTTTGCGCGCCGCCTGCAAACGCAGGAGACGATGACGGCTCAGATCACCGATGCGCTCGAAAACGCTTTGAGCCCGCGCGGCGTCGCGGTGATGGTGGAAGCCGAACATATGTGCATGTCGATGCGTGGCGTGCAGAAGCAGGGCTCGTCCACCATGACGTCGCGCTTCACCGGCCTCTTCCATGAAGAGGCAGCCGAACGCGAAAAATTCCTCAATCTCGTGCGTCCGACAGGCCGCTGATCACGGACGCCGGTGTCGATGAAGGATGATCAAGCAACGGCCTCTCCCGAGGTCGCCATCGAAGAGACGCAGGACTTCCGGCCCCGCTTCAACGAAGCGGGCCTCCTGCCCTGCATCACCCAGGATGCCGAAAGCGGCGACGTCCTGATGATGGCGTGGATGAACCGCGAGGCTATCGATCTCACGCTCGCCACTGGCGAGGTGCACTATTTCAGCCGCTCTCGGAACTCCCTGTGGAAGAAGGGCGAGACCTCTGGCGCCATCCAGAAGCTGATCGAACTCAGGATCGACTGCGACCAGGATTGCCTTCTCGCGCGCGTTGCGGTCGCCGATCGCGCCAGGACTTGCCACACCGGCCGCACCGGCTGCTTTTACCGCACCGCGGAGGCAACGCCCGAGGGACTGCGCCTCCGCATTCGCGATTAGGCGTTCCGATCATCCTTGCGTCACGTATTCCCGGATCGCTTCGGCTTCGTTCTGCACCTCGGCGATCCGACGTTTGACTACGTCCCCGATCGAGATGATCCCGACGAGCTTGCCATCCTCCTCGACGGGCAGATGGCGAAACCGCTCATTGGTCATCATTTCCATGAGATCGTCGGTCGTATGATGCATTCGGCAGATCCGCACGCGCGCCGTCATAAAATTGGCCACCGGCTGACTGAGCGCCCCCGCCCCCTCGCGGGCGACAGCAGAGACGATGTCGCGCTCCGACAAAATACCTTTGATGGCCGCGTCCTCGGTCACGACGACCGCGCCGATACGATGTTCTGACAATGTGACGGCGACTTCGTGCAGGCTCATCTGCGGCCGGCACGTCACGACGTCATTGCCTTTGCTCTCCAGCAATTGCCGTACATGCATATCTAGTCCTCCCCGAATGCGGACATTTGCCCGAATGCGAACGTTTGTTTCGTCCGCTTATCGGTATCCTAGGGCGAGACGGCATAAGTTTGAACTCTTCTGAGATCGAGTTTTCTCAAAGAACCAAGATTCCTAGGAGCCTATGAACGAGTTTGGCGTCCGACCGGATCGAAAAAAGGAAAAAGAAGAAGGCCTGCGAGAAACCCGCCGATATGGGCCTGCCAGGCGATCGCGCCTCCCACACCCGGGAGCATCTGCCCGCCGACTCCAAACAGGAGATTGATGCCGAACCACATCAAAATGAAGAAAGCGGAGTACGGATTGAGAAGGCTCGCTCTCAGACCAGGATCTGGCACGAGGTAGGCTTCCGGGCGCGCGCCTCCCCCCGCCAGAGGACCGCCCGGCGCAAAGGCGAAACGCGCGGCCGCAGCCGTAATGCCGGAGACGCCAGCGGAAGCTCCGATGACGAGGGTCTCGTTCCCCGGCATCGCCAGAAACTGCGCGAGCGCACCCGCGGCGATCGTCACCAGCAGCAGGACGAGGAAGCGCGAGGCTCCGAAACGCCGCGCCACGGCACTCCCGAAGCTCAGCATCCAAAGAACGTTCACGCCGAGATGCAGCCAGTCGGCGTGCAGCAGCGCATAAGTGAGGGGCGTCCAAAAGCAGGCAGCGATCCCTCCAGGAAGGAATGAAGCCGCACCCGTATAGCGTGCCGGCACGAAGCCGAACGTCATGAGCACCTCGACGTCGCTCTGGTAAGGCAACAGGGCGCGGATGACATGCACGATGAGGAGCGCACCGACCGTCCATACGAGGACCGTCGGCAGGTTGAACATTCTCTCTCGTTCTCGTTCTTGCATGGGCGGGTCGCTTCTTCGGAGACAGGCGAAAAGGTGGAGCATCGGGGGGGATTACGGCTCACCCTTCGCAAGCACAGAGCGTCCGGGCAAGGAAAAGACTTGGAAAAACACTGTTTCTTTCTGCCACACACGCTTACAGATGGTTAACTTGCATTATGATAGTTTTGCCACAGGCGCCTGGCTTCACGAGCAATGACCATCGCTTCCACAGACACTGACATGCCCGAAGAGACGGTGGACATCACCGTGGAGGACCCCGAAGGCAATCGTCGTCAACACGAGCGTGTCGAGGTCAACCTGCTCGGCCGCTGCATGTTTGCGGATCAGGAAGAGAACCCGTGCGAGATGCGCAACGTCTCCGCAGGCGGGGCGGCGATCATCAGTCCTCTCAAAGGGAATGTCGGCGAGAAGATCATCATCTATGCCGAGCAGATTGGGCGCATCGAAGGCATCATTACGCGGCACACGCAAAATGGCTTCGCCATCACGATCACGGCGTCTGCGCGCAAACGGGAAAAGCTCGCGAATACGCTCGCCTGGCTCGGACGCCGCGACGTGCTCAAGCTCCGCGACGACCGCCGCTCCGTGCGGCGTGTGCCGGCCACCACGGAAACGCGGGTCACCCTGCCCGGCGGCAGGCAGGTCGATTGCAAGATCATCGATATGTCGAAGACCGGCGCAGCGCTGGCGATTTCAGAGCGCCCGCCGATCGGCTCCCGCGTCAATCTCGGCCGACTTGGAGGACGCGTCGTACGCCATTTTAGCGACGGCATCGCCATCGAATTTATGCGCATCATGTCGGAAGAAGAGATCGAGCAGATTATCGAGGAAGAGTTCTTCACAGACGGGAGTCTATGACGCCCCTCTTTGCCCCTCTTCGTAACAACATCTTTTTAACCAGACCGATAATCGACTCCGATGTAAAAGCACTTCAACTTGCCGACAATTTCAGGAAAACTTCCTGATTTCAACCAAATGGTAGGCAGCGTAAAGAAGAGCTTGCCGAAAGCGTGAAACTCCGAAAGAACCGCTTAGCCCACGCATAAGCGGCCGGGGATACGGTCTCCCAAAACGGGGGATCGCGATATGCGGTTGAACAGAGTGACCGGAACAATGCTTGGGGCAGCTTTTGCCCTCGCCATCTTTGTGGCGGCCCCGGCGGAGGTCCAGGCCCAACAGACAAGCTCCGGTCTTGGCATCAGGATCACGGGCAGCATCAGCGCGCCGGTTATGCGCACGGGACGCTATGCCTCGCCACCCATCGGACATCGTGCCTTCTGCAAATCATTTCCGGACGAATGCGCGGTTCATGGCGGCCGCTCGCCCATACAGCTGACGCCGTCGCGCTGGCAGGATCTTGTGCGAGTCAACAATTACGTCAACGACACTGTCAAAGCGGTGACGGACGAAGAATATTATGGGCAGGAAGAAGTCTGGACACTCCCGCAGGGCTACGGCGATTGCGAGGATTACGTACTTCTGAAGCGCAAGCAGCTCGTGGCACGCGGCTGGCCCACATCCGACCTTCTGGTCGCCGTCGTTTTCGACGAAGTGGGCGCCGGCCATGCTGTGCTCGTGGTGCGCACCGATCGCGGCGACTACGTGCTCGACAACAAGGTCTCCGATATCCGGCTGTGGAGCGAGACCGGCTACCGTTACGTGAAACGGCAGGACATCGCGGATCCGAAGAAGTGGGTCGCCATCGACGATTCCCGCTGGCAGCCGCTCGACGCCACAGGTCGCGTACGCTGAATTTGACCTAGCCTGGTCGCCTCCAAACTCTCCCGTCCCCGGCCGGCGCTTTATCGAGCGGGGAAATTCTGGGTGCCAGGCAGGAGCGTTCTATATTTCTCCGAGCGATTCCCGAAAGCGTCGGCCGTTGTCGACATATCTCGCGGCCGATTCCCGCAGGCCCTCCTGCGCAGCCTCGTCGAGCGTGCGCACCACTTTGCCCGGGGAACCGACGACGAGAGAATAATCTGGGATCTCCTTGCCCTCGGTGATGAGGGCGCCGGCGCCGATCAGACAGAAACGGCCGATCTTGGCGCCGTTCAGAACGATCGCGCCCATCCCGACGAGTGAAAAATCCCCGATCGTGCAGCCATGCAGGATGGCGCGGTGGCCGATCGTGCAATCGCGACCGATCGTGCAGGGGAACCCGGGATCGGTATGGATGACGCTGAGATCCTGAACGTTGGAACGAGGGCCGACGGTGATCGGCTCGTTGTCGCCCCGCAGGACAGCGCCGAACCAGATGCTCGCGTCTTCTCCCAGGCGCACGTCGCCGATCACACTTGCGCAGGGCGCGATCCAATACGCCCCGCTCTCGGGCAGGTCAGGCTTCCGTTCTTTCAGACAATAAATGCTCATGTGCGGGCAGCCACCAGGAACTGAGAAACACCGTGCCTGAACATGCACTCCACAGCCCCGCCACCACAAGTCCGAGACACACGATCTCAGGCCCTGCTTCCCCGCGGCGCAAGACGACGAAGCACATCAAGGTGCACGTCGCGATCGCTGGAAAGGTATCGTAACCGTCTCGGATGGGCGCAATAAGATACGGGCGGCCGCTCGCCGCGACCGCCCGCATTTTCCCGTCAGATTCGTCTTCGACGGCCGTCAGGCGCGCAGGTCGAAATCCAGGATCGCCATCGAGAAATTGTAGGAGAGATCCTCATCCTCATCGTCCCGGAAAATGAGGCCGACGAATTCCTCGCCGACGAACACCTCCGCCGAATCGTCCTTCCGCGGCCGAGCCTTCACCTGGATCTTCTCGTTGTCGAAAAGCCTCTGCAGGTAGGCCTGGAGTTTTTTCAGTTCGTCGATGCTCAACGCGACACCCTTTAACTTGGTTTGGCCCGTCCTGACATAACGAGGAGCCGATCTCAACCGGCTCAGCCGGAAACGTCGTCGCTGCCCTGCTCCGCCTCGCGCAAGAGCTGATCCATGGAACGACCGGGCTCGTCGCGGCCCGCTTTTCCGACGATTCGCGCCGGCACGCCCGCAACCGTGACCATAGGCGGCACCGGTTTCAACACGACCGAGCCGGCCGCCACACGCGAGCAATGGCCGATTTCGATATTGCCGAGAACCTCGGCGCCGGCGCCGATGAGGACGCCATGACGAATCTTCGGATGGCGGTCGCCACAGGATTTTCCTGTCCCACCGAGCGTCACGTTCTGCAGGATCGAGACATCGTCTTCGATCACGGCCGTGGAGCCGATCACGATACCCGTCGCGTGGTCGATGAAGATCCCCCGGCCGAGAGGAACGGCGGGATGAATATCGACCTGGAAAACTTCCGAAGCCCGGCTTTGCAGATAAAGCGCGTAATCCTTGTGACCTTGCTGCCAAAGCCAATGCGCCAGCCGGTGCGACTGGATCGCGTGGAAACCCTTGAAATAGAGGACCGGCTCGATCAGCCGCTCGCAAGCCGGATCGCGGTCATAGACGGCCATCAGATCGATGCGCAGAACCTCCGACAGTTCCGGCTGATCCTCATACATCTCGCCGAAGGACCGGATGATCTGGCCCGTCGAAATGCCGGGATGGCGCAGCCTGTCGCCGACACGGTGAGCGACCGCATCCTCCAGCCGCGGATAGTTCAAGATCGTCGAATAGATGAAGGCGGCCAGCACGGTCTCGCGGGCGACGATGTCCTCGGCTTCGCGGCGCAGCTGCGCCCAGACCGGATCGACCGTTTCGGCTCCCGAGCTCAGGCGGGTTTGTTCGACAGCCATATCGGCTCCTCTCGCTGCGTCACGATCCGGTTCTCCGGCGCCCGGATATCTGGTGCGGTGCGCCCAGTTGGCCAGAGAGGTTTTGCAGGCTCTCTCTGCCTTCGCCACCGCTCTCGCGGACCACGCACCGTGTTATATAGCTTCCATTGAAAATCAGCATATGCCGGCGCGACCCGGGGTCAACAGCTCGCCGACATGATCGGCGCCGGTTCGCACCCATCGCCCACCACGCGCTGACGCCGTTAAGCTGCTTTGCGCAGCCTCTCCAAAAACTCCAGAACGGCGGCCTTGGTCGCCTTGTCCCCCACCGCGCGCATGTGGTCACGCCGCGGGATGATCGCGGTCTCGGCGCCGGGGATGAGTTTTGCCAGCGCTTCCGGATCGCCGGCCACCTCATCCTCGGACCCCACGACGATGAGCACAGGCATGGTGAGCTTGCCGAGCATATCGGGAGTAAGGTTCTCGCGGCCCGCCTCCATACAGGCGGCAAGCGCCAGGAGATCCGAACCCGTCTGTTCGGCGAAGACACGAAATCCTTTTGCGGTCTCGCCAACGACCTCGTCCATGGAGGTGGCGCGCATGCCGGCTGCAACGTCATCAGCCTCGCCGAACCCCTGGATGAGCTGATCGCCGAGCCCGCCGATGATGAGGGCTTCAACCTTCTCGGGTTCGGCGACGGCAAGATGCGCGGCGATCCGCGCGCCCATCGAATATCCCATCATGAGGGCTCGTTCGAGGCCGAGATGATCGAGAAGCTCCAGCATATCCCGCGCCATCCGGTCCATGCCATAGGCGTCGGCGGAATGCGGTGCGTCGGACCAGCCATGGCCGCGATTGTCAGGCGCGATGACGCGATATCCGGCCTCATTGAAGGCCGACACCCAGCCGGTGGACTGCCAGTTGACCCGGTGGCTCGAAGCGAAGCCATGGATAAGGAGAAGCGGTTCGCCCTCTCCCTGGTCGAGATAGGCGATGGCGACGCCGTCTGACGTTTCAAAGGAGGGCATGAGAAGGATGGACGTGCGAATGGATCATGCCGCCGCTTAGCCCTTCATGTGGCAGACGGTCAACGCGATGCACGAGCCGGCACCGCGAGGAGCTGGAATTTTGACATTGGCCCGCCGCCCGTGCACGCCTATGTTCCGCAAACTAGCAACAGCGCACAGGACGAGTGACGATGGCGGAGAACGTGGTTCCGCATTTTCATAATACCGGCGGAGTGGAGGCGATTTCGGTCGGCGCCAGCGAATTCATGTGCATCGGCGCTCTGCCCCCGTTTGACCATCCGCATGTTTTCCTCGACATGGGCGACGAGCACGAAATCATCTGCCCGTACTGCTCGACCCTCTACAAGCTCGATCGTTCGCTCAGCCCGAAGCAGGCGCGTCCGACCGAAGCCGTTTACCAGGAATGAGGCTGGAGGGGAGCATGGGCACCCGTCCCTGCCCTTTCTTATAGAATGCGCATCGCCGTCATCGGGGCCGGCATCTCCGGCCTGACTCTCGCACTTTCGCTGGCGCGCAGGGGCTTCGAGCTCGATCTTTTCGAGCGTGCCGAGACGTTGGAAGAAGTGGGCGCCGGCATCCAATTGTCGCCCAACGCCTCCCGGATTCTCCTCGCGCTGGGACTCGGAGAGGAACTCGGCAGATGCGTCGTCGCGCCTGACAAGCTGCAGATCGGCAACGGCCAGCGCCTCAACCTCCTCGCAACGCTCCCGTTGGGAGAATGGGCGCAAGCGCGCTACGGCGCGCCCTACTGGCTGATCCATCGCGCCGACCTGCAAGACGTCCTTTTGAAGGCAGTTCGCAAAGAGGCCACGGTGCGCCTTCATCTCGGCGCAGGTGTGGAGGCTTTTGACGAGCAAGAGAGCGGTGTCGCCTTCGAGGCTGCCGGCACGGAACATCACGCCGATCTCGTCGTCGGAGCAGACGGGCTTCGTTCGGTCGTACGCCGAAAGCTCGTCTCCGGGGCCGACCCCTCCTCTTCGACACATGTCGCCTGGCGCGTGAGCATCGACGTCTCGGCCGCGCCCGACTGGCTCGATACGAGTTGCACCACGTTATGGATGGGCCCCGGCTGGCACGTTGTTCACTATCCCATCCGGCGGGGCGAACGCCTCAACATCGTGGCAATCGAGCCGCAAAGAGCGACCGGCCAATCGGGACCTGCACTCTCCCATGCGGCGCCCGAGCTCACAGCATTTTTCGGCTCTGAGACCCTAGGCCACAAATGGCTGCCCTGGCCGCTCCAGACCGTCGACCCGAGCCTCGCCTGGACAAAAGGACGTGCTGTTCTCCTCGGCGATGCCGCTCACGCCATGCTGCCGACAGCCGCTCAGGGAGGCGCGATGGGGATCGAGGATGCCGCGACGCTTTCCGCCGAGCTCGCAGGCGACGGAGCGCTCTCTGGAAAACTCGCTCGCTACGAGCTTGCGCGCAAGCCACGCGTCCGTAAGGTTGTGTCCATGGCGGAGAACAATCTCCAGATCTACACCATGCCCAGTCTCGTCGCGGGCCTCAGGAACACAGCGCTTCTGGCGCTTCCTGGCGAAGTTTTGATGCGCCGCCAGGATTGGCTATATTCTTTTACCGCCTAAGCATTTCGGAGCGTAATACATCTCCGCAATCGGAACCCGATCGACCACTTAACGTTGTCGGGTGGTAACGGCCGCGCGAACGGCTTCCACACATATCCGCGCGGCCTCAATAGCATCCGAGATGCAAGGAGATTACTATATGATCCGCACATTGATGGCGAGTACGGCGATTGCCGCACTGTTGACCACCGGCGCGATCGCCCAGACGCAGCCGGCTACTCAGAACGAGACGACGCAGGCTCAGTCCACCACCCAGGGCGTCAAGACGCAGCAGAAGCAGGGCGAGGATCTCGCCTCATCCTGGATGGGCCAGACCGTCTACTCCTCGGCCGGACCGGACGCTGAAGAAGTCGGCGATATCGACGATCTTCTCGTCGACGAGAACGGCAACATCACTGCCGCTATTATCGGCGTCGGCGGCTTTCTCGGCCTCGGCGAAAAAGAAGTCGCCCTGGATTACGATCAGTTCCAGGTGACCCAGGATCAGAATGGCGAAATGCGCCTGGTCGTGGATGCCACCGAGGAAGAACTGAAGAACGCTCCTGAGTTCCAGGAGAACGACAACCAGCGCAGCTATGCGAATATGCAGAAAGAAGGCGGCAACGACAGCGCGAGCTCCACGGATGCCTCCGCGACGACCGCCTCTTCGGCTGGCGCTGCAAGCGGGGCCATGACGAAGGATCAGTCGCAGCAGACAGCCTCGAGCACAAAGACGACCAACGACAGCGCAATGAGCGGCCAGGATCGTCAGACCGCGTTTGCGCAACCGGAGCAGGGCGAAACCCGCCTGAGCGACTGGCTCGGACGGGAAGTCTACTCGTCGACCACGGGTCAGGATGCGATGAGTGCGGGTTCCAGCGGCAGTGAAGCGCGTCAGCGTCAGCAGCAGGCCCTGCAGAACAACACTGACAGCGGTCAGGCGAGCGGAGCCATGGGCGAGAGCGACACTATGGCGAGCGGCGAACCCGTGACTGATATGCAGGACCAGGTCCAGACCGACGCCAGCGGCCAGACGACGGCCATGGGCACGAATGGAACGGCTTCCGGCGATAGCACCAGCCAACAAATGGCGACGAACCGTCCGGCTTCGGCGACTGGCGACGGCTCCACGGGTACTGGGCAGAGCGGCCAGAATAACCAGCTCGCCGCCAACCCGGACGCTCAGCAGCAGAGCGTCGGCGAAATCGACGATGTCATCCTTGCAGACAACGGCAAGATCGATTCGATCGTGATCGATGTGGGCGGGTTCCTCGGCGTGGGCGAGAAGCCTGTGGCCGTCAAATTCGACCAGGTCGAAATGACCCAGGCATCGAACGAGGATGAGCCGCGCCTCACGATCCCGATGACGCGGGCCGAACTGGAGAACGCGCCGAAGTGGGATATGTCGGGCCAGGATGGAGATGTCGCAAGCAACACCAGCGACATGAATGCCGATACGTCGGGCTCCCAGACGGCACAGAACCGTCAGACCGACACGACCACATCGGGCACAAATGAAAGTGCCGGCGCGGGATCGATGACCACCGCTTCGCGCGATCAGAACGACATGGCTTCGAGCAAGTCCGTTCCGGGTGGTGCACAGCCGAGCGGCATGAGTGCCGAGGACATTATGGGCGCCACTGTTTATGGCACCAACGACGAGAGCGTCGGTGATATCGACGATGTGATTGTCGGCCAGAATGGCGATGTCCGCGCTGTGATCATCGATGTCGGCGGCTTCCTGGGCATCGGCGAGAAGCCGGTTGCGGTTGAGTATGACACGCTCAACGTCCAGAAGGATGCGAACGGCGAAACCCGCTATTCGATCAATGCCACCGAGAATCAGCTGGAAGACGCGCCGGAATACGAAGGCGTGCAGTAAGCACCCAGCGTTCACTCAGACAGACACGACCCGTCGGCTCCGGCCGGCGGGTTTTTCTTTGGCCTTCTACGACATCACGGCTTGAGATCGAGCGGCCCGGTCCCTGCCCTTTCCAACAAGGGGGAGCAGAGAACTGACATGGCAGAATGGTGCGGGCGGCGGGACTCGAACCCGCATGGTTTTCCAACCGAGGGATTTTAAGTCCCTTGCGTCTACCTATTCCGCCACGCCCGCGCGTAGCACTTTTGCCTAGCCGGGCTTATGACGGCCGGCAAGAGGCGTCTCACCAGCGCCAGAAGGCCGGGTCGAAAAGCACCAGGACCGTGAAGAGCTCCAGTCGCCCGAGCACCATCGCAAAGGTGAGCGCGATCTTAGCGGCGTCGGGAAGCGACCCGAAATTGCCAGCCGGGCCCACGATCTCGCCAAGCCCAGGACCGACATTGCCGACCGCAGTCACCGCCGCGGAAATGGCGGTGACGAAGTCGAGGCCGAGCGCCGCGAGAATCATCGTGATGATCACCGTGGTCCCGACATAAAGCGTCAGGAAAGCCAGAACCGAGGGCGGAACATCGGCCGGGATACGACGACCGGCATAGCGCAGCGGATCGACGCGCGAAGGATGGGCGAGAAGCCGGATCTGGCGCCGGATGATCTCCCACAGGATAACGAGACGGTAGATCTTGATGCCGCCGGCCGTGGACCCGGTGCAGCCTCCCACATAGGTGAGCACGAAGAAGAGCCCGACCGAAAAGGTGCCGAGCTGCGTGTAATCGAGCGAGGCATAGCCGGTCGTCGTCACCACGGAAACGACGTTGAAGGTGGAGTGCCGCAGAGCCTGGCCGAACGTGAACTCGCCCGTCAGCGTCAATTGGAACGCAAGGCCCGTACACACGATCACCAGGAGACCGACCAGCGCCCGCACCTGGGGATCGCGAAAGATCTCATACGGCCGGCCACGCAAAGCGCCGATATAGGCGACGAACGGCATGGCCCCCGCCAGCATGAAGAAGCTGCCCGTCCAAAGAAGCTCCGGATTGTCGCCGAAATAACCGAAGGACGCGTCGTGGGTCGAAAAGCCGCCGGTCGAGAGCGTCGTCATCGCATGGCAGATCGCATCGAAGAAGGTCATGCCGCCGGCCGCATAGGCGAGCGCGCAGAGGAGCGTCAGACCGACATAGATGCCGCCGATCCAGGCGGCGAGATCGAACGACTTTGCCAGCACCTTCTCCGAACGGTCGGAGCTTTCCGCGTGGAAGAGCTGCATACCGCCGACCTTCAGGAACGGCAGCATGATGATGGCCATGACGACGATGCCGACGCCGCCGATCCATTGCAGGAGCGAGCGCCAGAGATGAATGCCGGGCGGCAGACTGTCGAGGCCCGTGAGGACGGTGGAACCCGTCGTCGTCATGCCGGAGACCGTCTCGAAGAAGGCGTCCGCATAATCGACATCGAGGCCGAGGAACGGCAGAGCCGCGAACCCCGGCAGTACGAACCACAGGACGGTGGTGAGAATGAAGGCCTGCTTGAGGTTGAGACCGACCGGCTCGTCCTCGCGTCCCGCGATGGCGAAGACCGCACCGACGAGGGCCGTCACGACGCCTGAGAGTGCAAACACCATCCAGTCGGGATTGCCAGCCGAAAGATCGACGAGGGCCGGCAGAATCATCACCACGCCCAGCGCCACCAGAAGGAGGCCGGTTATCGCCAGGATAGGTTGATACCGAAGCAAGATGTCGCCTGCGCGCGTGGCGTCAGCTGGGTGCGCCGGAGATCGGCGGCTGGAAGCTCAGCCCCAGATCCCACGGGAAATAAATCCAGGTATCCTGGGACACTTCCGTAACGAACGTATCGACCAGCGGGCGCCCCTTGGGTTTTGCATAGACCGTAGCGAAATGCGCATCCGGCAACATTTCTCGCACGATGGCGGCAGTCTTTCCGGTGTCGACGAGGTCGTCGACGATGAGGACACCCTTGCCGCCCGCCCCGCCGAGATGGCGCACCTGCTCCGAAATCGGCTTCAGCACCTCGGTCGTGCCCTGGGTCTTGTAGTCGTGATAGGACGCGACACAGACCGTCTCGATCAGCCGGATTTCAAGTTCGCGCGACACGACGGCCGCCGGCACGAGCCCGCCCCGCGTGATGCACACGATCGCCTCGAAGGGGCCGGCGCCGGCGAGCCGCCAGGTCAGCGCCCGCGCGTCGCGATGAAACTGCTCCCAGGAAACCGGGAAGGCCTTTTCTTGCACCATATCTCTCTCGTTCTTTCCGGCCTCTTATCCGCTTTGCAGGCGGCTTTCCACGGCCTCGGCTGCCTTTTTTAGCGCCTCTCCATCCCGTGAGCGGATCACGATGCGGGTCGTGAAGCGCCTTCCGTCCTGGTAGGGGTAGGAACCGAAACGCACCTCCGGGTGCTCGTCCTGAAGGTCGGAGAGCCAATCAGCGATCTCTCCTTCCCCGCGTCCCGCCTCGATCGTCACAGACATGATCTTCGCGGCATGCGGCAGTATGGGCGCAAGTGCCGCAAGCATTGCCTCCATCACAGCCGGCACGCCCGCCATCACATAGACGTTGCCGATCTTGAAGCCGGGGGCGCCCGAGACCGCATTGGCGATGAGGTCGGCGCCTTCCGGCGTCCGCGCCATTCTGAGGCGCGCCTCGTTCAGCTCCCAACCGCGCGCCTCGGCCCGCTCCCGCAGGATCCGAACCGCCTCGGGATGATGAATGAGCGGACGATCGAACGCGCTCGCAACCGCATCCGCCGTGATGTCGTCATGCGTCGGCCCGATACCGCCGGAGGTGAAGACGATGTCATACGCCGCCGACAGCGCCTTCAGCGCCGCCACGATCGCATGCTTCTGATCGCCGACGATCCGCACTTCCTCCAGATCGATCCCGAGGTCGGTGCAGAAATCGGCAAGCGTGCCGATATTCTTGTCCTTGGTGCGCCCCGACAGGATCTCGTCGCCGATCACCAGCATGGCTGCCCGAGGCGCGGCCAGGGTCGGGTGTGCGATACTCGCTTCGATCTCGCTCATTGAGACTGAGTGCCCTTTGTCGTAGCCGCCGGCAAGTCCAATCTGGCTTGCCGCCCGCCCCTTCCCCATATGGAAGGCGAAATACTCCATCTCCCCTTTAAAAGGGGCGCCTCAATCGGCTAGCTTGTCGCCGAATAAGGACGGTTCCATCCTATGCAGAACGCACTTTCAGGCCAGCGCGAAAAGGCCTCCATCCATACCTACGGCGAGGAAGGTTTTGTCGGCATGCGCCGGGCCGGTCAGCTCGCTGCCACCTGCCTCGATGAATTGACCGAGCGCGTCAAACCGGGCGTCACCACGCAAGAGCTCGACGATTTCGTTTACGATTTCGCGCTTCAGCATGATGCACTCCCGGCAACGCTCAATTATCGCGGCTACCGCAAGGCCTCGTGCATCTCGCTCAATCATGTCGTCTGCCACGGCATTCCCAACGATAAACCACTCAAAGAGGGAGACATCGCCAATATCGATGTCACCTTCATCCTCGACGGCTGGCATGGCGATTCAAGCCGCATGTACGCGGTCGGCCAGATCAAGCGGGCGGCTGAACGGCTGATGGAGGTCACCTATGAGTGCCTGATGCGCGGGATCGACGCGGTGAAACCCGGCGCGACGCTCGGCGATATCGGTCACGCCATCCAAAGCTACGCGGAAGCCGAGCGCTGTTCGGTCGTGCGCGATTTCTGCGGCCACGGCGTCGGGCTGGCCTTCCACGAGCCGCCGAATATCCTGCATTACGGGCGTCCCGGCGAAGGGCTCGCGCTCGAACCTGGGATGATCTTCACGATCGAGCCGATGATCAATCTCGGCCGTCCGCACGTCAAACTCCTGAACGACGGCTGGACGGCGGTCACGCGCGACAGATCTCTCACCGCACAATACGAGCATTCCGTCGGCGTTACGGAGGACGGGGTGGAAATCTTCACGCTGTCGCCGGCCGGCTACGGCCGGCCCTGAGACCTCCGTGGGCTTTGATTTCGAAGAAGCCGGCCCCGGCCAGGTCCATTATCACGGCCACCGAGACCGTCTGCGCAACCGTTTTCGCGAGGCAGGAGCCGACGCGCTGGCGGATTACGAGCTTTTGGAGCTCGCCCTCTTCAGCGCCCTGCCCCGGCGCGACACCAAGCCGATCGCCAAGGCTCTGCTCGCCACCTTCGGTTCGCTCGGAGAAGTTCTGGCGGCATCGCCGACACGCCTGAAGGAAATCGATGGCGTCGGCGACGCCGTCATCCTGCAGCTGAAATTGATGCGCGCCTTCGCCGAACGTCTTGGTCGTCACGAAGTCAGAAGCCGTCAGGTTCTTGGCTCTTGGTCGACGCTTCTCGACTATTGCCGCACGACGATGGCGTTTGAGGATCGTGAGCAGTTCCGCATCCTGTTCCTCGACAAGAAGAACGCACTCATCGCCGACGAAGTGCAGCAGAGGGGCACGGTCGACCACACCCCGGTCTATCCCCGGGAAGTGATGCGTCGCGCCCTCGAACTCTCGGCGACCGCCCTCATTCTGGTGCACAACCACCCGTCCGGCGACCCCTCACCGTCTCGGGCCGACATTCAGATGACGAAGACGCTCATCGACGTCGGCAAGCCTTTGGGGGTGACCGTGCACGATCACATCATCATCGGCCGCGACGGGCATGCGAGCTTCCGCGGCATGGGGCTGATGTAACGGCTGCGTCGTCGGCGCTCACAAAATCCCGTTCGCGCGCTGCAATTCGCGCACATAGGCGGCGATCTTGTCCACCTCCGTCTGAGACAGACCTTCTACCGGCGCCATGTTGCCAAAGCTCCAATGATGCGCGCTCACGCCGCGCGCCACGGCAAGCTGAAACGCCTGATCGCTGTGATGCTCAGGCGCGTAGACCGCATGCACGAGAGGCGGCCCGGCTTCTGTCCCCGCGGCATTCTCGCCATGACAGGCGACGCAGTTCTCCGCAAAGAGCGCCCTGCCCGTCTCAGCGTCGGACGAAAGCTCCGGCACTTTGACGTTCGCGACCCGAACATCACCGTCCCCCGCCACGAACGCCCGGATGGCCAGGAAAGCGGCGATCGCAAGGCCCAGAACGACAAAGGAAACCGCCTTCGGCGTCATGTCCGGTCCCCGGCCAGATCCTGCAGGATCGGGCAATCTGGCCGATGGTCGCCATGGCAGGCCTCGACGAGGTTCGACAGCGTATCGTGCATCGCCTGAAGTTCGGCGATCTTGCGCTCGATCTCACCGATATGACGGATCGCAATCGCCTTCACGTCGCCACTCGCCCGGCAGCGGTCTCCGTAGAGAGACAGAAGCTGACGGCATTCCTCGATGGAAAAACCCAGAGAGCGGGCGCGCGCCAGGAATTGCAGATTGTGGACGTGGGTATCGGAATAGTCGCGGTAATTGTTGCCGCGCCGGTCCGGCTGTACGAGCCCGATATCCTCGTAATAGCGGATCGTTTTGGGGGGCAGGCCGGAGGCCTGCGCCGCATCGCCGATATTCATGCGCCAACTCCCACGCTTTCCTGCTGGATAAGGGTTCCAGCCACTGGAAAGTCAAGGGAGCGCCACGCGCCTCACAATCCCTTTCGAGATTAGTTGAGCCGCCCTTCGAAGGTCGCGAGACGCCATTCCGAGGGCTTGATCAGACGCTCATGGGCAATCTCAACCGAATGGATGGCCGCATCGATCTCGCGCCGCCAGTAGTCGAGGAAGCGCTCCAGCCGCGGATGGTCAGGTGCCACATCGTAGAACTGCCAGACGAAGCTTTGAATGAGCTTCGGGCGCTCCGGCATGTAGTAGAGAACGTTGGCGGTGGTCAGGCCGTAACCGGCGAGCTGAAGGCCGAGATCACTCTCCTCGCGACTTTGCTGCATGCTCTCCTCCTGGATCAGGAGGTGCAATGATTGCGTCTCATAGATTAAAAGTCTACTAGCCCTTGGTCGAAATCATAATGTCGAACAATGGCTTAGCAGCCTTCACTCAGGAGTGCTGCCAGCAGCCGGACCGTCCTCCGACGGCTGGATCGAGGTGATATAGCCAAGAATATCGTCGATATCGGCAGGCGGCCAGCGGAATTCCGGCATGGCCGGGTGGCCGGTCACGATGCCCTCGGCAAGCGCTTCCCATAATGTGTCGATCGGATAGCGCTCGGACAGATCGCGGAAGGCTGGTGCGGGCGGCATCGGGCTCGTGCCCGTCGATCCGACGGCGTGACAGCGGGAGCAATACTCTTCGGCCAGCGCTTCGCCGCGGGCGATGTTCTGGCCCGCAGCGCCCTGCGCCGTTGCCAGCAAAAGCAGACCCGCCAATGCGATCGATCCCCTCATGAGCGCAGGATAGCCACAGCTCCGAACCGCGCCATGACCAGGATCAACCTTCGCGTGCCGGATCGATCACGCCACCGGCAGCCTCAAGTGCCTCGGGCGTGTCGACGTCGAGCCGCGCGGCCGCGCCGATCTCGACCTCAAAGACGTCGTCGGGATGAAGCCCGATCACATGCCGGCCGCCGGTGTCACCGCTCACCTGCAACAACTCGTCAAAATAGCGGCGCGCCCAGAGAACCGGATTGCCGTGTTTTCCGGACGCGGTCGCAAGCACGATGCTGCGGCTGGCGTCGGGCTCGAAGGCGGCGAGCATCTGGACAATCGCTTCGCGTGTCAGCCCCGGCATATCGGCAAGCACGATGAGCGCACCCGACACGCCCTCCGGTAAGGCGCGCAATCCGACCCGCAGAGAGCTTGCGAGCCCTTCGGCAAAATCGGGATTGTGAACGAGGCGCGCTCCGCTTCCTTCAAGGACCTCTTCCACTGCCTCGCGCATATGGCCGGTGACCACCACGACCTCCGAGACGCCGGAAGCTGTGACCGTCTCCACGGTGCGACGCACGAGCGGCACGTCGTCGAACCGGGCGAGAAGCTTGTTCGGACCGCCCATACGCCGCGAACGCCCGGCCGCGAGCACGATGGCGGCCACGCCGCCATCCCCCTCGGACGGCTGACGAGGTTGCGGCCGCGATACGATCTCCGACAACAGACCCCCGACCCCCATACCCATGATGTCTTCAGGCCTGACCTCAAGTCCCGCCAGGAAGCGATTCAGCACAAAGTCGAATCCGTTCTCCTTCGGGCTGCGGGCGCAACCGGGAGCCCCGATCACAGGGCGGCCGCCAAGTTCGCCAATGAGGAGAAGATTGCCCGGATCAACCGGCATGCCGAAATGCAGAACGCGACCGCCGGCCATACGGAGCGCGGCCGGGATGATGTCGTTCTGATCGGTGATCGCGGACGCCCCGAAAACGACGATGATATCCGCACCTTCCGACGCCGGCTTCCGCAACGCCTCCGCCAATGCTTGGGTCACATGCGCGACGCGCGTCTCGTCGGTGAGGCTCGCCCCCGCCTTCTCGAGCCGGGCTTCCAGCACACGCCGCGTCTTGTCGAGCATCTTCGCCTGCGTCGATGGCAGGCATGTCGAAACGAGGCTGACCCGGCAAGGACGGAACGCCGCCACGGATAAGGGCGGTTCATGGCTCGCGAGAAGCCTCTCGGCCGTCTCGAGAACCTCTTCAGAGAGTGCGAAGGGGATGATCTTCACCGTCGCGATCATGCGGCCCGCTTCGACCGCTTCGAACGGCGCAAGCGTTGCCACCGTCAGCCCCGGATCGATCCGGTTGAGGGCGTCGATCAGATCTTTGTCGACTCTAAAGACTCCAGAGACTTCGGCGTGAAGATTGCAGCGTCCGGTGAACGGCGCCTCGATGCGGAGATGCCCGCCGGCAATCGCGCGGGCGATGCGTTCGGCGGCCTGATCTTCATGGAGGTCGCTTGCATCGAGCCGCGCCGCAATGACCGCAGAGATCCCGGCAGCTTGAAGCCGTGCGATGTCCTCGGCATTCAGCCGCGCGCCCTTCTTCAGCGACAGGTCGCCTGCCCGGATCTTATGAGCCAGGATCGTACCCTCGGCCTCTGCGACCGCGATCGGGCCGAACTTCAAGCGGCCTCACGTGCCATCGACGGGCCCTTGCGGAGCGCCGCGATCACTTCCGCAAGAACGGCGACGGCGATTTCGGCCGGCGAGGCCGCAGCGATGTCGAGACCGATCGGCGCATGAATCCGCTCGACATCGGCTGAGCCGACACCGGCTTCGAGAAGCCGCTCCACACGCTTGCCGTGCGTCTTCCGGCTCCCGAGAGCCCCGACATAGAAACAGCCGGCGGCGAGCGCCTCCCGCAGCGGGAAATCGTCGATCTTCGGATCATGGGTGAGCGCCGCGACCGCCGTATAGGCATCGAAGGGGATACTTTTGAGCGCCTCTTCAGGCCATTCCGCGATGAGCGAAACACCCGGGAACCGCTCTTCCGTCGCAAAGGCCGTGCGCGGATCGATGATCGTGACGTCGAGGCCCGCAAGTTTCGCCATCGGCGCCAGGGCCTGGCTGATATGCACGGCCCCGATCGCGACGAGCCGTGGCGGCGGCACCGCAACGGTCAGAAAAGTCCGGCCATCCTCCAGCATCCCGGATCGGCCGGAGCGAAGACGCCTTGAAATCTCCCCCGCGAGCGGATCTCCCGCAGCCTCGCTCTCTTTGACGAGACGTGCCTCGCCGCTTGCCGTATCGGTGACGAGGACGGCGGCGCGGCGGGCGGCGCGCTCTTCGTTGAGCGCCTTGAGAAGCGACAGCTCCATCACGCCACCGGTTCGACGAAGACGCGGATGCGGCCTCCGCAGGAGAGACCGACCCGCCAGGCCGTCTCATCGGCAACGCCGAATTCAAGCATTTTCGTCGCCCCGCTCTCCAGAAGCTCGAGCGCTTCGCCGACGACGGCGCCTTCGACACAGCCTCCCGAAACCGAGCCTTCGAAATTGCCCTCTTCGTCGATGACGAGGTGGCTGCCGACAGGCCGCGGCGCCGAACCCCAGGTCTCGACGACGGTGGCGAGCGCCACCTTCCGTCCGGCCGCACGCCAGGCTTCAGCTGTGGCAAGCGCGTCGTGTTCCAACATCTCTGCCATGGTCCTCTCCCTCAGGCGGCCCGGCTCAATGCCGGGCGCGGCCTCTTGGCCGGTGTCGACAAGGCCTTCACCAGATCCTCGATCGCCCCCAACGAATGCACCGGCCGAAAGTCATCGACATGGGGCAGGATCGCGCGAATGCCACGGGCCTTGGCCTCGAATTGTTCAAAACGCAGGAGCGGATTGAGCCAGATCAGGCGACGGCAGGAGCGGCCTAGCCTCGCTGCCTCCGCCCCGAGATCCGCCCCCTCTTCGCGCTCCAGCCCGTCGGTGATCAAAAGCACCGTCGCGCCCTGCCCGAGCACCCGCCTCGACCAATCGCGGTTGAAGACGTGCAGCGCGTCGGCGATACGCGTGCCGCCCGACCAGTCGACGACCGCCTCGGAGCAGCCTGCAAGCGCCTCGTCGGGATCCTTGTAGCGCAGTTGCCGCGTCACGTTGCTGAGCCGCGTACCGAAAAGGAACGAGTGAACTTTCCGGCGCGACGACAGCGCATGCAGGAAATGCAGCATCACACGGGAATATTCGCTCATCGAACCGGAAATGTCGGCAAGCGCCACGAGCGGCGGCTCCTGCACTTTCCGCTTGCGCGCCTGCGGCAGGATCAGATCGCCGGCCGAACGCATGGTGGCACGGACCGTCCGGCGCGGATCGACCTTGCCCCGTGTCGCAGCGACAAGCCGCCGGGTCACGATCTGATCGTCGGGAAACTGCAGAGAGGCGAGCGCACGCATCGCGGAGGCGATCTCCTCGGCGCTCATCTGCGCGAAATCCTTGCGGCGCAAAATCTCCTTCTCGCTCACCGTCATGCGTGCATCGATCTCGATTTCGGGAAAGACCTCTTCCTCGCGGCGCTCTTTCAGCGCCTGCATCGCCTCCTCGACACGCTGCTGCCCAGGCTTCGGCTTTCCAGTCTGCGCGGGCCGTGGCGGGGCCACCGGCGACAAGAGCTCGAGCATCTTCTCCACGAGCCCGCGCTCGCGCCAGAACAGCTCGAAAGCTTCATGGAAAACCGGGCGATCGGCACGCTTGTTCACGAAAACCGCATGCAGGGTCCAATAAAAGTCGTCGCGCGAAGAAATGCCCGCAACCTCGACCGCACGGATCGCATCGACGACCGCAGCGGGGCCGACCGGTAGGCCCGCGCGCCGCAGCGCCCGGGCAAAATAGACGATGTTGTCGGCGATCTTGCCGCCTGTCTCCGTCACGGCGCTACCCGTCCCTCACTCGGCAGCGGCGAGCTCGGCCCGCGCCTCGTCCAGAAGCTGCTTCGAGCGGCTTCCCTCGATCCGGCCGATATCGTCCTGGTATTTGAGAAGCACGCCAAGCGTATCGGAAATCACCTCCGGATCGAGCGCCACCATGTTGAGCTCGGTGAGCGCGCTCGCCCAATCGAGCGTCTCCGCAACACCCGGCTTCTTGAACAGATCTTCCCGACGCAGCCGCTGAACGAAGCCGACGACCTCGCGGGCAAGCCGCTCGCGCACGCCCGGCACGCGCTCGTTGACGATGCGCAGCTCCCGCTCGGCGTCCGGATAATCGACCCAGTGATAAAGGCAGCGCCGCTTCAAAGCGTCGTGGATCTCACGTGTGCGGTTGGTGGTGACGACGACGACCGGCGGTTCGGGCGCGCGGATCGTCCCGATCTCGGGGATCGTGACCTGATTGTCGGACAGAACTTCCAGGAGAAAGGCTTCGAATGCCTCGTCGGCACGGTCGAGTTCGTCGATGAGAAAAATCGGCGGCCCGTTCAGATCCGGCTCCAACGCCTGCAGGACCGGACGCTTGATGAGAAACCGCTCGGAGAACACATCCTCCGCAAGCATGCGCCGGTCGCTATCACCGGCGGCCTCCGCGAGCCTGATCTCGATCATCTGCGCCGTGTAGTTCCACTCATAGACCGCGCTCGCAACATCGAGGCCTTCATAGCATTGCAGTCGGATCAGGCGGCGATCGAGCGTCTGCGACAAGACCTTGGCGATTTCCGTTTTGCCGACGCCTGCCTCCCCCTCCAGGAAGAGTGGCCGGCCCATCTTGAGAGACAGGAAGAGGACGGTCGCGAGCGAGCGGTCGGTGACATATCCGGCACCGTTCAAAAGCTGGAGCGTCTCGTCGATCGATTGCGGCAAGGGTCGGACGGACATGGGGCTCCTATCGGCTTGGGCTCTCGCTACCAGTATAGATCAAGCCGCTCCCCAGACCATCCGCCTGATGAAAACGCCCCAGCCGCCTTTCCTCTGCCGCAGGCGAAGCCTAAGTCTGCGACCGGCCCGAGCGACGAGAGGAATCGTTTCGCCGGCGGCTTAAAGCGGAATCAAACTCTTAGACCTGCCTGCCAAACCCCTCTCGTTCCACGACAATCGCGCAAAGGAGAATCCGAATGCCGTTTTGTGAGTTAAGCGATGGAGCCCGCATCTGGTATGAGGAAGCCGGCAACCGCTCGGCGCCGCCCCTCGTCTTTTCCAATTCGCTCGGCACCAATCTCGCCATGTGGGACGCCCAGGTCGACGAGGCGGAGACCAGTTTTCGGGTCATCCGCTACGACCAGCGCGGTCACGGCCGCTCTCCCATCCCGGCAGACGCCTTCTCCATGGAACGCCTCGGCCAGGACGTCGTCGAGCTCTTGGACCTTTTGAAGATCGACAAGACCGATTTCTGCGGCCTCTCCATGGGCGGTATGACCGGCATCGTCCTGGCGCGCGATCACCCGGCGCGATTTGGCAAACTCGCTTTGTGCAACACGTCCGCCCATATGCCACCAGCCGACCTCTGGAACGAGCGCATCAAGGCCGTCACTGACAACGGCATGGAAGCCCTGGTCGACGGCGTCACCGAACGCTGGTTCACAGCCACCTTTCGCCGCGACAATCCCGATGAAGTGGAGCGCATCGCAGAGCAGATCCGGGCAACCGAACCCGATGGCTATGCCGGCTGCTGCGCCGCGATCCGCGACATGGATCTGCGTCCAACCCTGTCGGCGATCGAGGCGGACGTTCTCATCCTCATCGGCGACAGTGATCCCTCGACACCTCCCCAGGACGGCGAACTTATTGCCGACAACATCGTAGGCGCCCGCAAGGAGATCGTGCACGCAGCGCATTTGTCGGCCGTCGAAGCGCCGGCGGAATTCAACCGCGCTGTCTTCTCGTATCTACGCGGAAACTGATCGAAGGCCTCCACGAATGCCGGGGCTCGCGACCTCGGGGCTTGCGAAAACCGCAGGCCCCGTACTGCACAAAGGACCAGCCCGGAATATTCACCGACCGCCTTCCCGGGCTCTATGGCCGATCGGCAACACCGTTTCGTGAACTGCACCTCGGCAGGCTCGTTCAATTGACGCCTGATCCTGCGGGGAAGATAGCTGCCCTCGATTGCGAAGTTCGCGGAAGCTCGAGGTGATTTGGATGCGTGGTCTTGGAACAGCCGTCTTCGGCATGGTCGTCCTTGCAGGCCCCGCTCTCGCCGCCGATCTTCCAGAAGCGCCCGCACCCTATGTTCCTGTCACCTCTCCGGTGTCCGTGTCGCAATGGGAGGGTTTCTACACCGGCATGCATTTCGGTTGGTCGTCGGACAATATCGACGGTCGGACCCCCGCCGGCACCGACTTCTCCATGAGCGACCATGGCGGTTTTTCCGGCGGCGGACTGCGCGGCTACAACTGGCTCTTCGGCAATGTCGTCCTCGGCCTGGAAGGTGACATCACCATCCACGAGACCAAGACGGAAAATGCATCCGTCTCAGTGGGCAGCGATTACATCTGGGATGCCGGTGTCTATGGGCGTCTCGGCTATACGTGGGGCCGCTTCATGCCGTACGTCATGGCCGGCGGCCGCGTGGCCGAGATCCATGGCCATTCGCTCGCGCCGATGACCCAGGGCGATGTAACCCGCCATCTCGGCTGGTCGGTCGGCGCCGGTCTCGAAGTTGCGGTCTACTATCCGATCCGCCTGCGCGCGGAATACCTCTACACCCGCTTCGGCGCCGAGGATTACGTGTTCAGCGGCGGCTCGACGAAGTTCGAGCCGGAGGCCCAACAGTTTCGTGGCGCCATCATCTTCGCTCTCGGCAACGGCTTTAAGGACTATCCCGAAAGCTTCCTGACGAAGCCCGGAAACACCTGGTCGGGCTTTTACGGCGGTGCGATGGTCAGCGCATCGATGCTCCAGGACGACGCAGAGATCGCCGGCCTCGGCAGCGATGATGCGAGCGACGGCAGCTTCGGCACGGGCATGTTCCTTGGTGCGAACTACCAGTTCGGCAATGTCGTCACGGGCCTCGATGCCGATCTCAGCCTCCGTCAGGGCGAATCGACCTCGACCATCGCGGGCGTGAGGCTCGACAAGGAGCCGATGTGGGATGCGCATGTGCGTGGCCGTATCGGCTATGCCTGGGACCGGTTCCTGCCCTACCTCGCGGGCGGTTTTGCCATCACGCAAGTCCACTTCCAGCAGGAAGGCACCTCTTCGCTCAATGTCGAGCCCGCGAAGGGCTGGACGGTCGGTGCTGGCGTCGACGTTGCGATTACCGATCACGTGTTTGGGCGGCTCGAGTATCTCCACGACGAATTCGAAGACGTGACCGGCGATGTCGTTGCAGGTGCGGCGAGCTTCGAACCATCTGTAGACACGGTGCGAGCCGGTATCGCCGTTCGTCTTCCATAATCTGAATATTTCAGACTTTCGTCGAAACCGTCACACCGTCCACCGCCGCATATTGTGCACAGTGTGACGGCTTGCTAAACGATTGACCTCTTTGGCGTTCGAGTGTTCCGCACTCGAACGTGAGCCTATAATAAAATAATGGCCATAAGAGGGGTACAATTAAAGAACGATGGAATATTTCGTTCAGCAGCTGATCAACGGCGTCACGCTCGGTTCGATCTACGGCCTTATCGCCATCGGCTATACGATGGTCTACGGCATCATCGGCATGATCAATTTCGCCCATGGCGATATTTTTATGGTGAGCGCCTTCATCGCCCTCACCGTATTCTTGATTATGCTCGCAATCGGAGTGACGGCACTGCCGCTCATCCTGCTTGCAGTCCTCATCATCGCGATGATCTTCACCTCCGTCTGGGGATGGACAGTCGAGCGCCTGGCCTACCGGCCGCTTCGCGGCTCCTTCCGCCTGGCGCCGCTCATCACCGCCATCGGCATGTCGATCACGCTGCAGAACTTCGTGCAGCTGACGCAGGGCGCGCGCGTTAAGCCGCTGCCGCCGCAGATCACCGGAGGCATCACCCTGATGCAGGGCGATGCGGAAGCCGGCAACATCGTGGTGCAGCTCTCCTACATGCAGATCATCATCATCGTCACGACCGTCGTCTTGATGGCCGGCTTCTCGATGCTGATCTCCAAGACCTCGCTCGGACGCGCTCAGCGGGCCTGCGAGCAGGATGCCAAGATGGCGTCGCTGCTTGGCGTCAACGTCGACCGGACGATCTCTTTAACCTTCGTCATGGGCGCCGCACTTGCGGCCGTCGCAGGTGTCATGTTCCTGCTCTACTACGGCGTGATCGACTTCTACATCGGCTTCATCGCCGGCGTGAAAGCCTTCACAGCGGCGGTTCTGGGCGGCATCGGCTCTCTGCCGGGCGCGATGCTCGGAGGTCTCGCTATCGGTCTCATCGAGACCTTCTGGTCCGGATACTTCTCGGTGGAGTACAAGGACGTGGCGGCGTTCTCGATCCTGGCGATCACGCTCATCTTCCTGCCCTCCGGGCTCCTCGGCAAACCGGAAGTCGAGAAAGTCTGACATGTCCAACATAAACCAGGCAGGCAGCGCCGACGAACAGCAGGCGCCAGGCGCCTTGGTGGAGTGGGAACAGCGCGTCGCCGGCTATGCCGGCGAGCCCCCCTTCGTCGAAGAACCGCAGCGTCTTTCCGCAATCGCCGCTGCCTTGAAGGATGCCGCCATCGCCGCCGCGATCGCAGCAGCTCTCTTCCTCTTTTTCATCGGCTTCCGCACTGACATCGCGATCGGTGGACTGGACCTGTCGACCCGCTGGCAAGCCTTCGGCACCGCCATCGTCGTCGTCTTCGTCGGCCGTCTCCTCTTTCGCATTCTGCTGTGGCGGCCGGCCACCAAGGCCGGAACGAGGCCGCTTCTTCTGCGCGCCTTCGGCTCCGGCGAAGGCACACCGTTATCTGAGCATTTCGCGCGCCATTCGAAATCGGTCGGCGTCGTGGCACTGGTCGCGGCGGTCCTCTATCCGGTCATCATCCTCGCCCTCTTCCCGATGAAGGATAAGCAATTCATCGATCTGGGCGTGCTCGTTCTCACCTACATCATGCTCGGCTGGGGGCTGAACATCGTGGTGGGCCTCGCGGGCCTCCTCGATCTCGGCTACGTCGCCTTCTATGCGGTGGGCGCCTATTCCTTCGCCCTCTTCGCCCAGTTCTTCGAAGTCGGCTTCTGGTTCGCCCTTCCGATCGCGGGCATCCTGGCGGCCTGCTGGGGCCTCATTCTCGGCTTCCCGGTGCTGCGGCTTCGAGGCGATTATCTCGCCATCGTCACACTCGCTTTCGGTGAAATCATCCGCGTCGTGCTCTTGAACTGGTACACGTTCACCGGCGGACCGAACGGCATTTCCGGCATTCCCGATCCGACATTCTTCGGGCTGGAATTCAAGCGGGGAGCGGAAAACCTGCCCGGCCTTCTCGGGGTCGGCTACGATTCCGCCTACAAGCAGGCCTACTTCTTCTACATCATCCTGGCGCTTGCCATGATCACCAACCTGGTGACGCTCAGGCTCCGCAAACTGCCGCTGGGGCGCGCCTGGGAAGCGCTGCGCGAAGACGAGATCGCTTGCCGGTCGCTCGGCATCAACACCACCAATACGAAGCTGACGGCCTTTGCCATCGGCGCCATGTTCGGTGGCTTCGCCGGCGCCTTCTTCGCCACGCGTCAGGGCTTCATTTCGCCGGAAAGCTTCACCTTCATGGAATCGGCACTGATCCTGGCAATCGTTGTGCTGGGCGGCCTTGGTTCGCAGATGGGCGTCGTCATCGCCTCAATCGTCATGATCGGCGGCTTCGAGCTCTTCCGTGATTTCGCCGAATACCGCATGCTGATCTTCGGTCTTCTGATGGTGATCATCATGGTCTGGCGTCCCCGCGGCCTCATCGCCACGCGCGAGCCATCCGCCATTTTGAAGGAACGTCAGACGATCAGCGCCGATATGGTCTCTCAAGGTGAGGGCCACTGATGTCCGCAGCACTCAAAGACAATGTCAGCGAGCCGGGACGCTGGGACGAAAGCCCGGTCCTCACGGTCGAAAACCTGACCATGCGCTTCGGCGGCCTCGTGGCCGTCGACGATCTCTCCTTCAACGTCGGTCGGGGCGATATCACCGCCCTCATCGGACCTAACGGTGCCGGCAAGACGACCGTCTTCAACTGCGTCACCGGGTTCTACAAACCGACCGAAGGGCGCATCATCATGCGCCACGGCAGCACCATCTCCGACGCGGAGGTCCGCAAGCTGACGGAAAGCGGTGAGCAATCGATGAGCACCTCCGAGGGAGCTATCTTCCTGCTGGAGCGGATGCCGGATTTCTGCATCTCACGCGATGCAAAGGTCGCCCGCACCTTCCAGAACATCCGCCTCTTCGGGGGCATGACGGTTCTGGAAAATCTGCTCGTCGCCCAGCACAACGCGCTGATGGCCGCCTCGGGATTCACCATCGGCGGGATCTTCAACCTGCTGGGGTTCCGTAAGGCAAGGCAGAAGTCGATCGACAAGGCCGTCTATTGGCTGGAGCACATTCGCCTGAAGGAGCGCGCCGATGAACCTGCGGCCGCCCTGCCCTATGGCGACCAGCGCCGGCTTGAGATCGCCCGTGCAATGTGCACCGACCCGCAGCTTCTCTGCCTCGATGAACCGGCGGCGGGATTGAACCCGCGCGAATCGAGCGAGCTCAACGAGCTTCTTCAGTTCATTCGATCGGAAGCCGGCACATCCGTGCTCCTGATCGAACACGATATGGGCGTGGTGATGGAGATTTCCGACCATGTCGTCGTGCTCGATTACGGCGAGAAGATTTCCGACGGCTCGGCCGATTACGTCAGAAACGATCCCTCGGTGATCGCCGCCTATCTCGGCGTCGAGGACAAGGAGGTCGCCGCGGCAGAAGCTGAAGCCGCAGCCGCGGCTGCGGCCGGAAAGACCGCCTCTGCCGGAGAGCCCGCAGGCGAGCAGGAGACGAAGCCATGACCGGCCAAAATCCGCTTCTCGCCGTTGAAGGCGTCGAGACCTATTACGGCAACATCATCGCCCTGCGCGGCGTCGATATCGCCGTCTTCGAAGGCGAGATCGTCACCCTCATCGGTGCCAACGGCGCCGGCAAGTCCACCTTGATGATGACGATCTGCGGCAACCCGCAGGCCCGCAAGGGGCGCATCGTCTATGATGGCGAGGACATCACCCACCTGCCGACGCATGACATCATGCAGCGCTCCATCGCGCAGTCTCCTGAAGGTCGTCGCATCTTCCCGCGCATGACGGTGATGGAAAACCTGCAGATGGGCGCTCTCGTCACCGACGGTGCGAGCTTCGATGCCGATCTTCAGCGGGTATTCGACCTTTTCCCGCGGCTCAAGGAGCGTCAGCATCAGCGCGGGGGAACGTTATCCGGCGGTGAACAGCAGATGCTTGCGATCGGCCGCGCCTTGATGAGCCGGCCTCGCCTGCTGCTTCTCGACGAACCCTCCCTCGGCCTCGCGCCGATGGTGGTCAAACAGATCTTCGAAGTCATCAAGGAGCTGAACCGAGAAGAGGGCCTGACCGTGTTCCTCGTCGAGCAGAACGCGTTTCACGCGCTCCGGCTCGCGCATCGCGGCTATGTCATGGTCAACGGGCAGATCACGATGTCGGGCACGGGAGCAGAGCTTCTGGCGCGGCCGGAAGTCCGTGCGGCCTATCTCGAGGGCGGCAGAAAAGAGGCGGCCGAATGAACCTGATCTGGGAAGTTTCGCTCACGGAATTCGCGCTCGTCACGCTCGTGCTCGGCGGGCTTGCGGCCTGGATGACAGGGCGTGCCGTCGCGCTCACCTGGGGCTCCTGGTTGCGTCTTGCCGTCTATATCGCGCTTCTGTCTCTCGCTGTACGCTTCATCCATTACAGCCTCTTCGGTGGCACGTTTCTCTTGCCGCCCGTCGGCTTTGCAACGGGTCTTCACTACTATGTCGTCGACTTCATCGCATTGATGCTGATTGCAGCCGCGGCCCGGCAGATGAATCGCTCGCACCAGATGAGCGAGCAGTATAGTTTCCTTTACAACCGTTCAGGGCCGTTTGGCTGGAAACGCAAGGTCTAGGCGTAGATCCAGATGTCAGCAAAAGCTGTACCATCCGGGAAGAGAATGGGCTTAGATCGAGACAATTGAGGTTCGCCTCAATCACCCGCACGCGCACCGCGGGTCTTTTAGATCATGGTGCCATCTAAGAAAGAGGGAGAATCCATTGAAAAAAGCATTGTTGGCAGGCGTCGCTTTGAGCTTCGCAATGACGGGTGCGGCATGGGCCGATATCACGATCGCCACGGTCGGGCCGATGACCGGCCAGTACGCCTCTTTCGGCGAGCAGATGAAGGCTGGCGCCCAGCAGGCGGTGGAAGACATCAACGAGAAGGGCGGCGTCCTCGGCGAGAAACTCGTTCTTGAAATCGGCGACGACGCCTGCGACCCGAAGCAGGCTGTGGCCGTCGCCAACCAGATGGCCGGCAAGGGCGTCGTCTTCGTCGCGGGCCATTTCTGCTCGGGATCGTCCATCCCGGCTTCCGCGGTCTATGCGGAAGAAGGCATTGTCCAGATTTCCCCGGCTTCGACCAACCCGACGTTTACCGATGAGCGCCCGAACCCGGACGGCGGCACCTACCGTGTCTGCGGTCGTGATGACCAGCAGGGCAAGGTCGCCGGCGAATTCATTGCCGAGCATTATCCGGACAAGAAAGTCGCCGTCATCCACGACAAGACGGCTTACGGCAAGGGCCTCGCCGACGAGACCAAGGCAGCGATGGAAGCAGCCGGCAAGAAGGCCGACATGTACGAGGCCTACACGGCTGGTGAAAAGGACTACACGGCCCTCGTGTCCAAGCTGAAGCAGGAAGGCATCGGCGTCCTCTATGTCGGCGGCTATCACACCGAAGCTGGCCTGATGGCGCGTCAGATGAAGGATCAGGGCATGGATGTGCAGCTGATCTCCGGCGACGCCCTCGTCACCGACGAATACTGGGCCATCACCGGCGATGCCGGCGAAGGCACGATGATGACCTTCTCGCCGGATCCGCGGAAGAGCGAGACGGCCGCCCCGATCGTGAAGAAGCTGGAAGATGCCGGCAAGCCGACCGAAGGTTACGTCCTCTACACCTACGCCGCGATTCAGGCCTGGGCTCAGGCCACGGAAAAAGCCGGCGCGCCCGATTATGACGAAGTCAACGAAGCTCTGAACACCGGAACCTTCGACACGGTTCTCGGCGAGCTCTCCTTCGACGACAAGGGCGACGTGTCGCTGCCGGGCTACGTCTTCTACGAATGGCACGACGGCAGCTACGATTATCTCAACGCGGGCGACGAAAAAGCTACCGAAGAGAAGAAATCGTAAGCGCGTTAACCCGCTTTTTCGATGGGCCCCGGCGGCATCTCCGCCGGGGCTTTTCTTTTGCCTGCCGCTGCGTTTTGATCCGGCATGAATCGTTATCCGGTACCCTTTTCTGGAATGCCGGCAGGTCTGCGCATTGGCCACGCATCCGATGAAACTCTGAAATCGGGCGTCACTGTCCTCCTGCCGGATGAACCTGCCATGATGAGCGCGCATATCGGCGGCGGCGCGCCCGGAACGCGCGAGCTCGGCCTTGCCGAGCCAGAAGCGAGCGTGTCGAAAGTCGACGCGATCGTCCTGTCAGGCGGCTCCGCCTTCGGACTTGCGGCGGCCGATGGCGCCATGTCCTTTCTTGCGGAGAACGGTCGCGGCTTCGAGGTGGCGGGGCTTCGCGTCCCGATCGTTCCGACAGCAATTTTGTTCGATCTCGCCAATGGCGGGGACAAGAGCTTTCTTCCGGCAAAAGAACGAGCGGCTGTCGCCAACCCCTACCCCAAATTGGCATATCGCGCCTGCGCCTCCGCCCTGGAAACGGCGCCGGGGGGAGCGGTGGAGGTGGGAACTCTCGGAGCCGGCACGGGTGCGACGACCGCCAATCTGAAGGGCGGGTTCGGCCATGCCGGCGAGCAGCTCGCCTCGGGAGCCACCATCGCCGCCTTCGTCGCGGTCAATGCCGTGGGCGCCGTGACGTTCGGCGACGGGCCTCATTTCCGTGCAGCCCCTTTCGAGGTCGACCACGAATTCGGCGGCCTCGGTTTTCCAGGCACAGCCAGTCCAGAGACGGCCGCACGCATCACGAAATTCGATCCGACACCGGCCGCCAATACGACGATTGCCGTCATTGCGACCGATCAGCCGTTGACGAAGGCTGAGGCAAAGCGCCTTGCTATGGTCGCACATGACGGGTTTGCTCTGTCGATCTATCCGGCCCACACACCCCTCGACGGCGACACGGTCTTCGCATTGTCCACAGGCAAAGCTCAAACGGATCCGAACATGGAGCCCCTTTCCATGATGCTGGAGCTCTGCGTAGCCGCCCCAGTCGTTCTGGCACGGGCGGTTGCTCGCGCCGTCTACTGGGCGACAGACACGCAAAGCGATCGTCTCCCGACCTGGAAAGGGCGTTTTGGCGATACGGCTTGAGCGGCCGGAGACCTGAAAATTAGCTTCCGCGGCGGGAGGAGAAAATAACGTGCAGAGGCCTCAGGAAATTGAACTTGACCCAGGCGAGATCCGCATTCTGCGGATCATGCAGCGCGATGCGTCCCTGTCGGTGGCAGATATCGCGCGCGAAGCGGGGATGAGCCAGACGCCGGCCTGGCGGCGCATCAAGCGACTGAAAGAAGAGGGCATCATCCGCGCCGTCGTGGCGCTGGTGGAGCGCAACGCGGTCGGGCTCGATTTCGTCGCTTACGCCTTCGTCAAGCTCGGCGTGCCGAGCCGGCAGAACATGGAAAAATTCGACAAGCTTGTGAATTCCTGGCCGGAAGTGCTCGTCTGCGAGCGGGTGACGGGTGCGGTCGATTATCTGCTCAAGATCGTCACCACCGACATCCACACCTATGACTGGTTCCTGCGCTCCAAGCTCCTCGACAACGAGCTCGTCACCGATGTCCAGTCGCGCATCGTCGTCGCCACCGTGAAAGACACCCCCTCCCTGCCGATCCGGGAGGCGTGAGGGCAACCGCCTATTTCTTCTCCGCATTCTTCGCATCCAGCCGTCGCCGGGCGCCAATCTGAAATCCGCAGGCTTCGATCCTTCTCGCCCCCCTCATGAAAGAGCCTGGAGACGGCGCCGACAGATTTGAGCACTCCTCGCCTCGCGACGGATCTCGCCGCTTGTGCTCCGGCTAATCAAGAGCCATGAAGTTTCGCCGGGCTCGCTGACCGCAGGCTCAGGCCTCGGCGTCGCAGGCGCACTCGGCCTCTAGGAGGCCGACGAGGCTCTTGCCGCGTGTCCACTGGATCGCCATCCAGCCGGCCTCACGCGCCGCTTCGACATTTGCGCGCATATCGTCCACGAGAACGGTGTTCCGGGCGACCGACCCGCTCTGCTTTAGAGCGGCATCAAAAAAGGCCCGGTCGGGCTTCCTGACGCCGACGGCGGCCGAATAGACGATCCCATCGACATGTTCGCCAAGGCGAAGATGCTCCATCAGGTAGCGCGCCCGCATATGCTCCTGGTTCGTCGCCAGAAACACGAGCATGCCGTGGCGGCGCAGATTGTCCGCCTCCGACACGAGAGCCTCGTCGAGCAGATTGTCGTGGGCAAACCAGTAATCGACGAAGTCCTGCGGCGCGAGCCAGGGCGCCACGGGCGGCAGACACCTCTCCAGCACGTCCAGAAGCTGCTTTTTGCCGACGATGACATCGGCCCAGTGTGGCTCGAAAAAGCAGGTCTCCAGGATCGCAGGCGTGACACCGAGATCGCGCTCCACGTTCTCGACCCAGGAATCTCCCTCAGGATGCCCGTGGACCAGAACGCCGTCGACGTCTAGCATGAGACACGGCTTCACGCTTTTCCTCCTTCAAGCAGCCGACTTGCTGCCCGCACCTCCGCGTCTACCATCTCATGCCGTTCCCGCAAGAATCGCAGCTTTCATTTTCCCGTGCAGGCGCAATCCCATCGGTCACCCGCCCGCCCTCATACCTATTGCGAGGCCGGAAGCGCCAGCAAGCGGTGCCGTTGCCGTTGCCCCAGCCCGATACCGTCATTAAACGGAAGGGCGATTGAAGGAGCCTTCCCATGATTCCGCGCTATGCACGCCCCGAGATGGTGGCGATCTGGTCGCCCGAGACGAAATTCCGCATCTGGTTCGAGATCGAGGCGCATGCCCTCTCCGCCATGGCCGAAATGGGACGCGTGCCCAAGGACGCTGCGGAAAAAGTCTGGGAAAAGGGCGGCTCCGCCACCTTCGATGTGGAGCGCATCGACGAAATCGAGCGCGAGGTGAAGCATGACGTCATCGCCTTCCTCACGCATCTTTCGGAGATCGTCGGACCGGAGGCGCGTTTCGTCCATCAGGGGATGACCTCGTCCGACGTCCTCGACACCTGTCTCTCAGTGCAGCTTGCGCGCGCGGCAGATCTTCTGCTCGCGGATCTCGACCGTTTGCTCGACGCTCTCAAGACCCGCGCCTACGAGCACAAAGATACGCCGACGATCGGCCGCTCGCACGGCATCCATGCCGAGCCGACGACCTTTGGGCTGAAGCTCGCCCAGGCCTATGCGGAGTTTGCCCGCAACCGCGAGCGCCTCGTCGCCGCACGCGCGGAGATCGCCACCTGCGCCATCTCCGGCGCCGTCGGCACTTTTGCCAACATCGACCCGCAGGTGGAGGAATACGTCGCCGAGAAAATGGGGTTGAAGCCGGAACCCGTCTCCACGCAGGTGATCCCGCGCGACCGCCATGCCGCCTTCTTCGCCACGCTTGCCGTCATCGCCTCCTCGATGGAAAGGCTCGCGACCGAAATCCGGCATCTGCAGCGCACCGAAGTGCTGGAGGCGGAGGAGTATTTCTCGCCGGGCCAAAAGGGCTCTTCGGCGATGCCGCACAAGCGCAATCCGGTTCTTTCGGAAAACCTCACGGGCCTCGCCCGCATGGTGCGTGCCTTCTCCGTGCCGGCCATGGAGAACGTGGCGCTCTGGCATGAGCGCGACATCTCGCATTCTTCCGTCGAACGCATGATCGGCCCCGACGCCACGATCACGCTCGATTTTGCTCTCGCCCGCCTCGCCGGCGTCATCGAGAAGCTCGTCGTCTATCCCGAGCGCATGCAGCAGAACCTCGACAAGCTTGCCGGCCTGCACAATTCGCAGCGCGTGATGCTCGCCCTCACCCAGGCCGGCATGTCGCGCGAAGATTCCTACCGCCTCGTCCAGAAGCACGCCATGAAGACATGGGAGCGCGGCGCCGACTTCTTGTCCGAGTTGAAGGCCGACCCGGAGGTGACTCAAAAGATTCCGATTTCCGAGCTCGAGGCGATGTTCGATCTTGGCTATCACACCAAGCATGTGGACACGATCTTTGCCCGCGTTTTCGGCGCAAACTGAGCTGCACGACGCCCTCCCACCGCTTCACCAAGTCTCGAGCGCATGAAAGCCCGCGAAGCCGATATTTTGATCCACCCCGGCCTCTACGGTCCGAAGCCCGACAATTGGTATGCGCGTTGGGCGAGACAGATCGGGACTGCAGAGATGATCGAGCAGGACTGGTCGCGACCCGACCGGTCCGATTGGACGGCCAATCTGATCGCCGCGGTGAAGCTCGCCAAAAGACCGGTCGTGCTCGTCGGCCATTCCGCCGGCGCGCTCACCATCGTGCATGCGGCTGCGCATCTCGCTGGTACGGCGGTGCGCGCGGCCTTTCTGGTGACCCCGCCAGACTTTGATCTCTGCGGCGACGAGCTCCCGGAGGGGCGCACATTTCTCCCGGTTCCAAGAGAGCCAATGCCCTTCCCCACCCTGGTCGTCGCAAGCCGCAGCGATCCCTATTGCGCGTTCGAGACGTCGGAGGACTGGGCCGCTGCCTGGGGCGCTCTTTTCATCGACGGCGGCGATTCCGGGCATATGAACTCAGACTCCGGCCACGGGCCCTGGCCGGAGGGCCTGATGGTCTTCGCCCGCATGATGGGACAGCTCTGACGGCCTCCCGGTCGCAAAAACCGCGGCCGGTCATTCTCTGGCAACCCGAAGCGGCGAAGCTCTGCGGACGAAACGACGCTGCGCCACCAGGGAGGCCGATATGCCCCTCCACCACCAGAAGCCTCGGCACAAAACCTCCTCGCCCGAGATCGACGACATCTATGCCTCGGCGGATTCGATCCGCGAGCTTCCGAAGATGCGGCTGCCGGAAGGCGAGCACGATCCCCGCCACATCTATGCGGCGATCCGCGACGAGCTCATGCTCGACGGCAATTCGCGCCAGAATCTCGCGACCTTCTGCACCACCTGGATGGAGCCCGAAGTCGCTCGCCTGATGGCCGAAACGGCCGACAAGAACATTATCGACAAGGACGAGTACCCGCAGACGGCCGAAATCGAAGGCCGCTGCGTCCGCATGCTGGCAGATCTCTGGAACGCCCCGGACGGCGCCGCCGTCGGCTGCTCGACCACAGGTTCGAGCGAGGCGGCAATGCTTGCCGGCATGGCGATGAAGTGGCGCTGGCGTGAGAGGCGACGGCAGGCCGGTCAGCCGGCGGACCGACCCAACCTCGTCACCGGGCCGGTGCAGGTCTGCTGGCACAAATTCGCCCGCTATTGGGATGTGGAGCTGCGCGAGATCCCGATGCAGGGCGATCGCCTCATCCTCTCCCCCGACGAGGTAATCAAGCGCTGCGACGAGAACACGATCGGTGTCGTTCCGACCCTCGGCGTCACCTTCACGGGCCAGTATGAGGATGTCGTCGGGGTCTGCGCGGCACTCGACGCGTTGGAGGACAAAACCGGGCTCGATATTCACGTGCATGTCGATGCGGCGAGCGGCGGCTTTCTCGCCCCCTTCGTGGTGCCCGGTCTCGCCTGGGACTTCCGCCTAGCGCGCGTGAAATCGATCAACGCCTCCGGCCACAAATTCGGGCTCTCCCCGCTCGGCGTCGGCTGGGCTCTCTGGCGCACGGCCGAAGACCTGCCGGAGGACCTCGTCTTCCGGGTCAACTATCTCGGCGGCGACATGCCCACCTTCGCGCTCAACTTCTCCCGGCCGGGCGGCGAGGTCATCTGCCAGTATTACAATTTCCTGCGCCTCGGCCGCGAAGGCTACCGCCGCGTGCAAGAGGCTTGCTACGCCAATGCCGCGGCTCTCGCCGAAGCGATTGCGGGCTTCGGCCTCTTCGACATGATCCACAAGGGCGGCACCGACGGCATCCCGGCCGTCTCCTGGTCGATGAAAGAGGGCCTCAATCCCGGGTTCACGCTCTTCGATCTCGCCGATCGCCTGCGCACGCGCGGCTGGCAGGTTCCGGCCTATTCCATGCCGCACGAGCGCGAAGACCTCGCTGTGCAGCGCATTCTCGTCCGCCATGGCTTCAGCGCCGATCTCGGCAGACTTCTCCTCCGCGACATCAAAGACGCGCTGGCGTTTTTCCAGAAGCATCCGGTTGCCGCTCCGATGACGGGGGCCGAGGCCGGTGGCTTCGACCACAGCGGACGCGCAACTTCTTAAGCCGCGAAAGTATTTTCACGCGCCGCATCAAATCAGACGTCACACGCATGTAATCGCCAGCCGCTTAGTCCTAGAAGCGGCGACAACTTATGACGAAGATTGAGGATTTTCCCCTCGCAAACGGTCGCCGGAAAGGCAGAGCGATCGAATGGCGACAGAGATCCATACAGGCGAGCCGCAGACACGATTGCGCGACGAGCTTTCCTGGCTCAGCATCGTCTTTCTCGTCCTCCTTGTCGGCGTAACCGGGTATTTTCTCTTCTGGGCAAACGGCTACACCGACGGCCATCGCAGCACCGTCCTCGTCGCGGCTACCCTCTTCGGGGTTTTCATGGCCTTCAATATTGGCGGCAATGACGTCGCCAATTCGTTCGGCACCAGCGTCGGCGCCGGCACTTTGACCATCCGCCAGGCGCTTGCCGTCGCTGCAATCTTCGAAGTCAGCGGCGCGGTCATCGCCGGCGGCGCCGTCACCGACACCATCCGCGATGGCATTGTCGAACTGGGCAATCTCGACGTCGCCCCTGCGGATTTCGTCTTCATCATGATGTCGGCCTTGATCGCCGCCGCGCTCTGGCTGCTCTTCGCCACCACGCGCGGATTTCCCGTTTCGACCACGCATTCGATCGTGGGCGCGATCGTCGGCAGCTCGATCACGCTCGGTATCCTGATGAGCGGGCCCGAGGCTGCCTTCTCTCTCGTCCAATGGACGAAGGTCGCCCAGATCGTGGTCTCCTGGGTTCTCTCACCGCTTCTCGGCGGTGCCGTCGCCTATCTGCTGTTCTGGCAGATCAAGAAGCGCATTCTTTCCTACAATGACACGATGAACGCCAAGCTCGATCAGATCCGCCAGGCGAAGATCGAGCACAACAAGAAGCACAAGGAAGCCTTCGAACGTTTGTCAGAAATCCAGCAGCTCTCCTACACCCACGCTCTGACGCGCGACATGAATGTGGTCGCCGACAAGGATCTGGGGCCGGAGAACCTCGAGACCGATTATTACCGTGAGCTGCAGCGCATCGAGGAGCGGCGCGAACAGCTCCGGCCCCACCGCGCGCTCGAAAAGCTCGTCCCGCCGATCGCATCTTTCGGCGCCATGGTGATCGCTGCTGTGCTTCTCCTGAAAGGGTTGGAGAACCTGCATCTCGGCCTCAGCCTCGTCGAAGATCTCCTGATCATCGCGATGGCCGGGATCGCCGTGTGGATGGCCGTCTTCGTCGTCGCCAGGCTCCTGAAAAGTGAGCCGCTCGGACGCGCGACCTTTCTCTTGTTCAGTTGGATGCAGGTCTTCACCGCCGCCGGCTTCGCCTTCAGCCACGGTTCCAACGACATTGCCAACGCCATTGGTCCCTTCGCCGCGATCCTTGACGTTTTGCGCAGCGGCTCGATCGAGCAGAATGTGCCGGTGCCCGCGCTTGCCATGATCACCTTCGGCGTCGCGCTCGTGGCCGGCCTCTGGTTCATCGGCAAACATGTCATTCAGACGGTCGGGCACAACCTGACGACCATGCATCCGGCTTCGGGCTTCTCCGCCGAGCTGTCCGCGTCCGCCGTCGTCCTGCTTGCCTCGATCTTCGGTCTGCCGGTGTCGAGCACGCATATCCTGATCGGTTCGGTCTTAGGGATCGGCCTCGTCAACCGTCAGACGAACTGGAAGCTCATGCGGCCGATCGCCTTTGCCTGGGTCGTGACCCTGCCAGCAGCCGCGATCCTCTCTGCGATCGGGTTTATCATCCTGCGTCAGGTTCTTTAGGCCGCCTCGACCGCAGGCAGGCGCGACCCCGAAGCGGAGCCGCCCGAATGTCCCGTGCGAGTCTTTAGTGGCGGGCGCCGGAGTGGCGGAGGCGAGCGGCTTTATTCCGCCTTCGCACGCTCCAGAAGGCTCGTGGCCCCCAAAACCAGACTTTCAGTATCGGACGCGGTCGCCACGAGCCGGTACCCCATCTGGCGGTAGCGCCCGGCAAGGCCGGGATCTGCCGCATAGATGGCGGCGAGCTTGCCGCTCCGATCCGCAGCCGCTGCGATCGCCTCGATTGCCGGCATCATCTCTTCAAGGCGAGGATCGACCTTCGCCCCTTCGCTCCAGGCGATGGAAAAATCCGCAGGGCCGACGAAAACGCCATCGATCCCCTCGACGTCCAGAATGTCGTTGAGACGGTCAAAGGCCTTGCGGGTTTCGATCATGGCGAAGGAAAGCGTCTCGCCATCCGCTGTCCGCATGAACGTCGAGACGTCCCCATGCCGCGAAAGCTGCATGGCCCGATGCGGCCCCCAGGAGCGTTCGCCGAGCGGAGGAAACTTCGTCGCCGCCGCAAAGGAACGCGCATCGTCGATATCGTTGATCATCGGAGCAATCACCGCCGCAGCGCCCATATCGAGCGCGCGGCTCGCCATGTCGAAGCGGCCGACCGGGATGCGCACGATCGCAGGCTTGCCGGCGAGTGCCGCACCGGCGATTCCCCTCAGCACGCTTTCGGTCGAATGAAAGCCGTGCTGCATATCGAGCGTGACCGCATCGAAGCCGAGCCTTGCGAGCGTCTCGGCCACGAGCGGATCAGGAAGGCCCGACCAGGCGGAAACGAGTTTCTCGCCCGCCCGCAGTCGTCCCGCGAGCGTCGGCAGCTTCCTGGCGTTATTGTCCTCGCTCAGCGTGCGGCCTCGATCTGCTCGGCCGCTTCCACCAGGAAACGGCGCATGAGCTGACGCAGCTCTTCGTCGGAGCAGGACACGCCGCCCGCCTCCAGATCGGTCTTTACCTTGCGAAAGACATCTTCTTCACCAGGTTCGGCGAAATCTGCCCTCACCACCTCGCGAGCGTAAGTCTCCATATCTTCGCCATCTTTTCCGAGCTTTTCAGCAGCCCACAGGCCAAGAAGACGGTTACGCCGCGCGATCGACTTGAACTTCAGCTCTTCGTCATACGCGAACTTATTCTCATAAGCGTTTTCGCGATCGTCGAATGTTGTCATAGCCGCTCACTCCCTCCCACGACTACGGCTCTGTTAACGGTAGAGTATGCGCTCCGCAATGCCGCCAACCGCCGCCGTTAACACGACATTGTGCTTCCCCGAGCTTTCGGCTAGGTTCCGACAGCAAATGGCGGATCGCCGCTTCGGAGCCGACACTCGCCAGCCCATCTTTCCTCATCATGATCGTTAGACTGAAACCTATGAACCGTCGTCGCCGCATCTACGAAGGCAAGGCCAAGATCCTCTACGAGGGGCCGGAGCCGGGAACGCTCATTCAGCATTTCAAGGATGACGCGACCGCGTTCAACGCCAAGAAACATCAAATCGTCGATGGCAAGGGCGTTCTGAACAACCGCATCTCCGAGTACATCTTCAACAATCTCAATGACATGGGCATCCCGACCCATTTCATTCGGCGTCTCAACATGCGCGAGCAGTTGATTCGCGAGGTGGAGATCATCCCGCTCGAGGTCGTTGTCCGGAACGTTGCCGCAGGGTCGCTTTCGAAGCGGCTCGGCATCGACGAAGGCACACCGCTGCCGCGCTCGATCATCGAATTCTACTATAAGAACGATGAACTCGACGATCCGATGGTGTCGGAAGAACACATCACGGCCTTCGGCTGGGCGACGCCCCAGGAGATGGACGACATCATGTCGCTCGCGATTCGTGTGAACGACTTCCTGTCGGGCCTTTTCCTCGGCGTCGGCATCCGCCTCGTCGATTTCAAGATGGAATGCGGCCGCCTCTTTGAGAACGACATGATGCGCATTGTCGTCGCCGATGAGATCTCGCCCGATTCCTGCCGTCTGTGGGACATGAGCTCCAACGAGAAGCTCGACAAGGACCGCTTCCGCCGCGATCTCGGCGGCCTCCTAGAGGCTTATCAGGAAGTTGCGCGCCGGCTCGGCCTGTTGAACTCCAACGAGCGTGTCACCGGCACGGGCCCTGTCCTGGTTCAGTAGGCTCGGCACCGTCCGTGGGCCTCAAAAAGACATGTTGATCGCGCGGCGCGCGGGCTCGCCCCGGCGCCGCGTTTTTGTTTATTCAGACGGAGCCGACGCAGTCGGCAGCACCGCAGCATAGAGGGGCCGCCCGGCCGAACCGGCGCGGAAGATGGCATGAAAGCCCGCATTTTCGTGACGCTGAAGGACGGCGTGTTGGACCCGCAGGGCCAGGCCATTCAGGGCGCGCTCGGCGCTCTCGGTTTCTCCGGTGTCGAATCGGTGCGCCAGGGCAAGGTCATCGACATCGAACTCGCGCCGGACGGCGCCTCCGAAGAACGCATCCGCGAAATGTGCGAGACGCTTCTCGCCAACACCGTGATCGAAGATTATCGCATCGAAATGCTGTAATCGCGGCACGGGCGGAAACCGCAGCGCCTCGAAAACGCCTGCCTCCTAGATAAACTCAACAACCGCCTAGCTTTCGTCGCCACCGAACGAAAGCGTGTTCTGAGACGATCGGAGACGCAAAGACGCATTTAGTCATGAGGCCCGACAGGTCTATATTGCGCACATCAGAGGACAACAAGCTCCTCCAAATCGCGGCTTGAACGGTGACACATAATATGACCGAAACCGAAATTGACGCGCTTGCCAGACGCCTTGATCAGATCGAAGAGCGTGCAGTCACAAAGGCAGACGTCTTTCAGGCTGCTCTTGCAGTGAACATCTTTATATTTGCTACGATTGTCGGCACGATAGTCGTACTCTCGGCGACTGGCGTTATAAAGTGATAAGGACTCCCCGCGAATTCAAAGAGGCTCGGCGGAGATTAGGCCTCTCGGCGTCAGAACTTGGCACAATCCTCAACACAAACGGACGTACCGTGCGCAAATGGGAAGCCGAAAGCGTGGCAACCGCGAGGCCGCCCAATCCAATCGCCTGTCGCGTTTTGGAATGGATGGTCGGCGGTTACCGTCCGCCGGAATGGCCGACGGAACAAAAAATCCGGAAAGCTCCTCCCCCAGGCGATCTGCAGGCAGGTTGAAGCGGCTTCTCGCGGCAGACGCACCGTCATATGCCCGCCAAGTTGATCTGAGAGAGGGACGACTCATCCTTCGGAGAACCGCCAGATGACCTGTCTCATCCCTTACGAGCCGCTCAACGCTCTCAAGCCCATCGCCGAGAATGTGTGGATCGTCGACGGGCCGGAGATCGCAATGAGCTACGTCGTCGGCACGCTGCCGTTCACGACCCGCATGACCGTGATCCGTCTTGCAGACGGCGCCCTTCTCCTGCACTCCCCGACGCCACTCAGCGAAGATCTCGTCGAGGCCCTCGCGGCACTCGGAGAGGTCCGCTTCCTCGTCGCCCCGAACCGTCTGCATTTTTGGTGGATCGGCGAGTGGAAGGCGCGCTTCCCGAACGCGATCGCCTATGCCGCCCCCGGCGTACGCGAGGCCGCAAAAGAGCGGTTTTCAGGCTTCGATGCGGAACTCTGCGAGGAAGCCCCGGCGGCATGGGCTGGTGAAGTCGAGCTGTTTCCGCTCATCGGCAGCTTCATGACGGAGCTCGAGCTCTTCCATGTTCCGTCAGAAACGCTCGTTCTGACCGACATGATCGAGAACTTCGAGCGCGACCGCGTCACCTGCCGCCACATGCCGCCGCTTATGAAGATCGGCGGCGTGCTGGATCCGAACGGTTCGACGCCACGCGACGTTCGCCTCACCTTTCTCGGCCACAAAAAGAAGCTGCGCCAGACCGTGAAAGAAATGCTGGAGCGCAAACCGGAACGGGTTCTTATCGCCCATGGCCGATGCTATCTAACGAACGCAGAGGCGGAGCTTCGTCGCGCCTTTCGCTGGCTTCTTTGACAAATCGGATACACGCATGAAAGCCGCCATCATCCAGTTTCCCGGCACCAACCGCGAAGGCGACATGGCGGCGGCACTCCGCCTCGTCTCGGGGCGCGATGCCGACATCGTTTGGCACGGAGAGACGAGCCTGCCTTCCGGCGTCGACCTGATCGTGCTCCCTGGCGGCTTCTCTTTCGGCGATTATCTGCGCTCCGGCGCGATCGCCGCCCATTCTCCGGTGATGCGCGACGTGGCCAGGCGCGCCAATGACGGCGTCATGGTGCTCGGCGTCTGCAACGGATTTCAGGCCCTGTGCGAAGCGGGCCTTCTGCCCGGCGCATTGATGCGCAACGCCTCGCTCAAATTCGTCTGCCGCGAGGTCAAGCTCAAGGTGACGAACACGGCGACCCCCTTCACCAGCCTCTATCGTCCCGGCCAGGTGATCCGCTGCCCTGTGGCCCATGCCGACGGAAACTATTTCGCCGACGCGGAGACTCTCGATCGGCTCGAAGCCGATGATCGGGTCGTATTCCGCTACGCCGACGGCACCAATCCCAACGGCTCGCAGCGCGACATTGCCGGCATCACCAATGAACGCCGCAACGTGCTGGGCATGATGCCCCACCCGGAAGATCTCGTGGAAGCCGCACATGGCGGCGACGACGGGCTCGCCCTTTTCAAGGGGCTTGTGGAAGGCCTGCAGGAGAAGGCCGCTTGAGCGGCTCATCCGGCCGCAAGGCTCGGCCAATCCGCTCCCCATTGCGCGGATTTGCCGGCATCGTCATCGCGACACTCGTCGCGGCCGGCTGCACCCAGGCTCAAAAAGACTATCTGAGCTATTCGGCCAGCGATCGCCCGCTCGATGCATCGACGCGCATCGCCCGCGCCATGGGGCAATGCTGGTTCGCGGGCGATGCGACCTTCGCCTCCTACATCTACGCGCCGGAACTCAATTCCTATTCCGGGCAGCCGCGCATTCTCGTCCTGCCGAAGAACGAGCCCGGCGGATTGCCGCGGCTCGTCGTCCAGGCTCAGGAGGACGGACGCGGCGCCGAAGTCAAACTCTTTGGTCCGCTCCTCGCCACCGAGGCGGCTCCGCGGATACGGGCCGACATCGCGCGCTGGTCCGCTGGCTCCAGCGCCTGCACAGCCTGATTCAAGGTCTCAATCAAAGCGCAGAAGCGCCTCAAAAGACTCTGAGTTTTCCCTTGAAGATGGAGCATGCGTCCCGCCGAGCGGCGACGCACCTGCCAGGGCGCGAGCGCGAAGCCTAGAGGTCCCAGGGACGGCGAAGCCCCTCGTGATACGCATCGGCTCTTGAGACGCCGATATCCTTCAACTGGTCGTCGGTCAGCGACAGGAGCGCCCGCCTCGTGCGCCGCCTCTGCATGATCAGCACAAGCCGTGTCGACAGGCGCGCCACAGCAATTCGCATGCCCAGCTGCGCCTGCTGAAAGCGGGAAAGCCTGACACCGGAAAATGTAGCAATTGAACCCATCGTTCGTCTCCATCAGCACGACTTGCGACAGGCAATGTTTTGATTGACCCCGCCAAATGGTGCAATATACAACATTGACACCATGACAACTTGGCTTCCCGATCTCTCCACCGGCCAGGGGCCGCTTTATGTCCGCCTCGCCGAGCAGCTCGAGCGGGCGATCGACGCGGGTCAGCTCCCCGCCGGCACGAGGCTGCCGCCACAGCGCAATCTTGCCTTTGATATCGGCGTGACCATCGGTACGGTGAGCCGCGCCTATTCCCTCGCCCGGGAGCGAGGCCTCGTGTCCGGTGAAGTCGGTCGCGGCACCTATGTGCAGGCCGCGCATGCGCGCCAGGCGCCTCTGCCGCCCACGATCACCTATGCCACCGGCGATCGGCCGGGGCCGGGGGGGGCCCTCAGATTCGACACGACGGCGGCGCCCGAGAACGGCGCAGCGGCTGTGATGGCACGGCTGACCGGCGAGATATGCCGGGAATACCCGAACGCGGTCTCCAACTACATTCGGGACGTGCCGCAACGATGGGCCGAGGCAGGAGCCCGCTGGCTGACACGACACGACTGGGAGCCATCTCCGGGAGACGTCGTCCCGACATTCGGTGCCCATGCCGCCATCATGACCATCGTCGCCGCGGTGACGTCGCCGGGCGATCGCATCGCCTTCGAGCCCCTCACCTATGCCTCGATCGCGCGCAGCGTAGCACTCCTCGGTCGGCGCCCCGTGCAGGTGGCCGCCGACCGCGAAGGCCCGATAGCGGAGGATTTCGAGCGCCTCTGCGCACAGCAGCACCCGAAAATCCTGTTCGTCATGCCGGCCTTGCAGAACCCCACTCTCGCCGTAATGGGCGAAACGCGCCGACGGGAGATCGCCGACATTGCCTATCGCCATCAGACCTACATCATCGAAGACGCGGTCTATGGGGTCCTGTCGCGAGGAGGACCGCCACCGATTGCATCGATTGCACCCGAGCGCGTCTTCTATGTGAGCAGCCTGTCGAAGGCCGTCGCGGCCGGCCTGCGCGGCGGCTTCGTCGCCTGCCCTCCGCATTTCGCCAATCGCATCAACATCGCCCACAAGATGCTGACCGGCGGCAAACCTTTCCTGATGGCCGAGCTCGTCGCCCGGCTGATCGCCTCCGGCGCGGCTTTCGAGTTGATGGCGAAGACCCAGGCGGAAATCGCACGGCGTGTTGGCCTGGCGCGCGAGATTTTCTCCGGCCTCGACGTCTATCTGGACGACGTGTCCCCGTTCCTGTGGCTCAATCTTCCGGAGCCGTGGCTTTCCGGCACGTTCAAGAATGCCGCGCTGGGCGAGAACATCCGCATCGACGAGGAAGATGAGTACAAGCCGGTCCGCTCCGACACCTCCTTCCATGGCGTGCGCGTCGGTTTCACCACCGTGAAGGATAGCGACCGCACGGCCGAGGGCTTCCGCACGCTCCGCCGCCTTCTGGATCAGGGTCCGGCCGCCTACGACAGCTACAATTGAGGCGGTCGCTCTGAACGCTTCCGGCGACGCCCAAAACCTGCTGCGCCTCCATGCATGGGGATTTTTCGCAAGAGCGGGTGTGTCGAGGGCCATCACGCGCTAAGACACGGCTGCCAGAAGCATCAGGCAGAGACATGCATCCACAGAACGCGCCCGAGATCACCGAAGACCTCATTGCCGCCCACGGGCTCAAGCCCGACGAATACGAGCGGATCCTGGAACTGATCGGGCGCACGCCGACGATCACCGAGCTCGGCATCTTCTCGGCCATGTGGAACGAGCATTGTTCCTACAAGAGCTCGAAGAAGTGGCTGAAGACGCTGCCGACGAGCGGACCGCAGGTCGTCTGCGGCCCTGGCGAGAACGCCGGCATCGTCGATATCGGCGATGGTCTCGTGGCCGTCTTCAAGATGGAAAGCCACAACCACCCCTCCTACATCGAGCCCTATCAGGGGGCTGCGACCGGCGTCGGCGGCATCCTGCGCGATGTCTTCACCATGGGCGCACGGCCCGTGGCGGCGATGAATGCGCTGCGCTTCGGCGAGCCGGACCATGAAAAGACGCGCCACGTCGTGGCGGGCGTCGTCGCCGGTGTCGGCGGCTACGGCAATTCCTTCGGCGTGCCGACGGTCGGCGGCGAGGTGAATTTCCATCCCCGCTACAACGGCAATTGCCTCGTCAACGCCTTCGCCCTCGGCATCGCCCGGAAGGACGCGATCTTTTATTCCAAGGCGGAAGGCGTCGGCCTTCCCGTCGTCTATCTCGGCGCCAAGACCGGACGCGATGGCGTCGGCGGCGCCTCGATGGCCTCCGCCGAGTTCGGCGAAGAGACGCAGTCGAAGCGCCCGACGGTGCAGGTCGGAGACCCCTTCACCGAAAAACGTCTTCTGGAAGCCTGCCTGGAACTGATGACGACAGGCGCCGTCGTTGCCATCCAGGATATGGGCGCCGCCGGTCTCACCTGTTCCGCCGTCGAAATGGGCGCAAAGGGCGATCTCGGCATCCGTCTCGACCTCGACAAGGTACCGACCCGCGAACGCGCCATGACGGCCTATGAGATGATGCTGTCGGAAAGCCAGGAGCGCATGCTGATGGTGCTGCGCCCCGACAAGCGCGGCGCGGCCGAGGCGGTCTTCAAGAAATGGGGCCTCGATTTTGCCGAGGTGGGCGAGACGACCGACGATCTCCGCTTCCGGGTGTCGCGCTATGGCGAGGAAGTGGCGGACCTGCCGATCAAGGATCTGGGCGATGAGGCGCCGGAATACGACCGTCCCTGGGTGGAGCCTGCCAAGGCCGCACCGCTCGACCTCGCCTCCCTTCCAGCGCCCGGCGATCTCGGCCTCGCCCTCATCCAGATGATGGGCACGCCGGACCTCGCGTCAAAACGCTGGGTGTTTGAGCAATACGACCACCTCGTCCAGGGCAACACCGTCGTGCGGCCGGGCGGCGACGCCGCCGTCGTCCGGATCGACCGGAGCTTCGGCGCGAAGGGCGACAAGGCGCTCGCCCTCTCCTCCGACGTAACCCCGCGCTATGTCGAAGCCGATCCCTTCGAGGGCGGCAAGCAGGCGGTTGCCGAATGCTGGCGCAACATCACGGCCGTCGGCGCAACGCCGCTCGCCGTCACCGACAATCTGAATTTCGGCAATCCGGAAAAGCCGGAGATCATGGGCGTCTTCGTGAAGGCGCTGCAGGGGCTGGGCGAGGCGTGCAAGGCGCTTTCCTTCCCGATCGTCTCCGGCAATGTCTCGCTCTACAACGAGACCTCCGGTCAGGCGATCCTGCCGACCCCGACGATCGCCGGCATCGGCCTTCTCGATGACTGGAAGAAGGCGGCCACCATCTCGTTCAAACAAGAAGGTGATGTCATCCTCCTCATCGGTGCGGACGCCGAAAGCTGGGGCTCAGAACTCGGCCAGTCGGTCTATCTGCGAGAGATTTTCGGCCGCGAGGAAGGCGCCCCGCCGCGTGTCGATCTCGCCAGGGAGATGAAGCACGGCGATTTCGTCCGCGGTCTCATTCACGAGGGCACCGTCACCGCCGTGCACGATTGCTCCGATGGCGGGCTTGCCGTGGCGCTTGCCGAAATGGCACTCGCCGGCAACCTCGGAGCCGAAATCGAGGAAGCGCCCGGGCGTGCCGATCGCGCTCTCTTCGGAGAAGATCAGGCTCGCTATGTCGTGACGCTTGAGCCGCAAGAGGCGGAGACAGTTATGCAGGCCGCCGCGAAGGCGGGCGTACCGGCCGTTCAGATCGGCAAAGTGGCGGGCGATGCGCTGACGTTCCGCAATGCCGGCTCGGCCGCCGTCGCCGCGCTTCGCGAAGCCTTCGAAGGCTGGTTTCCCAAATACATGGCGGGGGCCTGAACGGCCCTCCCCATGCGAAAGGCGAGATTGACCTTTCAGGGTCGCCGGATTGACGTTTCAGGGTCGATTGACCACATTCGGCGCATACGCACGAGGAGCAACCAAGAATGCCGATGAATGCAGGGGAGATCGAGCGTCTGATACGCGAAGCATTTCCCGATGCGAGTGTGACGATCAGGGATCTTGCCGGCGACGGCGACCATTTCGCCGCAGAGGTTGTATCCGAAAGCTTTCGCGGCAAGAGCCGCGTGCAGCAGCATCAGATGGTCTATGAGGCGCTCAAGGGAGACATGGGTGGCAAATTGCACGCCCTCGCCCTGCAGACCAGCATCCCGGAATAACCGACGAGACTGCGCGGCCGCGCCCGCAGTCTGGAGGACCAGCGATCATGTCAGCGATCAACGAATGGATCGATAGCCAGGTGAAGTCCAACGATGTCGTCTTGTTCATGAAAGGCACGCCGACCTTTCCGCAATGCGGCTTCTCGGGCCAGACCGTTCAGATCCTCGATTATCTCGGCGTCGCCTACCAGGGCATCAATGTCCTGGAATCCGACGATCTGCGCCAGGGGATCAAGGACTACACCAACTGGCCGACCATCCCGCAGCTTTACGTGAAGGGCGAGTTCGTCGGCGGTGCCGATATCATCCGCGAGATGTTCCAGGCGGGCGAGCTGCAGAACCTGATGGAAGAAAAAGGCGTCGCCAAAGCGGCGTAAGGGCGAGCGGAGGTCGCACTCACGCGTCTTCGATCACCGCTCAGAGATGCCTGACGGGAGCTGCGGCTGAATAAGCGAGGCTCCCGATCGCAGGCCAGATCGGGCTGCGGATTATCTCATTTGCAAAGACCGAGCCGGCCGAAAGCCGGCTCTTTCATTGTGAGGCGACCCGCTTCCCGGCGGAGGGAATGGGCATTCGGCTCATCCCGTGACCTTGCAGGGGTCCGCCGCCGGCCCTAGAACCCGGTCTCCCAACAATTCTGCCGCACTCGTTCCGCGCGGGACTGCGTCCTGCCCGGGGAGACCGTTTCAATGCCATCCTCCACGCCTGCCGCCTCCCGGCTGACAATTCCCTATGTCGAGTTCGTCGCTCTCGCCGCCTCGATGATGGCGCTCAATGCCATGGCGATCGACATCATTCTGCCGGCCCTCGACAACATCGCAGGCAGCTTTTCGATCGCGGATCAGAACTCCCGGCAATTCGTCGTCACGGCCTTCGTGGTGGGCTTTGGCATCGCCCAGCTCGTCTTCGGTCCACTGGCCGACCGCTTCGGCCGCCGCCCGATCCTGCTCGCGGGCCTCGTGATTTATGTCGTCGGGGGCACGGCCTCGGCGCTCGCGCCCGATTTCGGCATTCTGCTCGCCTGCCGGACGGTGCAGGGAATGGGCGCAGCCGCAACCCGCGTCGTCGCAATCTCCGTGGTGCGCGACACCTTCGGCGGACGGCAGATGGCGAGCCTCATGTCGCTGGTCATGATGGTCTTCATGGCGGTGCCGATCTTTGCCCCGACCCTTGGCCAGCTCGTGCTCTTCGTCGCAAGCTGGCACTGGATCTTGTTCTTCACGGCAATCTTCGGCGCCATCGTCCTGTTGTGGTCTGGAATGCGCCTGCCCGAAACGCTTGCCGACGAGAACCGCCGCCCTCTCAACGGACGCAAGGTCATCGAGGCCTTCCGCATCGTGCTGACCAACCGGCAGGCTTTCGGCTACGCCTTTGCAACCGCTCTCGCCTTCGGGGGCCTGTTCTCGTACCTCAATTCGTCGCAACAGATCTTTGTCGAGGTCTTTGGCCTAGGCCCCTGGTTTCCCGTGGCTTTCTCCGGCAGCGCCGTCCTGATCGCGGGCGCCTCTTTCGCCAATTCCCGCCTTGTCGGCCGTTTCGGCATGCGCCGCCTCGCTCACACGGCGCTGATCAGCTTCTGCGTCTTGAGCTTCGTCACGGCCATCCTGTCGGTCATTTATGCTGGCCCGATGCCATTCTGGCTGTTTTTTCCGTTGATCAGCGCGGCCTTCTTTTTCTTCGGCTTCGTCGGCACCAATTTCAACGCACTCGCCATGGAGCCGCTCGGCCATGTCGCCGGAACGGCCTCCTCCGTGCTCGGCTTCATGCAGACCTTCGGCGGCGGCTTTTTCGGGGCGTTCGTGGGCTACCTTTACAATGGCAGTGTCACGCCCTTCGCCTTCGGTCTCACCATTCTTTCTGGTTTGGCGATCGCGACCGTGCTCGTCGCCGAACACGGCGTTCTGTTTCGCCAGCGCTATTCGTAACGAAAAAGCGCGCAGAACCGGGCGCGCCATGGCCTGAGCGCAAGAAGCGCCCCTCACCTACAAAGCGGCGAAATCGAAGCGGGTCGGATCGTGCAGATGCGAGGGACGCAGATGCGCGAGCGCTCGCAGCATGTTGGCCTTGGTGCCGGGCCGCTCGCGCTCCCATTCTGCCAGGATGTCTTTCACCCGCTGGCGCTCCAGCCCGTCCTGCGATCCGCAGAGATTGCACGGGATGATCGGGGCTTCGAGGCCCGCAGCGAAACGCTCCAGATCCGCTTCGGCCGAGCGAATGAGCGGCCGCAGCACCAGGAGATCGCCCGCGTCGTTCTTGAGCTTCGGTGGCATCGAGGAAAGCCGGCCGCCGTTCAGCATGTTCATGACGAAGGTCTCGAGCGCGTCTTCCCGGTGATGGCCGAGAACGACGGCCTGACAGCCTTCCTCGCGCGCGACCCGGTAAAGATGACCGCGTCTGAGGCGTGAGCACAGCGCGCACATCGTCTGCCCCGGCGCGATCTTTTCCGTCACCACCGAATAGGTGTCGCGCCGCTCGATCCTGTAGGAAATGCCGTGTCGCTTGAAATAGTCGGGCAGGATCTCGGCCGGGAAGCACGGCTGGGCCTGATCGAGATTGCAGGCGAGCAGATCAACCGGCAAAAGCCCGCGCCATTTGAGGTCGAGAAGCACGGCAAGAAGCCCGTGCGAATCCTTACCGCCGGACACGCAGACGAGCCACCGGGCTCCCTCTTCGACCATGCCGTAGGTCGAGAGCGTCTCGCGCACTTCGCGCAGGAGCCTTTTGCGCAGCTTCTTGAAGACGACGCTGCCCGGCGCATTGCGGAATAGCGGATGTGTCGCTTCCGCAGCTTCCTCGGGCTCGGGCTGAGGCACAGCCCCGTCCAGCACGTCGTCGACATCGTCCAGAACTTCGGTCATCGCCGCACCTTCACCGAAGCCGACCCCTCGCTCAAGCCCATGGATACAAAAAGGGCCGCCCAAAGGCGGCCCTTGAAAAGCTTTGTGATCGCAACCGTTTACTGGCGCGAATAGAACTCGACCACGAGGTTCGGCTCCATCGTCACCGGATACGGCACTTCGGAGAAGGCCGGCACGCGGGTGAAGGTGGCCGTCATCTTGTTATGATCGGCATCGATGTAATCCGGCACGTCACGCTCGGCGAGATCGGTCGCCTCGAGCACGACGGCGATCTGCTTGGAGCGCTCACGCACTTCGATCACGTCGCCAGGCTTGCAGCGATAGCTCGGGATGTTGACCTTCTGGCCGTTGACGCGGACATGACCGTGATTGACGAACTGCCGTGCCGCAAAGACCGTCGCCACGAACTTCGCGCGGTAGACGATCGCATCGAGACGGCTCTCCAGCAGGCCGATCAGCTTCTCCGAGGTGTCGCCCTTCAGGCGCGCGGCCTCGTCGTAAATCTTGCGGAACTGCTTTTCACGGATCTCGCCGTAATAGCCCTTCAGCTTCTGCTTGGCGCGCAGCTGCACACCGAAGTCCGAAAGCTTCGACTTGCGGCGCTGACCGTGCTGGCCCGGGCCGTATTCACGCTTGTTGACCGGGCTCTTCGGGCGACCCCAGATATTTTCGCCCATGCGGCGATCAAGTTTGTACTTGGCGCTCTGGCGCTTGCTCATAACGCTGATATCCTTACCGTTTCGCGTTTCGAAACGCGCCCTCCTCTGCCGCCCGTGCCGCACATGCGGACAAACGACTGACAGGGGCTCGGCGAAGCGCTCGCCGAAATTCCGATCCGAACAAAAGTTGGCGGAAGTGACCCCACGGGTGCGGGCCCCGCGCGCTGAAAGCGCCGGGCCGCGGCTCACTTATGGGTTTTATCGCCTGCTGTCAAACACCAACCGCGGCGGCAAGCCTTCCTGGGCTCTTCATCGTCGCTTCATCCGCCCGTCAACGGCCTGCAACGAAAGCCGTCTTCATGGAAGAGCCTGGCGCGCCCAGGCGCACCCGAAATGAGAGGCCACATTGATGATGCGCACATTCCTTCTGGCGGCAACCGCTTCCGCCGCTCTTCTGAGCCACGCGAACGCGCAGGAGAAGGCGTTCCCGGCGAAGCTCGAAGCGCATGCCGTGCTGCCGGCAGCCACTTTCGTCGAGCCGCCGAAGGACGCTCCGGCGAGCCTCGCCACCTCCGCAAAGTTCACCTCCTCCGATTTCCATCGCGCCGGCGACACAAAAATCGCGGGCAAGGACGGCACGCGACCGACCGGCCTCGACATGCCGTTCGACGGCCAGCCGATCCAGGGCTTCTCCGGTATCAAGAAGATGGACGACGGCACCTTCTGGTCACTCTCCGACAACGGTTTCGGCTCCAAGATCAATTCGGCCGATGCGGCCTTGATGATCCATCATCTGTCGTTCGACTGGGACGCGAACAAGGTGAACCGGCTCGGCACCGTTTTCCTGTCCGATCCGAACGAGGTGGCACCCTTCCCGATCGTCAACGAAGGCTCGGAAAGCCGGTATCTGACCGGTGCCGATTTCGACGTCGAATCGATCCAGCCGGTCGAAGACGGCTTCTGGATCGGCGAGGAGTTCGGCCCCTATCTCCTCAAATTCAACACGGACGGAGAACTCGAAACGCTCGTCGAGACGAAAATCGGCGACAAGCCGGTCACCTCGCCGGACAATCCCTTCCTGCGCCTGCCTGGCAATCCGACGACCGAAATGCCCGCCTTCAATCTGAAGCGCTCCGGCGGTTACGAAGGTCTCGCCTCATCCCCCGACAAGTCGAAGCTCTACGGCCTTCTGGAGGGCCCGATCTATGTCGACGGCGAAGTCGAAAAGGTCGACGGCCATCCGGCATTGCGCATCATCGAATTCGATGTGGCGAAGGGCGAATGGACCGGCCGCTCCTGGCTCTATCCGCTTGCCGAGGGCGGCGAGGCGATCGGCGACTTCAACATGATCGACGACACGCACGGCCTCGTCATCGAGCGCGACAATGGCGCCGGCTCCGCCGACGAGGCTTGTGACGATCCGAAGTCGACGGCAACCGACTGCTTCGCCAATCCGGCCAGGCTGAAGCGCATCTACAAGATCGAGATGACCGACGAGATGGAAGGCGGGCCTGTCCGCAAGATCGGCTACATCGACCTTCTCAAGATCGACGACACCGACGGCAAGAAAGTGCAGGGCGGCGGCGAAGGCTTTTACGACATGCCTTTCGTGACGATCGAGAATGTGGATGTGGTCGACCCGACGCATATCATCGTCGGCAACGACAACAACCTGCCCTTCTCGGCGGGCCGATCCCTGAACAAGGCCGACGACAACGAATTCGTGCTCCTGGACGTCGGCGACTTCCTCAAAGCCGAGTAATCACCTTTTGAAGCCGAGCAATCGGCATCGCCGGTGCGTCCGTCTCCCTGCGGGCGTGCCGGCGAAAATGCCGCCCAGATTTAAGCTGGAGCCAATCGATACTGCCGCAGGATATCCAATACCGGCGCCGGTACCGGCCGGCCGCTCGTAAATGCGGCACTCCCCGGCCCGCCATCCACCCGGCGGCCTTCCAGAACACTCGCCAGCCGACGCGCAATGGCTGGTGCCGGATCGATGAAACACACCGCCCATGGCGCATGCCGATCGAAAAGATCGGCCAGGAACGGATAATGCGTGCAGGCGAGGACGACCATATCGGTGCGCCGTCCCTCGAGCTCCACGAAGCATGGTTCGATCTGCTCTGCGAGCGCCCGCTCGTCGATCCCTTCGCCCCGCATCCGCGCTTCGGCGAACGCCGCCAGCAACGGCGCACCGACGAGCCGCACATGAACGAGCGAGGCGAATTTTCGGATGAGGTCGCGCGTATAATCGCGCCGCATCGTGCCCGGCGTTGCAAGCACCGCGATGATCCCGGTCTTGGTTTGTTCGGCGGCCGGCTTGATCGCCGGGACCGTACCGACGAAGGGAATGTCGTATCGGGCCCGCAGCGCCGGCAGAACGAGCGTCGACGCCGTATTGCAGGCAATGACGACCGCCGTCGGGCGATACTGGGCGATGAGGCGCCCCATCAGCTCGACGATATGCGTGCGCAGCTGGTCGTCTTCCCAATCCCCGTAGGGAAAGGCTGCATCGTCGGCCACATAGACGAGACGGATGCGAGGTATTTGTTGGCTGATCGCCCGAACGACGGAAAGTCCGCCGAGGCCGGAATCGAACACCAGCACCGGGCCGGCGTCATGCATTCTCGTCACTCATCCTCTTCGCCGGCCGCTCTCGCGATATCGCGCTTCGTTTTACGGCCCTCGAGCGCGGCCACCACGCCGCGCAACGCACGGATTTCGGTGGTCGTGAACCCTGGCCTCTGCAGCATGGCGCGCAGATTGCGGACCATCACAGGGCGCTTTTCTTCGGTGCGATAATAGCCTGTCGGCTCGAGCGCGCTCTCCAGATGCTCCATCAAACCGACCAGCTCCGCTTTCGGCGCCGGCATCTCATCGAGCTCCGGAAGCCCCGCCCGCGTCGGAAGCTCGCCCTCGCCGAGGCCGGATTGCAGCCATTCGTAGCTCATCAGAAGCACGGATTGCGCCAGATTGAGGGAAGCGAAACTCGGATTGACGGGAAACGTCACGATCTTGTCGGCATAGGCGATCTCTTCGTTGACGAGCCCCCAGCGCTCGCGACCGAACAGGAGGCCGGTCTCCTGACCGAGGCTTTCGTGTTCGCGCAAGGCAGCCGCCGCCTCGCGCGGACCCAGAACCTCTTTGGGAATCTCGCGCGTGCGGGCTGTGGTCGCGAGCACGAAGCGAAGCTCTGCGACCGCATCTGCGACATTGTCATAGACCCTGACCGCGTCGATCACATGATCGGCCCGGCTTGCCGCGGCGCGCGCCTTTTCGTTCGGCCAGCCGTCACGTGGCGCAACGAGGCGCAGATCGGACAGACCGAAATTCGCCATTGCCCGGGCGACCATGCCGATATTCTCGCCAAGTTGCGGCTCGACGAGGATGATTGCAGGCCCAGGGACTTGAGCGGTTTTTGCCCCGCTCTCGCCGCTCACGCGCCCCTCCTTTGACCCAGCGGGCCAAGAAATCCGCGGAACCATGTCGCAAAGCGGGAATTGTCACCGCAAAGCTGAATTGAACGCACACTGAGAGAGGGCATGATGCGAAGCATTATCTATATCGTTGGTCTGATCGTCATCGTCGTGGCGGTTCTGTCGCTGCTCGGCCTCGCCTGAGCGGCACCTTCGACGCAACAGCGCTTATAAGCCTCAATAGCCACGGAGCCACCCGCCATGCGCAATATTGTCTACCTCGTTGGCCTGGTCGCCATCATCATCATCATCCTCTCGCTCGCGGGTCTCCTATGACCTGAACGCGGCAGGCTCGCGACGAGCCTCATGAGAGAATCGATTTCTCGCCCTTCGCCGTGTTTGCGCGGCGGAGGGCGTTTGCTATACGCCCGTTGATCTGAATGTGCGGAAAAGCCGCTCCGGCCCCTCGCACAGCACCGAGCAACGCAGACAGGAAAATCCATGGCGAAGATCAAGGTGGAGAACCCCGTCGTCGAACTCGACGGCGACGAGATGACACGGATCATCTGGCACTACATCAAGGAAAAGCTCATCCACCCCTATCTCGACCTCGATCTCCAGTACTACGATCTCGGTATCGAGAACCGTGATGCCACCGAGGATCAGGTGACGGTGGATGCGGCCGAGGCGATCAAGAAGGTCGGGGTTGGCGTCAAATGCGCCACGATCACGCCGGATGAGGCCCGCGTCGAAGAATTTGGCCTCAAAAAGATGTGGCGCTCCCCGAACGGCACGATTCGCAACATTCTCGGCGGTGTCGTCTTCCGTGAGCCGATCATCTGCTCCAACGTGCCGCGGCTCGTCCCCGGCTGGACGAAGCCGATCGTCATCGGCCGCCATGCTTTCGGCGACCAGTACAAGGCGACGGATTTCGTCGTCCCGGGTGCCGGCAAGCTGACGATGCGCTGGGAATCCAAGGATGGCTCGGATTCCAAGGAATACGAAGTGTTCGATTTCCCCGACGGCGGTGTCGCCATGGGCATGTACAACCTCGACGAATCGATCCGCGACTTCGCCCGCGCCTCCCTCAACTACGGCCTGATGCGCGGCTACTCAGTCTATCTCTCGACCAAGAACACGATCCTCAAGGCCTATGACGGTCGTTTCAAGGATCTCTTCCAGGAGATCTACGAAGCCGAGTTCAAGGAGAAATACGAGGCGCGCCAGATCACCTACGAGCACCGGCTGATCGACGACATGGTCGCGGCGGCGCTGAAATGGTCGGGCGGCTTCGTCTGGGCGGCCAAGAACTACGACGGCGACGTGCAGTCCGATACCGTCGCGCAGGGCTTCGGCTCCCTCGGCCTGATGACCTCGGTGCTGATGACGCCGGATGGCAACACGGTCGAAGCGGAGGCCGCGCACGGCACCGTCACCCGGCACTTCCGTCTGCACCAGCAGGGCCGCGAGACCTCGACCAATTCGACGGCTTCGATCTTCGCCTGGAGCCGCGGTCTCGCACACCGCGCCAAGCTCGACGACAACCAGGAACTGAAGCACTTCGCCGACACGCTCGAACGGACAGTGGTCAACACCATCGAATCGGGCGCCATGACGAAGGACCTTGCCCTGCTCGTCGGCCCCGACCAGCCGTGGCTTTCGACGACCGGCTTCCTCGACAAGATCGACGCCAATTTGCAGAAGGCCATGGGCTGACGGCCCAGTCTTTCTGACACGATTAATGAAGGGCGGCGGCGAGCCGCCCTTTTTCTTTGGGGGCTCGTCAGCGCTCGGACTCGCTGGCCGAGAGGCGGGCTTGCCGACGCGCCCGGCGGCCCCCCTCCGCATCCGGCAGGAAGGCAGCAAGAAAGCCCATCGCCGGCAGGAAGGCGCAGATCTTGTAGACGAACTCAATGCTCGTCCAATCGGCGAGAACACCCACCAGCGCGGCCCCGATCCCGCCCAGCCCGAAGGCGAGGCCGAAGAAGAGGCCGGAGACCATCCCGACCCGCCCGGGCATCAATTCCTGCGCGTAGACCACGATCGCGGAGAAGGCCGACGAGAGAATGAGGCCGATCAAAACGCTGAGGGCGGCGGTGGCAGGAAGCCCGACATAGGGCAGAACGAGCGTAAAGGGCAGAACACCGGCAATCGATGTCCAGATCACCGCCTTGCGCCCGATGCGGTCGCCCACAGGCCCGCCGATCAACGTGCCCGCCGCCACAGACGCGAGGAACACGAACAGGTAGAGCTGCGCCTCGCCCTGAGGCAGCCCGAAGCGGTGCATCAGGTAGAAGACGTAATAGCTCGTGAAGCTCGCGAGGTAGAAATATTTCGAGAGGATCAGACCGAAGAGGAGCATCAGGGCACGCGCGATCTCGCGACGGCCGAGCCCGCTCTCTTCGCCACTGGCCCGCCGCGCCACCGGTCGGCGCTCGACATGACGCTTGTACCAGCCGCCGAGCCGCGTCAGCACGATGATCCCGCATAGCGCCACGAGCGCAAACCAGGCGATGCTCTCCTGGCCGCGCGGCAGAACGAAAAACGCGACGACGATGGGACCGAGCGAGGCGCCGGCATTGCCGCCAACCTGGAAGATCGACTGTGCGAGCCCGTGCGCACCGCCGGAGGCGAGACGTGCCAGGCGCGACGATTCCGGATGAAAGATCGAGGAGCCAATGCCGAGAAGCGCGCTGCCCACGAGAAGGCCCGGATAGCTCGACGCGAATGCGAGCGCGAGAAGCCCGCACAACGTGGAACTCATGCCCACGGGTAGCGAATAAGGCTGCGGCCGGCGATCGGTATAGAGACCGACGAGCGGCTGCAGCATCGACGCGGTCGCCTGATAGGTGAGCGTCAAAAGGCCGAGCTGCGCAAAGCTCAAGTCGAACTCCGACTTGAAGATCGGATAGGCCGCAATCACCAGCGACTGCATCATGTCATTGAGAAGATGGCAGAAGCTCGCCGCGCCCAGCACCGCAAAGGCGGTACCGCCGGAACCGGAACGGGAGGCAGTGACGGAGGTCATTCAAGGGGCCTTTCGAGCCTGTGCGGATTTCAGCCGGCGACTGCCGGCTTTTGGGGAGACCGCCTAGCAAGCCCCATCGACGGCGGCCCGCCACCGCATTAGGGTCATTGTCCTACGAGTCTGGGCCACGATCTTGAAAAATCCTCCCCTTCTCCCTTTCGCAGATGACATTCCGCGCCGCGTGATCGCTCTCGGCACCGAGTATCGGGACGGCCAGATCATCGCGCCGCACAATCATCGCAGAGGCCAGCTCCTCTACGGCTCGACCGGCGTCGTGATGATGGTCACGCGCGATGGAGCCTGGGTGATGCCGCCCGAGCGCGGCATGTGGATCCCGCCTCAGGTGGTCCATGAGGTTCACATGCTGGGTCGAGTGAAGATCCAGAGCCTCTATCTCCTTCCCGAGGCCGCCGAAGCGATGCCGGCCCGCTGTCAGGTCGTCGGCATCTCGCCCCTCATGCGCAACCTGCTCGCCGAAGCGGTGGCCCTGCCGCGGCACGGCGAGCTCGACGAGCGGGACGCCGCGCTCATGCGGCTCGTCGAACACGAAATGCACCGCCTGCCGGCCTTGCCGCTGTCGCTCCCGCTGCCCAAGACCGATCCTTTGCTGCGGCTCTGCCGCGCCTTCCTGCTTCATCCGACGCCGCACAGCACGATCGATGAATGGAGCGAAGCTCTCAGCCTGTCGCGGCGGAGCTTCACCCGCCTTTTTCGCCGTGAGACGAGCTTGAGTTTCGTCGCCTGGCGCCAGCAGGCCTGTCTGATGGCGGCCTTGCCGCGGTTGGCCGCCGGCGAGGCCGTGACGGCCGTCGCGATCGATCTCGGCTATGACAATCCGGCCGCCTTCACGACGATGTTCAAGCGCGTTCTCGGCACGCCGCCCCGAACCTATCTGGAGCGTCAGGCGGCTCCCGCCGAAGGAAGCCTCGGCGCGACGAACTGAGAGGGGGGCGAGAGGTCGTCGTGAGGGCTCCCTGTCCGGTCCGGCCTCCCCTTCCGCAATTTGCCGAAGCGCAAAGACGTTCTGTCCGCTCCCGCTAGTCTTGGCGCAAGCAAGCGAGAGACGATCATGTGCCCGATCACCGACAGGATTAACGCCACCCTCATCGACCGTTCCGTTCCGCGGCGCGAGCGGGCGGAGGGCGTCAGCAACAAAGACACGCGTGGCCGCAGCCTGGACGTGGCCCCCATCCTGTCTTACGGTTTTCGGCCCTTCTTTTTCGCCGGCACACTCTTCGCTGGCCTCGCCATCCCGTTCTGGCTGTGGATGTATTTTGCAGGCGGCAGCCCCACGGGCCCGTTCGACGCGCTCTCGTGGCACGAGCACGAGATGATCTTCGGCTATGTCGGAGCCATCATCGCCGGCTTCATTCTAACGGCCGTCCCCAACTGGACGGGCCGCCTCCCTTTGAGCGGAAAACCATTGCTCGGCCTCGTTGCGCTTTGGCTTCTCGGGCGCATCGCCTCAGCCTTCGTGGCCATGCCTGCACTCGCGTTTGCGCTCGATCTCGCCTTTCCCGTAGCCCTCGCATTTGCCATCGTCCGCGAAGTCGTTGCCGGCAAGAACTGGAAGAACATGCCGGTCGCCGTCATTCTTTCCGTGTTCGCGCTCGCCAACGCGCTTTTCCATACAGAGGCCGCAGGGTTCATCTCCTCCGGCTACGCCGTGCGTCTCGCTCTCGGCCTTATCGCACTTCTCATCGCCCTCATCGGCGGTCGCGTAACCCCGAGCTTCACCCGCAACTGGCTCGTGAAGAGTGGCGACAAAAATCTGCCGGCGCCTTTCGGCCGGATCGACAAGATCGCCCTTCTCGCAACGCTCGCCGCCATCCCCGCCTGGGTCGTCTTCCCCTATGCCCCCGTGACCGGCATCCTCTGGCTCGCGGCAGGCCTCCTTCTCGGTCTGCGCCTGTCGCGCTGGCGCGGACACGCCACCGTCGGCGAACCGATCGTCCTTGTCTTGCATCTCGGCTATCTCTGGCTCGCAATCTCGCTCGTCCTCGTCGGCGGCTCCATTATTGCACCGACGCTGATCACGCAGAGCGCCGCCATTCATGCGCTGACGGCCGGTGCGATCGGCACCATGACGCTCGCCATCATGACGCGCGCAAGCCTCGGCCATACGGGCCGCGCGATCCACGCGGACCGCTGGACGCGGGCGCTCTATGGAGCCGTCAGCCTAGGCGCCGTCCTCCGAATCGCCGCGACCTTCGCGATCGGCCTCTATGCCGCACTCATCACGCTCGGCGGCGTCGTCTGGAGCCTCGCCTTTCTCGCCTTCGCGCTCCGCTACGCACCGATCCTGTGGGGACGACGCCGACACGCGACCCCGTGAGGCCGTCAAACGAGCGGCCACCGCCCTCGACCGCCCTGGCATTGTCTTCCGATACGGCAGAACTTCTTCGCGAACCGCTTTTCCTCCGCCGCTCAAGCCGTTTAGAACGGAGATCGGCACTGCGTTCCGCGGTTTGCGAGGGAGACCTGTTTGCCCGCTCTCGATCGGTCGCTCATCCAGGATCTGCCGCTCTTCGCGGGGCTGCAGCCAGATGATCTCGACGTCATCCTCAAAACGGCTCGCTCCGCCCGCTATCCCCGCGAGACGACGATCTTCGAGCAGGAGGCGGAGGCGCATTCCTTCCACCTTCTCCTGAACGGGCATGTGCGCGTGGTCCGCACCACGCCCGGCGGCGACCAGGTGATCACCCGCTACATCAACGACGGAGAGCTCTTCGGCATCGCGCCGGCGATTGGCCGCAAATCCTATCCCGCCAGCGCCGTGGCCGCCGTCGATTGCGTGGTGCTGACCTGGCCGACCCATCTCTGGGCCGATTTTGCGGCGCGTTTTCCGGCCTTTGCCGACAACGCCTCGCGCACGGTCGGCGCCCGCCTGCAGGAAACGCAGGCCCGCGTCGTGGAAATGGCAACCCAGCAGGTCGAGCAGCGCGTGGCGCAGGCGCTTCTGCGCCTCACCGAACAGGCCGGGCGCCCGACCGAAGATGGGGTGGAAATCGATTTCCCGATCACCCGCCAGGACATTGCGGAGATGACCGGGACCACGCTTCACACGGTCAGCCGGCTCCTCAGCGCCTGGGAAGAGGCTGGTTTCGTCAAGAGCGGGCGCCAGAAGGTGGCGATCGTCGACCAGGAAGGTCTTCGGCAAATCGCCGAAAACCGCCGTCACAAATAGCCCGAAAGCAACAGCCTGAAAGATGGGGCGGCGATCTTCAACGGCGCCGCGCCCGCCCTTTTAACAAAACAGGCCTATGCCGCGAGTTCTTCGACCCGCGCGGTGATCGCCGCGAGTGCGGCTTCGGCCTGGCCGGCATCCGGACCACCAGCCTGCGCCATATCCGGGCGCCCGCCACCGCCTTTGCCGCCCAGGGCTTCAGACCCGAGCCGCACCAGGTCGATGGCGTTGAACTTGTCCGTCAGATCGCTCGTGACGCCGACGGCGAGACCCGCTTTGCCGTCGTTGACACCCACGATGGCGACGACGCCGGATCCGACGGCCTGCTTGCCCTCATCGACGATGCCACGCAGATCCTTGAGCGCGACGCCTTCGACGAGGCGCGCCATCAGCTTGATTGAGCCGATTTCTCTGACGGGCTCGGCGCCCGCCTTGCCGCCGCCCATGGCCAGCTGCTTCTTCGCTTCCGCGAGCTCGCGTTCGAGCCGCCTGCGCTCTTCCATGAGACCGTCGACACGCTCGACAAGCTCTTCCGGGCGTACCTTGAGACGACCGGCGAGATCCTTCACGCGCCTGTCCTGCTCGGCGAGATAGCGGCGTGCCGCCTCGCCCGTCAGAGCCTCGACGCGGCGCACGCCCGCGGCAACCGCCCCTTCGCTCAACACCTTCACGAGGCCGATTTCGCCCGTCGCGCCGACATGAGTGCCACCGCAAAGCTCCACCGAATAGGGTTTCGTCTCGCCGTTATCAGCGCCCACTTCCGTGCCCATGGAGACGACCCGTACCTCATCGCCGTATTTCTCGCCGAAGAGCGCCATGGCCCCCGCGGAAATCGCCGCTTCGCGATCCATCAGCCGCGTCGTCACGGGCGCATCCTGCAAGATGACGGCGTTCGCCCGGTCCTCGACGAGCCGCAGCTCCTCCTCGCTCATCGGTTTCGGATGCGAAAAATCGAACCGCAGCCTTTCAGGAGCCACGAGAGACCCCTTCTGAGCCACATGCGGACCGAGCGTGTCACGCAGCGCCTTGTGCAGAAGATGCGTCGCCGAGTGGTTGGCGCGGATCGTCGTGCGGCGCCTGCCTTCGATGATCATGCGGACATTGTCGCCGAGGGAGAGCTTGCCCTCCTCCATCCGCCCGAAATGCACGAAAAGCCCGTCCGCCTTCTTCTGCGTATCCTCCACGCGGAAGACGCCGCCCGCCTCGCTGCGGATGACGCCGGTGTCGCCGACCTGGCCGCCTGATTCGCCATAAAAGGGCGTCTGGTTGACCACCACCGCGCCCGCATCGCCGGCACCAAGCTCCGACACGCGCTCACCGTCCTTGACGAAACCGAGGGTGACGGCCTCCGCCGTTTCCGTGCCGTAGCCGAGGAATTCGGTGGCGCCATGCTCTTCCTTGAGCGCCATCCAGACTTCTTCGGTCGCAGCCTCGCCGGATCCGGCCCAGCTTGCCCGGGCCTCGGCGCGCTGACGCTCCATCGCATCGTTGAAGCCCGCGAGATCGACGCTGATGCCGCGGTTCTTGAGCGCATCCTGCGTCAGGTCGAGCGGAAATCCATACGTGTCATAGAGCTTGAAGGCGGTCTCGCCGTCGAGCATGTCGCCTTTGTGAAGCGAGCCCGCCGCGTCATCGAGAAGGCTCAGCCCGCGCGACAGCGTACGCTGAAAACGGCTCTCCTCCAGACGGATCGTCTCGGTGATGAGAGCCTCCGCGCGCATCAGCTCCGGATAGGCGCCCCCCATCTCGCGCATGAGCGTCGGGACCAGCGAATAGATCACCGGCTCCTCGGCGCCGAGAAGATGCGCGTGCCGCATCGCCCGCCGCATGATGCGACGCAGCACGTAGCCCCGCCCATCGTTCGACGGCAGCACACCGTCGGCGATCAAAAAGCTCGTCGCCCGCAGATGATCGGCGATCACGCGGTGGCTCGCACGGTTCTCCAGCGTCGCCTTGGCGCGCGTCGCCCCTTCCACGGCCTCGATCAGATGCCGGAAGAGGTCGATATCGTAATTGTCGTGCACGCCCTGCAGAACGGCCGCGATCCGCTCGAGCCCCATGCCCGTATCGATCGACGGCCGCGGCAGCTCGTGGCGCTCTCCGCCCGCCACCTGCTCGAACTGCATGAAGACGAGGTTCCAGATTTCGATGAAGCGGTCGCCATCCTCGTCGGGCGAGCCCGGAGGCCCTCCGGGGATCTCGGCACCGTGATCGTAGAAAATCTCCGAACAGGGGCCGCAGGGTCCCGTCTCGCCCATCTGCCAGAAATTGTCCGAGGTCGCGATACGGATGACCTTTTCTTCAGGCAGACCCGCAATCTTGCGCCACAGCGAAAACGCCTCTTCGTCGTCGGCATAGACGGTGACGAGAAGCCGCTTCGGGTCGAGCCCGAATTCCTTGGTGACGAGGTTCCAGGCAAGCTCGATCGCGCGCTGCTTGAAATAATCCCCGAAGGAAAAATTCCCGAGCATCTCGAAAAAGGTGTGATGGCGCGCCGTGTACCCGACATTGTCGAGATCGTTGTGCTTGCCGCCCGCCCGCACGCATTTCTGCGAGGTGACTGCGCGCTGATACGGTGCCTTCGCCCGCCCCGTGAAGAAGTCCTTGAACGGGACCATGCCCGCATTGGTGAACATCAAGGTCGGGTCGTTGCGGGGCACGAGCGGGCCGGAAGCGACGATCTCGTGGTCGTGCTTGGAAAAATAGTCGAGGAACGCAGAGCGGATCTCGTTGACGCCGATCATCTGGCGAAACACCTGTGGTTGGACCTCATGGCCACCGAACATCTACGGCCGGCACCGAAGTAATGGAATTTCCGGGCTGTCGTCGGATCACCACCGTCATCGGATCACCGAAAGCCCGCAGGCGGTGGTTTTAGCGATGGGCCAGAGAACTGTCCACATGGCTCGACCCGGCGCCAAACGACACCGCAACACCGCAAGCTGTGCAACTCACGCGTCAGTCCGACAAGCCGCCGCAAATACCCGCTCTCGTCCGGTGAGAAGCCGACCAGCCACAAACGTCGGCGTCCATCGGCCGCGCCCGCTCTCCGGTGACACTCCGAACGGCGCGACCCTGCCGACATCACCAGAAAAGCCACACGGGCGAAAGAAAAAGACCGAAGATGCAATAGCCCAAAAACCAGAAAGCCCGCCAGAAGCGGGCTTTCCCTATGAAGACATCTTGATGAAGAGATCCCGCTCGCTCACCCCGCCAGCTCGCAGATGCCAGCGAAGCCAAGAGGACGAACGGCAGGCAAAACTCAGGCCTTGGCCGCCTTGCCGCCCTCATCCTCCTGGCGCGGACCATCCAGAAGCTCGTCTGCAATGAGACCGGCGTTCTCGCGGATCGCCTTCTCAATGGCGTTGGCGACATCCTCGTTTTCACGCAGGAAGTTCTTCGCGTTTTCCCGTCCCTGACCGAGACGCTGGCTGTCGTAGGAGAACCAGGAACCGGATTTTTCGACGATACCGGCCTTCACGCCGAGATCGAGCAGCTCGCCCGTATGGGAAATGCCTTCGCCATACATGATGTCGAACTCAACCTCCCGGAACGGCGGCGCGAGCTTGTTCTTCACCACCTTGACCCGGGTCTGGTTGCCAACGACCTCGTCGCGGTCCTTGATGGCACCGATCCGGCGAATATCGAGGCGGACGGAGGAATAGAACTTCAAGGCATTGCCGCCCGTCGTCGTTTCCGGGCTGCCGAACATGACGCCGATCTTCATGCGGATCTGATTGATGAAGATGACCATCGTATGCGAGCGCGAGATCGAGGCCGTCAGCTTTCTGAGCGCCTGGCTCATCAGCCGCGCCTGCATGCCGGGCAACGAATCACCCATCTCGCCTTCAAGCTCGGCGCGCGGCGTAAGGGCCGCGACCGAATCGACGACAAGCACGTCGATGGCGCCCGACCGCACCAGCGTATCGGCAATTTCGAGTGCCTGCTCGCCGGCATCCGGCTGCGAAATCAGGAGATCATCGAGTTTGACCCCGAGTTTGCGCGCATAAATCGGGTCGAGCGCGTGCTCGGCATCGATAAAGCCGCAGATGCCGCCCTTCTTCTGCGCCTGCGCCACGGTGTGCAGCGCCAGCGTCGTCTTGCCCGAGGATTCCGGCCCGTAGATCTCGACCACACGCCCGCGCGGCAGACCGCCGACACCGAGCGCGATATCAAGTCCGAGCGAACCGGTCGGGATCGTGGCAACCTCGACGACCTGCCCCTCCTGTCCGAGCCGCATGATCGACCCCTTGCCGAAGGAGCGCTCGATCTGGCTGAGAGCAGCGTCCAGAGCCTTGGTTCGATCCATGGATTCTTTGCCTCCTTCGACTACACGCAACGGATTCGCCATCGGACTATCCTCTAAAGTTCAGCGGATGACCACCCGCTCCTCAGAGAATTTCGTACTCTATTTGTTCTATAGCGTCAACACCGCCGCATCCCCTCTCGGCGGGCCAAAAGAGGCGCGCCGGAAAGCCTAATTTCCCGGCGCTGCGGCACCTACGGGCTCGAAGACATCGCTGTCTGGACGCCGCACCATCAGAAGGCCGGTCGCCACCGCGAAATAGGCCGCATGGAGTTGGAGCGAGCCCTCTTCCACGCGCCTTTTCACGAACGGAAACGTCATCAGATTGTCGAGTGTCTTCACCGCCGATACCTGCTCGAGCCGCTGCAGGTAGTCGTCGAGCGGCGCCGCATCGCGCGGGCCGAGCTCTTCGGCGGCCGGTGCGATCAAAGACATCCACTTGCCGATGAAGTCGCCGGGGGAAAGCGGGCCAACCTCATCATCGGCGAAAGCCCGGATGCCGCCGCATCGGGCATGTCCGAGAACGACGATGTGCTTCACCTTCAAAGCCTCGACGGCAAATTCGATCGCCGAGGAAACACCATGCTGCGAAGCCGACGGAGAGTAAGGCGGCACGAGATTGGCCACATTGCGGACCACGAAGAGTTCGCCGGGCCGGGCATCGAAGATGACTTCCGGCGAAACCCGCGAATCGCAGCAGCCGATAACCATGATCTCCGGGCTCTGCCCAACCTCTGCGAGCTCGGCATATTGATGCTGCTCGATGGGCAGCCGGCCATCGCGGAACGATTGATAGCCCTGAAGGAGACGCTCGGGAAAACGCATGTGACACACCTCTCGGCCGGCGGATTCGCCGAAAACATATGAACAGGCAAGGGAGAACGTCAGCTCACCCTATCCGCCCCCCATCCAATCGAACGGCCTCCGCCCGGCACCTTTTCGCCCGCTAAGGCTGCAGGACACGCTTCACCGTGATCGCCAGATCCTTGAGCGAGAACGGCTTCGGCAGGAAGTGGAAGTCCTCGTTCTCGGGCAGATGCCGTGCGAAAGCGTCCTCGGCATATCCGGAGACAAAGATGATCTTCAAGGCGGGATTGGTCTTGCGCAGCTCTTTCAGGAGCGTCGGCCCGTCCATCTCCGGCATGACGACGTCGGATACGACGAGATCGATGGCACCGTCCATGTCCTTCATGATGCGAAGCGCTTCCGGTCCCGACGCGGCCTCGTGCACCTCATAGCCGCGCGCGGCGAGCGCACGAGAGGCGAAGGCGCGCACCGCCTCTTCGTCCTCGACGAGAAGGATCGTGGCGCTGCCGGTGAGATCGGTCGGCTCGGACTTGGGCGAGGCCACCTCCTCCTCCGCTTCCCGCTCCGCCACATAGCGCGGGAGAAGCAGCGAGAAGGTCGTGCCTTTTCCAAGCTCGCTGTCGACGAAGATGAAGCCGTCCGTCTGCTTGATGATGCCGTAGACCGTGGAAAGGCCGAGGCCGGTTCCCTTGCCGATCTCCTTCGTCGAAAAGAACGGTTCGAAGATTTTTTCCATCACCTCCGGCGTCATGCCTGTGCCGGTGTCGGTGATCTCGATCAGCACATAATCGGCGGGCCGGAACCCGTCCTGGCGGAAGCGATGGCTCTCGGCCTCCTCCAGATTGCTGGCGCGGATCGTAAGCATGCCGCCGTTCGGCATGGCGTCGCGCGCATTGACGGCGAGATTGACCACCACCTGTTCCAGCTGGTTGAGGTCCGCCTTGACGGGCCACAGCCCGCTCTTGTGATCCGTCTTGAGCTCGACGGTCTCCCCGAGGAGGCGATCGAGCAGCACGGTGAGATCCGACAACACCTCGTCGAGGCGAATGACGCGCGGCTGCAGCGTCTGCCGGCGGGAGAACGCCAAGAGCTGCCGCACCAGACCCGCGGCACGATTGGCGTTCTGCTTGATGTTCATAATGTCTTCGAACGCCGGGTCGGATGGCCGGTGGTTCGACAAAAGCAGGTCGGAAAAGCCGATGATGGCGGTCAGCACATTGTTGAAGTCATGCGCGATGCCACCGGCGAGCTGTCCGACCGCCTGCATCTTCTGGCTCTGCGCGAACTGCGCCTCGAGCGCCCTCTGCTCGGTCGTCTCAAGCGCATAAACGATCGCCGCGTCCTCCCCGGGCTCGCCTTCGACGATCGGGCTGACGAAGAAGCGCGCGCTTCTTTCCTCGTCGCTCTCAAACTGCGCGTCGACCGGAGAAATATCGCTTTGACCGTTGATCGCCGCATGGAGAGCGGCCTTGAGCGCAGGGCGGTCGGCGGCCTTCACAACGCTCGTCAGCTCGATGCGGGCGGGACCGCTCTTGCGAAAGAGTTTCAGGAAACGCGCATTCGAAAGATTGATCGCCCCGCTATGGTCGACGGAGGCGATCGCCATCGGCGTGTTGTTGAAGAAGCGCGTGAACCGCCGTTCGGCCGCAAGCCCGGCATCCCCGTCGGCAAGCCCAACTTCCAGAACGAGCGTGCGCGAGGCGCCCACCGTGCCATCGGCCGAAACCGGCACGCGGTGCAGCAAACGCACGGGTTTGCGTGTCCCGTTCGCCCGCACGAGGTCGATCTCGAGCCGTTCCGTCGCGGTTTCGCCGCGCTGGCCCGAAGCCTCCAGAACCGACAGGCTCTCGGCCGTGACGAAATCGCCGATTTCTGCCGCCCCCGGCTCGAAATCCGCGAGATCGATGCCGAGCCACTCCGCCAAGGTGGCATTGACATATCGGATGCGGCCGTCCGGCTGCATGGAGAAGAAACCTGCAGGAGCGTGATCGAGATAATCGATCGCGTTCTGCAGTTCCTGAAAAATGTTCTCTTGATGCTCCCGCTCGCGCGTGATGTCGGAGATGAGCCACAAAGCGAGCTCAGGGCGCCCAGCAATCGGGTTCACCTTGACCCGGTACCAGCGCGCCGAACCGGACTGCCCGCCGATCCCGCCCGGCATACGGATCTCTTCCATCGCCCGACGGCCTTTTTCGGCGGCTCCGGAAAGCCGATAGATCGCCTCCGAAGCATCGGGGCTTTCCGCGAAAAGCCGCTCGATGGAGCGCAAATCGTCGCTCTCCTCACCATAGAGGCGATAATAGGCACGGTTGGCCTTGATGGCGCCCGCAGCGCTGTCGGCGATCAGGGCACCCTCGCCGATCGCCTCGAAGAGCTGTTCGGGAAGACCCGGCACGCGCGTGTCGGCGACCCGGGAGCGCACGAAGCGGATGAGGCCCCCGGCCGCCATGAACAGGCACATGACGCCGACGGTTGAAAGAATACCGAGGCACACGAGCACAACGGTATCGGTCCATTCCGGCGGGACGAAGAGGTAAGAGCCTGCCACGACGAGAAGTCCGAGCGACAAGAGGAAAATACGAATCATGCTGTCGCGCCGCTCTCCGGCCTCTGCAGCCTCGGTGCTCTGCCTGTCTGCCATGGGATCGCTGGTTACGGCCATTAAGTGAGATTAGCCGATTCGGCGAACCACGCCGCAGGCCTTTGCGTGACTTGTGACAGCCTTGACGAGAGCTCGCAACTGACTCGCAAGGCACAGCTTCGTTTGAAAAGCCTTAATATCCGGGCTATCGTGCCATATCGACCGCGTGGGTTGAGTGTAGCGTAAGTCAAGGAGGCGTCCATGCGCGGTTTAACCGATCTTTCAACAGGGGCATTTGCGGGCCCCATTCTCCTCGCCATAGCCGTCCTTCTCGTCATCCTGGGACTTGTCGTCTGGATCACCCGGCGCGGCATCGTTCCGGGGCGCGGCGCCGGTGCGCAGCGGGTTTCCCGGCTGCAGGTCATGGAAACCCATGCCATCGACCAGAAGCGCCGCCTGCTGCTCATCCGGCGCGATCAGGTCGAACATCTCGTGATGATTGGCGGCCCGGCGGACATCGTCGTCGAATCGCAGATCGTGCGCGGCCGGCCGACGGCTCAGCCGACACCCCGGCGGCCAGGCGGCCCTTCGATTGCTCCGCAGATGCCAGACTACCAAGCGCCGCATCGCGCGCCCGCACCGAGCAGTGGCGAGTATCTCCCCACATCGAGTGCACCGCAGCCGATGGGACAGACCCCTGTTTCCCCGGCCGAACCCCGCGCCCCCGCGCCCGCCCTCCGACGAGCCTCAGGAGATGGTGGGCCCGGATATGGCCCCGAACACGGCCCCGGGCATGGCGTTGCGCAGGCAGCGCCGCTTGCGCCGAACCTTTCGAGGCCACGCCCAGAGGCGGCGGAGGTTTCGGAAGCTGAGGCGGAACCGGTTCGCACGAGGCGCGCCGTGCCTGAGGCCTATCGCTTCGGAATGGACGAGGACGACAGCCCGGCTCCCTCCTCGGCAGACCTTTCAAGCAGGACCGCGGACGCCAGGACAGAGCCGCGTCATGACGCGTCCGACGCGAAAGCCCGCGAGATAAGGAATGCACCGGCGCAGAACCTCGCAGCAGACACCTCGAAAGATGAAACCAAGGCCGTGCAAGAGACGCCCTTCGGCGACATGCCGCCAGCCCTCAGGGCGCGGATGCTTTCGGGTCTCTTCAGTCCCGCCCCGAAACCGGGACAGCCGGTGCCGGACGAGACGCCGGCCAGTCAGACGCCCTCCAACACCCTTCCTTTTGCAAAGCGGCCCGCTCCTCAGCAGGACAAAGCTCCAGTCAGCAGAGCCCCCGCCGACCTGGAACCGGCCGACCCGAAACCGGAGCTGGTCGCCGCCCCTCAGGAAACTGCTGCGATCGAAAAAGCGACCGTCAGCTTCTTCCAGAACATCCGCCGGGTTTCGAAGGAAGCAACCGAGGAGGTCGCGCCGGCCAAGCCCGAGACTTCCGAGCCCAAGACTGCCGAACCCGAGACTTCCAAGCCCGATACCCGCTCGCTTGAAGAGGAAATCGGCGAGGCTTTCGGCGAGATCGCGGCCCAGCGCAGCGATGCGGCCGATGCGAGGCCGGGAGGCGCAGACCGCTCCGCTCTCAACGTTCCCCCTGCCCTCAACGAGGATAAGGGAGAGGCACAAACGACCACCGCTCAGGTGACCTGGCCAACGATTTCCATGGCCGGAGAAAAAAGGTCGGACACTCCTGTCGGACTGACCGAGGCCCAGACCCCGAGAGATGCCCAAAGCCCGAGAGATGAACGTCCGCAGCCAACGACGATTGCAGACATCGCAAGTCAGCTGGAAAGCGCGCTCTCCGAACATGTGACGCCCCGCACGCACACGAGCGAACAGGTGACGGCGGGTGCGCAACCGGAAGGCCCGGACGTTTCACCAGCAAGGCCTGACACGGTTTCGGAGGCCGAAAGCGGCGGCGACGAAATCTCGGTCATGGCAAAAGTGCCGGAGATCCACCGAGACGACGCTCATGGGGTCGAAGAACGGCTCGCACCGGAAGCGCCTGCGATCGCTCCAGCTCCCCTCTCGTCGGAGACGGGAGAGAGCCAGGATCAGGCAAACGACGAGGAGCAGCGGGAGCGTCGCTCGACCGCCAATCTTGAAAACGACGAATCGGCGAGCGTCGTTGCCTTCGAGCCGAAGCGCAAATGGGCGTCGGAGCAGGAACAGCTCGAAGACGAGATGGCGCGCCTTTTGGGCGAGCTGACGGGCGATCTGAAGAACCGTTGAGCCCTGGGCGCCCGCAAAGGTGCCCGCGCTGTCGCTCAATCCAAAACGTAAACACCCGGCTGATCGCTCAGCCGGGTGTTTGATTCTCACGCCTTCGAAGAAAAATTCATCTCCGCCCAGACCTCAGTCGTCGCGGTAGACTCTTTCCCGACGCTCATGGCGTTCCTGCGCTTCGACCGACAAAGTGGCGATCGGTCGGGCGTCGAGCCGCTTCAGGCTGATCGGTTCGCCGGTTTCTTCGCAAAATCCGTAACTGCCATCCTCAATTCGCCGCAACGCAGCATCGATCTTGGCGATCAATTTGCGTTGCCGGTCGCGGGCACGGAGCTCGATCGAGCGGTCCGTCTCCGACGATGCCCGATCCGCAAGATCGGGATGATTCTGGTTTTCCTGCTGCAAAGCCTGCAGAGTCTCCCGGCTTTCGGCCAGAATCTCCTCTTTCCAAGCCTGCAGCTTCTTACGGAAATATTCGCGCTGGCGCTCGTTCATGAACGGCTCATCTTCGCTTGGCGAATAGATTTTCTCTGCCTCCAACACCATCGGTCTTCCCCGCAGTGCCGCGTCTGCCCTTGGCGTGCCCTATACGGTCAAGACCACTGGCGCGCAAGCGTTCGAATATGAACCTTTGATATGACGTAGGGTCAAAGGCCATGGCTAACCTCACGTTAACCGTGTCATCGGCATTCTCCCTTTATGAACAATCAGGCGAACTCTTCTGCGGCTCATTTGCACGCCATGGCTGTAGCCGAAGCGATGGTCACGGATGCGATCGCGCAGCAGCGCGCGGCCTTGCAGGCCGGGAGGAAGCTCGCGGCCAAGGCCTACGGCACGGCCCTCAATGAGGCGGCGCGAACCTATATCGCCACCCTTCACGCCGTGCGGCGCAAGGTGACGAGCGAGGCCGAAGTCGAGCGCCTCGAAGCGCAACGCCGGGCTTTCGCAAACCTCCTGCGCGTCGAGCTCGCGGCTCTCGCCACGGCCCGCCTGAGTTCGGAGGCCGGCCTCGTCTTCAAGCAGCCGTCTGCCGGGAAAAAGAGCCTCCCGCCCCAGTCCGAAAGGTTGGCGCGCACCCAACCGCCAAAGATCCCCGGTCAGCACGCCCGCGCCGCCTGACATTCTCACAATTTGCCCCGGGATTCCTGCCAGCGGTCCATCAGGCGCAGCTGCCAATAGACCAACTGAGTCGCGGCCTGCCCGAAGATGTTGCGGCCGCCGACGAGACGGTCGATCCAGGCCGGCAGAAACGGCTCGAACGCCCGCCAACTCTCGTCGCCTGTGGCAATCGCCGCAGCAATGAGGTTGCCGCCCGTGGCGGTCGCCCCCATGCCATGACCGCCGAATGCCGTCACACCCCACAGCCCGGCATCGCGGGCACCTGCCAGGAGCCCGATGACCGGCATTTTGTTGCGCTGATAGCCCATGAGGCCAGCCCAGGCGTATTCGATGCGGAAGGCGCCGAGCTGGGGATAAATCGACAAGATGTCCCGTGTCAGCATCCGAGCGAGCTCTTTCGGCTCGCTGCGCGCCGTGGTGATGCGTCCGCCCCACAAGAGACGGCGATCGTCGCCTGAGCCGACGATTCGGTAATAGTCGCTCGACCGGCGCGTATCGCCGATGCAGCCGGAAAAATGGATCGCCCTGTCGAGCCGGTCACCCAGAGGTTCGCTGGTGACGACATAGGTCGAAACCGGGAGGACGGCGTGCTCGAGCGGGGGATAGAGGCCGACCTGCGTCGCATTGCCGGCAAGCACGACGTGGCGCGCACGAAGCGCCCCCTTGGGCGTGGTGACGCGCCAGCCGCCGCTCTCGCGCGACAGGCCGGTCGCCGGGCTCGCCTCGTAGATTCTGGCCCCGCTGTCGGCTGCGGCGACAGAGAGAGCGCGACTGTAGGCGAGCGGGTCGAGATGAAACGGCTCCGGATCGTGAAGCGCTCCGAAATAACGGTCGGTCTGAAGCGTCTCCCGCACCGCTTCACGCGGCCACACCTGGTAATGAACGCCATAATCACGCGCCATCCGTTCCGCGCGTTCTTTCAGCGCGTCTTCAGCCGGATAGCGCACGCATTTGAGCCAGCCGCGACCACCCACGAGATGCTGCAGCCCGAACTCGTCGAGGCGTTCCGCCACGAACTGCGTGCCCGCCCGCCCCATATTGAACAGCGCTCTGGCTTTCGGAAGACCGAGCTTGGCTTCGACGGCGAAGATCGACTGGGCATAGCCTGGCGAGACAAAGCCGCCATTGCGGCCGGAGGCACCCCAGCCGACCCGGTTCGCCTCCAGAAGAGCAACGCTCTTGCCCATACGCGCAAGGCAGAACGCCGTGGTGATGCCCGCAAGACCGCCGCCGACGACCACGGTCTCGACGTCCTCTTCTCCTTCCAGGACCGGGAAGACTGGACCTTCTTCCTTGCTGGCGTACCAGCTCTCGGCATGCGGTTGGGCACCGATCGTCATCATCTCACCTCACCTGCCGCTGGCGCCATCGGCCTGGATTGCCTCTTTGCGCGGCAGCCAGCAGCGTTGCGTCCTTTTAAGGCAGCTCCTACTGCCGCAACCCCCTGCCTGGCAAATCGAAAGCTTGCGGCGAATGCGCTGGAGGCGGCCGATGGAGCGTTTGTTCCACCAGCTCTGGAAGCCGATCCTCTTCGGCCCCAGATAAACCGCAGCCACAGAACACGTTTCGTTCGCGTCGCACGGGCCCCTCGGCCGGAATATGCGGCACCGTCTATTTTGCGACAAAGGGGAAGCCGCATGGCGCGAGCTCTGCGCGAAAGCATCGACCGCCTCGAACTCACCACCAAGGTCACCCTCGCCGTCCTGGCGCTGGCCTCAGGCGTCTACACCTATCTGGGCGTGCGCGGGCTCCTGGACGGCTCCGCCTCGATCGTCTTTTTCGGGGCGATCATCTATTCGGCGGCGGTCTCCGTCGGCATCTATGCCTTCTGGACCTATCTCATGCGCTTCCTGCCTCTCATGCGAGAACGCGGCGGTAGGCGGGTTTTATGGGCCGCAATGGGCATCGGCTCGATCATGATCGTCGCCATGTCCTCCTGGCTGAACGCCGCGGCCCTCGCAGGTTCTGCGGCACTGGAACAGCACCTCGCGAACACGGTGGAGGATTACACCCAGGATCTCGACGCAGCGCACAACAATGCGCTCGCGGCGCAATCGCTTCTGCCCGACATCCAGATGGCCGCCGAAAGGTTTTCCCGCCTCGCCGATGAAGAGCGTTCATCCGGCGCGCTCACCGGCACCTCAGGGTCAGGAACGGTGGTGCAGCTCCTCAACCAGATGTCGCAGCAACTGCGCGGTCTTGCCGATGAGGTGGCGGCATCGCGCGAGCGCGTCAAAAGCCTGTTCGATCAGGGCAGCGAGCATCTCGCCTCGATGCGCCGCCTGGTCTCGGCCTCCGGACCGATCGATCCGCGGGCGAACTCCTTCGCCGAAGAAGCCGTTTCGCTGGCCGGCGTCATCGCATCTTTGCAGCAGACTTCGGTCGCCCCCGCCGTGAAACGTGCCGCAGAGGATCTCTCTCTATCTTTCATCGCCCCCGTGGCCGACGGTGATGATGCGGACCTTCGCCAGCGCCAGACGGCGGTCGTCGGCAATGTGGCGCAGGCCGTGCAGGCGCAATCGGCGGCGCTCGCCACGGCGGCCGACAACATCCTCTCCGAGCCGCCCGTCCAGCCGAAGCGTTTCGTGCCTTTATCGACGCCTGAAGCGGTCCTGCTTTACGCGAGCGACTTCCTGCCCTCCTGGGCGGGCGCGATCTCCATCGACCTTCTGCCGGCCGTCCTCGTTCTGATGCTGGTCGCGGTACATGGCGCGATCCGCCATCACGAAGACCCCGATGTCGACGAGCACGCCATGACGGCCGGAGACATGCTCGTGGCCATGCGGCTTTACGAGCGCATGCGTGCCGCCGACCCCGCCCGAGCCACCGAGCCCGCCGTTTTAGCGCCTGCCGAAGCCACCGCCTCAGCCGCCCGCGACCCCGAGACGACGGAGCCACGCAACATCACCACTTTGACACCGAAAGGCGGAGCACCCTCGCAGCACGGCGGCCACGGCAATGTCAGCTCCTGAGCCCTCGAACGCCGGGGAAGCCGTGGCGCCCGAGACCGGTTTTACAGAACGCATCCGGCAATTGCCGGAAGGCACGATCCTCAAAGGCGTTTTCTTCGGCCTCGTGGCACTTTCCGTGGCAATGGTCGGCTTCGATCTGAAATCGATCGTCGACGAACGTCGTGGCGATCCTTTCGTCAATCCGGCGAGAGAGCCGGTCACCATGCCGCGGCCCGCCCCCGGCGATCAGGTCCGCCCCTATCTGCCTCAGACGCGGCCGGTCTCCCCCGATCAAGATGGCGCACCAAGGCGGCAACCTCCCCGCAGTTTCGAGGAGGCCGAACCGGTTCGCTTCCGCGCACTCAATGACGAGACGATCTCCATGGAAGGCACCATCGTTCCCGGCAGTGCTGGAGAATTCGAGCGCTTCCTCCAGGACAATGAGTTCGCCACAGGGACGGAGGTCTTGCTTCACTCGCCGGGTGGCTCGGTCGCCGACGCCATGTCGATGGCCCGCCAGATCCGCGAGCATGAATTCAACACCCGGATCGCAGCAGAGGGGTATTGCGCCTCCTCCTGCCCCCTCGTTTTCGCGTCAGGCGTTGAACGCCATGCCGGCAAGAAGGCCTGGATCGGCGTTCATCAGATCTACGCGATGAAGGGCGCAGATGCGCTCGGTTCGCTCTCCGATGGGTTTGATCAGGCACAGCGGGTTTCCGCCGAAGCCCAGGCCCTCTTGATCGATTTCGGCGTCGACCCGCGCGTCTGGATCCACGCCATGGAAACGCCGAAGAACCAGCTCTATCTCTTCACTCCGGAAGAGCTCGCCGACTACCATCTCGTCACGGATGCGCCAGATACGGACGCAAGCGAAACTGCGGCTGCGCGACAATAGACGCCGCATCATGAACGAGGTGAAGCTTGCCCCTGCCTCCGCGTTTCGTCTAAGTCGCAATGATGCCGAAATTGCTCCTCCTACGTCACGCCAAATCGGATTGGCATTCCGGCGCCCGCACGGACTTCGAGCGCCCGCTCAATGCGCGTGGCCGCGAAGCCGCCGAGGCGATGGGCGCCTTTATGGCTGCGGAGGGTTTGGCGCCTGATCTGGTGCTTTGCTCACCGTCCAAGCGCACCCGTGAAACGCTCGAACTCGTCGGCAAAAGCCTGCAGCTTCCGGAAGACGTGCGTTTTCCGGAAATGCTCTATGAAGAGAACGGTGGCGACTATCAGACGGTGCTCCGAGACGAGGCGGGCAAGGCCGAGTGCTGTCTCCTCGTCGGACACAACCCGATGACGTATGAAGCGGCCTTGAGCCTTGCAGGAGATGGGGCCTCGCACGACATGGCGCGTCTCGCCGTGAAATATCCGAGCGGCACCCTCTCGATCCTGGAATTCGACGCGCCCTGGGCGGAGCTGAAGACGGGCTCAGGACGCCTGACGGGATATGTCCGGCCAGCCGATCTGACGTCGTGACGGCACGCTTTGCACCAGCGACCGCCTCTGCCCATATAAAGCGCGCAAAACGAGCCTGAACCTCAGTGGCATCCATCATCACCCTCGCCGACGAAGCCAGATACGCGTTCGACAATCTCCTGGAAGGCGTGCTCGGCGGCCCGTCGACCCTGAGGCTCGGCGTCACCGGCCTGTCGCGCGCCGGCAAGACAGTCTTCATCACCGCACTCGTTCACAATCTCATCCACGGCGGCCGGCTTCCGCTCTTCGACGCCTACGCCTCTGGCAGGCTCGCCGGAGCCAAGCTGCAGCCGCAGCCCGACGACGCCGTCCCGCGTTTCGATTACGAATCGCATGTGCGCAATCTGGTCGATGCCCGCATCTGGCCGCGTTCGACGAGACGCATCAGCGAATTGCGCGTCACCCTGGAATACGAATCGGCGAGCACCTGGAAACGGACCTTCGGGCCGGGCCGGCTCGATCTCGACATCGTCGATTATCCGGGCGAATGGCTTCTCGATCTCGCTCTTCTCAACAAGAGTTACGGCGAATGGTCGGCCGAGGCTGTCGCCATGTCACGCGAACCGCATCGCCAGGAGCTCGCGTCCGAATGGCATCACCGTCTGCAGGGCGTCGATCCCGACGCGCCGGCCGATGAATTGAAGGCGCAGGAGCTCGCTGGCGCCTTCACCTCGTATCTGCGCGCAGCCCGAGCCGACGAATATGCGCTTTCGATGCTGCCACCCGGTCGCTTTTTGATGCCCGGCGACCTTGAAGGTTCGCCCGCCCTCACCTTTTCGCCGCTCGATATTTCGCCCGACCGCGAGCCGCTGCAGGACAGCCTCGCCGCCATGATGGCGCGTCGTTATGAATCCTACCGGACGCATGTGGTGAAGCCGTTCTTCCGCAACCATTTTGCGAGACTCGACCGGCAGATCGTGCTTGTCGACATGCTGGCCGCGCTCAACGCGGGTCCAGCGGCCTTGCGCGACCTCGAACAGGCGCTGGCGGACGTCCTCGCCTGCTTCCGGCCGGGTCGCGCGAGTTGGCTGACATCGATCTTGAGCCGCCGGATCGACAAGATCCTGTTTGCGGCGACGAAGGCCGATCATGTCCATCGCTCCGATCACGACAATCTCGGCGCCCTGCTCGCACGCCTGACTGAGAAGGCAGCAAAACGCGCGGAATTTGCCGGTGCCGAGGTCAGCGTCATGCCGATGGCGGCAGTTCGCGCCACCCGCGAGGTGACGGTAACCCGTGGCGGACGCAAGCTTCCAGCAATCGCCGGAGTCCCGCTCGAAGGTGAAGAGGTCGCGGGCGAAGTCTATGACGGCGCAAGCGAAATCGCCTTGTTTCCCGGGGACTTGCCGAAAGATCCGGAATCGATCTTCGAAGCCGCCCGGCAGTTCCAGTCGAAGCCGAGGGACCTTGCAGAGGAAGCCCACGACGACACGCTGGCGCTACGCTATCTGCGCTTCCGCCCGCCCCGGGTGGAGCGGAGTGAAACCGGCCTGAAACTCTCACTGCCGCACATACGCCTCGATCAGGCCCTGCAATTTCTTGTCGGAGACCGGCTGCAATGACCGCCTCGGAGACCCGCCGCGCCCCGGAAGCCTTCCGCCTCGACGAGCCCGGGGAAGCCGAGATCGAAGAAGAGGTCTGGGAAGAGCTCGATCCCGAGGAAACGGATGCAGACCGGGCCGTCTCGACCATCATCGAGCCGAAAAAGAACGGCATCCGCTGGGGGCGGCTCGCAGTCGCCGCGGCCGGCGCGCTTCTGTCGCTTGCCATCGGCATTGCCATCGACGATCTCATTCGCAGTCTTTTCACGCGCGCCGACTGGCTCGGCTGGGTCGGCCTTGCCTGCCTCGGTCTCTTTCTTCTCGCGCTCGGCGCCATCATCGGCCGGGAAATCCTCGGGCTCGCGCGCCTCAAGGCGATCGCCCGCCTGCGCCTGACAGCAGACGCCGCGTACGAGGAGAACGATCCCGACAAGGCGCGCAAAGTCGTTAAGGAGCTGATCCATCAATATGCCGACCGGGCAGATACGGCGCAGGGTCGCCGACAGCTCAAGGAGCATCTCGGCGCGGTCATGGATGGCTCCGACCTAATTCGCCTTGCAGAGCGCGACCTCGTCGCAACCCTCGACCAGCGTGCCAAGCAGGCGATCTCGAGCGCGTCTCAGCGCGTCTCCGTGGTCACGGCCGTCAGCCCTCGTGCCCTCATCGACGTCGCCTATGTGTTGATCGCCTGCCTCAGCCTCATTCGCCGCGTTGCTGCCATTTACGGCGGCCGACCCGGTGTGATCGGCTTGATGCGCCTGACGGGCGCCGTCGTCAGTCACCTCGCGGTGACGGGGACGATCGCCATCGGCGACACGCTCCTCCAGCAGGTGGTGGGCCAGGGGCTTGCAGCGCGCCTCTCCGCGCGGCTCGGAGAAGGTGTCGTCAACGGGCTCATGACGGCCCGCATCGGTCTGTCCGCACTCGACGTTTGTCGGCCGGTGCCCTTCGTGGCGCAGCCGCGGCCCCGCCTCAAGGATCTGGCGGGCGATCTGATTTCGTTTTCCGCCTCCCGCCAGGAGGTCGTGGCAACATCCCCACGAAATGCTCGTAGGGTTAACGAATGATTGGCATTTGGCTCCTAGGCTGATCATCAGTTCAGGCCACGCCACATTCGGAGCCATTGATGTTGCGCGCTTTTTTCGTTGCAGCTCTTGCAATCTGCATTCCCGCGCTTGCCCCTCAGCCGGCCGCAGCGGCCGACGAGGACGCTGTCGCCTTCATGGAGCGCTTCGGGGGCGAATGGCGCGGCAGCGGCCGTCTTTTGATCGGTCCGGAAAGCGGCCTCCGCTTCCATTGCGCGCTCAACGGTGATCCGAGCCGCAGCATGATGGCCTTCGGTATGACCGGAAAATGCTGGACCGGTTCGCTCTCCGCGCCGGTCTACGCAAAGCTGCGCTACAACGGCGATCAGAAGCGCTTTTTCGGCTCCTTCATGGACGGCGCGGAAGGCGACGGTGCCAATATCGTCGGCGAGCGCGACGGCGAAGGCTTCATGTTGAAGCTGATGCGCGGCGAACTCCAGGGGCTGCTGGATGCCGAACCGGCAGGCGACGGCAAGATGACCATCCTCCTTTCGCTCTATGATCCGAACTCGCGACGCTCTATTCCTGTTGCCGCAATGGGATTTGCGAGAGCCGGCTCCGATTCGCTGCCGATCTATGATCCAGCCATCACAGGATCGATCGAGCCCGCTAACAAATAGCGGACGGCGGGCCCGGTTTTTCGGGAATCTTCACGTTTCACCCTCACCTTCGGACCGTCGGAGGGGGAAGCCGTATGTCAACCGCACAATCGTCGGAACGCGTCGTTAAGTCGGAATCTGAAGACCAGGCCGGGCCTTCCGCTCCAACAGCAGCGCCAGCGCTCGAAGCGACGATCGTGGAAGGCGCGGCCGCGCTGCTGTCGCTCGCGTCCGACTGGCAAGGGCTGATCGATGCCTCTCCTCGCGGCCGCATTTTCCAGACCCCGCAGCACCTGGCGATATGGGCGGAGCATTTTGCGAGCGATCCCAAGGTCGGTTTCAAATGCGTCGTTGTTCGCCGCAACGGTAAGGTCGAGCTGATCTGGCCTCTCGCCTTCTGGAAGATCGGCCCATTGCGGCTGGCGCAGACCGCCGGCGCACCCGTCGCGCAATACGAAGACATTCTGGTCGAGCACAACGACGAGGCCACCTCGCTCTTCGCTGCGGCCCTCGCCGAAGTCGAGCGAGCCGGCATCGATCTCATCCTCATGGAGCGCGTGCGGGCCGATTCCGCGCTTGCCTCGGTGCTGCCGCCTCAGACAGTCGCACTGGGTGAGGAAGATGGCGCGCCATTCGTCGACCTCTCCTCAGGTGACATCGAGAAGGTGCTTGCCAGCCGCAAGGGGAAAGTCAAACGCCACCAGAAAAGGCGCATCGTCGCCCTCGCCGAAGAGGGCGAGCTCCGCCTCGAAGTGGCGCCCGACGGTCCGACGACGCGGCAATGGCTGCGCGAGGCGACAGAGATGAAGCGCGCATGGCTGACGGAGAAAGGCTTCCTAAGCCGCGCATTCCTGGACGAGCGCACCAATCAGTGCCTCGAAGCCTTCGCCGAGCGTCATGGTGGAGCTGGCGTGAAAACCGGCATGACCGCCTCGCGGCTGACGGTCGGAGGCCGCCCCGTCGCCACAGAGATCGCCTACCGCCTGGGAAGCGATTACCTTCTCTTTCTCGGAGCTTTCGCGCCGGAATATGGTCGCTTCGGCCCCGGCAACGTGCTGACGGAGATGGTTCTGCGCTGGTGCGGTCAGAACGGCATCACGCGCTACGACATGCTGCCGCCACGCTACCGCAACAAGCACGAATGGGAGACGGGTGAGGTCGTCGTGCACGATTTCGGCGTGCCGCTGAGCTGGCGTGGCGGATTCTACCTGCGCGCCGTCCTGGGATACGGCAAGCCGCGGCTGAAGCGCTTGTATTACGCCCTGCCTCTGCCGGTGCGCTCGCGCCTGGCCAATCTGATGCTACGCCTCTAGCGGGCTTCCCACCCAGCCGGCAAAGCCATCCTGCGGAACAGAGATCAGATCACAAAAAAGGCGGCCTTAGCCGCCGATTGTCTTCAATCCAAAAACTGCTGATCACCTGTTTCGCAGCGGCAACCAGCAGCCCGTCTCAGATGACGCCGAGCTTCTTCTGCAGTTTCGACGAGGACGTCGTGTACTGGAAGACGACGCGCTCGTCTGGAGCGATGTAGTGCTTTGCGGCCTGCGCCATCAAAGCCGCCTCGTGGAATCCCGAGAGGATCAGCTTCAGCTTGCCCGGATAGGTGTTGATGTCGCCGATGGCGAAGATGCCCGGCTCGGAGGACTGGAACTTCTCCGTATCCACCGGAATCAGGTTCTCGTGGAGATTGAGCCCCCATTCGGCGACCGGGCCGAGCTTCATCGTCAGTCCGAAGAACGGCAGCATGCGCGTGCAGGAGACTTCGATCTCCCCATCCGGCGTCTTGAGAACGGCCGCTTCCAGACTTCCGTCCCCGCCCTTGAGCGCAGTCACCTGCCCCTGCTGAAACGTCAGCTCGTGCTTTTCCTGAAGCGCGAACATCTTGTTGACGGAATCCGGCGCAGCCCGGAATTCCGGGCGCCGGTGGACGAGCGTCACGCTCTTTGCGATCGGATGGAGGTTCAAGGTCCAGTCCAGGGCCGAATCGCCACCGCCGACGATCAGGAGATCGTGGTCGCGGTAATCCTCCATGCGCCGCACCGCGTAGAAGACGGAGCTGCCTTCATAGGCCTCGATGCCCGGGATCGGAGGACGCTTCGGCTGGAAAGACCCGCCGCCGGCAGCAACCACGACCGCCTTCGCCTTGATCGTCGTCGCGGCATCGGTCCTGAGAATGAAACCGCCATCTTCGGTGCGCTCAAGTTCGGAGACCATTTCGCCGAAATGGAACTCCGGATTGAACGGAGCGATCTGCTCCATGAGCTTTTCGATAAGTCCCTGCGCCGAGATCTCCGGCCAGCCCGGAATGTCGTAGATCGGCTTCTCAGGATAGAGCTCGGCGCACTGGCCGCCCGGGCGATCGAGAATGTCGATCAGATGGCATTTCAGATCGAGCAATCCGAGCTCGAAAACGGCGAAAAGCCCGACGGGTCCCGCCCCGATGATGGCGACGTCGGTTTCAACAAGCGTTCCAGTCATGCTTGACGCTCCGGAATGGTGACGACGAGTCCGTCCAACTCGTCGCGAACTCTGATCTGACAGGACAAGCGCGAGGTCGGCCGAACATCGTAAGCGAAATCCAGCATGTCCTCTTCCATCGGCTCTGGAGAGCCGGTGCGCTCGAACCATTCCTCGGCGACAAAGACATGGCAGGTCGCGCAGGCGCAGGCGCCGCCACATTCAGCTTCGATTCCGGGAAGGCCCTGCTTGAGAGCGGCTTCCATCACAGTGGAGCCATTTTCGGCTTCCACCTCGTGGCGGTCGCCGTCCAAACCGATAAAAGTGATTTTTGGCATGATCGATCCGTGTTGCGCCGCACGGGTTTAGGGACGCGGCGGGCGATGTCAAGAAGGGCACAAAACAGGTGCCCGCGTGTCGCAGAGAGCCGTGGCTCAGGTTCGGGCGAGATATCGCACAACCTCTTGCACGGCGGCTTCGAGCGGCGCAAGGTCGCAGCCCTCTGCTTTCAGCCGTTCTTCAGTGAGAGCGGCCACCAAAGCCAGTCTTTCGGCGCCAACATTGCGGGCAAGGCCCTTGAGGGCGTGCACCCTCTCACCGCGTGCAGAAGAGGTGGTCGCCTCCTTGACCTGATTGAAAAGCCGGTCCGCCTCGTTGACGAAAAGCGCCAGGATCTCAACCTTCAAGGCCTCGTTGTGCATCGTCTGCCGATCGAGATGGGCCTCATTGAGGATCGCAGCATCCTCCGCCATGGCCTGTTCCTTCGTGGAAGCGGATGGTTTTGCCCCCAAGGCCCGGGTGGCGTCCGCTTCCGCCACGCATGTGCCCCAAAATAGCCCGAATCTTAGCTCGCTACATGCACGACAGGCTGCAGCACATTCATATTATTCATGAAACAAGTGCACAGAAACGGGAAATCCGGTGATTCCGGCTTCTCAGGCCGTTACATAAATATTAGGATGCATTCACCCATTTTGATGGGAAGGCGCAGCTGTGTCCTGGTCGACACGGCTGCGTTCGGTATCGGGCGGCGGCGGTTCTACAGCCAAGGGGGTGGCAGGAATCGTCCAGAACGGGTGGCCCCTTTATATGTCACCCTCGCATGCCGGCAGAGACCGGCACGGCGTCCGTTGGAGTGGTTGCGTACGGACCGGAGCGAATGTCATGGGTAAAATACCAAAAGCGGAATCGACCGAAGCGGCGTTGTCGGCGGTCGAAGAAGCGCTGAGGATCGACTTCGGCGCCGCGGCCAACAGTCCTGCGAAAGCTTCAGGAGGTGCGGCGGCGGCAAAGCCCGTGCCCGCCAACAACGGCCGCTCCAAAAAGTCGGAAGCGCCCACCAAGGCTGAAAAGCGTGCCGAGACGGAATCGTCCCGCAGCAGCGAGCGCAAGGCGCGTCGCGCTGCCAATGACGACGTTCGTTCCATCGGCAATCTTCTTTATGCCCTGCAGCGACGGCCTTCCTACGCGCCTTTCTGGACTGCGCTTCTCATGTCGGCCGTATGGGCCGGCCTCGGCACGGCCTTCGGGATGGCGCTCTGGCGCGACCAGATTGCAGCCCTCAATTCGATCGAACAGCTCCGCGAGGCGCCGCATCTCGTCGCTCTCGGTGTCGCGATCGTCGTCCCGGTCCTCCTGTTCTGGGTGATGGCGCTGATGATCTGGCGCTCTCAGGAGATGCGCATCGTCTCGCGCACCATGACAGAAGTCGCGCTTCGCCTTGCTGAGCCAGAGAACATCGCCAAGGAATCGATCGTCACCGTCGGCCAGGCGATCCGCCGTGAAGTCGCCTCCATGGGGGACGGCATCGAGCGGGCGCTGGCGCGCGCCAGCGAACTCGAAGTGCTGGTACAGAACGAAGTCGCATCGCTGGAGCGCTCCTATACAGACAATGAGATGCGCGTCCGCCGTCTCGTCGACGAGCTCGTCAACGAGCGCGAGGCGATTCTGCAAAACGCCGACCGCATCAAGGCGGCGATGGGCGGGGCGCACGAGACGCTGACCTCCGATCTCGCCAAGACCAGCGACCAGATTCTTTCCACCGCCGATGAAGCGGCGCGCCGCATTGCCGACCTGCTCGTCGAGCGTACCAAGAATGTGACCGTCGATCTCTCCCGCGCGGGCGACGATTTCGCCACCTCCATTTCAAGCCGCACGGAAAGCCTGCTGGAGCGCATCAATCAGGTGAGCGGCCAGATCGGCGATACGATCGACCACCGCGGCGAAGAACTCGTCGGCCGGCTGAACCGCAGCCAGTCGGAAGCTACCGAGAGCTTCACCGAACGCGGCAGCGAGCTTCTGGAGCGCATCCGCGCCGCCAGCGAAGGGCTGAACGAGCTCATCGCCTCCAAGGGCGGCGAACTCAACGACCGCATCGTCGAGGCTCAGGATCGGCTCAACTATACGCTGACGGAACGCTCCACGGCCCTTCTTGAAAATCTCGGCCAATCGAGCCAGCGCATCGAAAACGCCATCCTGGTCGATGGGCCCGCACTTGCCGAACGTATGTCGAGCCGCGGCGAAGAGCTTGCCGAACGTATGACCTCGAGCAGCGATCGCCTCACCCGCCAGCTCACGGAGACCGGCGAAGCGATGACCGGCCGTCTCGTCACAAGCAGCGAAGAACTGACCGGCCGCCTCCTCTCCAGCAGCGAAGAGCTGAGCGGGCGGATTACGACGTCGAGCCGTCAGTTCACCGACCGGATTTCTTCAACTGGCGAAGAGCTCATCTCGCGCCTGGAGACCGGCGGCGAGGATGTGGCCGCCCGCATCACGGCGAGCGCCGATGCTCTGAATGACCGGCTGGGCACCACAGGAGCCGATATCGCCGGACGCATCACCATCCGCGGCGACGAGCTCGTCGAGCAGCTCGGCGCGCGTGGCGATGCCATCGCCGACCGCATCGGAGAAAAGACCGAGGAAACGGCGAGCCGGCTGGAACGGGCGAGCGACATCGTCGTCAACACACTCGATACCCGTTCGCGCAATGTCATCGACCAGCTCGGCCAGACCGGAAAGTCGATTTCGGTTGCCATGCACACCGAGCTCGAAGGTGTCACGCAGCGCCTGACGGATGCGGAGCGCAGGCTGTCGACGACCGGCGAACGTGTCGCCGGCACCGTGGAAGAGCAGGTTGGCCGCATCGAAACCGGCTTCGATCAGAGCGCAGATCGCCTCAAGGGACGTCTGTCGGAGATCGAAGAGACCGTCAAAGGCTCCGCCATTCGGCTGGAAGAAGCCGGCGACAATGTCGGCGAACGCCTGCGCCAGAACGTCGATATCAATGTCGAGCGTTTTTCGGGACGCCTCTCCGAGATGGAAGAGACCGTCAAGAGCTCGGCCGAGCGGCTTGAAGAGGCTGGCAATGGCGTGGCTGAACGCTTCCGCCAGAATATCGACGTCAACGTCGAGCGTCTCGCGGGCCGCCTCTCAGACATGGAAAATTCGGTGCGCGGCTCGGCCGACCGTCTGGTCGAGACAGGCGACGATGTCGCCCGCCGCCTCGGCGCCAGCATCGACGGCAATGCCGACCGGCTCGCCGGCCGTCTTTCGGAGATGGAGGATTCCGTCAGGAGTTCTGCCGATCGCCTGGAAGAAGCCGGCAACGGCGTGGCCGAACGCCTGCGCCAGAACATCGACGTCAATGTCGAGCGTCTCGCAGGCCGCCTCTCCGAAATGGAAGGCTCGGTCCGCGGCTCGGCCGACCGTCTGGTGGAGACCGGCGACGATGTCGCCCGCCGCCTCGGCGCGAGCCTCGACGGCAATGCGGATCGCCTCGCCGGACGCGTTGCAGAGATGGAAGACGCACTGCGCAATTCCGCCGGCCGTCTCGAGCAGGCGAGCGACAGCGCGGGCCAACGCCTGCGTCAGAATATCGACGTCAACGTCGAGCATCTCGCCGGCCGTCTTTCCGAGATGGAGACGTCCGTTCTCTCCTCGGCAACCCGGCTCGAAGAAGCCGGCGAGCGCGTGTCGGAGCGGCTCGGCTCCAGCCTCGACAGCAATGTCGACCGCCTGACGGGCCGCCTGTCCGACATCGAGGACACGCTGCGGGCCTCAGCCGGACGTCTCGAGGAAACTGGCGAGCACGTCTCAGAGCGTCTGCAGCGTAGCGTCGACGGCAATGTCGAACGCTTGAACGTCCTCTTCGACGATCGCGGCAATACGATTTCGGAGACGCTCGACCAGAAGACAGCGATGCTGTCGACCGTGCTCGGCGAGCGTGGCCAGGCTCTCGGCGCCATGATCGACGGTCACGTCGCTCAGGTCGGAGAGACCCTCGACGGCCGCCTCGGCGGATTCGAGACACGCCTCAAGGAAAGCGCCGAGAACGTCGCGGTCCGCCTCGCCTCCTCGGCCGAGACGATCGAGATGGCCGTATCGGCGCGACTGTCGAACTTCGAAAACCGCGTCACGGCGCGCATCGGCGAGGTCACCCAGGAATTCGGCGAACGCGCCGACGGCCTGTCGGAGACGCTCGACGACCGCCTCGGACGCATCAATACGGCGCTCGACACGCGGGCACGCCAGATCAGCGACACGCTGGTGGCGCGCACCCGCGAAATCGCCACGGCCTTCAACGAAGGCCAGTCGGAGATGACGACGAGCCTCGACGCACGCCTCGGCGAACTCGGCGAAACCCTGACCAGCAAGACGCAGGAGCTGACGGAGACGATCGCCAGCCGCATGATCGACGTCAATGCGAGCTTCGGCGAGCGCCTGATGGCGGTGGAGCACAGTTTTGCCGACCGGGCGAACTCGCTGCAGGCGACGCTCACCGGCACCAGCGACGCGCTCAACGAGAAGACCGAAACGCTGAACAACATGCTGACCCAGCGTCAGAGCGAACTCGCTTCGGTCATCGATTCGCGCTCGTCGATCCTGGTGGAAACGATCGAGAACCGCGGCCGCTTCGTCATCGACGGCCTGGAGAACCAGAACCGCATCCTCACCGACACCTTCGGCACGCAGACGGAGAGCTTCGTGGAAGGCCTGGAGGGACGCACCCGCGACCTCACCGAGGCGCTGGACAGCCGTCGCTCCGGTCTCATGGAAGATCTCGAACGGCAGCGCGACAGCCTCTTCGAGGGTATGGAGGATCGCAGCCGCAACACGGCCGATGCCATCCGCGCGACGAGCGAGGAATCGCTTGCCCGCCTGGACGACAGTGCCCGCGCGCTTCTGTCCAACCTCAGCACGCATTCCCACAACATCATCGATGCGGTCACCGGCACCAACGCCCGCTTCCGCACCGATATCGATTCGCTGCTGACGCGGATGGAAGAAACCAACGCACAGCTGAGCGAAGTTCTGGGATCGAGCGGAGAGCAGCTCTCCGCGATCGAGAGCAACCTCGCCGGCCAGGCGGAGAGCTTGCGCAACGCCCTCTCGGCGGCAGCGCAGGACACCTCCACCTCGACCTCGATCCTGTCCGACCAGATCAAGACGCTGCGCGACGTGTCGACCCACGTGTTGCGTGACATCACGGCCATCGCCTCGCAATTCGACAGCCAGTCCGAATCGCTGTCGGAAGCCGGACGCATGCTCGACGAGGCCAACCGCACGATGGAAGGCCGCATCAGTGGCTCCACCGAGGCGTTGGAAGCGATGGCGCAGGGCCTCACCGGCCAGGCCTCTTCCGTCGAAGAGCAGCTTACGCGCCTCACGGCGATGCTCTCCGATACGCTTGGATCGGCCGAAGAGCGCATCAATTCGGTCGCTGATTCCTTGAGCTCGCGTGCTTCTCTGTCCGCGCAGCGGGCAACCGAAGAGCTGGCCCAGAGCCTCGGCGCGGCGGAAGAGCGGGTGAGCGCCATCGCGAACTCTCTCACCTCCACGGCGTCGGATTCGGCTCGCCAGGCCGCAGAGGAACTCGCCGCGAGCCTCGCGGAGGCGGAGGAGCGCATCAACGCCATCTCCGGCTCGCTCAGCACGCGCGCGGCCATGTCGGCCCGTCAGGCCGTCGAGGAGCTCGCAGAGAACCTTTCGCAGGCGGAAGAACGCATTGCCGCCCTCACCGGCTCCCTGTCGTCTGCGGCCTCCGATACGGCCCGCAGCACGTCGGAGGAACTGGATCGGGCGATTGGTTCGGCCGAAGAGCGCGTTGCCTCTCTCGCGGAGTCGTTGAGCGCCAAGACCTCGATGTCGGTTCAGACCACCTCGCAGGAGCTGGAAACCACGTTGACCGCGGCCATGCAGCGGATCAACGAGGTCGCCGATGCCCTGAGCGCGCGCGCGGCACAATCCGCCACCGGCGCTTCGGAAGAGCTGGAGCAGACCTTGAGCTCGGCCGAGCAGCGTGTGGCGCAGATCGCCCAGGCGCTTGGTCGTCGGGCCGAGGAAGCCGCCCGCGCCGCCATCAGCCAGTTCGAGACGATGCGCCTTGCCGCCATCGCCGAAGGCCAGCGGACGGTGGAAAGCGTGGAACAGGCCCGCGCCGAACTGACGGAACGCCTCGCCGACGTGACGACCGGGTCCGACGAAAAGGTCCGCGCGGCGAGCGAGCGGCTCATGTCGGAAATCTCCGAGGCCGTCGAAAGCGCCACGGAGCGCTTCGCCGAAACCGCCGAGAAAATGCGTCATGCCGCTCGCGACATGAAGAGCGAGCTCGAATCGGCACGCGAGGATCTGCGTCGCGGCGTCAAGGACATGCCGGAAGAAGCCCGTCACGCTTCGGAGGCGATGCGCCGCGCCATCACCGAGCAGATCGAGGCGATCTCGGCTCTGACCGACATCGTCTCGCGCCGCGAAGGTTCAGCAAAGCGCCCCGCCCAGCCGGCAGCGGCGACGCCCCGGCGGGAAGAAGTCGTCGAAGCAGCACCGCAGCCGCGTGGCCTGCCCCGTGCGGCAAATCTGGAGACGGAAAGCGCTTCCGACCGCGCCCCGATCGCACCGCGCTCGACGGGGCCGGCTCCGGCCAGCGCCCCTTCGGCACCTGCAGCAGCGCCTCAGCCTGCCCCGACCCCGCAGCCGGCGGCCCAACAGCCCCCGGCCCAACAGCCCGCAGCCCAGCAGACGCAGTGGAGCGAGCGTTTTGCCCGTCCCGCAGCGCAGCCTGAGCCGAAACCCGAAGCGCGCCCGCAAGGCGAGCGTCGCGGTTGGGTGGCGGATCTCCTGCGGCGCGCATCGAGCGACGAGAGCGAGTACGATACGGGACCGGAGCCCACCTCCGCCCCGACCCCGCAGCCCGCTCCCACGACGCAGAATGCGACGCCGGGCCGTTCGCCCTCGCAGATGGTGGAGAGCCTCAACTCGCTGTCCGTCGACATCGCCCGGGCGATCGACCATCAGGCCGCGCTCGAGCTATGGGAGCGCTACCGCAAGGGCGAGCGCAACGTCTTCACGCGGCGCCTCTACACGATCCAGGGTCAGAAGACGTTCGACGAGATCCGGCGCAAATACGAGCGCGACGGCGAATTCCGCCGTGCGGTCGACCATTACATCGCCGATTTCGAGAAGCTTCTCGACCAGCTGGCGAAGCGCCAGAAGGACCCGGCGATGGCGCAAAGCTACCTCGCCTCGGACACGGGCAAGGTCTACACCATGCTCGCGCACGCGGCCGGCCGGCTGAGCTGAGCCAGTCGATCACGGACAAAAGAAAGGGCGGCCGCGGGCCGCCCTTTTTTGTTGTCTCTAAATGGCCATGAGAACGCTGGGGAGAGCCTCAAAGGTCTCGGCCCGGGCTTGAACCGCCGACACGCGGCAGGACCGTCAGCCCGGCAGCGTCACAATGATCGGATCTCGATCAGTCGCGACGATCGTGTGCTCGTACTGCACCACGGGGGCGGAGGGCTCGCTATAGAGTGTCCATCCGTCGTCACCCTCGGCCGCCCAGAGACCGCCTGTCGACAGGAACGGCTCGACGGTGAGCACGAGCCCCTTATTGATACGCCGCCGGTCGCTCAACGTGGGCCAGGTCGCGATCTCTCCCGGATATTCGTGCAGGGAACGCCCCACCCCGTGGCTGGCAAGATTGCGGATGAGCGTGTAGCCGCGCTGCGAAGCGAAGCGCCCAATGGCAGCTCCGATGGCCGCGAGCGGCCGGTCACTGCCGACCTGTGCAATGCCGATCTGCATGGCGCGCTTACCGTCTTTGCATAGGCGCTCCAGCGAAGGCTCGACGGGACCGACGCGGAACGTTGCCCCGGTGTCGGCAAAATAGCCGTTCTTGGAAGCCGAAACGTCGATATTGACCAGATCGCCTTGAGCGATCATCCGGTCGCCGGGGATACCGTGGGCGATTTCCTCATTCACGCTGATGCAGGTGGCCCCGGGAAAATCGTAACAGCTTTGCGGTGCGGAGACGGCGCCTTGCCGATCGAGAAACGCCCGGCCGATGTCGTCCAGTTCTCTGGTCGTCATCCCGGGCTCCATCGCTTTCGCCATCAGGCGCATGGCATTGGCGACGATGCGCCCGATTTCCTTCAGCCCATCCAGTTCGTCTTGTTTGGTGACCGTCACGCTTCGAATCTCGCGGGGAAGGAAAAATCACACGGCGGCAGCACCGGCGATCTCCCGCCGGAAGGATTGAGAGCCCCGGCGACCAGCTACACGCTCGTCAGTGTCCAGCTGGCGATCTCGGCGAACGCCTGATCCATCGCCCGGTTCAGTCCGGCGACGATCGCGGCGTTGTCGTTGCTTCCGACCGGGCTTTCCGCATGGACGACGCGCGAGGCGACGACACGGCCGTTGCGGTCGTTGAGAAGCTTGACGCTGAAGTCGGCGACAGCGACGCCGTTTCTGAGCTCGAAAGCGCGCACGTCGAGGACGATCTGATAGTCGATCAAAAGTCCCTGCCCCGGCAGGCCAACGGCTTTCACGCGCCCGGTATTCTGCAGCGTCTCCATGAGCCGCGCCTGCAGCAGCCGCGGCAGCGTGTCGGGCCAGGCCGCTCCCGGCAGGTAGGCGAGCTCGGCGGGCGTCGGACGCGCGGCAATGCGCGTCGTGTCGAGGCTTGCGAGCGCGGCAGGCACTGGAACCAGAATCTGCGCGGATGTCCCGGCGCGCACAGAAACATCCTGCGGCGCGGTCAGATCATAGATGGAATCGGGTGTCTTCGGCAGCACGGCGCAGCCGCCGAGCAGCAACAGCGAGACGAGCGCCGCGGCCCCGGCCGTGCCTCCGAAGCGGCGCCGGCGCCGAGAGTTGGCCTTACCGATGTCCTTGCGCATGTTCATCCAATCGCCCTTGCGAGCTCTGCCCCAACCGGACTCTGCCATCATCGTCGCCATTACCGTCTTTGGCCGCGATAGGTGGGCGCGTTGTCTCCGCCGAAGATCAAGCGGCCCGGATTCTGTTCGAGATCGGAAATCAGCGAATCCAGCCGTGACACGGTTCGCCGGCCCTCGTTCACGAATTGGCGGATATCGGCAAGTCCCCGGCTGGAAAAATCCGAAGCCCCGGAGCCGATCGTCTTCGCCTGCTCGTTGAAGGTCGCCGCGGCCGTCTGGATTTCGGCGAGCGTTGCCCGCGCCTGGGCGATCAGCCCCTGCCCCTCCTCGCTCGAGGCGGTGTCGTCGAGCGTGCCGAGAAGCCCCTCGGCCTTGGCACTCAGAATGCCGAGCCGGTCCGACACCTGGCGCGCATTGGCGAGGATGACGCGAATGTCCTCGCGCGATTCGTCGACCGTCGTCGCGACCCGGTTGATGCTGTCGACCGTGTCGGTGATCTTCTGCGGATCGACGCTCGCGACGACCTCGCTCGCATCGTTGACCATCGTCTGCACCTTTTGCGGGTCGACGGCGGCCAGCACCTTGTCGGCCTGAGTGCTGACGGAAGCGAGGCGCGTTACCAGCTCGTCGATCTGTTCGCGCCGCGCCTTGAGCGTTGCGGCGAGGTCGGAGACGCCTTCGACGGTGGTGCGAATGCGCTCAGGATCGATGGCCGCGCTGATCCGGTCGACATTGTCGACGGTTGAGGAAATTTTCGCGGGATCGACGCTCGCCACGATCGCTTCCGCCTGATCGACGACACTGCGCACGCGCTCCGGATCAACCGCTGCCAGCACCTCGTCGAGGCGCGTGCTGACGGCGGAAAGCCGAGTGACGAACTGATCGATATCGGCCTGTCTGGCGCTCAGCGTCGCCGCAAGATCGGACGCGCCCTTGACGACCGTGCGCACCTCTTCCGGATCGATCGCTCCACTCACCCGGTCGATATTGTCGAGCGTGCGGGCGAGCTTCTCCGGATCGACGGCTTCGAGAATGGGACCCGTCTTCGCCTGAACTTCGCTCACCAGGAGGTCCGCTTTCCCGCCGACATTGCGCATGCGATCGGAGAACTCGCGCACATCGTCGGAAACGCCGGAGAGATTCTCGACGAACTTGCGCACTTCCGCGCTCGTATCTCCGAGCGACTGGCTGAATTCGGCGACATTGTCGACGGTCTGCGAAACTTTGTCGGGCTGCACCGAGGCAACGATCGCATCCGCTTTGGCGATGATGCCATCGAGCTTACCCGACATCCCGGCCATACCCTCGGCCGCGCTGGAGACGGAATCGATCAGCCTCGAGATCTGCTGCGAGTTGTCGCTGAGCGCCCCGGAAAAGGTGTCGACATTGGAGATGATCCGGTTGATGCCGTCGCGGTTGTCGGCGACGATCTTGTCGATAGCATCGAGGGTGGATTCCGCCCGGCCGGCAATCTCGCGCGCAGAGGCCATGAGATCCTGCATGTTGGACTGCTTGGCCACGAGCACGGGGACGTCATCTTCCGTCTGCTCCCACACGTCCGGCTCGTTGGCGGAGCCCCCGACCATCTCGATATAGCCGACGCCAGTCACACCCTGGAAGCCAAGCGAGACCTCGGTGTCCGACTTGATGGGCGTGTTGGCACCGACAGAGACGCGCGCATAGACGCGTGAGGGATCCGACGGATCGATCTCCAAAGACTTCACGTCGCCCACCTTGATGCCGTTGAAGAGCACCAGCGCCCCTTTGGTGAGGCCGGTGATGGAGCCGGAGAAGACGATGCGCAACGGCTGCTGCTCCTGCGAGCCCTCCCCGGCCGCCATCCAGTAGATGAAGCCGAAGGCCGCAACCAGGACAGCAAGGGTGAAGGCACCGATGACGGCTGTATTGGCTTTGCTTTCCATGTTTATCGGCTCACTTCCGAAAGACCGGCCGCCCGCGCGCGCTCGCCGCTGAAGTAATCACGGACCCAGGGATGGTCGAAACGCTCCATCGTCGCGATGTCGCCTTCGACAAGAATGCGTTTTTCTCCGACCACGGCAATGCGATCGACGATGGCGTGCAGTGTGTCGAGATCGTGGGTTACCATGACGACGGTCAAACCCAAAGTCTCGCGAAGATCGGCAATCAGTTGATCGAAAGCCGCCGCCGAAATGGGATCGAGCCCCGACGTCGGCTCGTCCAGGAAAACGATCTCCGGGTCAAGTGCCAGCGCGCGGGCAAGGGCCGCGCGCTTGATCATGCCGCCGGAAAGTTCTGACGGATATTTGATGCCGTCGGCCGCCCGCAATCCGACAAGTTCAACCTTCATCGTCGCCAGAGATTCCATCAAAGCTTCAGGAAGGTCGAGGTATTCGCGCATCGGCACCATGATGTTGTCGGCGACGCTCAGCCCCGAAAACAAGGCGCCCTGCTGGAAGAGAACACCCCAACGGCGCTCGAGCTCTGGGTTACCCCCCTTCGTCAGGTCGTGTCCGAAAGCCGTGATGCGGCCTTCCCGGCGCGGCAGAAGACCGAGAATGGCACGCGTCAGCACCGATTTGCCGGCGCCCGACGCACCGACGATCGCAAGCACTTCGCCGCGATAGATATCGAGGTCGAGATTTTGAAGGATCGGCTTGTCGCCGAAGCCGACGGTCAGGCCGCGCACCGAAATGATCGGCTCTTTGCCCTTGCCGCTGGTTCGTCCGTCGGACCCGTTCCCGCTTTTGTTGGTCGTCTGCTCCATCAAGACCTCAAAAGCCGATCGCGGCGTAGAAGACGGCAAACAAACCGTCGACGACGATCACCATGAAAATCGCCTTCACCACGGAGGCGGTCGTCCGGCGACCGAGCGATTCCGCGCTGCCCCCGACCGCCATGCCCTCGGTGCAGGCAATGAGACCAATGATGAGCGCCATGAAAGGCGATTTATAAAGGCCTGAGAGGAAGCTCGACATATCGATGGCGTCGTGCAGGCGAGCGATGAAAGCATCAGGCGTGATGCTCGAATAAAGCCACAGCATCATCATGCCACCTGCGAGAGTGGCAAGCGCAGCGATGAAGGACAGCAGCGGCAGAACGATCAACAGCGCCAGGATGCGCGGCAGGATGAGAACATTGATCGGATCCATGCCCATCACGCGCAACGCGTCGATTTCCTCGCGCATCTGCATGGAGCCAAGCTCCGCGGTGATGGCACTGCCCGAGCGGCCCGCAACCATGATGGCGGTCAACAAGAGCGAGATTTCGCGCAAAGCGAGAATGCCGAGGAGATCGACGGAGAAGACCTCGGCCCCGAAATAGCGCAGCTGGAAGGCCGATTGCTGGGCGAGGATGGCGCCGATGATGAAGGACATCAGCACCACGATCGGCACGGCGCGAAGCCCGATCATCTCCATCTGGTTGATGATCGCATAAAACCGCGCCGAGCCCGGATGCAGGATGACGTGCAGGATTTCCAGGATCACCGAGCCGAGCATGGTGACGATGCGTCTCGCATCCGCGATGATCGACAGGACAGTCTGCCCGACATCGGCAAAAACGTTCGACTTCTTGGGGTGCGGTAGCGTCTCGCCGTCTTTGAGCGCCACGCGCACCCGCTCGATCAGGGTCTCGCGTCCGTCCTCCGCGCCGACATAGGTGACGTCCCGGCCCGATTCCCGCCAGGCTTTCTCCAGCCGCACGAGGAGAAAAGCACCCGCTGTGTCGAGCGTCTCAAGATCGGACAGATCGATTTCCAAACGGCGCGCACGGCTCTCCTGATCGCCCGTCGCCTTCTGCAGCGAACGGTCGAGATTGGCGGCCTGGTCGATCGCCCACGCCCCCTTGGGCCGCAGGACAAAACGCTCGCCGACCAGTTCGTAGGAGAGATCGGACGTCATAACCTCACGTGACGTAACAACAGCTGACGCTGCCCTTGCAGCGTGCTAACGGTGCGGCCTTCATGGCGCGGACTTTGCCCGCACCGACCAGGCATCACAAGCGCAACGAGGCCACACATTTCAAATGATTGAGCGTCCTTATCTTATTTTCCTCGGCGACGTTCCGGACAAGCTCGCGGCCAAGACGGCCTATGGTGTCGTCGACTGGAGCCGAGAATGGTGTGTCGGTCAGCTGCGTCTCCCCGGCTGCCAGGCCGATACGGGTCTGAAGGATATGACGATTGCCGAGGCGACCGAAGCTGGCGCCCGCACCCTCATCATCGGAGCCGTCAATCCCGGCGGCGTGTTGCCTGAGCATTGGACGTCGACGATCGTGGAGGCGATCGAAGCCGGCATGGATATCGCAAGCGGCCTGCATGTGCGGCTTGCCTCCGTCGACGCGATCCGCGAGGCGGCCGAGCGCAAGGGCGTCAAACTCCACGACACGCGCCACGCCGATCGTCGCTTTGCCACGGGCAAGGGCACAAAGCGCCCGGGCAAGCGGCTTTTGACCGTCGGCACCGACTGCTCGGTCGGCAAGAAATACGCGGCGCTCGCGATCGATCGCGAACTCAACGGACGCGGCGTCAACTCGACCTTTTGCGCCACCGGCCAGACCGGCGTCATGATTTCCGGCCGAGGCGTCGCGATCGACGCCGTTGTCGCCGACTTCATCTCCGGCGCGGCTGAGTGGCTGTCGCCTGCGACCGAGCCGGACCACTGGCAGATCGTCGAGGGCCAAGGCTCGCTCTTCCATCCCTCGTTTGCCGGCGTCAGCCTCGGCCTTCTGCACGGTGCCCAGCCGGACGTCTTCGTCGTCTGCCACGAGCCGACACGCACCAAGATGCGCAATGTCGAAGCCCCGATTTCGACGATCGAGGCGGTGATCGAGGAAACGATGCGGCTCGGGCGCCTCACCAATCCGGACATTGCCCCGCTCGGCATATCGATCAACACGCAGGCACTCTCTGACGACGAGGCGAAAGCCTGTCTCGCAGAGGCGGAAGAACGCTATGGGCTGCCGGCCTGCGATCCGATCCGCACCGGTGTCGCCAAACTCGTGGACCGCCTTCTCAAAGAGTTCGTGGCATGAGCCTGTCGCTCGATCTCGCCGTCGAATCCTGGCCGATCGCCGGCAGCTTCACGATCTCCCGCGGTTCGCGCACCGAGGCGAAGGTCATCGTCGCGCATCTGAAGGACGGGTCCCATACCGGACGGGGCGAATGCGTCCCCTATCCGCGTTATGGCGAGACGGTTGAAAGCGTCGCAGAACAGATTCGCGGCGTCGACCTTGAAGGGCTTGACCGCGAAACGCTGAGAAAGCGGCTGCCGGCCGGTGCCGCGCGCAATGCAATCGATTGTGCCCTCTGGGACCTTGAGGCCAAGCGCGACGGCACGTCCGCCGCGGATCGCTGCGGCCACATGGTCGCCCGCCCGCTCGAGACCGCGTACACCATCTCTCTCGGCAGCCCGAGCGACATGGCAAGCGCGGCTCACCGTGCGGGTCACAATCATGTGCTCAAGCTGAAGCTCGGCGGAGAAGGCGATGCGGAACGCGTCCGCGCCGTTCGGGCGGCCATGCCGCATGTGCCGCTCATCGTCGACGCCAACGAATCGTGGAGCGAGCACAACATCCTCGAAAACATGCGCGCCTGCGCGGAATCTCACGTCCAGCTGATCGAGCAACCATTGCCGGCCGGTGAAGACGAGATGCTGCGGGAGATGCCGCATGTGGCGCCCATCTGCGCTGACGAGAGCCTTCACACACTCGCCGATCTCGACGGCCTCACCGGCAAGTACGACGCCGTCAACGTCAAGCTCGACAAGGCCGGAGGCCTGACCGAAGCGCTGGAGCTCGTCCGCGAGGCACGCCGGCGCGGCTATCTGATCATGATCGGCTGCATGGTGGGCACGTCGCTTGCGATGGCGCCGGCCGTCATCCTGGCCCAGGATGCCGATGTCGTCGATCTCGACGGCCCTCTCCTCCTGGCGCGCGATCGCCAGCCCGGCCTTGTTTATGTGGGCTCGCTCGTCGAACCCCCGACGCCGCAGCTCTGGGGCTGAGCCTTCAGAAAAGCTCTGAGAGACTGCTCTAGGCTTTGAGGCCGCGCGGAAGGCGCCATGCAATCGCAAGTGCGCAGGCGCCGAACGCGGCCATGAGCAGGAACGGCAGAGATGGTGCAATCCCGTAAAGCGCCCCGGCCGCCAGGGTGCCGCTGCCGATCACCAGCCCGGCGCTCAGCTGGTAGGCGGCCTGAAGCCGCGCCGTATGCCCTGCTTCAGCGACTGCGGCGAGCGCCATCATCGCCCCGAGATGCGTCGCCGCGAAGGTGAGGCCATGCAGGACCTGCAAGACGAAGGCCCATGAGACGTCGGTTGCGAAGGCAAAGAGCGACCACCGCAGCAGCGCGCCCGTGGCACCCGCGATGAGGAAACGTCGTGCGCCCCAGCCGACGAAATGCCGCGCGAACCAGAACAGCGCGATTTCGATGACCACACCGAGCGACCAGAGAGCCGCGATGACGAGGTCGGAGAAACCGAGCGAGCGCCAGTAGAGGCTGCCGAAGGCGTAGTAAGCGCCGTGGCTGCCCGTCACGAGGCTGGCGGCAGCGATGGTCAGAACGAGCCGCCGATCCCTCGGGAAACCGATCATCCCGCCACCCTTGGCCAGCTTTGCGGCCCGCCCGACCAGCGGCAGCGATAGCGCGGCAATGATCCCGAAGGCGAAAGCCGCAAGCTGCAGCCCGTATACGGCATCGACCGAGACGCTTGAGATGATCTGGCCGGCAGCGAAATTCCCGACGATGAACGCGACCGATCCCCAAAGCCGAATCCGCCCGTAATCATTGCCATGCCGACGCACGCCCGTGAGCGCCACAGCATCCCCCAAAGGCACGAGCGCATTCCAGAAGATCAGTGCGGCAGAAGAAATCAGAAGCAGCGCCGCAGCACCTCCGGCAAAATTGAGAGCAAAGAAAACGAGGGTCGCGATGCCGGCATAAAGTGCTGCGGCGACCCGCAATTCGCCGAGACGATCGGCGGCCGCGGCGAGCGTCCCGCTCAGGACCGCTCGCACCAGCAACGGCAAAGCAACGGCCACACCGATCTGCCCGTCGGAAAGCCCCTGCGCTTCGAGCCACACCGGGAAGAAGGGCAGATAAACGCCGAGCGCAAAGAAGACGGCTGCGAGGAAGCCCGCGCTCTTCAGTCCGAAAACGCGTCTTGCGCGGTGCTTGCCGTCGCCATTAGCTCTTTCTAAGCTCTTCCGGTCCATCTTCGGACCCGTCAACGCGATTGCGTTCTGGAAGAGGAAAAGGCATGGCGCGCCTGATCGAAAAGGGCCTGACGGACATCGAGTACGAGACGATGCTGTCGGCGCTGACCAGCACGTCGAAGGGACGCGCTTTCCTCGAGGAATATGTGCGCCGTTCGCGTCGCACCGAGACCCGTTCGCTGATGACGGCGATGACGCGGCTTGCGATGAATGTCAGCACACTGCGCACGCAGCTGAAGCCGAGTCAGATCGCGCGTGAATTGACGCGAATTGCGGGCAATGTGCCGCCGGGACGGGCGCGTCAGGATCTGATGGTGCTTGCCGCGGGTTTGCACGACGCAGCACCCGATGCCGCGGCAACCGCAGGACAGACGGCTGACATTCTGGAGCGTCTGAAGCAATTCCGTCCCTTCGGCACCGCGTCGGAAGAAAGCCGGGACGACCGAGACCGGGCGTCGGAAGAAAACCACTAAGCCGCCGAGCGATAACGAGCGAGCGCCTGCGCCAGGACGGAATCGTCGACATTGCCGCCGGAGAGAACCAGAACGACGACGGTTCCGCGCACATCGACCGAACCCGACAGCAAGGCGGCAAGGGCGAGCGCGCCCCCCGGCTCCAGCACCAGCCGAAAACGCTCATAGGCAAAGGCGATGGCATTGAGCGCCGCATCGTCGCTCACGGTGCGTGTTCCCGACAGACGCTCGCGATTGATGGCGAAGCCGATCTCCCCAGGTGCAGGCGCCAGCAACGCGTCACAGACGGAGCCGCTGGTTCGCTCGTTTCTGACGATCTGGTCGGCGGCCAGAGACCGGCCATAATCGTCGAAGCCTTCAGGCTCCATCGCAAGGACGCGGCAGTTCGGGGCACGCTCGGTCACCGCGAGCGACACGCCGGCAGCCAGTCCGCCGCCGCTGCAAGGCATCATGACGATGTCCGGGACAAGCCGCATATTGGCGAGTTCAGAGGCGATCTCGAGCCCGATCGTTCCCTGCCCGGCGATGACCTTGGTGTCGTTATAGGGATGGATCAGAAAGCCGCCCTCGCGGCGGATGAGGTCCGCAAGCACTTCCTCGCGGTCTTCGCGCGCACGATCATAGGTGATGATGCGGGCGCCCGCCGCGCGCGTTCGATTGACCTTCACCGCTGGCGCGTCTTCCGGCATGACGATCGTCGCCGGCACGCCTGCGAGACGCGCAGCCTCCGCCACGCCCTGGGCGTGATTGCCAGACGAACAGGCGACCACGCCGCCCGCAGCGGCGTCGCCCGCCGCCATCAGCGCATTGTAGGCTCCGCGAAACTTGAAGGAGCCGGTCCGCTGCATGCATTCCGGCTTCAGGAAGACGCGGGCGGCGAATTGCTCCGACAAGGCTGGCGCAGCAATGAGAGGCGTCCGCATGGCGCGCCCTTGCAGGCGGGTCGCAGCAGCCTCGATATCGTTGAGAGAAACCGGCAGGGTCATGGATCGCCCTTAAGGCGTTTTTCATCCGCTTTGAAGAGGTAGAAAAGTATCGTATCCGCTATTCTACGACGTCATGCGGCGAGCTGGCAGTCCGGTCCCTGTGCCTTGACGAGATTCTCGCGAAATTCCTGCACGCTCGCATCCCAGCTAAAGCGCGTCGCATAGGCCCGCGCCGCCTCTCCCGAAAGATCGAGGCACTGAAGCGCCGCAGCCCGCAGATCCTCGCTCAAAACCCCGATCTCGGGTTCCACGATCACATCGCTCGGGCCCGTGACGGGGAATGCGGCAACCGGCAGGCCGGACGCGAGCGCCTCCAGGAGAACGTTGCCAAACGTGTCCGTCAGGCTCGGAAAGACGAAAACATCCGCAGCCGCGTAGGCATGGGCAAGCTCCTCGCCTTCCATGGCTCCAAGGAAATGCACATCCGGATGACGCGCTTTCAGATCGGCAAGGGCCGGCCCGTCGCCGACAACGACCTTGGAACCGGGCAGGTCGAGCGACGTGAACGCCGCGAGGTTCTTTTCCACGGCGACACGGCCGACATTCAAGAATACCGGGCGCGGCAATCCGAGGTCGGCCCCGGCACGCGGATGGAAGAGATGGGAATCGACCCCGCGCGACCAGCGCATCAGATTGCGGAAGCCGCGTTCCGTGAGCTCGGCCTCCAGAGAAGGCGTCGCGACCATGCAGCCGGCGGCGGCGTTGTGGAACCAGCGCATCATGCCGTAGAGCGCCCCAAGCGGCACCGGCGCCCGCGCACGCACATATTCGGGAAACTTAGTGTGGTAGCTCGTGGTGAAGCGCTGCCCCGTCTTCAGGCAATGGCGCCGCGCCAGAAAACCGAGCGGACCCTCGGTCGCGATGTGAATGCAATCGGGGCGCGCCGCCTCGATCATGCGGCCGATACGCGTCTTCGTCGTCACGGAAAGGCGGATGTCCGGATAGGTCGGCATCGGCAACGTGGAAAAGCGCTCCGGCGCGATCACCGTGACCTCGTCGCCGCCCTCGGTCAGAATATCGACGACCCGCTTGAGCGAGCGCACAACCCCGTTGACCTGGGGGAACCAGGCGTCGGTGACAATGACGAGCCTCATCGGGTCATGCTCAGGCAGCAACCGGTGTCGGAGCGTGATGCGGCTCACTCATGGGGGCGGCCCGCATGATCTCCGACCAGCGGATGATCTCCATCCGCCCGTCGTGATGCTCGGCCACCGCGGTGCAGCTTTCGACCCAGTCACCGCAATTGACGTATTTGATGCCATTGCTGTCGTCGCGAATGGCCGCATGGTGGATATGCCCGCACACGACCCCGTCGGCGCCCTGGCGCTGCGCCTCCGCCGAGAGCGCTTCTTCAAACGCACCAATGAAGTTCACGGCGTTCTTGACCTTTAGCTTCGCCCAGGCCGACAGCGACCAGTAAGAAAAGCCGAGAGCGCGCCGCAGCTGATTGACGTAGGTGTTGACGCCGAGAGCCGTAACATAGGCCCAGTCGCCCAGGAAGGCGAGCCATCTGGCATGACGCACGACGACGTCGAACTGGTCCCCGTGGATGATCAGGAAGCGGCGTCCGTCGGCCGTCTCGTGGATGACGCTGTCACACACTTCGATGCCACCGAAATGGCTGCCGAGATAGCCGCGCAAGAATTCGTCGTGGTTGCCCGGGATATAGACGAGCTTGGCGCCCTTGCGGCCCTTGCGCAGAAGCTTCTGCACCACGTCGTTGTGGTACTGAGGCCAGTACCAGCCCCGGCGCAGGCGCCAGCCATCGACGATATCTCCGACGAGATAAATCGTCTCGGCGTCATGCACCTTCAGAAACTCCAACAACAGCTCGGCCTGGCACCCGCGCGTGCCGAGATGAATGTCCGACAGAAACAATGTCCGGAAATGATTTGGCGGAGCCATCGCCGTGCTTCCCATGTCTTTCAAGCATGAAAAACCCGATTCAGGTATCAGTTGTGTGACATCGGCCGACGCAAAGCTGCGGCAGGGCGTCCCGCGCTGGAATGAAAAGCCGCCTCCCCTAGAAAACGTCAACAAACATAGGAGAACGCCATGGATCTCGGCATCGAAGGACGGACTGCCGTCATATGCGCCTCAAGCCGCGGGCTGGGGAAAGGGTGTGCGGAAGCGCTCGCCAAAGCCGGCTGCCGGCTCGTCATCAATGGCCGCAACGCGGAGAGCCTGGAGACAACGGCAAGCGATCTCCGCCGTCTGGGCGCCGACGTCACCGCGGTCGCCGCCGATATCGGCAGCCGTGAGGGACAAGAGAGCGTCCTTGCCGCGGCAAAGACGGTCGATATTTTGATCAACAACAATGGCGGCCCGCCCCGCCGCGGCTTCCGCGAGCTGACGCGTGAGGACATGTTGGAGGGCGTCACTCAGAACATGGTGACACCGATCGAACTCATTCAGGCCGTCGCCGATGGCATGGTCGACCGCGGTTTCGGGCGGATCGTCAACATCACCTCCCTGTCGGTGCTGATGCCGATCCCGGGGCTCGACCTTTCCTCCGGCGCGCGGGCCGGCCTGACGGCCTTCCTCGCCGGGGTGTGCCGCGAATTCGTGCCCCACAACGTCACCATCAACAACATCCTGCCCGGCAAGATGGACACGGACCGCCTACGTGCGGGGATCTCCTGGCAGGCCGAAAAGACCGGGATCAGCGAGGACGAGGCAGCAAAGCGCGAGGCCGCCGCAATCCCCGCCGGGCGCTTCGGAACGCCGGAAGAATTCGGCGAGCTCGCAGCCTTCCTCTGCTCAGCGCATGCCGGCTACATCACGGGACAGAATTTCCGAGTCGACGGAGGCCTCCTCCCGGTCGCTTTTTGAGCGCGACCACACGGCCTGCCTCAAGGCGGTTTCGGGGAGGAAGGGATAGTCGGCAAGGGCCCCGCTTTGAACGGCCGCCACCACGAAAGCAGCAGCCACAAAAAAGGGGCCGGTCACCCGGCCCCTTCCGAATTCCAGGACTTCGACGAAGTCTCAGTATTTGGCGACGATCGGCTCTTCCACACGCGAGCCGCCGAACTTCATCTTCAAAGCGGCGGACAGGATGTGCACGGAGCCATCCGAGGTGCCGTCAAAAGGACCGTTGGAGAGCGGGCCTCCGGCAGCCGCCGGAATGAGATCGGTGTCATCGGCCGTGATGTAGGAATAGCCGACGTCGAAGGAGAAACGCTCGGTCGCCTGATAGCTCGCACCAGCGGAGAACCACCAGCGATCGTTGTCCGGCAGGCGGAAGGAGCGGTTGGCATTGTCGTTCGGCGACAATTCACGCGCCACACCGGCACGCACCGTGAGGTCCGGATTGACGTCGTATTCGCCACCGAGAGCGAAATACCAGCTGTCTTCATACTCGAAGCCCAGCGGGACAGGTGCCGGCGCGCCACTCAGCGTCACAGTTTCAAAACGGCTCCAGTTCGCCCATTCGATGCCGGCCGTCAGACGGAAACCATCCATGATGCGCTGACGCAGACCCACACTCACTTTGTCGGGCAGGTCGAAGCCGTCTGCCTCGACATCAAACCGCCCGATCTGGGTCACGAGCGGGCCTTCGAGATCGTGGTCGATGCGGGAGCGATAACCAATACCGATTTCCGTGCCGTCCATCGGCTTCAACTGAATACCGGCGGTCATGCCGAACCCGACGTCGTCCGCATCGTCGAGGGCCGAGACACCGAATACCGGAAGCGTTTGGCCGGTCAGGCGAACATTGGCGTATTCCACGACCGCGCCAACGGCGATGGTGAGGTAATCATTGAACTGATAGGCGACGACCGGGTTGGCCGCCATCGTGAAGACTTCCGTCGTTCCCGCAATACCGCTGGTGCGCACGAGCGAATTGTAATCGTATTTCGTCGCAAGCCCGAACGGCGCATTGATGCCGAGGCCGAGGATGATGTTGTCGTTCACCCGGTAGCCGTAATAAGAAGCGGGCACGGGCGCGTTCTCGGCGATATCCCCTTCGTTCTGCGGGAAGGGCGAGAGAATATCGACATCCGAGCGCGGCGCGATATAGGAAATCACGCTCTCACTCTGGAAGCCCATGACGGCGCTCAGTGTCGCCGGGTTCCAGAACATCGACGACAGGCTGCCGCCCGCTGCCATGCCGGCAAAGGCCATACCCTGACCATAAGCACTCTGCTCGCGCAGCGCGAATGCGCCTGCATGCGCCATGCTGCTCGTTGTCACAGCGATGAGTGCGGCGGCGGCCACGCTATGGCCGAGATGCCTCTTCAGTTTGTGCATTCGCTCCCTCCCCCGATTCGTTTGGCTCACATGTGGCAGCACTAAGCCATGCGTCTTTAGGACAAGCAATCGCGGAACGCCGACACCGGACGTGCTCCGCGTCTTCGGTAAGCGACTGTGACAAAACCGCCACGATTGCCGTTGCGGAAGTGTAGTGAAACAGTATTTCTTGGATATCTCCGCCTTGAGCTCCACAGATCTCTAGATCGCGGCCGGAAACTTCCCACACATACAGCCGGGCTCCGAAAAGCCAGAAGTGTGCCGGCAAAGCGCCGCCCGGAATGCCTCGCCAGACGCGAGCGAATAACATTCTCCCGATCGTCCACTCGGCAGGACAGAGATGCGCTCTGTCGCCGCAAGGCGCATCGGCATGCTTTGGGAGCAGCCTGTCTCCGCCCTACATTGAGAACCGTTCTCAGTTTTCGTCATCACGGATGACGCTGGTGGCGCCACTCTTCCCCCCGGGTCGGCGCCACGTCACATTTCGGAGGTCGCATGACCCATCATCGTCTTTTCGGCCGGCTGGTTCCCGTGGAACTGGCAGCCGCCATCATTCTCACGGCCGCAGCATGCTTCAGCTTTGTCGGCCACGCCCACGCCACCGACGTTCCCGGGCCTCTCGTGGACGTCGACTGGCTCAAGACCAATCTCGACCAGCCAGATCTCGTCGTTCTCGATACGAGGGGCGAGGCGGACGGATCCGATCCCTATGCGGAAGGCCACATTCCGGGCGCCGTCCACGCACCCTATCCGGGAGGCTGGCGCGCGACGCGTGACGGCGTTCCCGGTCAGCTTCCGGAGCTTTCAGCTCTTGAGAAACATATCGGCAGCCTGGGGATTTCCGGCGACGAGACCATCGTCATTGTCCCGGCCGCGTCGAGCTCCAGCGAATTCGGCGGCGCGACGCGCATCTATTGGACGCTCAAGCTCGCGGGCCTCGATCACCTCGCCATTTTGAATGGCGGCTACCGCGCCTGGAATGCCGATCCGAGCACGACGCTTGCGACGGATACGCCGGAAATCGCTGCAGCCGACTTCAAGGCGCAACTGCGGCCGCAACTGCTCGTCTCGAGCGATGACGTCCGTTCGCATCTCGATGACGGCTCCACCGTCCTCCTCGATGGACGTCCGGCCGAACAGTTCAAGGGCAAGGAAAAGCATCCGGCCGCGAAGCGCTTCGGTCATCTTCCGGGCGCCGTCAATCTCGACCAGTCGGTCTTCTTCGATCCGGCGACGGGAAAGCTCGTGCCGCAGACGGTCGCAACATCGCTGCTGCCAGAGGCTGCGGCGCAGTCGAAGGCCGAGGTGGTGAGCTACTGCAACACCGGGCACTGGGCCTCGATGAACTGGTTCGTGCTGTCGGAAGTTCTCGGCCACAAGAACGTGACGCTCTACGACGATTCCATGGTGGGTTGGACGGAAAATCCCGACAATCCGGTCGAGAGCGAGCGCAGCCGCCTCGACGACATCAAGGCCTGGTGGAACGGCAACGGCTAAGCCTGCCGTTTCCTGTCCCTGTCATAACTTGAGAGATTGAATGTCCGTCTCAGCTGAAACGGCGCGGGGGAGCGGTGCTCCCGCATCCGCTGCCGAAATCGTCGCCGCGATCGACCGCTCCGCCCTCGCCTTCGCGGCGGCCGCCCTTCTCCTCGGCACGCTGATCATCGGCTACGAGGTCTCGCCAAAGATGGCCTCGCTGTTTTTGATCGGAGCCGGGCTTGGCGCGGCGCTCCTTCACGGCGCCTTCGGGTTCACCGCCGGATGGCGAAATTGCGTCACGAAAAGCGATGGGCGTGGGCTCCGAGCTCAGCTCTGGGTCATCGCCTTCACGGCACTCTTTTTCATCCCGTTGATCAACGGGATGGTGCCCGACTTGACCGTCCAGGGTGCAATCGCGCCGGTCGGCACTTCGCTCATTGTCGGCTCGTTCCTCTTCGGCCTCGGCATGCAGCTCGCCAATGGATGCGGGTCTGGCACGCTCTTCACCCTCGGCGGCGGCTCGGGGCGGATGCTGATCACGCTCGTCGCGTTCATTATCGGCTCGGTCGTCGGTTCCGTTCAGCTCCCCTGGTGGCTCGACCAGCCGGGCTTCGATCCGGTCAACCTCGCCGAGTTCCTGACCGTGCCGGGTGCGCTGATCGCGATCTTCATCGGCCTTGCGCTCGTCGGCGCCCTCACCTTCGCCATGGAAAAGCGGGCGAACTTCATGGCCCCGGCCAAAAAGCCCGGGCATTTCTGGCGCGGACCCTGGCCGCTTCTGTGGGCCGGTGGCGCACTCGTCGTGCTCAACCTCCTGACGCTCCTCATCGCCGGCCATCCCTGGACGATCACCTATGGTTTCGCTCTGTGGGGCGCGAAGGCGGCACAGGCGATCGGCATCGACATGTCGGCGTACGAGTTCTGGCAATGGCCGAAAGGCGATCAGGCGCTGCACACCTCGCTTCTCGCAGACGTCACCTCGGTGATGAATATTGGCCTGGTGCTGGGCGCAATGGCGGCCGCCGCACTTGCGGGATCTTTCGCCAAGGCGCCTCTACCGAGTGCGAAATCCGCGCTTGCCGCCGTCATCGGCGGCCTTTTGATGGGCTACGGCGCCCGCCTCGGCTTCGGCTGCAACATCGGGGCCTTCCTCGGCGGCATCGCCTCGGGTTCCCTGCACGGGTGGATCTGGTTCGCCTCGGCTTTTCTCGGCACTCTGATCGGCATTCGGCTGCGGCCTGCCTTCGGTCTGGCGAATTGAGGCGGTGATGGCGCGTTATCTTCTTTTCGGCTTCGTGACGCTCGGGCTCCTGCTCGTTCTTGCCGACCATCTCCTGTCACCGCCTCTGCATCAGACGGGAACGAGCGACGTCGTCGCCTGCGCCCCTTGCGGCGCGCCCTGCCCGTCGACGCGATAAAACTTGATCAACGGCGGGCGGCGAGAAGCGCCGCCTCGCTCACTTCCGACCAGGGCTGCATCCGTGCCCGCGCCGAGCGGTAGCTTTCAACGATCTCCGCCTGCACGCCGCCGGCGTCTGCAAGCTCGTCGAAGACCTCGTCTGACGCCTGGCGCGCCGCAGCCAGGAAATCGTCGGGAAACCGTCTGAGCATCACGCCCTTTTCCTGCGTGAGCTGTTCCAGAGCCCGAGCATTTTCCCATTCGGCCTCACCGAGACCGCGAATGTTCTCCACCGCAAGGACATGCCGCACGATCGCCTTGAGATCGTCCGGCAGCTTCTCCCGCGCGGAGATCGAGACGAGGCCCTCGCCGGTTCCGTTCGGCTCGTGAAAGCCCGGCCAGTAATAGTTCTTCGCAACCTGCCAGAATCCCATGGCAAGATCGGACCACGGCCCCAAAAACTCCGTCGCGTCGATCGTCCCCGACTGGAGCGCCGGCAAAATCTCCGATGCTGGCAGCGACACGGGCGTTGCCCCGAGCCGGCGCGCGACCTCACCACCGAGGCCCGGCATGCGAATTTTGAGGCCTTTGAAATCGTCGAGCGAGTTGATCTCGCCGCGATACCAGCCGCCCATCTGAAAGCCGGTGTTTCCGGCCATGAACGGCTTCACCCCGAACGGCCGGTAAAGCTCGTCCCACAGCTCCTGACCACCGCCATGGTCGATCCAGGTGATGTGCTCCAGAGGGGTCAGGCCGAAAGGCGCCGCGGTGAAGACGGGAGCGACCTTCGCCTTGCCGGCCCAGAACAGAGAGGCGGTATGCGCCATCTCGGCGGTCCCTTCCGACACCGCATCGAACACGGCAAGAGCCGGAACAATCTCGCCCGCCGCATGCACCTGCACGACCATGCGTCCGCCGGACGCGATCTCGATATCACGTGCGATCCGTTCCGCCGAAACGCCGGGACCCGGCAGGTTCTTCGGCCACGACGTGACCATCGACCATTCGATGCGGCTTTGGGCGACTGCCGGTCGGGCAAGCGCACCGGCGCCTGCGACCGCCGCCCCTCCGGTGAGAAGGCCGCGCCGGCTGAGGCTGTGGCCGGAGCTCATCCATTCCTCCATTGCCGGTAGAAATGGTGAACCGGTCCATGCCCCTTGCCGACCTCCAAAAGGTCCGCATTGACGATGGCGTTGTGGACATAGGCCTTGGCGGCGTCGACCGCTTCCGGCAGGCCGAGCCCGTTGGCAAGCCCCGCCGCAATCGCCGAGGACAGCGTGCAGCCGGTACCGTGTGTATTCTTGGTATCGATGCGCGGCGCGCTGAACCAATGGGCCTCGCCTTCGAACCACAACAGGTCCGCGGCTTCGTCGCCATTGCCATGCCCGCCTTTGAGAAGGACCGCCCCTGCGCCGAAATCGGCAAGCGCCTGCGCCTGGCGCAGCATGATGTCGGAATCGTCCGCAGGCTCCTCGTCGAGAAGACGGGCTGCTTCCATCAGATTGGGCGTGATCACGGCGGAAAGCGGGAAAAGTCTCTCCCGCAGGCTCGTCACGGCCTCATCGGCAATGAGCGGATCGCCGGAGGCCGCCACCATCACCGGATCGAGCACGACGGGACCGGGCTCCCACCGCGTCAGCCCCTCCGCCACGGTTTCGATGACCTCCGGCTTCGAGAGCATGCCGATTTTGGTCGCGCCGACGGCAAGGTCGGAGAAGACCGCATCCATCTCGGCTGCCACGAAATCCGCGGGCACGTCGTGAATGGCCCTCACACCACATGTGTTCTGGGCGACCAGAGCCGTGATCACCGTCGCGCCATAGACACCGAGAGCTGAAAAAGTCTTGAGGTCGGCCTGGATGCCGGCGCCGCTGGTCGGGTCTGTGCCTGCAATCGAAAGTGCGATGGCCGTCATTGTGTGTCCTTCGCTGTACGAATTTCTTCAAGAAGCGCCTGGGCGGCGGCTTGTGGATCGTCGGCCCCCATGATGGCGGATACGACGGCAACGCCCTCGGCCCCGGCAGCGATGCATGCGGCGGCATTGGCAGCGCCGATGCCCCCGATGGCAACGGATCGAAGCCCGACATCCCGCGTGACCGTGGCAAGCCCCTCCAGGCCGATCGCCGCACCGGCATTGGGCTTGGTGGCCGTCGTACAGACCGGTCCGACCCCGATATAGTCGGCGCCGGAAAGAGCCTCTCGGGACGCCTCGTGTTCCGACGCATTGCCGACGGAGATGCCGAGGATGCGCTCTTCGCCGATCAGCCGCCTTGCATCGGCGCCGTCCATATCGCTCTGGCCGAGATGCACGCCGTCAGCCCCGGCCGCGAGCGCGACATCGATGCGGTCATTGACTATGAGCGGCACGCCCATCGGCTCCAACAGCGCCTTCAGGCTGCGCGCAATGGCAACGAGTTCGCGCGTGCCGGCGTCGGGGTCGCGCAGCTGCACCAGCGTCACGCCGCCTTTGACGGCCGCAGCGACCGTCTCGAAAAAATCCCGCGGACCGCAAAGCCTCGGATCGGTGACGAGATAAAGCGAAAGATCGAAGGGATGACGCATCATTCCTCCTCCCCGCTTCCGGCGCCGATACCGCAATGGGCGGCAAGCAGATCCTTGTTCATGCGGAAAAGCGCGTCACAAAGCTCGGCGGGCAGATGCCCTGGCCCGTTGCCACATCGCTCACCGGCGATCCGGCCGGCAGCGGCATAAACGGCAAGCCCGGCGGTTGCCGCTTCGAGCGGTGGCCGCACGGCCGAGAACGCGGCAACGCAGGCGGAAAGCGCACAGCCGAGGGCGGTTGAGCGCGGCATGAGCGCATGCCCGCCGGTGACCGAAACGACCTCATTGCCATCTGTCGCGTAATCGGTCGCACCAGTCACGGCAACGACACTTCCCGATGTCCGTGCCAGCGCCTTCGCCGCCGCAACGGCCTGATCGGAGGCAGCAAGAGAATCGACCCCCCTGCCGAGTGCCCCGGCCTCGCCTGCGAGGCTCATGATCTCGCTCGCATTGCCGCGCACGATCGTCGGCCGCAGGGACAGAAGTGTGTTCGCGGCTTCGCTTCGAAATGGCGTCGCGCCCGTCGCCACCGGGTCGAGCACCCAGGGCTTCTGCTGCTCCCCCATGGCCTCGGCGGCTTTTTTCATGGCGCGCAGCCAGGCGGGCGACAACGTGCCGATATTGACGACGAGCGCATCCGCAAGCTTGGCGAAATCGCCGACCTCCTCCTCGGCATGCACCATCGCGGGTGACGCGCCGAGGGCGAGAAGCGCATTCGCGGAGACGCTCATCGAAACGAAGTTGGTGATGTTTTGGACGAGAGGCTGGCGCGCCCGCAGATCCGTCAACGCCGCAAAGACCTCGTCGATCGTCATAGGCATGAAATTCTCCCACTTCGGACCCGGCCCGAAGCGGAAGCAAATGAACGACGAGGATTTCTCGGCATCATCCCATCCCTCCGCCGGTGTTAACCGGATCAGGTTCGAGGGGTTGGCCGGATCGCCTCTCAGCCGCCTACAGATTGCAGCGGCACCCCCTGAGACGTCTTCCGATCTAGTGGTCTCAGAACCCCTTTGCAAGCATCGGCCGCTTGGCCCTTGCCGCGACCGGACAGTTGCGGTTTTCTCCGCGCCAAGGAGACAGCCATGACCCCGTTTTTCGTACTCATCAAATGCCAGCTCGGCCAGGCCTACCAGGTCGCCACCGCCCTGGCCGACGCCGAGATCGCGTCTGAAATCTATTCCACAGCAGGCGATTACGACCTTCTGGCAAAGTTCTATCTGAGCGCAGACGACGACATCGGCCGCTTCGTGCAGGAAAAGGTGCACGTCATCGAAGGCATCCAGGACACCAAAACGATTCCCACCTTCAAGGCGTTCTGAGGCTCATCCGCCTCACCCTTGCGGCGTCGACAATTTGCGCATCTTTCGCCGCTCCAGCCCCAATTGATGCTCGCGGTAGATGATGAAGATGCCGGCAGCGATGACGACCGCTCCGCCCACGGCGACGTTGATTCCGGGAATTTCATTGAAGAGCAGATAACCGGCGATCGTGCCCCAGATCATCGAGGCATACTCGAAAGGCGCGATCGTCGACGTCTCGGCATAACGGTAGGCGGCCGTCAGAGTGATCTGTCCGAGGCCGCCGAAAAGCCCGCACAGGATGAGAAGGATCATCTCTTCCGTATCGGGCATGACCCATCCGAACGGGATGGTGAAAAGCGCCACGACCGTGCACGTGACGGAAAAATAGAAGACGATGGCGGAGGTCGATTCCGTCGCCGTCATCTTGCGGATGAGGATCGCGACCACCGCCGTCAGCACCATGGAGCCGAGCGCGCAGAGCGAACCGACGAATTCCCGCCCGCCGAGTTCACCGCTCGAGAGTAGATCGAAGCGCGGCCACAGCACGATCATGATGCCGACGAAACCGACGGCAACGGCGGTCGAACGATAGATGCGCACCGTTTCGTGCAGGATCAGGGCGCCCAACACGACGATCATCAAAGGCGCGCCGTAGCTGATCGCCATGGATTCGGGCAGAGGCAGGCGCTGGACGCCGGCGAACCACAGCATCATCGTGGTCACCCCGACGAGGCCGCGACGGGCATGGCTCCAGGGATCTTTGGTGCGCACGGCCTCCTTGAGCTTGTTCTGCCAGGCGAGCATGCCGAGGAGCGGAACGAGCGCAAAGGCGGAGCGAAAGAACACGATCTCGCCGGTCGGCACGCGCTCGCCGACGAGCTTGATGCAGGAAAGCATCAGCGCGAAGGCAATGGTCGAGCTGACCTTGAGAATGATGGCGCGGGTCGCTGTGGTCACGATTGCCCACCGCCTCGGCTCTGCCGCGCGTTACGCCGGCAGTCCGCTACGTCTTTGGTCACCCTAGCCTCGTTGTCCGGGGAGCGCCGCCTTTGCGGCTTGAATGGCATTCCATACCCGCAGCGGTGTCGCCGGCAGGTCGAGATGGCGGATCCCGTACTCTCGATAAAGCGCATCGACAACGGCATTCATGACCGCGGGCGTCGCGCCGATCGTTCCCGCCTCCCCGGCACCTTTGATGCCGAGGGCATTGTGCGTCGAAGGCACGTTGCGCGTCTCGAAATGAAAGGAAACCGTGTCCCAGGCGCGCGGCATGGCATAATCGCTGAAGCTTGCGGTCAGAAGCTGCCCGTCTTCGTCATAAACCGTGTTCTCCAGAAGCACCTGGCCGATGCTTTGCGCCACACCGCCATGCACCTGGCCCTCGAGCAGCAGCGGATTCACGCTCACCCCGAAATCATCGACGATGGTGTAGCGTTCGATACGCGTGCTGCCCGTCTCCGGATCGATCTCCAATTCGCAGACATGCGTGCCGTTCGGATAGGTCGCTTCCGCCTGCTTGAACTCTCCGATCGCCGTCACCTCGGCGCGGTCGCCCGCTCTGGCCGCGAGATCGGCGAAAGAAATCGCCCGGTCGGTCCCGACAATCCGCGCCTCTCCGGCGGAAAGCTCGATATCGCCCGCAGCCGCTTCCAGCGCATCGGCCGCCAGATCCTTGAGCTTTTCCGCAAGATTGTCCGATGCGATCCGCACGGACGGACCACCGAGCGGGATGGAGCGTGAGCCGCCCGTGCCGCCGCCCGTTTCCAGCTCATCGGTATCGCCCTGATGCACCCGGATCTGATCGAGATCGAGGCCGAGGCGCTCGGCCACGAACTGGGCATAGGCCGTGCGGTGTCCCTGCCCTGTCGCCTGCGTGCCGATGAAAAGCGCGACATGGCCGTCGTCTTCGAGCACGATTTTCGCCGGTTCGGAGCCGGCAAAAGCGCAAGCCTCGACATAGCTCGCCATCCCGATGCCTCTGAGCCGTCCGCGCGCCTTGCTCTCTGCGGCACGCGTCTCGAAACCGGCGTGGTCCGAGACCTCCAGCGCCCGTTCCAGGTGCCCGGCGAATTCGCCTGTATCATACAGCCGTCCGGTGACGGTCCCGTACGGCAGTTGCTCCGGCCGGATAAAATTGCGCCGCCGGATTTCGTCTGGAGCCAGACCCACTACGCGCGCGGCCTCGTCGATCAGCCGCTCCAACAGGAACGCCGCTTCGGGGCGCCCGGCACCACGATAGGCGTCGACCGGTACGGTGTTCGAATAGACGCCTTTGACGCTCGCATGGGCGATGTCGATGTCATAAAGCCCAGTCGTCATCGAGACCCCGACCCAAGGAATATACGGCCCGAACTGCGAGAGATAGGCGCCCATATTGGCCGTGAGATCGACCTTCATGGCGAGGATGCGGCCGTCTTGATCGAGCGCCATCGCCGCCTCCGCGATGTTGTCGCGGCCTTGCGCATCCGACTGAAAATGCTCGTTGCGATCGCAAACCCAGCGCACAGGCTGACCGAGCACTGCGGCCGCTTTGGCCGCGAGTGGATATTCCCGATAGGCGAAGATTTTGGGGCCGAAGCCGCCGCCCACCTCCGGAGTGACGACACGAAAACGCGACGGATCCACCTGCATCGCTTTGGCGACCGCCTTGCGCATGCCGTGCACGCCCTGTGAGCCAACCGTCAGCGTCCAGCGTTCTTGTTCCGGATCGTATTCGGCAACGATCGCGCGTGGCTCGATATAGTTGCAGACGAGGCGGTTGTTGACGAGGCTGAGTCTGGCGACCTTGTCGGCCTTGGCGAACGCGTCATCCGTCGCGGCCGCGTCTCCCACCTCATACTCGAAGGCGAGGTTGGTCCCGTGCTCCGGCCATACGAGCGGCGTGTCAGCCTCGAGCAGCCGATCGGTGCCGACCGCAACCGGCAGAGGTTCGTAATCGATCTCGATCAACTCCGCCGCTGCGCACGCATTCTCGATTGTATCGGCGACGACGAAAGCGACTGCATCCCCCACATGCCGAACCACGCCTTCGCAGAGAATAGGCACCTCGGCCTTGCGCATTTCGCCCTTGGCCGGCCCCGATCCGAGACAGGGCATGGCGGCCATGTCGGCGACATCGGCGGCCGTCCACACGAGCTTCACGCCCTCTGCCTTTCGCGCCGCCTCAAGGCGCGGTGGGTCGAAGCGCGCATGCGCAAGCGGCGAACGCAAGACAAAGGCGACCAGCGTGCCGGCCGGCTTCACGTCGGTCGTATAGCGGCCCTCACCGCGAATGAGAGCCTCATCCTCGACACGGCGCACCCGCGCCCCCATGCCAAACTTTGGCGGTGCCAGATCGGTCATTAGCGCAATTATCCGTCGTGAAAGCAGGAGAGACAGGCGCAAGCGGGGAGCCTGCGCCGACGAACGAAAGACCGCCCACAGCTTGACGGAGAATGCGACGAAGCGTCAATAGACGCCATGGATGGAACGGGCCGGTTCGGCGAAACATCTGCCGGATTGACGAAACGGTTTCAGGCTCTGCCTGGCAATCTTCGTGGGGCCGCCTGGATCATCGTCGCCACTATTCTCTTCACCATCATGATGACGCTGATCAAGCTCATCGGCACGAGGCTGCCGGTCGCTGAAATCCTGGTTGTGCGTCAGTCGGTGATGTTTCTCGCCGCTCTGCCGCTGATCATCCGGGGGTTTCCGGGTTCGCTGACGACGCGGCGCCCTCTCCTTCACGCGGGACGCATCCTCTTCGCCGTCATTGCGATGTTCTGCGGCTTCACGGCGGTTGTTCATCTACCACTCGCTGATGCAACCGCGATCGCTTTCGCCAAGAGCTTTTTCATCCCGCTCTTTGCCATCGTCATCCTCAAAGAGGCGGTCGGACCTCGCCGCTGGGGCGCGATCATCTGCGGCTTCATCGGCGTCATGGTGATGCTCAACCCGACCGGCGCAGGCATCGACGGCTATGGCCTTCTGGCCGTAGCGGGCGCCGCCTCGGCGGCCCTCGTCATGGTGATCATTCGGCTCCTGTCGCGCTCAGACCTCGCGATCACCATCCTCGCCTATCAGACGGTCTTCGTGGGTGTTTTGCTGACACCTCTCGCGATCTGGCAATGGGTGTGGCCGACCTGGACGGAATTCGGCCTGCTCGTCGCCATAGGGCTCGTCTCGGTCACGGCACAAAGCTGCAACATACAGGCATTTCGCGCCGGAGAAGCGACCGTGCTGGCGGCGCTCGATTACGCCCGCCTCCTTTGGGCGACGATCCTCGGCATCCTGATCTTCAGCGAGATTCCCGCCATGCGCACCTTCATCGGCGCCGGCATCGTCATCGCGGCCGCACTTTACACCATCCATCGCGAAGCGAGACGCGGCCAGAGGCTGGCGCGTTCACCGGCCGGCCGCGGCTATACGAACTGAGCGACAAGAGCTCTCCAACCTTCGCAAGCCTCTGAGAAACATAGGGTTGCCGGCTTAGGAAGCCCTGCCCTTAGGAGCGGAACCAGGGCTCTCTCCTGCCCGTTTCGTGCCCGTCCTTTGGAGGCACGATGGCCGACACGCTTCAGGAACGAGCCGAATTGTGCGGGCTCAACTACATCTGCGCGGAGAACCTCACGATCGAGCGCCGCCGCAGCGGGCGTGGCTTCACCTATAGATGCGATGGCAAGACCATCCGCGATCGCCGCCTGCGCCGGCGCCTGGAAGACCTCGTTATCCCGCCAGCCTGGACCTCGGTCTGCATCGCCGAGGACCCGCATGCGCATCTGCAGGCCGTCGGACGCGACCAGGAAGGTCGCCTGCAATACCGCTATCACGAGGATTGGACAGAGGTGCGCAACGCCATCAAGGCCGAGCGCCTTTTACGGTTCGGCCGGGCGCTCCCAAAAATCCGCGAGCGTATCGCGCGCGATCTCGACCGCCGTCGCCCCGACCGGCGTTTTTCTGCAGCTGTCGCGGCGCGCCTCGTCGACCGAGCTTTGTTGCGGTCGGGTCATCGCGGCGAGCCGAGCGACGGAGAAGGCGCCCGCGGTGCAACCACCCTTCTGAAAAAGGATGTGCGGCTGAACGGCCGCACCGTGACGCTCGATTTCACAGGCAAATCGGGGAAGAAAATCCACAAGGTGATCCCAGACACCTACCTCCCCTCGCGACTTCGTAAGCTTAAGGCAATCGGCAAACGCCGCCTGTTCGCCTATCGCGAGAGCGATGGAAGCCGGGCTTACCTGAACGCCCGGGACTTGAATCAATATCTGAAGAACGCGGCCGGAGCGCAGGTGACGTCGAAAGATTTCCGCACCTTTGCCGCGAGCGCGGCAGCCCTTGAACTCTTCGTGACAAGCGAGAAACCGGAAAGCGAGGCGGCACGAAAACGAGCCATCGCATCTGTGATGCGCGAGGTCAGCGACAAGCTCGCCAATACCATGGCCGTATGCCGTTCCAGTTACGTGCACCCGCTGGTTGTCCATGCGTTCCAGGAGGAACGCTTGCGCGCCGATCTTCTGCGCCGACCGCACCGCACACATCTCTCGGCGGCGGAGACTGCGCTCATGCGATTTTTGGAGGCCGAAGAGGCACGCATGAAGGCGGAACATGAGCCGGCCGCCGGGCGTTGAATCGTCCGAGAAACAAGGAGATACGCTGATGACAGATGCGCCGATCGAGGAGTTCTTCGATCTTATCGAAGACGTGACCGTCTGCATGCTGACAAGCCGGGACGGTGGCGAGCTGCGCTCTCGCCCGATGGGCTTCGACGTCGACAAATCCACGCACGAGTTTCATCTCTTGACGCGGAAATCGTCTCACAAGGCGGATGAGCTTGCCGCGCATCCGGAGGTCAATCTCTCTTTCGCGCGGCCTGGACGGAAAGAATATGTCTCGGTTTCGGGACAGGCGTACCTCACCACCGACAAGCGGCTCATTGATGCTGTCTGGTTCGACGATGCCGAAAGCTGGTTTCCCGGCGGCAAAGAAGACCCCGACGTCGCCGTCATCCGAGTGGTGCCGTCGAGCGGCGAATATTGGGAGGGCTTCAACGCCTTGCAGAGGCGCTGGAACCTGATCAAGGCGAAGCAGTCGGGCGAGGAGCCCAATCTCGGCGAAAACCGTAAGGTCGCTCTCTAGACAGCTTCAGAGCGGCACACAGCCGGACCGCAAACAAAAGAAGGGCCGCTCGATCCGAGCGGCCCTTCTTACATGTCTCGTTTAAGATCAGCTGAAACTGCGCGTGATCACCGTTGTCGCCATCGGATCAGAGCCGTAGGTCTCCCCCTCCTCCAGAGCGAGAAGTTCGGAGAGCCGCGTGCGTGCACGGCTGACCCGGCTTTTGATCGTGCCGACCGCACAATCGCAGATCTCGGAAGCTTCCTCGTAGGAGAAACCGGACGCGCCCACGAGCACCAGGGCTTCACGCTGGTCGTCCGGCAGCTGCGAGAGCGCCTCGTTGAAGTCGCGCAGATCCATATGCCCGTTCTGGGCCGGCTGCGATGCGAGCTTGGCGGCATAGGCGCCTTCGGCGTCCTCGACCTCTCGGCCCTTCTTGCGCACCTGCGAATAGAATTCGTTGCGCAAGATGGTGAAAAGCCAGGCCCGCAGATTGGTGCCTTCCTGGAAGGTGTGAAACTTGGCCCATGCCTTCATGAGCGTCTCTTGGACGAGATCGTCCGCACGCTCGCCATTGCCGCAAAGCGAGACGGCAAAAGCACGAAGATTGGGAATTGCTGACAGGAGCTCCTGTCGAAGAGCCTCGGATACGGCCATATGGGCTCGGCCTAACTGCGACGGTTTTTGGTTGTGGATTCTTCCAGCTGCTCCAGGAGATCGAGGAAGCGCTGAGGAACTGGCTCGTTCACCACATCGTCGTAAACGGCGCGCAAATGCTTCCCGATCTGAGACTGAACCAGAGGGTGCATTCCATTTTCGCGGCCGTTGCTGTCCGCCAACATCATATCCTCCTGCGAGCGACCGCTGCCCTCCCGGTCAGATTGATCCATGTCACTTCAACTCCGTCACGAGGTTAATTCGGATGCTCGGGTTTTGTTCCGGCAAAGCAATTTCTGGTGCGAAACGCCGCAGCCGACGCTCGGGCCGGATGCAAGGGTGCCGGACGGCCGCGTCGCATCCCGTCGGAAAGCGACATCAACCACAGTCTTGAACCTGTAAGGCATTTACCATGATCAAGGTTAGCAGGCCGTTTATCGCCTCGGCTTCCACGACTTCACGCCGCTTGTCAAACACAAATGCGGCCGAATTTGGCGTTGCAGCAAAGGCGTCTGGCCAGAGAATGGAACCCCCAGCTTTGAAAAAAGGGAAGGACTAAAGCCCGAACCACAGCGCAATCGCGCCGAGAGCAACGATCGCCAACACGGTCCCCCAGACAAGGACATGGCGGTTGGTGTTTCTCTCCTCCGCCTGCGTCACTTCGACTTCATTCATGTCATCCCGGGGCATACGCGCTCCTGAAAAGTGCCGTGGGTTGCAAAGGGTTGAGCCCTCTCCGTCTGCGCCCTTTCGTACGGTGCGAAACTAGTGATTGCGGAGGGCGTCGATGAGCTCGGATTTGTCCATCTTCGAGCGCCCGTCGATGCCGAGCTCTTGCGCCCGATCGTAAAGGTCGTCCTTGCTCCATTCCTCGTAGGCGGGGTTCTTTCCGCCCTTCTTGGAAGGATGCATGGACGGATTGGCGCGCGCATTGGCGATCCTTGCGGCTTTCTCCTTGGATTCGCCGCGCTCGCGCAGATCCTCATAAAGCTTGTCGTCTTTGACTTGGTTTCCGTGATTCTTCGCCATCGCTCTGCTCACGTTGCCGTTTGAGGACATAACGGCGAAGGCGCGCATGCGTTGCGAAAGAAATGTGACAACCTGGGCCGGTCCGCCAAGGAACTCGTGATGGGCGGCGACCATTCCCCAGAAAGCTGCAACCCACGGGGAGATAACAATGAAACGCGACTGGATACGCGACCTGGCGGAGCGCACAGGCTTTCCCAAGATCAGCATCTACCTGCCGATGGAGATGCGCAGCGCCGAAACCCTGCAAAATCCGACGCGCCTCAAAAACGCTCTCTCAGAGGCACGGCGCAGTCTTCAGGCGGCAGACGCAGGACGAGACGTCGACGCACTCTTGCAGCCGGCGGAAGAACGTCTGGACGATTTCGACTTCTGGCAGCACCAGGACCAATCCCTTGCCGTCCTCATCGACGAAAGCGGCGTGCAATGGATCAAGCTGCCGGGCGAAGTCGAAGAGCTTTCGCTGGTCGGCGAGCGCTTTTATCTCCGCCCGCTGATCCGCATCTTCTCATCCGCGGGCCACGGCTACCTTCTATGCGTCACGCGTGACGACGTACAGCTCTATAAAGTGCGTAAGCACGACCTCCGCCCTGTCGACGTTCCGAACATGCCAAAAAGCCTCGCGAAATTCCGCGGCATGACGGAGTTTGACGGCAATGTCGGCTTCCATTCGAACGCGTCCGGCGGCCAGCAAGGCGGATCCGCCGGCGTACCGCAATACCATTCGCTCGGGCCGAGCCCGGACGATTACAACGAGGTCGAGCTTGACGAATATCTGGGGCAGATCGCCAAGGCCGTCGATCACAAGCTGGGAGGTGCAGGCGCACCTCTGGCGATCGCAGCCGAGCCGCGCACCTTAGGCCACCTGCAGAACAAGCTGCACTATAAGGGCGTTTCGGAGGAGAACCTGAAGGTCGATCCAGCCTCCAAGAGCGAGGCGGAATTGCACCAGGCCTCCTGGTCGGTAATGCAGCCGGAAGTCGAGGGCGATCGGCGTGATGCGCTGGAGCGTCTCAAGGCACGCCTCAAGGACGAAAGCTCCAACGGCGCGCTACGCGACATCAACGAGATCGCTCGCGCGTCGATCGAGGGGCGGCTGGAAGCCGTCTTCATCGCCCGCTCGGCCCATCTTTGGGGAAGCTACAATTCCGACGAACACGCCGTGCATGTTGTCGATGAACCGGGCCCCGAACAGTTCGACCTCATTGATTTCGTGGCGGTGAGAGCGCTCCAGGCAGGCGGCTCGATCTACAGCATGGAAGGCGAGACGGCCGAAAACCTCGGTCCTGTCGCAGCGCTGACCCGCTACTGACCTGAGGCGTCCTTCGCGATATGCCCCGCGGGTGCCAGCACGGTCAGCCCGCGGGGATATTGCTGGATCTTGAGCGGCGGTCTGAGCGTCACCACTTCCCCGTCGACCGAGGCTCGCGCTTCGGAGCGCTGCATGGAAATCGTGACGGCCTGAGACCGTCGCATCGACAGAATCGGATTGTCGCTCATGCGCCCGAGCGCGAAGGCCGCCGCAAGTTCCAGAAGGTCGGTCCATTTGCGCGACGTGGCGAAATAGATGCCGAGCGTCTCGGCGCAAGGATCATCGGCATAAGGCAGATGCCCATCCCCAAGAGGTCCGTTGCTGACCACGAGGGCCGCAGTTTCAACGTCGATCTCCTCATCGGCAAGGGAGAGACGCGCACGAATGATCGGCGGCCGCCGCAACGCAAGGCGGAGAGCCTTGGCGCTCGCCATGAGCTTGCCGAAACGCGATCCGTAATCGAGCTCCTGGCGCAGCCGGATCATTTTCGGATGCAGCCCGAGCGTGACATGGTGAACGAAGAGCCGCCCGTTCACATCCGCGATATCGACGCGAGAGACTTCACCCGCAGCGAGCACCCTCGCCGCCTCATACATGTCGAGCGGAACGCCCAACGCGCGGGCGAAAAGGTTCATCGTGCCAAGCGGCAGGATGCCCAGGACTTTACCGTTCTGGTATGCTTGCGAGGCGGCAAACGACACGCTGCCGTCCCCGCCGCCGATGATCACCGTGTCATAAGCATCGTCCGCGAAGGCCGCCTCGATGGCGGAGATCGCCTCCTTGCCCGCCTTCCAGTGAAGGGTCACGTCGTGCCCGGCCTGCCGGAAAATATCCGCGATCTCTTCGCCTGCAGATGGCTCGCACGTCCGCAAAGTCCCGGAATCGCTGTTGAGAACCAGCGCCAGACGCATAGCCGCCCGTGAGGGTCCGGGCTGTTCGGACGCCTCGGCAGAATCTCTTTCATTCCCAGTCATTGCGACGCTCGCCCCCAACGCCAGCGTCTGCTGAGACGCTCAAATTGTCTCTCAGCGAAGGCCGCTCAGTTCGCAATGCGACTTCATCACCCGGCTCTCGTCGTCCTGCTCGATCAGGTAGGCCGGGTTCTCGGCATCCGCATTGCGCACGATTTCATGGCCTTCCAGGCTGCGCACGACGGGACGCGTGAACACTTCCACGATCCGGCCTCGGCTGGTCCAGCCACCGAACCGCCACTCAACGCTCTCACCCTTGCGATAGGTTTGCGCCATTTTCTTCTTCAAAACCTCTTTCGTCTCCGCCGGCATGGCGGTCATCTTCACTCGCGTTCTGCGTCTTCTTCCTTGACCGAGTCTTGCGCCCGCTCCAAAATTTCATCCGGCTGATCTAGCCGGTCTTCTGGAGCAAAGCCGAAACCCTCTGGATCTCCAGTTTCGACAGAGGAGACCGGAGAGGTTCCCGAAAGAGACTGAAGCAGATCTCGGCCGTAGGCGATGACGCCGTCGACATCGTGGGAAACATCCATGGAACGGCGCGCCTCGAGTTCATCGAGCGCTCCGCGAAGCGCTTCGCGGCGCTCCTCGACCGTTCCACGCGCAGAATGCGCAAGTGCATCGAGATCGTCCGTGGTGATCGGCTGGGCGAGGCCCGGCTCGTCCGCATCTCCCCCGACGTCATAGTCCGACGAGAAAGGCACTCCAGGCCCATCGAGACGGTTTGTCATATCGTCCTCCTTGAGCAGTGAATGTGCCGAAGGCTGGTGAGTTCCCACCCGGATAGCACGGCCCTTCCCTGGTGGCGGATTGGCCACGCCACCTTGAAGCGCGCTCTTGCAGCGCAATCTTGATCCAGCGGTGACGGGATTATGGCGAGAAACGGAATCGAGCGAAGATGAACGAGTTTCAAAGCGACAGGCAGGCGAGACGCAGCAAGGAACGCGAGCACAGAGGGGCCGAGCGGGCGCAGGATTCGCGCGGCCTCACCCAGCGCGAAGCCAAGACCGTCGAGAAAAGACTGCGCCTCTCTGTACCCGCAATCTACGAAGTGGTGCGGCAGGAGGGAGAGGAGGAAATGCAGCGCCCCACCTCCTCTCTCTGGTGGTCGGGCATCGCTGCGGGCTTGTCGATCGGCTTCTCGCTCGTGGCGGAGGCGGCGTTGCGCTACCACCTGCCAGACGCTCCCTGGCGCCCCCTTGTCGACAACTTCGGCTATTGCGTCGGCTTCCTGCTCGTCATTCTCGCCCGCCAGCAGCTCTTCACCGAAAACACCATCGCTCCGATCCTGCCGCTCGCAGCGGAGTTCACACGCAAAAATGTCTTGTGCGTCTTGCGCTTATGGAGCGTCGTCTTCGTCGCCAATATGGTCGGAACGCTCGGCGTCGGGGTTTTCAATGCGGCTCTTCCCGGCACCCATCCCGAAGTCTTCCAGGCGATGCTGGAGATCAGCCGAGAGATGATGGACAAGAGCTGGTTCACGATGTTCGTGCGCGCCGTCGGTGCCGGCTTTCTCATCGCTGCGATCGTGTGGATTTTGCCGAGCGCATCCGGCAACGAGTTCCTCGTGATCGTGATTTTCACCTACATCATCGCGATCGCCGAATTCACCCACATTATTGCCGGCAGCGTCGAGGCATTCCTGCTCGTCGCGCATGGCGATATCAGCATCTTCACAATGTTATGGCACTTCACTCTGCCCGTATTAATAGGCAACATCCTGGGCGGCACGGCCCTTTTCGCCCTCCTTGCCTACGCGCAGGTAAAAGAGGAAATCAAATAGCGATCTTTCATTAGCCAGGGTATGAAATTTTCTTCACCGACGGCGAGGCCCTGGAACCCCGCGACATCGATCCTCGTTTTCCTGGCATCGAACTCAACAGGAGAAAGTCATGAATTGGGATCGCGTTCAGGGCAACTGGAAACAGTTCAAGGGCAATGCTCAGGCCCAGTGGGGCAAGCTCACGGATGACGAACTCGACCAGGTCGAGGGCAACCGCGAGGCACTCGCCGGCAAGATCCAGGAACGCTACGGCGTGGCCAAGGACGAGGCCGAGCGTGAAATCGACGACTGGCTCGCCCGTCACTAAGACGGTCGAGGTGTAGGATAAACAAGTTCAGGGCCGGCTTCCTGCCGGCCCTTTTTGTGTCTTTCTCGCAATTGCAATAACCGCCTCGACGTGGCTTAAGAGCCGCGTTCGCGAGGAAGACCGCCATGCGCATCACGATGATTGGGACCGGCTATGTAGGCTTGGTCTCTGGTGTCTGCTTTTCCGAGTTCGGCTTCGACGTCACGTGCGTCGACAAAGACCAGGCGAAGATCGAAGCCCTGCAACGGGGCGAAGTGCCGATCTACGAACCCGGTCTCGCGGAGCTGATGGTCAAAAACGCCGGCCGCCTGACCTTCACCACGGACCTCGCGGGGGCCGTCGAGAACGCCGACGTCATCTTCATCGCGGTTGGCACACCGACGCGACGCGGCGACGGCGAAGCGGACCTTTCCTATGTCTACGCCGCAGCCCGCGAAGTCGGCGAAGCCATGCGCTCTGGCTCTGTCGTGGTCATCAAATCGACGGTCGTCGTCGGCACCTGCCGCGAAGTGCGCCGCATCATCGAGGAGACGGCCCCGGACAAGGAATTCTCCGTCGCCTCCAATCCGGAATTCCTCCGCGAAGGTGCGGCGATCGAAGATTTTCTCCGCCCTGACCGCGTCGTCGTGGGCGTTGAAGATGCGCACGGCGAACAGACCCTGAAGGCGCTTTATCGCCCGCTCAATCTGCGTCAGACGCCGATCGTCTTCACCTCGCTCGAGAACGCGGAAATCACGAAATACGCGGCGAACGCTTTCCTCGCGATGAAGATCAGCTTCATCAATGAGATCGCCGACCTCTGCGAAATCGTCGGCGGCAACGTCCAGGACATCGCTCGTGGCATCGGCCTCGACAACCGCATTGGCCCGAAATTCCTGCATCCGGGACCGGGTTATGGCGGCTCCTGCTTTCCGAAGGACACGCGGGCCCTCGCGACGACCGCTCGTCGCCTCGGCAGCCCGATCCGCCTCGTGGAAACCACGATCGCTTTCAATGACGAACGCATTCGCACGATTCCAGATCGCGTGGTCGCGGCACATGGCGGCAGCGTCGAGGGCAAGACGATCGCCGTGCTCGGCATCGCCTTCAAGCCCAACACTGATGATATCCGCGAGGCTCCGAGCCTGACTGCCATTCCCGCGCTGCAGGCCGCGGGAGCCACCATTCGCGCCCACGATCCCCAGGCGGCCGAGGCGGCAAAACCGCTGCTTCCGGGCGTGACCTGGTGTGCTTCGCCCTATGCCGCCGCAGAAGGGGCCGACGGCCTCGTCATCATGACGGAGTGGAACGAGTACCGTGCCCTTAATCTCGCCACGCTTTCGCGGACGATGCGGGGCGATGTGTTAATCGATCTGCGAAACATCTATCCGCCCGAAGAAGTGGCACCTCACGCCTTCAACTATCACAGCGTTGGCCGCAAACCGCGGGTTGCCGAGCCCAAGGGCCCGTCACGTCCGCGTCTTGTATCCTCCTGAGATTTCTCGAACTGTAAGACCCATGTCCGCAAATCTGTCCCACCTTGACCGGTTGGAAGCAGAAAGCCTGCACATTTTCAGGGAAGTGGCAGCCGAATGCCGCAACCCGGTGATGCTTTATTCGATCGGCAAGGATTCGTCGGTCATGCTGCATCTCGCGCGCAAGGCCTTCCATCCGGCTCCGCCTCCCTTCCCGCTTCTGCATGTCGACACGACCTGGAAGTTTCGTGACATGTACGCCTTCCGCAACCGGATGGCGGCCGAGGCGGGCATGGAGCTCATCGTCCATGTCAATCAGGAAGGCGTCGCCGCCGGCCTCAACCCCTTCGATCATGGCGCCAATTACACGCGCGTCATGAAGACGGAGGGTTTGAAGCAGGCGCTCGACAGGCACCATTTCGATGCAGCCTTCGGCGGCGCCCGCCGTGACGAGGAAAAGTCACGCGCCAAGGAGCGGATCTTCTCCTTCCGCTCCAAGAGCCATGGCTGGGATCCGCGCAATCAGCGCCCGGAGATCTGGCGGCTCTACAACACCCTCATCCATGAGGGCGAATCGATGCGCGTCTTCCCGCTCTCCAATTGGACCGAGCTCGATATCTGGACCTATATCGAGCGCGAGAACATTCCGCTTGTGCCGCTTTACTTTGCGGCCGAACGGCCGGTCGTGAAGCGCGACGACCAATGGATCATGGTCGATGACGACCGCATGCGGCTGATGCCGGGCGAAGTCCCCCAACAGCGGCTCATCCGTTTCCGCACGCTCGGATGCTATCCCCTGACCGGCGCTGTGGAATCGTCGGCAACCACACTTGCCGAAGTGGTCATGGAGACCATGGGCGCGACCCAGTCGGAGCGCGGCGGCCGAGCCATCGACCGGGAAGCCTCGGCTTCCATGGAGCGCAAGAAGCGGGAAGGCTATTTCTGATGGATACCGCCAGCACCAACCCCGCGAGCATGCAGACGCTCGCCGGCACGCTTGCCGCGCCCGACACCCTGCGCGTTCTGACCTGCGGCTCCGTCGATGACGGGAAGTCGACCCTGATCGGACGCCTCCTTTACGATTCCAAGCTGCTCTTGCAGGACCAGATCGCCGATCTGGAGCGAGACAGCCGCCGCCACGGCACCACCGGTGGCGACATCGACTTTGCGCTCCTCGTCGATGGGCTCGAGGCCGAGCGCGAGCAAGGCATCACGATCGACGTCGCCTGGCGCTTCTTTGCGACGCCCCGCCGTCGCTTCATCATCGCCGACACGCCGGGCCACGAGCAGTACACGCGCAACATGGCGACCGGAGCGTCGACCGCCGAGCTCGCCATTCTCCTGGTCGATGCCGAAAAAGGCCTGTCGCGACAGACACGCCGCCATGCCCTGATCTGCTCGCTGATGGGCATCAAGCAGGTCGTGCTGGCCGTCAACAAGATGGATCTCGTCGGTTACGATGAGACCGTTTTCGAGAAGATCGCGGCCGATTTCGCAGCCTTTGCCGAGCGCACGCGCATCGAAAGCGTCACGCCGATCCCGCTCTCGGCGCGCGAAGGTGACAACGTCACGGGCCCGAGCCCGCGCCTCTCCTGGTGGAAGGGTCCGGCCCTCCTGCCGTTCCTGGAGGAAGCGCCATCGGCTCCGGGTCTTGTCGAAACGCCGTTGCGCTTTCCGGTACAATGGGTGTGCCGGCCCGACCATACCTTCCGCGGCTATGCGGGCACGATCTCATCCGGGCGCATCGCCGTTGGCGATGAAGTCGTGGTGGCGGCCTCCGGCAAAAAGAGCCGCGTGACAGCAATCGACATCGGCGAGAATTCACTCGAGGAGGCCGTCGCCGGCCAGTCCATCATGCTTCGGCTTGCCGACGAGGTCGATATCGCCCGCGGCGACGTTCTGGTGCCGGCGGAAAACCGGCCGGAAGTGACGGATCAAATCGCCGCCCATCTCGTCTGGATGGCGGAGGAGCCGCTTCTGCCCGGCCGGCCTTATTGGCTGAAAGCCGCCAACCGCATGGTTTCTGCGCAGGTGAGCGAACTGAAGCATCACCTCTCCGTCGACACGCTTGAAGAGACGGCCGGCAAGGTCCTGGAATTGAACGAGATCGGGTTTGCCAACCTGTCGCTGGCGCATCCGATTGCATTCGATCCGTACGGCGAGAACCGCGAAACCGGCGGCTTCATCCTGATTGACCGGTTCACACATTCGACGGTCGCCGCTGGCATGGTCGATTTCTCGCTGAGACGTGCCGCCAACATTCATTGGCAGTCGCTCGACGTCGACCGCAATGCCCGTGCGCGTCTGAAGAATCAGAAGCCCACGGTGTTGTGGTTCACGGGCCTCTCCGGCGCCGGCAAGTCGACCGTCGCCAATTGGGTCGAAAAGAAACTCTATGCGGCCGGCCGGCACACGATCACGCTCGACGGTGACAATGTCCGCCATGGTCTCAACCGCGATCTCGGTTTCACCGACGCCGACCGGGTGGAGAATATCCGCCGAGTCGCCGAGACGGCAAAACTGATGACAGACGCAGGCCTCATCGTCCTCGTCTCCTTCATCTCGCCCTTCCGCTCCGAAAGGCAGATGGCGCGTCAGTTGATGATGGAGGGGGAATTCGTCGAAGTCTTCGTCGACACGCCTCTCGACATTGCCGAAAAGCGCGACCCGAAGGGGCTCTACGCAAAGGCGCGGGCCGGGCAGCTGAAAAATTTCACGGGCATCGATTCGCCCTACCAGGTGCCGGAAAACGCCGAAATCACCGTCGACACGACCTCGGCTTCCCCGGAAGAACTGGCCGACGAGATCATCGCTTACCTGCGCCAGAAAGGCCGATTGAGCTGAGCGGAGACTGTCGCGGCGCTCCAAAGGGCCGCACCCTGAAGGACAGAAAGAGCCGTTGACCCAAGTGTCAACGGCTCGTTACACCGGGCCAATCTTGCAATACAAATACCATCGGCGCCGCCCACAGCCTGGCGACAGCATGATGGTTATGGTCGATGCGATGACCCCGGAAAAACCGTCTCCTTTCGCCATTTGGTGGTACGCCATCCGTCCGCGCACGCTGGCGCTCTCCGTCTCGCCGGTCGTCGCCGGCCTGACGCTGGCATGGGCCGAGAACGGCGATTTTCACCTGCTTCTGGCGCTGGTGACCCTGATCTCGGCCGTGGCCATCCAGATCGGCACCAATCTCAACAACGACGCCGTCGACGCTTTGAACGGGACAGACGATTCCGGCCGCATCGGCCCGCCTCGGGTGACGCAAAAGGGATGGGCGACGGCGCGCGAGGTCTTCCACGCCACGCATCTCGCCTTCTTCATCGCAGCCCTCGGCGGCCTTTATCTCATCCAGGCCGGCGGTATCCCGATCCTCATCGTCGGCATCCTGTCGTTGATCGCCGGCTATGCCTATTCGTCCGGTCCCTGGCCGATCTCGCGCAGCACTTGGGGCGAGGCCTTCGTCATCACCTTTTTCGGTCTCGTCGCTGTCGACGGGACGTTCTATCTGCAGACGGGTTTCATCGACTTCCCGGCCATCCTTCTCGGAGTGGCGATCGGGTTGCCGGCAGCCGCCGTTCTCCTCGTCAACAACACGCGCGATCGCGAAAGCGATACGCTCGCCGGCCGCCAGACGCTCGCGATCCGCGTCGGGCCTCTCGGCGCCGGACGCCTTTACGGCCGTCTGCTCGCCGCAAGCTTTGTGATGATCACCCTTCTCGCCCTCGTCGGCGAACACCTCACCGGCGCTCTCCTCGGCCTCGTCTGCATTCCGCTTGCCTGGAAGGCTCACGTGGCTTTCCGCAATGCGACGACGCCCGCCGATTTCAACGGCTGTCTCGGACAGACCGCCTCGGTTCAGGCCGCGCTCTGTCTCACCGTCAGCCTTGGTCTGATCTTCACCGCCGCCTGACGGCTTCCGGCTCCGCGATATCCTGAGTCTGCAGAAACCGCCGCTCGCCACCTTCCAGAACGAGGCAGGTCAGGCGGCCGGAGGCAAAGGCGCGCGTGTCGATATCGATGCGGTTGGGGCGAATGTCGACCTCGTCACGAGGCGTGTGCCCGTGCACGACACAGAAGCCGAAATCCCGTCCGCTTGAGAGAAACGGCTCGCGGATCCACACGAGATCCTCCTCCCGCTGCGCCCGCATGGGGCGTCTGGGATCGATCCCGGCGTGAACGAAGAAATAGTCGCCGACGCTCTCGCTGAGAGCGAGCGAACGTAAAAACTGTTCGAAGCCACCGCTCAGCGCCTGCAGCAAAGCCTGATGGCAGGTGACGAGCGAGCGCTGATCTCCGCCCGAAGGAGGCGCAACGCCGAACGAGCGCAACGTCGCCGATCCGCCCTGCCCGCACCAATAAGGAAGCATGCTCGGATCGGAGAGAACCTCGAGAAGCACCGCCTCATGGTTGCCCTTGAGGCAGACGCGGCGGTCGCAGAGCTTTTCGCCCGCGAACAGATATTCCAGGACCGCGCGGGAATTGGGTCCGCGATCGATGTAATCGCCGAGGAAGATCTCGACGCTCTCTTCCGGTGGGGACGCCGCGAGATCGGCTTTGATCTGCTCTTGAAGATCGAGAAGCAGATCAAACCGCCCGTGAATATCGCCGATCGCGTAGACGCGGCATCCGTCTGGGACGGCGTGTTGCGGGTCAGTGCGTGCTGCGGAGAAAAAGGCCATGCCCGCGATATAGGGTGAGGGTCCGCAAAATCAGCCGCCCCACCCTCTCGGGCCCGCTCGTGTCAGCGCCGCGCGCAGAAAAGATAGGCAGGCTGCATGTCCGGCCAAAGCCCCCTGGCACCGTCCATGGCAGCCTGCCCGGCCGAGGCGAGCCTCAGCCGAACTTGAACAGGACGCCGAAACCGCCGCGCGGATAATTCCACTCGATGTCGTGCGTATCGGCGCACACGATGCGGCAGGTGCCGCATTCCATGCAGCCGTCGGGCGTCACCTCGACCTGCCCCTTGTCGTTGAGGGCATAGCAGCCCGCCGGGCAGATCTTCGTCAGCGCCAGAAGCGCCTGAGACGGCACCTCATGCGGGCGGATCTTGACGTGCGGACGGCCCGCATCCACCACGTAACGGTTGTAGTAAAGCTTCTCTTCAACCTTCACGGCATCTGTTTCCGTGCTCATCGCCAGGCCCTCGCCAGTTTGAACGCGTCACCAATCATGCCCCTCAACGTCCGCGCCTGGCGGAACGAGGAGACGATCGCTTTCTCCTTCGCCTTCTTGTCCAGCCCGTCGACGCGGAACCATGTCTGCGCCGCCTTGCTCAAGAGACGCGGATAGAGGCCGAAGAGTGTTTCCTTGTTGCCGTGCAGGAAGGCCGGGATCTTGCGGTATTTGCGCATGTCCTTGAGGACGAAGGTCTTCTCCAGCCGGTCCTGATATTCGGCGAGATTGGTTTTCGTCATCTCCTTGCGCATGCGGTGCAGCCGCACGACGGTTTCCGCGGCAACGCGGCCCGTCGTCATCGCAAGGTTGGAACCCTCGCGGTGGACGGCATTCACGAAATGCCCGGCATCGCCCACCATCAGCCAACCATCGCCGAAGAGCGAAGGGATGGCGTTGTAGCCGCCTTCGGGGATCAGATGGGCGGCATATTCCTTCACCTCCGAGCCCGCCAGAAGCGGCGCGATCGCCGGATGCGACTTGAACCTCTCCAGGAGTTCGTAGGGTGCCTCGCGCTTCTCCGTGAAGTCGGAGACGAGGCAGCCGATGCCCACGGAGATGGATTCCTCGTTGGTGTAGAGAAAGGCGGTCCCGGTCATGCCGAGCGTCACGCTGCCCATCGCCTCGATGACGACGCCTTCGTCGCCCTTGAGGTTGAACCGGCTTTCAATGACGTCGCGCGGCAGGAAGTGCATTTCTTTGACCGCAAGCGCCACGGTGTCCGGCTTCAGCTCATCGCGCAGCCCCGAACGCTGGCCAACGAGGCCGTTGACGCCTTCCGCAAGGATGACGACATCGGCCATCACCGCGCCATCCTCGCGGTCGGTCTGCACGCCGATCACCTTGCCCGCCGTGTTGCGAATGAGCTCCTTGACCGTCGTCTCATAAAGGACGGTCGCGCCGGCATCGCGAACCTTCTGGCTGAACCATTTGTCGAACTGCGCGCGGATGATCGTGTAGCGGTTCGGCTTCTCTTCGTTGAACTCTTCCGAGCGGTAATGCATGCCGGTGTAAGACGCGTCGTCGAGCATCCACAGACGCTGCTCGATGACATGCCGCTCGAGCGGCGCATCCTCACGAAAATTCGGGATGAGCTTTTCGAGCGCGTCGGAATAGAGGATCGCGCCCTGAACATTTTTGGAGCCGGCATATTCCCCGCGCTCCAGCTGCAGCACGTTCAAGCCCTCCTTCGCCAGGGTGTAGGCGGCGGCGTTGCCCGAGGGCCCTGCACCAACAACGATCGCATCGAAACGCTGTTCGACCATGGCTGCCTCCTTAGCCTGCCAGGCGGTTGACGGAGAGGTGCTTTGCGAATGCCCGCGTCAGCGCCGGAAGCACTTCCAGGGCATCGGCCACCACGCCGAGATGAGCAAAATCGAAAATGGGAGCATTCGGGTCGCTGTTGATGGCGACGATGAGATCCGCTCCCTCCACACCGACACGGTGTTGGATCGCGCCCGAAATGCCGGCGGCGATGTAAAGCTTCGGCCGGATGGTCTTGCCGGTCTGGCCGATCTGGCGCTCGGCCGGCACCCACCCTTTCTGCACGAGCGGCCGTGAGCAGCCGTATTCGGCGCCGAGGACTTCGGCGAGATCCTTCACCAGCTGAAAATTCTCAGCCGAGCGAAGCCCGAGCCCGCCGGCCACGACGATGTCGGCGAAGGCGAGCTGCACCTTGTTGGAATCACGGTCCGCGACGAAGCGCAAAACCTTGGTTACGACATCCTCCTCCGCCATGTTGAGCGGATGCTCGATCAGGCGTCCCGTGCGTCCCGGCTCGCGTTTCGGCATGGCCATGACGCGCGGCCGCACCGTCGCCATCTGCGGGCGGAAATTCAGCGTGTAGATCGTGCACAGCAACGACCCGCCGAAGGTCGGCCGCGTCGCTGCGAGCGAACGATCGTCGTCGATCGCAAGCTCCGTGCAATCGGCGGTCAGGCCCGTTGCCAGCGTCGTCGCAACCGAACCGGCGAGGTCGCGGCCAAGCGTCGTCGCGCCCAGAAGCAAGATCTCCGGCTTGTAGGTGTTGACGAGATCCGTCAGGCACTTCGTGTAGGTCTCGTTGCGGTAATGCGCGAGCATCGGATCGGCGACCTGATAGAGGACGTCGGCACCGTGCTCGTAGACTTCCCTCGCGGCCGCCTCGAGTTCGCTCTTGTCGCCACCCAAAAGGACGCCCACGACCTCCACGTCGAGCTTCTCGGCGAGCTTTCGGCCCTCTCCCAGAAGCTCCAGCGACACGGGATGCACGTGCCCGTGCTCGTATTCGATGAAGACCCAGACATGCCGGTAGGCTTTGAAATGCTCCGGCAGTTCCTTCTTCATGCCGGCCCGACCGCCTGCGGGGCGGGCTTGCTGCTTTGGCGCGTTTGCCATCGGCTTTGCCTCCTACTGCCCGGCCGCGAAATTCATCAGATCGTCTTCGATCGTCTGATGCCGGCTGAAAATCTCGTTCATGAGCGTGTCCGCGATCTCGTCAGGGCCCTTGCCGCTGACGGGAAGCTGCTCGGCTTTCTCTTCGCGCGGCGTCGGCGCGAAGACGCGCTTGACGACCGTCGGCGATCCGCGCAGGCCGCATTTGGTGACGTCCTCGATGCCGATATCCGCGGCGTTCCACACCGTCACATCGGCTTTGGCCGCCGAGAGCGCGGCCGAAAGCGAGCCGCGCCGCATCTCATTGGTGCCTTCGAGCATGGTGATGAGAACGGGGAGCTTGGTCTGCAGAACCTGCACACCCCCTTCCGCGCGCCGCTCCACCTCGATCGTGCCGCCCTCGCGGTCGATCGGCCCGATCTTCGCGACATAGGTGAGCTGATTGAGGTTGAGGCGCGTCGCAATTCCCGGCCCCACCTGAGCCGTATCCCCATCGATCGTCTGCTTGCCGGTGAACACGATCGAGGGCGCGCCCCAGACCTCGCCGATCTTCTTGATCGCCTGCGACAGGGAAAAACTCGTCGCCAGAGTGTCGGAGCCTGCAAAGAAGCGATCCGTCAGGAGCACCGCGCGATCGGCCCCGAAAGTCAGCGCCTTGCGCAACGAATCCTCGGCCATCGGCGGGCCCATGGAGAGAACGGTCACCTCCCCGCCAGACTTGTCGCGCAGCCGCAACGCCTCTTCGAGCGCGAAAAGATCGTAAGGGTTGATGATGGTCGGCACACCCTGGCGCATGATGGTGTTGGTGACCGGATGAACGCGGATCTGGGCGCTGTCCGGAACCTGCTTGATACACACGACGATCTGCATCGTTCCTGCCTTCCTCATGCGCACCGGAGCCAGCTTGCGTCTGGTGGCCGGTGCCGAATTCAAGACCTCATCAGGTCTTTCGCAAGCAGCGTGCCAATCTCGAAAATCTCGTAACTATATGATGTTAATGTGCTTTTACGGATTGTCGGGTTTGCGCGACACGGCCAAAAGCGGACGGTAGCTGTCGCAAACCCGACAGAAGTGTCACTGGTTGGCGCGCCCTGTCAGGGTGTTGAGCGCCACGAAGGGCTTTGATTTCGGCTTCGGTCCACCCGCGGCCTGCTTCAGCACCTTGAAGACGCGCTGTTCGAGGGGCGACGACCGTGTGAAGTCCTCATAGGCCTGCGCCAGATGCGTGCGGCACGCTTCGCGCGCGGCCTCATCATCGAGATCGTCGAGATGGTCGGCGGCGAGATACTCGCCCATGCGCCGCAGAATGTGCAGGCGCGCGACATGCACCACCTTCGGATCGTACGGCACGTCGAGACACGCGAAAAACTCTTCCGCGGCCGACAGCTCCCGCAATTCGTCCAGAACGCCCATGATATCCTCCGCAGCGGCGGCCTCAGGGCCGCGCTTTCCCTTGAGAACCGGTCAGGCCGCGAGTTCGCGTGCCGTCAGCGCCGCATGAAGAGCGGCAACTTCGTGAAGGCCGACCGCGCGCTTGGCCTTGGCGGCCTCTGCGCGGACCAGGTCGAGAAGCGTGCGCGTCTGCGTGTCGTCGGCGGCAAGTCCAAGAGTCTCGAGCGCATGGCGCATCGAGGAGATGCCGGAATGCTTGCCGAGAACGATGGTGCGCGCGCGCCCGAGCCGCTCCGGATTGAGACCCTCATAGGTTGCCGGATCGCGCAGAAGGCCGGAAACGTGGATGCCGGATTCGTGCATGAAGGCGGCGGCCCCGACGATCGGCTTCGATTCGGGGATCGGACGGCCTGCCGCCCCCGCAACGAGCTCCGCGAGCCCCGTCAGATGCGTAAGGTCGACCCGGCTCTTATGGGCACTGATATGATCGAGCGCCGTCGCCACCTCTTCGAGCGCCGCATTGCCGGCACGCTCGCCGATGCCGAGAACGCAGACGGAGGCATGCGTGGCTCCCCCGCGGATCGCGGCCAGCGTGTTGGCCGTGGCAAGGCCGAGATCGTCGTGGCCATGAAATTCCAGATCGAGATCGCTCATCGCCCGCAGCCGCTGAAAGACGGCAAAGGTCGTGAACGGGTCGAGGATACCGACCGTATCGGCGAAGCGGAATTTGACGGCGCCCGCCTCCTGCGCGACCCCAATGGCCCGACGAATGAAATCGAGATCGGCGCGGCTTGAATCCTCGCCGCCGAGCGCGACCCGGAGCCCATGCGCGCGGGCATAAGGGATGACGCTGCGAATGCGGTCGAGAACGTCCGCACGATCAGTGCCGAACTTCGCCTTGATCTGCCGATCGGACATCGGCACGGAGAGATTGACCTCTTTGAGACCGGTCTTCAGCGCGGCATCGACATCGCCCTTGGTCATCCGGCACCAGGCGATGACGCGCGAACCCGTCACCGCCTCGCCGATCGCCGCAAGGCTCTCGATCTCGGCCTCCCCCATCGCCGGCGTGCCCGCCTCGATCTCGTCGACACCGGCCGCATCGAGGGCCCGCGCGATCGCCACCTTCTCGTCGATCGAGAAGGCGACGCCCGGCGCCTGTTCACCATCGCGGAGCGTCGAATCGTTGAAGGCGATGTGACGGGGGACGATGCGCTCCTCAAGCATAGAGACGCTCCTGTGGCTTTGCGGGCTGCCGTGCCTTTCGCCAGAACGGAGACACGGCGCGCAGCTCTTCGATGATGTCGGGAAGGATCTCAATCAGCCGATCGACATCGGCTTTCTCGTTGTCGCGCGACAGGGAGAAACGCACGGCACCATGCGCCGCCGTAAAGGGAAGACGCATCGCGCGGATCACATGCGAGGCGTCCATGCCGCCGGAGCTGCACGCCGAGCCGGACGAAACGGCGACGCCATCGCGCGACAGAAGATGCACGATCGCCTCGCCTTCGACGCCATCGAAAGCGATGTTGCTCGTATTCGGCAGGCGATTGTCCACGTCACCGGTCACGATGCATTTGTCGATCACGGCCAGCACGCCCGCTTCCAGGTGGTCGCGCAGCTCCCGCACGCGCGTTTGTTCGTCATAGAGATGGAAGGCGGCAAGCTCCGCGGCTTTGCCGAGGCCGACGATGGCCGGCACATTTTCCGTGCCGGCGCGGCGTCCCCGTTCCTGACGCCCCCCGCGAATGAGCGGCTGAAACGGCACGCCCTGACGGACATAGAGCGCACCGATCCCCTTCGGTCCGTGCAGCTTGTGTCCCGAGAGCGACAGCATATCGATCGCGCCGGATTGGAGATCCATCGCGATCTTGCCGACCGCCTGCACCGCATCGGTATGGAAGAGCGCGCCGGTCTCGTGCGCCATCGCAGCCAACCGCTCGACCGGAAAGATCGTGCCGGTCTCGTTGTTCGCCCACATGATGGAGACGAGAGCCGTCTGACGACCGAGCACCTTCTCATAGGCATCAATGTCGAGCCGGCCCCGCCCGTCGACCGGTATGACATGGACGACCACACCAGCGCGTTTCGCCAGATCCTGAGCGAGCGCGAGGACAGCCGGGTGTTCCACCGCCGAGACGATCAGCTCGTTGCGGCCCTCCTGTGTGGCGAGTGCGGACAGGATGGCGGTCGTATCGGATTCCGTTCCGCCGGAGGTGAACGTGATTTCCTGGTCCGATTCGGCGCCCAGCAGCGACTGAAGCTGCCCGCGCGCCCGCTTCACGGCCGCGGCAACCACCGAGCCGAAGCCGTGCGGTGACGAGGGATTGCCGAAATGCTCCGTGAAGAACGGCAGCATCGCCGCCAGCACGTCGGGATCAACGGGTGTGGTGGCGTTGGCATCGAGATAGACGGGCCGCATCACCGCCTCCTCAATGTCTCGGGTGAACCGGGATGACGCGGACGGGCGCGCCGAGCTTCGCCATCAGCCGCATCTGGATGCCGCCGATGGTCACGCCGGCAAGCTGGCAGCCGACGCAGGCACCGGTCAGCCGCACCATGATCTTGTTGTCTTCGATATCGACGAGCTGGCAGTCGCCGCCATCGCCCGCAATGTAGCGGCGGATATCCTCCAGCGCCTCTTCGACGAGAGCGAATTTCTCCTCACGGCTGAGACCGAGCCCAAACGCCGCCGCCTTGCGCGAGCCGGTCTCGCCCTCGGCGCTCCCAACGCGCGCCTCGGGCGACGACGCAGGCCTCTTCGGCATCTGCGTGCGGTTGAGAAGCGTCAGCCGCACCATCGGCTTCTCACCCGGGCGGGCCGCGCCTTCGCAGCGCTCCTCTCGCTCTTCGGCAGCCGTCTCCACAAGCTCATCCTGATAAAGGGGGGTAAAATCAGTCATGGGGCTCTCCATCATCCGAAGGACTTGCCGCAGGAGCAGCTCCAGGTCGCCTTCGGATTGTCGAAGGTGAACCCGGCGCCCTCCAGGCTGGTGACGAAATCGACGGTGGTGCCTTCGAGGTAGGCGATGCTCATCGGGTCGACGAAGACCTTGATGCCCGCCTGCTCCACCAGCACATCGCTCGGCTCGGCCTCACCGACGAGGCCCATCATGTATTTGAGGCCGGCACAGCCGCCGCTCTCGACCATCAGGCGCAGGCCCTCGACCGGTTCTTCAGACCCGGCGATCGCTGTGCGCAGCGCATCCACGGCGGCCTCGGTCAGCTGGATCATGCCTTGCTCCTTCGTTGCCAGGAGCGCAGCAAGCCGCATGCCAAACCATAAAGTATTGTTTTAAAGGATATTCAGAGATTGAAGGAATGTCGCATTCCGCACCAATGTCACAAAGCCGACAGGCGCCTTCGCAACAGCGGGAAGGATCGATGCGCCCTCAGGACGCCTTCTCGGCATCACGCTTGACGCGGGCAAGCAGGCTTTCGCCACTCTCATCGCCGAAGCAAGTCTCGAAGTCGTCGCATTCGCGGCAGGTCGGCGCGGTGCAGATCTGATAGCCCGTATCGCGACAGATCATGCGGTAGAAGAACTTCTTCCACTTCATGTCCTGGCTGTTGGCCTCCGACAGCATCTCGAAGTGCCGCTCCATCAGCCAGCCGAGTTCGCGCCGGTTGCGGAGACCGAGATCCTGCCAGAGATGGTTCGGTCGCTGACAGCGCCGCGCGATGATCTCAGCAAACCGCATTTCGAGAGAGCTGTCCTCGGTCGTGCCACTCATCAAGAGGTCGAGAAGGCAGGCCTCGTCATCGCTGCGTTGGGGCGCGACATTGGCCGGAAGGCCCTCGAAAACCGCCGCCGCATGCGGAAAGAGCGCGTCGACGAGGTCTTTGAGATTGTCGCTGTCGAGGCCCAATGTCTCGACGACAGACACCTCCTCCTTGCGGCTTTCCGAAATGGCGAGCGCCAGCACGGAGGCAATGACATGCGCGTCGAACGCATTGCAGAGCGGCCGCTCGCCGCCCTCCATCAGAAAATCGTAGACCTCCGCCGCGTCCATCGTATCAGGCCGCGAGCGCCTCGGCCCCGTGCGTCTGGCTGCCCGTCGGGCAGACCCTGGCGCAGGCGCCGCAACCGATGCAGTTTCCGGCATCGCCGAGCACCATCACCTTGCGCTCCAGCTCGTCGTCATCCTCATCCTCGAGGTCGACGAAATCACCGTCTTCGGTGACGCCGCGAAGTGTCATCACGTTGCGCGCACAGACTTTGTAGCAGCGCCCGCAGCCGATGCATTTCTTCGGATCGATCGAAAGAAGATATTCCGGCGTCCAGTCCCGGCCGTCACGTGTCACGAAGCTCATCTTGTCCCCCTGGGCTCGCCCAAGCCCCTCTCATCGGCCACGCCTCAGGCGCGGGCCACGTCTGGATAGGTATCGATCGTCTCGCGCGCCTGGCGCACGACCTTCATGCCGGCCTCGGCGAGGTCACTGAGGCTTTCGAAACCGAAGCGGTGCACGTCGCGCAGCGACTTCGCGAAGATCACGAGCTTGCCGGCCGTCAGGATGACGCGCCCGAACCCTTCCCAATGCATGCTCATCATCGGCGAGGCCATGAGCCCCGTCTCGCGCTCGACCGTCAGACCGACGGCGCGATAGAACTTGTCCACCCGGTCGAGAAGGTCGGGGTCGGGATCGTCGATGATCGGCTTTGCCCGCCGCTCTTCGGCGGTGACGATGAACTCCTCGAGAAGCTCGGCATCGCTCTTGCTCTCCCAGGCGCCGTAGGAATCCTCCGCCCGGTAGAGCGCGACGAGCGATTTGAGGAAGGGCGAGCCCATGGCCTTCTGGTCCGCGTCGCCCGCCGACATCAACGCTTCCGCCATGCTCAATCCTCCTCGTCGAGAAAATCCATCGACCGCGGCTGCGCCGTGCCCATGACCTTTCGCAGCCAGGGCGGCGGATTGGTCGACATCATCGTCTGCACGCGCCCAATGAGGCCGTCGATCGGCTCCGGCGCCGGCAATTTGACGGGATGGATGCGCGCATTGATGACTTTCGCGGCCGAAGGCCCGCCGATCGCCAGGCAGAAGAGAAGATGGCAGCCGTTCAAGGCCTCGATCTTCGATCCGATGCGGTCGTCGCCCTCCTGGCGATGTTTGCCGCTTTCATCGGACACGTCGTCGAAAGCGGCGGCGGAGACGAAGCGCGAAGCCGTCGGCGTCACGTCGTAGATCGCGAATTTGCGGGCCGAGCCGAAATGCGCGTTGAGCCCCTTCATATCCTGCGTTGCGATCGCCACGCGCAGCTTCGGCTCGTCGCTCTCAGCGGTCACCGACATGACTTCCTCCCGTTCAACCAATTGCAAGTGTCTGACCGACATCGCGCTTCTCCTGAACCTTGAAGGGAGGCACTTCGGCCGAGGCGAAATCCTCGGGCGTTTTCTCTTTGATGAGGCTGAGGAAGATGTTTCCGACCTCGTAGAGAAAGTCACGGCTTCCCGCATAGCCGACCATCGCGCGGTGCTGGACGCCGAGCCGGTCGAAGATCGGGAACCCGACGCGCAGATGCGGCAGGCCGAGCCGTTCCGCAGCCTGTCGTCCGTGGCTGTGCGTGACGAGGAGATCGGCCTTTGCCGCGGCCGCCCGTTCTTCGAAATCCATGAGATCGCCAACGACGACGTCTTTCGCCGGCACCTTTTCGAGAAGCGGCGAATGATTGGTGGTCGTCACCGCCGTGACGATCTCCGCGCCAAGGCTCTTGAAGAAGACGGCGAGCTGATAAATGAGGTCCGGATCGGCCGCGATCGCGATCCGCTTGCCGCCTAGATAGAAGTGGCAGTCGAGCATCGCGTCGACGAGTTGGCTGCGGCGCCTCTTGAGGTTTTCGGGGACCGCAACGCCCGAGATGCGCGACAACAGCGCCACGAGTTCATCGCTCGCCGCAAGGCCCGTCAGGCTCGAAAGAACCGTGCTCGGCACGCCAGTCAGCCCTTCGAGGGCCTCTGCCGCCGGGGTCATATGCTGGCCGATCGCAATGGTGGCGAGCCCCTCGCCCATGTCGGCGATATCTTCGAGTTTCGTGCCGCCTGATGTGATCGGCGTGAACTCGGCGTTCACATGCCCATCGAGAGAACCGGAAAGGTCCGGCAGGACGACAGCATCGAGACCGAAGGCCGCCGCCATATCACGCAACTGGTCGATATCGGCCGCCGTCTGATGCACGCCAGGCAGGATGTTGATCTGCCGTAGGCTTTTCTGCCGGCGTTCCCCCGGAACGACGAGGCCTTCGATGATCGCCGTCACCGCCTTCGCCCAGCCGTCTTCGAGCGCCCCGACATAATCCGGCGTCGAGGCGTAGACGATGGCCGTACGTGCCAGTTCGTGGCGGCGCTGCATGATGGACAGGAGATCGCCGGTGATATCCTCGCCGCGCGTCTCAATGAGTGCCGTCGATGCGATGCCGATGAACTTCGGGTTCATCCGCGACTGCAGATTGACGAGCGCCTCCTCCAGATTGTCGGCGCCCCCCAAAATCGTCTCGACCTCAGCGATCGCCGTCGTCTGCATCGGCATGTCCTCGCGGAAATGACGGACGGCGAGCGTCAGAGCGAAGGAGGTGCAGCCTTGCGCACCATGAAAGAGCGGCACGGCGCCATCGACGCCGAGATAGGCAAGCGCCGCCCCGAGCGGCGCGGAGGACTTCAAAGGATTGATCGAGCCGCTTTTTTTCGGCTGCAGAAGCGTGGCCATTCAAGCCTCCCCAAGGCCGGAACGCGATTGCGGTCCGCAATCGAGCGGCACGATATCAGCGGAGATTTCCCAGGGTGCAGGCCGGCGGATTTCTTCCCAAACAGGATTGGACAAGGATTTCGCGAGCTCGGCGACGAGCGCCACGGTGCCGTCATAGCCGGCATAGGCGTAATTGCGCTCCTGGTTGATATCGAGCCACGGCCTGCGCGCCTTCAGGCCGACATACTGCGTCTTGCCGCCCGACAGGAGAATGTCCGCCTCGTCATTGGCGAGCCTCGCATACATCTCGCGGGCCGGCACGGAGCCGACCATATGCGGATCGTCCATGATCTCCTTGATCCGCTCCTTGTCGCCTTCCGTCGACTTCCGCACCGAGGTGGCGACGATCTTCATGCCGATTTCCTGGAGCGCGGAGACGATCGACCAGGATTTGACCCCGCCCGTATAGAGGATGACGCGCTTGCCCTTGAGGATCTCGCGGTAAGGTTCGATGCGCGCCCAGGCCCGCGCCTCCTCCGCCGCGATGAGCACTTCCGTGCGCTGCAAAAGATCTTCGGGAGCTCCGCGCTCGACCAGCATCCGGGCAAGCGTGCGCAGCGCCGCCGACGTATCGGCGATGCCATAGAAAGAACCTTCGAAGTACGGGATGCCCCAGCGCTCTTCCATCTGACGCGCCAGATTGATGAGGGCCGCCGAGCACATCATCATGTTGACGCGGGCGCGGTGCGCCCCAGCGAGATCGCGGTAGCGCGCATCGCCGGTGATGTTGGCGAGAAGTCGGATACCGAGTTTTTCCAGAAGCGGTTTGATCTGCCAGATCTCGCCGACGATATTGTATTCGCCGAGAATATTGACGTCCGTCGGCGTCGTATATTCAGGCTCGATGGTGCCGATGACGTGCTTGAAGAGCGCCTCACCGGCGAGCTTGTTGCCGAAATTCTTCTTGCCCGAAAATCCGGCCGACAGGACCGGGATGCAGGGCGTGCCGGTCTTCTCGGCCGCGTGGCGGCAGACGGCCTCGATATCGTCGCCGATCATCGCAGGCACGCAGGTCTGATACACGAAGACGGCCGGCGGGTCGTAGCGGGCGATCGCGTCCTTGATCGCCCGGTACAGTCGCTTTTCTCCGTTGCCCATGACGATGTCGAGCTCGGAGAGATCGGTGGTGAGGCCGAGCCGGTAAGTGCTCGGCCCCGAAGTGGCAGCATGGCGGTTGTCCCAGCTGTTGCCCTCGCACGCCGACGGCCCGTGCGTCAGATGCACGACGTCGACGATCGGCTCCAGCGCGATCTTGGCACCGTCGAAGGCACAACCGCCTGCGGCGGCGCCTGGCACCAAAGGCTTGGAGCAGCCTTTCTTGCGCTCCTTTTCGCTCTTGGCCTGGTTTTTCGCACAGCCCGGCTCGTTGAAGAGTTCGGCTGTTTTCGACCTCAAGACTTCGCCCATGATCGCCTCCCGGCGCCGCCCGCCTTTTAGCGGGTCAAATCGAAGGAAATGTCACCGCCCGGCTCGAGACCGGCCGCGTCGAGCGTGTCGAACGCCTTGTCGAGCAACGTCACCAGAACCCGCAATCCGCCCTGATAGCCCCAGACGGGGAAGCGGTGGTGGTGGTGCCTGTCGAAGATCGGGAAGGTCAGCCGGATGAGCGGCACGCCCGTGTCGCGCTCCAGGAACTTGCCATGCGAATTGCCGATCAGGAAATCCGTCGGCTCGGTGGCGAGAAGCGACCGCATATGCCACAGATCGTTGCCCGGATAGGCCTTGCATTCCGCACCGAAGGGCGAAGAATCGAAGAGCGCCTGCATCTTTTTCGCCCACGGCTTGGTGCCGTTGGTCGCCAGGCAGTGGCGCGGCTCGCCGCCGAATTCCAGCACGAAGCGGGCCATCGCATAGACGAAGTCCGGATCGCCGTAGATGGCGTAGGTCTTGCCGTGCAAGGTGGCCTGGCTGTCGGCCATCGCATCGACGAGACGCCCACGCTCCAGCCGAAGCTCCTCCGGGATCTCCTTGCCGGTGATCTCGGACACCTTCATCAGGAATTCGTCGGTCGCAGCCACCCCCATCGGGTAGTGGAAGCTCGCCGTCTCCTGATCGAAGGACTTCGCGTATTGCAGCGTCTTCGTGGAGCAATATTGCTGCAGGCTGATCGTCGCCTTGGCATTGACCGCGTTCTTCGCAGCTTCCAGCGTCGTACCGCCGTCATACATGCGGAACTCGCCATCCGAAGGCGTGTCGAACTGATCGGAGACGTCGGAGAGGATCGTATATTCCACGCCCATCAGGTCGAGGATGCGCTTCAGCTCGCGGTTGTTGCCGACCGCGAACCCATCGAAGCCCGGCACGATGTTGATCGTCTCGTTCTTCGTGACCTCCGCATTGGCCCAGAAGCCCTCGAGAATGCCGCGCAGCATGTTGTCGTAGCCGGTCGTGTGGCTGCCGACAAACGCCGGAGTGTGGGCAAAGGGCACCGGGAAATCCTGCGGCACCGACTCTTTTTCTTTGGCGCCGATGATGAACGACTGCAGATCGTCACCGATCACCTCGGCCATGCAGGTCGTCGACACCGCGATCATCTTCGGCGAGTAGAGCGCATAGGCGTTCTTCAGGCCTTCGACCATGTTGTTGAGGCCGCCGAACACGGCCGCATCTTCCGTCATCGACGAGGAGACCGCCGAGCACGGCTCCTTGAAGTGGCGGGAGAGATGCGAGCGGTAATAGGCGACGCAACCCTGGCTGCCGTGCACGAAGCTCAGCGTCTTCTCAAAGCCCGCCGCCGCGAAGACGGCGCCGAGCGGCTGGCAGGCCTTTGCCGGGTTGATGGAAAGGGATTCGCGGGCGAAATTCTTCTCGCGATACTCCCAGCTCTTCGTCCAGTCGGCAGTTTCCTGCACCTTCTCGGCGGCAGGCATATTTTCCATGTCCGCGCGCTTCTTGGCGAACATCTCCTTGTATTCCGGCTCCCGGAACAGAAGGCTGTGGTCGAGGACTTTCTCTGCAGATTGTGGCATGGGTCCATTCCTTCTTGAGGCTCGGCGCGCGCTATTCGGCGGCGACCGCCAGCGGCTCGGTCTTGGTCCAGGGAGCGTCGAACAGATCCCAGACGGGGTTGTTGATGGCGAGGTCCATGTCGCGGGCGAAGACCGCGAAACCGTCGTAGCCGTGATAGGGGCCGGAATAGTCCCAGGAATGCATCTGACGGAACGGGATGCCCATCTTCTGCACCGGGTACTTTTCCTTGATGCCCGAGCCGACGAGATTGGGCCGGATCTGCTCGATGAACTTCTCCAGCTCGTAACCGGTCACGTCATCGTAGATGAGCGTACCTTCTTTCACGTAATGGCCGGTGCGCTGATAATCGTCGTTATGGGCGAATTCATAACCCGTTCCGACGATTTCCATGCCGAGGTCGTCATAAGCATTGACGATGTGGCGCGGACGCAGGCCGCCAACATAGAGCATCACCGTCTTGCCTTCGAGGCGCGGCTTGTACTTTGAGATGACGGCATCGACGAGCGGCTGGTACTTGGCGATGACGCGCTCGGCACCTTCCTTGATGGTATCGTCGAAATAGCTGGCGATATGGCGCAGCGACTGGGCGATCTGCGTCGGGCCGAAGAGATTGTACTCCGTCCACGGCACGCCGTGCTTCTCTTCCATGTGGCGGCAGATGTAATTCATCGACCGGTAGCAATGGATGAGGTTGAGCTTCGCCTTCGGCGCCTGCTCGAGTTCGGCGAGCGTGCCGTCGCCGGACCAGCTGCCGATAACCCTGAGGCCCATCTCTTCCAGGAGCCGGCGCGAGGCCCAGGCATCGCCGCCGATATTGTAGTCGCCGATGATGGTGACGTCGTAATCCGTCGCCTCGAACTCGCGCTCGCTCTTGTCGAGCACCCAGTCGCGGATCGTGTCATTGGCAATGTGGTGGCCGAGCGACTGCGACACGCCACGGAAACCCTCGCAGCGCACCGGCACGACAGTCTTGCCGGTTTCGCTCTTCTTCTTGCGCGCCACGGCCTCGATATCGTCACCGATCAGACCGATCGGGCATTCCGACTGCACGGAGATGCCGTTGGCGAGCGGGAACAGCTCGTTGATCTCGTCGATCACCTTTTCGAGCTTCTTGTCTCCGCCGAAGACGATGTCACGCTCTTGGAAGTCGGTGGTGAACTGCATCGTCACGAAGGTGTCGACGCCGGTCGTGCCGGTGTAATAGTTGCGGCGCTGGGCCCAGGAATACTGGCCGCAGCCGACAGGGCCATGGCTGATATGGACCATGTCCTTCACCGGGCCCCACACCACGCCCTTGGATCCGGCGTAGGCGCAGCCGCGGATCGTCATGACGCCCGGGATCGACTTGATGTTGGATTTGACGGCGCATTCCGACAGATTTTGCTCGCCGCCCTCTTCGGACGCATCCGCAGGCTTGGCGACACTCAGATGCCGGCTCCGCTTCTTCTGGGCCTTGTCCGGATAGGCCTTCAACACCTCCTCAATGAGGCTGGCGTGGAACTCGGCGTCGTTCTTGTGGTCGAGGCTCATAGCGCTCTCCTCATCGAACAATGTTGAAGATGAGCCCGGCCACCGCCCCGCGGCGGCCGGGCGGGACAATTAGGCCGCGGCTTCGGCGGCCTTTGCGGCTTCCTTGGCCTGGAGTTCGGCGAGCGCCTGCTCCTCGGTCTTCATGATGCCGAAATCGAGCAGCATCTGCTCAAGCTCGTCCATGGAAACCGGCGTCGGGATCGTGCCCTGGCCGGAATTCGCGTGGATCTTCTCCGCCAGCGTCCGGTATTCCTTCGCCTGGTTGGAATCTGGGGCGTACTGGATGACCGTCTGACGACGCAGCTCGGCGTGCTGGACGATGTTGTCGCGCGGCACGAAGTGAATGAGCTTGGTATTGAGCTTCTCTGCCAGCGCTTCCGACAGCTCCAGCTCCTGGTCGGTCTGGCGCTCGTTGCAGATGAGGCCGCCGAGACGCACGCCGCCCGAATGGGCGTACTTCAAGATGCCCTTGGCGATGTTGTTGGCGGCGTAAAGCGCCATCATCTCGCCGGACATGACGATGTAGATTTCCTGCGCCTTGTTTTCGCGGATCGGCATCGCAAAGCCACCGCAGACCACGTCGCCGAGCACGTCGTAGGAGACGTAATCGACATCGTCATAGGCACCGTTTTCTTCGAGGAAGTTGATGGCGGTGATGACGCCGCGGCCGGCACAGCCGACGCCGGGCTCAGGACCACCGGATTCCGTGCACTTGATGCCCTTGTAGCCGAGCTTGAGAACGTCCTCGAGCTCGAGATCCTCCACAGAGCCCGCCTCGGCCGCGAGGCTCAAAACCGTGTCCTGCATCTTGGTGTTGAGGATGAGGCGGGTGGAATCCGCTTTCGGATCGCAACCCACAATCAGAATCTTCTGCCCCATTTCGACAAGTGCCGCGAGGGTGTTCTGAGAAGTGGTCGACTTGCCGATGCCGCCCTTCCCGTAGAACGCAATCTGGCGAAGTGAACTCATAGTGTCTCTCCAGGTTGTCCGGTTCAAAACTGTTCCAGCGGGCGCTCTCGGCCGCGTGCCCTTAGATACGCAAAGGGCGTGCCAACTTGGAGAAAACGGAATTTCCTTTATTTATTAATCGGTTGTGAGATTTTTGAGAGAGCCGAGCGTCCGACAGTCGCTGTCCGATCTCCGACAAAAGACGACAGTGGGACGCGAGCCGAACAACCGACAAAACCGACACGACATCGCGGATGTCGCGTTTCGTCGTGACCTGGCCCAGCGACAGGCCAAAGCGCCGCCGAGCGGTCGGCCGCAAAAAGCTGTCGGCCGCATAAAAGTCATGTGAGGAAAAGAAGAGGCTCAGGCGAGCTCTGCGAGGCGTTCGGCAAGTTTTGCCGGGGAAACGGCAAGCGGCGTGATCGCTTCCGTCTCAAAGAAGCGCAGCTCGTTGCGCGTGAGCCCTTCGGGCTCCACCAGCGCGAAATAAGGCCCCTTGGAACGCTTCATGATCTGCCGGGCATAGAGCCGGAGCATCTGATCGTCGAAGCGACACCCGATGAACAGAAACCCGCAATTCGTCCGTCGCGCGCGCACGATCTCAGGGATCGGCGTCTGGATATCAATTTCCGTCAGCACTTCGACATAGTCGGAATCGGCGATGAGATAATTGTGCGCCGGCGCCACCCCGCCATGCGGCTTATAGAGGAGCGTCCGCCATTCATCTTGCGGCGCGCTCACCTCCCCGCCTTCGGCATCGTAAAAGCGGAACCACAAAAACTCGCCGATACCCGCGCGGGTGATCCCCTGCACCTCGCCCCAATCGGCATCCTGGCCGACATCCCGATTGCGGCGTTGGGCGAACGCAGACCGCATCGCCCCATCGTACCAGCTGTCGACGATCATCGGGATTTGCGAACATGAGGCGAGCGCCTCGTGAAGCGGCGTCGGTGCCACCGGTTCGGCGAACGCCGCTGCCATCAGGGCGTCGAGCGTCTTGCGATGCTTGCGCCCCTCGATGAACTGCGCGGAGGCCCAGGGATTGCCCCGGGCGCGTCTCGGCAGGGCGACTTTTGCGGAGAAGAACTCGGCCAATGCCGCATAGCTTGTCGGGACGCCCGCATCGGCGGGCAACACACCGGGACCGAGATAAGGAATGAGGCCACCGCCCTTCAGGCGACGGACGATATCGTCAAGAATCGGCTCGGCGTTGCGGACAACCACCTCGTCCAAAGCCGCAGCAGCACTCATGAAACGCTTTCCGGACGGCGCCGCGCTTCGACCGTGATCGGGAGCTTGGTGTCGGCCTCCATCTCCGGCAGCTCGAGGATCCAGCCGTTCTTCAGCTTCACCCAGCCGCCCCACAGCGCCTCGTGCTCGCATTCGACGATCGGCTCTTCGAGATCCTTCTTGGCGACATAGGCGGAAAGCCCCTTGGGCGTGCTGCGGATCATCACCTTCATGCTGCTGTCTCCTGCTCGTCCGAAATGTCGCCGACTGCTCCGTCGACCGCGATCAGCTCGCGCCCACGCATGCCGACGATCCTGCCGCAATCGAAAAACTCGACCGCGTAGATGTAAAACCGCTGCAGATAGGTGCCGACGTCGCGCACATATCCTTCGTCACCTTTGCGCACGACGATCTCGCCGATTTCGCAGCCGGGCATCGTCCCGTCGTTCTTGACGGCCTTGCGGGCACGCACCTTGGCGCCGGGCATGAAGAGAGGCTGATCGTAGATCTCCACCTCTTCTTCGCGGGCAAGTCCCATCGCAGTCTCCTTCACGACATGGCGAATGTCAGGTCGGGGTTGATCCGTCCGGGGCGCAAAAGACAGCGCCGGCGGGCCGAACCCGACCCGCCGGCGGCCAATTCAACTCAGGCCGGGACGCAGGTGTCCGGGACCGGGCAGACGGCGACGCATTGCGGGGCATCGAAATGTCCCTCGCATTCCGTGCACTTGTCCTGATCGATGATGTAGGTGTCGCCTTTGAACTTGATCGCCGCGTTCGGGCACTCGAATTCACAGGCCCCGCAAACGGTGCACTGGGACTTGATGATCTTGTAAGCCATTTGATTTCTCCTCTCGGTTAGGCTGTCAGCATTGCAGGCTGGGTGCCGTATTCGGCGGCGTACCAGGCAGCAATCCCTGCCTCGATCCAGTCAAAAGCATGGGCGTCGCTCGCCTTGATGCCGACCTTCTCCAGTCGATCTTTTGGGGCTTCGCCAATCTTCGCGCACAAAACCGTGGAGACGCCTTGCAGCGTTTCGACAATGCCGTCGAAGGCCCTCTCCTCGCCGTGTCCACCATGGCAATATTGCTCGACTTTGCGATGCCCCACGAAGGTCACGCCACCAGGTGAAACTTCGAAGACCTGGAATTCCTGTGCATGACCGAAGTGTAGATTGATACGCCCGCCACCTCTTGTTGCCACCGCGACAAGAAGCGCCGGCGCATCCCGCACTTCGGCAAGATCTGCTTTGGCCGCCTCTTTGGTCGCCGCGTGCTCGCCGCGCACCGTCGCGACCACCGAGCGATATTCCTCGCGTCGCGCCGGATCGTAGGACACCGTCTCGGGCAGCTGATCCATGGTGAATTCCTGGCCGCGATCTTCGCCAAGGATACCGACGGCATCGGCGCGGCACTGGCGGCAATGGCGCATCAGCTTGGTGCCGCCCTCCACCTTGTCCTGCAGCGCCTTCACCTCCATCGGCGTGGGTCCACGCTGCCCCGTCAGCCCGAAATGCGTGCCGTGGGCGGGGTCGGAAATGAGCGGCATGATGTTGTGGAGGAAGGCGCCCTTCGCCTTCACCGCCTTGTTCACCTCGATCAAATGTTCGTCGTTGATCCCGGGGATCATGACGGAATTGACCTTCACCAGGATGTCGCGGGCCACGAGCATCTCCAGGCCGAGCATCTGCCGCTCCAGCAGGATCCGAGAGGCCTCCACGCCCGTCCAGCGCCGGTGATCGTAGAAGACCCAGGGATAGATCTTTGCACCGATCTCCGGATCGATCGCATTGATGGTGATCGTCACATGATCGATCGCCATCTCGGCGATCTCGTCGACGTAATCCGGCAGCGCCAGACCGTTGGTCGACAGGCAGAGCTTGAGGTCCGGGATTTCCTTGGAAACCCGCTCAAACGTCTCTTTCGTCTTGCGCCAGTCGTAGCAGGCATCGCCGGGGCCGGCGATGCCGAGGACGGAAAGCTGCGGCACCTCGTTGGCGACCGCGATGACTTTCTTGAACGCCTGATCGGGGTCTAGCCGCTCGGAGACGACGCCCGGCCGGCTTTCATTGGCGCAATCGTACTTCCGATTGCAGTAATTGCACTGGATGTTGCAGGCGGGCGCGACGGCGACATGCATGCGCGCGAAATAATGATGCGCCTCTTCCGAATAGCAGGGGTGATCCTTCACCCGCTCCCACAATTCCGGAGACATATCGGCGGGTCCGTCAGAAGAGCCGCAGCTCGATGAGGCGCAGCCGGACTTGGCGAGCGAGGCCCGCATTTTGGCGGCAGATGTCGGCGCCTTCAGGCTGCCAAGCGAGATGAGCTGAGCCAATCGATCCCTCCGCGACACACATCCAAAGCGTCTTTCAGGAACCGTGCAGCAAGCCCCATGCCAAAACGAAAATGGCGTATTTACAAGGGGTTGGCATCATCCAGCCAGAGACAAAACCCTGTCGCGGCTCCGACATCGTGTCGGGTCTCCGACATTGGCGGGCCTGCCATCCTACTCAGAAGCGCTTGATCGGAATCGAATGCTTGCGAAGGGCGTATCCGATCTGGCGCGGCGTCATGCCGAGAATGCGCGCTGCCTTCGCCTGCACCCAGCCCGCCGTCTCCATCGCCTCGACCAACCGGTCACGCTCCGAGCGCGTATCTCCTCCGGGCACCGGGCAGGCGCCGGGCGACGGGCAGGATTGCGGCGAAGCAGGGCTTTCCCCCTCGGCAAAAACCGTCCCGCCCATCTGCGGCTGCGGTTGGATGACTGGCAGCGGCTGGAATCCGGGCGAAGGGGCAGCCCTCTGGCTTCCCTGCCAGAGAACGGAGGAAAGGCATCCGTCATTCTGACAGGCAAGATCATGCGCCACGATCTGCTGGTCGCGCGCCAGTGTCGCCGTGCGCCGGATGCAGTTTTCCAATTCCCGCACATTGCCGGGGAAGAAGCAGCCGGAGAGCGCGCGAAGCGCTTCGCTCGTCAGGGTGAGATCGGTGCTGTGCTCCTTGTTGAAGCGTTGCAGGATCTCCTGCGCGAGAAGCGGGATATCGCCGGTCCGCTCGCGCAATGGCGGCAGGAAAATCGGCACGACGCTGATGCGATAATAGAGATCAGCGCGGAATTCGCCCTTGCTGACGGCGGCCTCCAGATCCCGGTTGGTAGCACATACGAGCCGCACATCGACCTTGAGCGAGCGCGTGCCACCGACACGTTCAAACTCGCCCTCCTGCAGCACCCGCAAGAGCTTCGCTTGAAAGGCGGCGGAAATCTCGCCGATTTCGTCGAGAAAGAGCGTGCCGCCATGGGCGAGTTCGAAGCGGCCTTTGCGCTGCTGGATGGCCCCGGTGAAGGCCCCCTTCTCGTGGCCGAAGAGCTCCGATTCGAGCACGCTTTCCGGCAGTGCCGCACAATTGAGTTTGACGAAAGGGCCGGAACTGCGCGGCGACAGATCGTGGATCGCCGAGGCGAAGAGCTCTTTGCCGGTGCCCGATTCCCCACGCAGCAGCACGGTCGAACGACTGCGCGCCACGATCCGCACCTTGTCGAGGGCCGCACGCAAGGCCGGGCTCTCGCCGACGATGCCTTCGATCTTGCCGGAGGCCACGCCGTCGTCTCGCCCCGCCGACAATTGCTTTTCGAGCCGCCGTTGTTCGGCCATCAGTCGCTCGCGGTCGCGCGCCACCGCCTTGTGCAACCGCAACGTCTGGCCGAGGAGATTGGCGACAAGTGTCAGAAAACGGACATCCTGATCGAACGGTGTCTGATCGGCGAATTCGTAGCTGCGGTCGATCGTCAGCGTGCCGACGACCGCCTCGCCGTTTTTGATCGGCACACCGATCAGCGAAAACGGCTTTCCATCCTCCGACCCCCAGCCGTCGAGATCCGTCCCGGCGAATAGCTGGTCGCTGCGCACATCCGGCACCACGAGGGGCATGCAGGTGGCCACGATCTGACCGATCGCCTGCTCAGGCAGGCGCTTGAAATAGCGCTTGGCGTTTTCCTCGCTCCATCCCGAACCGACGACGATCTCCGGCTCCCCATCGCCGTCCAGAAGCGCAATCAAACCATGGCGCATATCGAGAAAGCTGGAGAGCAGCGTGAGCACGCCAGCGAGCGTCGTCTCCAGCCGGTTCGGCGCGCTGAGGAGCTTTGAAATCTCATAGATCCCAATAAGCTCGATATCGGCGCGGCTTGTCCGCCCATGTGTACCGTTGCCGGGGCTGTGCACTGTCACGGTCTCCGCCCTCCATGACGATCTCGATGCGCATGCATCGAATACGCAGGCTGAAAGGCCCCCAAACCTTCCAAGATTCCGCCTACCTATGTTGCATCTGCTAAATAGTTAGACCAATGCGAAGGCTCGCACAGGTTCGACTTTTGTCGGACCCTAAAGAAAACCGCGAAAACAGGCTTTGCATAAGAGCCATGCGTCTTCCATAGAGCCATTCTACAGATCTTCTTTGCATATTCCGTGCCAGACGCAGGAAGACTTCAGAAGCCCCTGTAGAGAGGCGTTTTTCTGCAGAGAGGCCGAAACGCACGCACTGAGACGAAGGCGAAGACAATTCTTTTTCTGAAGGACATCAATCTGTAAAAATTTTCACCGTCGCGAGCGGAATTGCAGGCATCAGGAGAACAGATTTTTCGGAGATCCGGCAGAATCCGGCCTAATTCGCCCCGTCGGTAGACAGCACCACATGCGCGGGTGCATGACCGCTCCTCACCGGATTTTGCTTTTAGAAGCAAGCCATTGGCAGCTCCCGCAGCATTCGCTGCCATCAGGAGGAAAAAGTGAGAGCTATTGCGCTTGTGTCCGCGTTCTTTGGGCGCACCTTTGCCTTGTGGGTCATTGCCTTCGCGGTCCTCGGATTCGTCCTTCCCGACGTATTCCGAACCCTTGTCCCCTATATCGTCCCGCTCCTCGGCATGATCATGTTCGGCATGGGGCTGACGATCTCGCTGAAGGATTTCCGCGAGGTCGTCCGCCGGCCGAAGGACGTGGCGATCGGGGTCGGCGCGCAATTCCTCATCATGCCGCTCGTTGCGGTCGTCCTCACATCGATCATTCCGATGTCGCCGGAAGTGGCGGCCGGCGTCATCCTGGTCGGCTGCTGCCCGGGCGGCACGGCCAGCAACGTGATGACCTATCTGTGCCGCGGCGACGTGGCGTTGAGCGTCGCCTGCACCAGCGTCACGACCTTGGCAGCACCGATCGTCACGCCCTTCCTCGTCTGGCTTTTCGCCAGCCAGTATCTGCCGGTCGATGCCGTGAGCATGTTCATCTCAATCGTGAAGATGATTCTTCTACCGCTCGGCCTCGGCTTCGCCATGCAGAAGCTGGCGCCGGCACTGGTGCGCGCCGCGATTCCCGCGCTGCCGCTCGTCAGCGTCACCGGCATCGTTCTCATTATCGCGGCCGTGGTTGCGGTCAATCAGGAGAAAATCGCCACGACCGGTCTTCTCATCTTCGCCGTCGTCGCCCTCCACAACGGCATCGGACTGGCGCTCGGCTATTGGCTCGCGCGCATGAGCGGCATGCCGGTGGCCAAGCGCAAGGCGATCTCGATCGAGGTCGGCATGCAGAATTCCGGCCTGGGGGCGGCGCTCGCCAGCGCCCATTTCTCGCCCCTCGCCGCCGTGCCGAGCGCGATCTTCAGCGTCTGGCACAACATCGCCGGGGCGATCGTGGCAAATATCTACACAAAGCTCGACGACGGACGCGCGCTGCGCAGCGAGATGGCGCCTGCCCGCTCAAGCTGATCGGCGTCGCTCACACCCCAAAAAGCGAAAACCCGGCCGCGAGGCCGGGTTTTTTGTGCCGAGGCGCGCCAGCCGGAGAAGGCTCTCCACAGCGCGCTCTGTCGTTTTTGAAAGATTGGTGGGTGAGCAGGGACTCGAACCCTGGACCCGCTGATTAAGAGTCAGCTGCTCTACCAACTGAGCTACACACCCGAAGCGTGGGCGCTGTATAGTGGCGCCAGACGCGCTGTGCAAGCCATCAGACGCGGCATCGGTGCAGAATTGCACAACGCATCGATTTTCGTCAGGATATTCGTCCCCTGCCGGTACCCGCCCGAACGATGACGGCGCCGGCTCGCGCCCTTCCACCCCCAAGACCATGTGATGCCGATGACCGCGCCCGATACGCTTATGCCCGACCTCGCCTCCCATATCGCCGGAGAAAAGGTGGCCGGCGGGGGCGAGAAGATCGCCACGATCAATCCCGCGAACGGCACGATCCTCGCCCGCTTCGCGGCCGCCGACAGCGCGACAATCGACCACGCCGTCGCCGCAGCCAAAGCCGCACAGCGCGAATGGCTGGCTATGCCGCCGGCCGAACGCGGTCGCATCCTCAACCGTGTCGCCCATCTCCTGCGCGCCCGTACGGACGAACTCGCGCGTCTCGAAGTCCTCGACACCGGAAAGCCCATCCAGGAGGCCCCCGAGGCCGATATCGGCTCAGCCGCCGATTGTTTCGAGTTCTTCGCAGGCCTCACCCAGATCGTGCATGGCGAGCATATGCCGCTTGGCGAGGATGCCTTCGCCTATACGCGCCGCGAGGCGCTCGGCGTCTGCGCCGGTATCGGGGCCTGGAACTACCCGATCCAGATCGCCTCCTGGAAGACGGCGCCGGCGCTTGCCGCCGGCAACGCCATGATCTTCAAGCCGAGCGAGCTGACGCCGATCACCGCGCTCAAACTCGCCGAGATCGTCGAAGAGGCCGGCGCCCCGAAAGGCCTCTTCAATGTCGTCCTCGGCGCCGGCGAAACGGGCGCCGCCATGACGGCCCATACCGGCATCGCAAAAGTGTCGCTGACCGGCTCCGTACCGACGGGAAAGCGCATCATGGCGGCCGCGGCCGAGACGCTCAAACACGTCACGATGGAGCTCGGCGGCAAGTCGGCACTCATCGTCTTCGAGGACGCCGACATCGATGATTCGGTTTCTGCGGCGCTCCTTGCAAACTTCTACACGCAGGGCGAAATCTGCTCCAATGGCACGCGTGTCTTCGTGCATGAATCAGTTCGCGAGGAATTCCTCGCAAGGCTCACGGAGCGCACGGAAAAAATCCGTCTCGGCGATCCGCTCGATCCGGACACTCAGATGGGCCCGCTCATCTCCGAGGCGCATCTTCAAAAAGTCCTCGCCTATGTCGAAAAGGGCGTCGCGGAAGGCGCAAAGCTCGTCACCGGCGGCGAGCGGCTGACGACAGGCGAGTTCAAGGACGGCTTCTTCATGCGCCCGGCGATCTTCGCCGAGACACGCGACGACATGACGATCGTCTGCGAAGAGATTTTCGGCCCCGTCATGAGCGTCCTCTCGTTCTCCGAGGAGGCAGACGTCGTCGCCCGCGCCAATGCGACGCCCTTCGGTCTCGCGGCCGGGCTGATGACGCAGAACCTCGCCCGCGCCCACCGCGTCGCGGCCGCGCTGCAGGCGGGCACGATCTGGGTCAATTCCTACAATCTGACGCCGATCGCCATGCCCTTTGGCGGCACCAAGCAATCCGGAATCGGCCGCGAGAACGGCCTCGCCGCGCTCGATTTCTACACCGAGCGGAAGAGCGTCTACGTGAATCTCGGAAAGGTGGAGGCGCCCTACTAGGAATCCTCCGCCGTCGACACGGCCCATTGATCGTGACCCGGGCGAAACTGCTATGGAGAGCGCTCCCACGATTCTCCACGCGACCTCACATGCCCACGAACGCCGTCGAAATCCTCAAGGCCGTCTATGGCTATGATGCGTTCCGTGGCCCGCAGGCTCGTATCATCGAGCATGTGATCGGCGGGCATAACGCCTTCGTGCTGATGCCGACCGGCGGCGGAAAATCGCTCTGCTACCAGATCCCGGCGATCGCCCGCCCCGGCATGGGGCTGATCGTCTCCCCGCTTCTGGCGCTGATGGCCGATCAGGTCGCGGCCTTGCGCCAGGCGGGGGTGAAAGCCGCCGCGCTCAACTCCGATCTTCCGCCGGAAGAGCGGCGCGCCTTGTGGAGCGATATTGAGGCCGGCGCGCTCGATCTCCTCTATGTCGCGCCCGAAACGCTTCTGCGCGGTGGGGTCTTGCAGCGGCTTGGGCAGACGACCCTGTCGCTGATCGCCATCGACGAGGCCCACTGCCTGTCGCAATGGGGCCACGATTTCCGCCCCTCCTACCGCCAGCTCGACGTGCTCGTGCGCCAGTTCCCGAAGACGCCGCGCATGGCCCTGACGGCAACGGCCGATGCGCCGACGCGCGCCGAGATCCTGTCGCATCTCGAGATCGCCGAAGCCGACGCCTTCATCGCCGGTTTCGACCGCCCCAACATCCGCTATGCCATCGCCGAAAAGGACAATCCCCGCGCCCAGCTGAAGGATTTTCTCAAGCGCCATCAAGGCGAGAGCGGCATCGTCTACTGCCTCTCCAAGCGCAAATGCGAGGAAACGGCCGCCTGGCTTCGTGGCGAGGGTTACGACGCTCTCGCCTATCACGCGGGCATGGACAAGGCCGATCGCGAGGCGAACCAGCAGCGCTTCCAGCATGGCGAGGCGGTCGTCATGGTCGCCACGATCGCTTTCGGGATGGGCATCGACAAACCGGACGTGCGCTTCGTCGCCCATATCGATCTGCCGGGCAGTCTGGAGGCCTATTACCAGGAGACCGGCCGCGCCGGGCGGGACGGCCTGCCCGCCGAGACGCTGATGCTCTACGGTCCCGAAGACGTCGCGCTGCGCAACCGCTTCATCGAGGAATCGGATGCCCCGGACGAGCGCAAGCGGACGGAGCGGCAGAAGCTCGATGCGCTCCTGGGGCTGGCCGAGACGGCGGGTTGCCGCCGCCAGGTGCTGCTCGCCTATTTCGGCGACCATTGCGAGCCTTGCGGCAATTGCGACACCTGCGCCGCGCCACCACAGCTCTTCGACGGGACGATCGCGGCGCAGAAGGCGCTCTCCTGCATCTATCGCACCGGCGAACGCTTCGGGCAGGCCTATATCGTCGATGTTCTTCTCGGCGTGGAGAGCGAGCGCATCGCGCAGTTCGGGCACGACCGCATCTCCACCTTCGGCATCGGCAAGGAGCACGACAGCCGCCTGTGGCGTGCGATCCTGCGCCAGCTGATCGCGCTGCGCCTCGTCGACGTCGACCTTGCGGGCCACGGGGGCCTGTCGATCTCGCCCGCCGGTCGCGACTTCCTTCGCGACAAGCCGACGCTCAAGCTGCGCGTGCCGCCCCCTCGCCGAAGCCGGCGCGGCAAGGGCGGGCAAAGCACCACCCAGTCCGTCGTGCCGGAAGCCGATCGGGATCTCTTTCAGGCGCTCAGAGAAAAACGTCTCGAGATCGCACGGCAACAGAACGTGCCACCCTATGTGATCTTTCACGACAAGACGCTGATCGAGCTCGCGGCGGCGCGCCCCCGCTCGCGCGCCGAGATGGCCCATGTTCCCGGGGTCGGCGAGGCCAAGCTCGATCGCTACGGCAGCGCCTTCGTGGCGGTGATCGCCGATTTTTCAGGGCGTTCTTCTTAAGTCTAGGGGCTGGAGCGCGGATAAATCCCCTTCGGCCGATGCCCGTGATGCTGCCCCCGATGGCGAAACCAAAGCGAGCCTCGGCTCCGCTTCCCGTCCAAGGCGCAGGGCCAAGAGCTCAGCGCATCATCACCCACGCCGCCGCATAGACGAGACCGAACAGCACCGGCTGATGGATGAGGTAGAAGGCCAGCGAATGGCGTCCGCCGAAGGCGAGAGCCTGCGAGATCGGATCGCGCACGGGATTTGCCAGGAGTCTCAGAATCTGCTGATTTTTCAGAAGCAGACGCCCACCGACGAGGCCCGTGAGAACGACGCCGAACCACGGAAAGAGCGGCACGTAATCGTTGGTGAACGGGCGGTAGGTCATCAGCCCGAGAAACTGCAGATAGCGGCCGTTGAAAGCAGGGCCTGCGAGGAAACCCGCCCCGAACAGGAAGAACGCTGCCGCAGCTGCGACGAGCCATAACGGCGCCCGCAGGAAGAGGAGGCCGAGCACGCTCGCCAGTGCGATCTCGTGCAGAATGCCGAAGAAGATATAGGCCTCCGGGAAGACCAGATAGGTGACGACGGTAATCGCCGCCGCGCCGCCCGCGACCATCGCAAGACGTTTGAGGAAGGGCCGAAAGCGAAGCCCGGAATGATGGGCAAGCGCAAGGCTCACGCCGACGAGGAACAGAAACGATCCGGCGATCATGCGTGCAAACAGGATCCAGCCCGGCGCACTCGCCACGCCCGCATCGGAAAACCCGAAGAAGGCGAGATCCCAGGAGCAATGGTAGACCGCCATCGCCACGAGCGCGATGCCGCGAAAGACATCGATCCAGATCAGCCGCGGCAGCCGCGACCCGGCGGCCGGCGGATCGAGACGCCCGGCCTTTCCGCCGAGCGGAGCGCCCGTCCCGTCCAAAACATTCCGGCCCGGCGTTTCCGCCGGACCGGTGATACTGTCGTGCGTGTGTTCGTGTGCCAAGGGCAGCCGCGTCAGCCGGCCTGCGCGTGCAGCCGTTCGCCGCGCGCGATCAGCTTGTTGACCGCGGCGAGATAGGCTTTTGCGGAGGCAACCAGCGTGTCGGGATCGGAGGCACGCCCGGTCACCGCCCGGCCCTCGCGATCTTCGACGCGCACAGAAACCTCCGCCTGCGCGTCCGTGCCGCCGGTCACCGCATGCACCTGATAGAGCGCCAGGCTCGCCTCATGCGGAACGAGCGATTTGATCGCATTGAAGGTGGCATCGACCGGGCCGTTGCCCGTCGCCTGGAAGGTGCGGTGCTGGCCATCCTGACTGACCGTCAGGGTCGCGGCCTGCGGGCCCATCGTGCCGGCAATGATCGTCAGCGCTTCCAGCCGGATACGATCGGCCGCATTCGCCAGCTTCTCGTCGACCAGCGCCTCGATGTCCTCGTCAAAGACATGCTTCTTGCGATCGGCCAGCGCCTTGAAGCGGTTAAAGGCATCCTCGAACGCGTTGTCGCCCAGGTCATAGCCGAGCTCCTTCAGCTTGGAGCGGAAGGCATTGCGGCCGGAATGCTTGCCCATGACGAGCGAGGTCTTCTGAACGCCGACCGATTCCGGCGTCATGATCTCGTAGGTCTGGGTATGCTTCAGCATGCCGTCCTGGTGGATGCCGCTTTCATGCGCGAAGGCATTGCGACCGACGATCGCCTTGTTGAACTGCACCGGGAAGGAGGTCGCCGACGACACCATCTTCGAGGCGCGCGTCAGCATCTTCGTATCGATACCGGTGTGATAGGGCAGAACGTCCCGGCGCGTTTCGATCGCCATGACGATTTCTTCCAGCGCCGCATTGCCGGCCCGTTCGCCGATGCCGTTGACGGTGCACTCGATCTGGCGGCAGCCACCGACGACGCCGGCGAGTGAATTCGCCACCGCCATGCCGAGATCGTTGTGGCAATGGACGGAGAAGACCGCCTGATCGGAATTGGGCACTGCCTCGCGCAGGCGGATGAAGAGATCGCGGTATTCGTCGGGCGTGGTGTAGCCGACGGTATCGGGAATGTTGATCGTCCCGGCGCCGGATCGGATCGCCGCTTCGACGCAGCGACACAGGAAATCGAATTCCGTGCGCGTCCCGTCCTCGGCCGACCATTCCACGTCGTCGACCAGATTGCGCGCTCGGGCGACGGAATCGGTGACGAGCTGCAGAACATGCTCCGGCTCCTTCTGCAGCTTGAATTTCATATGCACCGGTGAGGTGGAGATGAAGGTATGGATCCGCCCGCGCTTCGCGTGCCGCACGGCCTCGCCGGCCCGGTCGATGTCGCCCGGATTGGCTCTCGCGAGACCGGCGATGACGGAATTCTTCGAGCGGCGGGCAATTTCCGAGACCGCCTCGAAATCACCCGGCGAGGCGATCGGAAAGCCCGCTTCGATGATGTCGACGCCCATCTGGTCGAGGAAGGCAGCGACTTCGAGCTTTTCCTCAAACGTCATGGTCGCGCCGGGACATTGCTCGCCGTCGCGCAAAGTGGTGTCGAAAATGACGACGCGGTCGCCTTCGGATCGGACTTCGTCGGTAATGGTCATTTGAATTCTCCTTGCCGGTCTCCCGGCTGGCCTCATCGAGGCGCTGAACGTTTCGGCTTGTTCGCGTCTCCCCTGAGTGCCCGCCCTGTGCGGCTCGGTCGAAACCGGCCCGGGCTGTCGACGCTCAGGGGCGCCTAAGGAGAAGAAGATCGAGGGGAAGAAGGGTAAGCGACAGCGCCGCGTCCAAAGGGGCACGGGAGAAAGAAATGTCGCAATGCTTCGTCGGCGAGCGCATTCGAGCGGCGTTCCACAACGTCAACACGTCACGCCTTTTAACCTCGGCGCGCCGCAAAAGCAAATGCCGGTGACGCCGCCGGCACCACCCACATCAAAGCTGCGCCTGGCGCCGCGCACTCGGTACGACAAGCGAGGCCCCGTCAAACCTGGAGCACACCTTCCATCACCTGCACGGCCGCCCCGCCGATTCGCACCGCCGTGATGGTGGAACGCGTGACGCTGACTTCGAGGCGAATGATCGAAGGCCGGCTCATCTCGAAACCCTGCTCGATGCGCACGGCATGATCGCCATCGGGCAGTTGGTCGAACTTCAGAAGCTGACCGGCAAAGGCCGCTGCGGCTGAGCCGGTCGCCGGATCTTCCGCAATCCCGAGCGAGGGCGCGAGCATGCGGGCCCGAAATTGGTTGTCCCGCCCCTCCGGATCGCGGCAATAGAGATAGACGCCGTCCTGGCTGAAGGTTTCGGCCCAGGCCGGATGCGCCGGATCGATCGCCGCGAGCGCAGCGCGGTCCTGCACCGGCACGAAATGAAACGGCAGTCCCGCCGACCACACCATCGGCTTGTGGTTTTCGAACAGCAATTCAGCGGTCGTCAGCCCGCAGGCCGCAGCGATTTCGTCGATCTCACGGGCAGGCCCCATTTCCACGGGAAGCTTCGGACAATCGAACTCGGCGAAGCCTGCCTGCTCGGAAAGCTTCACGCCGCACCGCACCGGCCCGATCCCCTCTTCCAGAACGACGACGGCATCCTGGCCGGCAGGCTGTTCCCCGAAACGCGCCGAGGCGAGGCAGACGGCCGCGCCGACGGTCGGATGGCCTGCGAAGGGCAATTCGCTGAAAGGCGTAAAAATGCGAGCCCGCGCCGAATGCGCCGGATTGTCCGCAGAGAGAATGAAGACCGTCTCCGACAAATTGAATTCGCGCGCGATCGCCTGCATCCGGTCGGTCTCCAGCCCGTCCGCATCGAGGACGATCGCCAGCGGATTTCCGGCCAAGGCCTTGTCGGTAAAGACGTCGTAGATCTGATAACGGCGTTCCACATCCCCTCCTAAGTGAAAACGACACGACGTATGAGACTTCTGATCGTCAGACCCTGCACCACGATGGAGAAAATCACCACCGCATAAGTGGTCAGGAGAATCGGCTGTTTGGCGGGCACGTCCGGCAATGACAGCGCAAGCGCGACGGAAATGCCGCCGCGCACACCGCCCCAGGTGAGCACGGCGATCGACCCGGAGGTGAAGGTGCGTTTCAAGGACAGAAGCGTGATCGGGAGAAAGACCGAGATGAGACGTGCCACAAGCACGAGAGGGATCGTGGCCACGGCGAAAAGCGCAAGCCCCGGCTCGATCGCGACGATGAGAACCTCGAGCCCGATGAGGAGGAACAGGACCGAGTTCAAGAGCTCGTCGATCACCTCCCAAAAATGAAACAGATAGGTCTTCGTCTCCTCGCTCATCGCCGTGCGCTGACCGCGATTGCCGACGAGAAGACCGGCCACGACGACGGCGATCGGTCCCGACATGTGAAGCGCGAGCGCGACGGCATAAAGCCCGGTTACGAGAGCGAGACTTAAGAGGATCTCGACCGGATAATGGTCGATCGACTGCATCAGCCGGACGGCGATCCATCCGCCGACGAAGCCGAGAAGCGCACCCCCGCCCGCCTCCAGAAGGAAGATCTCGCCGATATGGAGAGGCTCGATCTCGCCTCCCCCCGCCGCGATCGCGAGAAGCACGGTAAAGACGACGATGCCGACACCATCATTGAAGAGGCTCTCGCCGGCGATTTTGACTTCGAGAGATTCAGGCACGCGTACGGACTTCAACAACGAGAGAACCGCGACCGGATCGGTCGGGCTGATCAGCGCGCCGAAGACCAACGCCCAGGGAAGCGAAAGGTCCACCCCCAAGAAATTCGCCCCGAAATAGAAGCCGAAGCCGATGATGGCAGTTGAGATGAGGACGCCGAGGCTCGCCATCAGGCCGACGGCCCAGCGTTCCGACTTCAAAAGCCCGAAATCGACATGCAGGGCACCAGCGAAAAGCAGGAACGCCAGCATGCCGTGCATCAGCGTGTCGAAGAAATCGATCTGGCGGATCGTCTCCGTAAAGGCTTCGCGCACATGCGAGCCGGGCATCACGACGTCGAAGGCGACGATGGCGAGCGAGGCGAACAACGCCATCAGCAGCATTCCGATCGTATGCGGCAAGCGAATGAAGCGCACATTGACCCACCCGAAGAGGGCCGACAGAACGAGCAGAAGGGCAGAAATATCAAAAAGGCTGAGCATCGGCTTTCCTGGCAGTCGCGCCCCCCGGTCCGGTCAGTCAGATCCCTTTCCGACCGTCATGCGAGAGGGCTTGCGTTACGCCTGATGAACGGGTGAAAGGTATTTTTGGCCGGAGAAACCCTGGGTTGACAAGGATGGAAGATCAGGAAAAGCGGTCCGAGCACCGCGCACGGGCCCTCAAATCCGCGAAAATCGTACTGAACGACCGCCACTCCACGATCGATTGTGTGGTGCGGGACCTGTCGAAAGGCGGGGCAAAACTCAAAGTGACCAACCCGGTCGCCGTCCCGGAGAGCTTCGAGCTTCTCCTGGAATCGGACAATGTGATGCTGAAGGCCGAAGTGATCTGGCGCAAGGGCGACCAGGTCGGTGTGCAGTTCATCCGCGAACAGGCCGACTGAGGCACGAGAGACCAAAGCAAAAGGGGGCCGGCATGCCGACCCCCTCGAAACCGTGACGCAAGGCGAGGTGTATCCCCCTCGCCGCAGCCTCAGTTCTTCGCCTTGTCGACGAGCTGGTTCTCTTTGATCCAGGGCATCATCTCACGCAGCTTGGCGCCGGTCGCCTCGAGCTGATGCGCGTCGTTCATGCGGCGCGTGCCCTTGAAGCGGGGCTGCCCGGCGCGGCACTCCGTCATCCAATCGGAGGTGAACTTGCCGGTCTGAATGTCCTTCAGGACCGCGCGCATCGCCTGCCGGGCTTCATCGGTGATCACCCGAGGACCGGACATGTACTCGCCGTATTCGGCGGTGTTGGAGATCGAGTAGTTCATGTTGGCGATGCCGCCCTCATAGATGAGGTCGACGATGAGCTTCATCTCGTGGACGCATTCGAAATACGCCATCTCCGGGGCGTAGCCGGCTTCCACCAGCGTCTCGAAACCGGCACGCATCAGCTCCACGACGCCACCGCACAGAACGGCCTGCTCGCCGAAGAGGTCGGTCTCGCACTCTTCCTTGAAGGTCGTCTCGATGATGCCGGCACGGCCGCCGCCGATCGCCGACGCATAGGCAACCGCAACGTCGTGCGCATTGCCGGTTGCGTCCTGCTGAACGGCGACGAGGCACGGAACGCCGGCGCCGCGCTGATATTCCGAACGCACGGTGTGGCCCGGGCCCTTCGGCGCGATCATGATCACGTCGAGGCTCGCCTTCGGCTCAATCAGATTGTAGTGCACGTTGAGACCGTGGGCGAAGGCGATCGCAGCACCGTCCTTGATGTTGGCGGCGATGTGCTCGTTGTAGATGTCGGCCTGCAGCTCATCGGGCGTGCACATCATGATGAGGTCGGCCCAGGCGGCGGCATCGGCAACCGACATGACCTTGAGGCCCGCGCCTTCCGCCTTCTTGGCCGACGAGGAGCCTTCACGCAGGGCGATGGCCACGTCTTTGACACCTGAATCGCGCAGATTGAGCGCATGGGCATGGCCCTGGCTGCCATAACCGACGACGGCGACCTTCTTGTCTTTGATGAGATTCACGTCCGCATCGCGGTCGTAGTAAACGCGCATTTCCGGCACCCTTCCTGAAGATGAGAGGGGCTCGCGTCGCGGCGAGCCTCAAAAAGATAATCGCGGCGTTCTAGCGGGCAGAAGGGCGGCGGGCAACCACGCGCGCGCCCGATGCCGGGTCTGCGCCGAATAAACCGGCGAAGAGCCCCGCAAAACCAACATTCCCTTACGTCGCAAGGGCGCTCGAGCCAAACCGAAAATGACGGAAAGAAGAGGCTTATTCGAGCCCTGCGTCGTGGCCGTAGCGCACGACCTCGACCTTCTCCAGCGTGACGAGACCGCTGCCCAGCATCGGCTCTGCAGCACGAACGAAGCTCTCGATCTTCTCAGCCGTGTCGACGATTTCGATGATGAGCGGCAGATCTTCCGAAAGGCGCAGGATCTTCGACGTGTGCAGACGGCTCGACCGGCCGAACCCCATCGGCCCGCGCAGGACCGTCGCGCCGGCGAGCCCCATCTCACGCGCCTTCAAAACGATCGCCTCATAGAGCGGGCGGCCTTCATGCTCGTCGCTTTCGCCGATGAAAAGGCGCAGGAGGCGCGCATCCTTCGTGGCAGGCATGGCTCAGCTTCCTTTCAGACGGTTGAGGCGCGTGCCGATGCGGTAGCCGACCCAAACGGCCACGAGCCAGAGAAGGACAGACGCAGCAACATTGAGCGCGGCAGCTCCGAAAGCATGCGCCTGAAGCAGGAGGAACGTCTCCAGGCTGAAAACGGAAAAAGTGGTAAAGCCGCCGCAAAAACCGGTGAGCACGCCCTGGCGCAGGATCGGCCCCGCCATGATGCGCCCATCAGGCTCCGTCAGCGTGGAATAAAGCCCGATCAGAAAAGAGCCGGCGACGTTGACGAAAAGCGTGCCCCAGGCAAAGCCAGAGCCGAGAAGCGCGAGCGCGGCCAAGGATGAGAGATAGCGCAGGAGCGAGCCGCTGGCGGCTCCAAGCGCAACGGCCATGAGGAGACGCGCCTGCCGCGGCATGGTCTCAAGCCCCCAGGAGCGCATGCGCTGCACCGAAGCCGGAGGCGACCGCGAGAAGACAGGCGGCAAGAGATACCGCGATGTTGAGGACGGCATCGAGCGGCTCGCCCGCCCGCGCCAGCGCCAGGGTCTGCAGCGCGAAGGAAGAAACGGTCGTAAAGCTGCCTAGCCCGCCGGTGACGAAGAACGCCCAGAGCGGCAGGTTCGACGGGCCCTGTGTCGCCGAATCCAACATGACCGCGGCGAGGATGCCGATCGCCCCGCAGCCGATCACGTTGACGGTGAGCGTGCCCCACGGAAAGGTCTCGCCAAAACGGCGGGCAACGAGGCCCGACACGAAAAAACGACCGATGCCGCCGATAGCGCCCCCCAGAAATACGAGAACGCAGGACAAGAGAAAAGTCGTCACGGCCACTGCCCTCTCAGGGCAGGCAAAGACATCCGGGGGATTGGCAGAAAGGACGAAGGCAAGACGGGGCCCGGTGATGGAGTCTGGAACCGGCGACGGCCCAACGACCGCCCTCCCCGGATAGAACAAAGCGCCACGAAAAAAAAGCGGCGTGCCTTCTCGGCATCGGTCGGCTCAGACCATGCGGATCAAAACCTTGCGGCGGCGTGAAAGGGGTTTGACGTCCAGGTGCGCGGAGAGCCGATCGGAGACTGCCTTTCCTCACCCCAGGCCGAAGATCTTCTCCCCAGTGACGTTCCCAACAGGCGAACCAACCCACGCACGAAGCATAGCAATAAATACAATATCCAGCCCAACAAGACGCACCCCGGAGCTGGATTTATTTTATTCATACTTTGATTGGAGCTTGGATAATCCTAAACTTCTCTCAGTGAACCTGTGCGCAGCAAGCGCGAGCCATAACCCAGGGGGGCAGACATGGCAGCTACGGATGAACCCGCAACCGATGGCAACTCCGTCCTCGAACTTCTGCGACCGAAGGCGACGGGCGGTCTCGTCGTCTCCTTTGCCGAGCGCGCCGGCCGCGAGGAGGTGACTGCCCTGGAGAATGCCGTCGGCTCCGGTGTGCGTTCCGTCGGGCTGTCGGAGGCAGCCGAGATCAAGGCACTCGACGGCGAGCCTGCCCTTGTCTTCGAGGAACTCGGCGTCGCCTTCGTCTCCGAGCGCTTCGGACTGGAGGCGGCGAGCTCGATCCGGGCCAAGCTGATGGACACCGAATGCGTGCAGAGCGTGCGGCCGGAATTCTATATGTTCGCAATCGAGAGCTTTGGGGACACGGCCGAAGCGACCTGGGGTGTTCGCGCGGTTGGTGCCCTCGACAGCCCGCAGACGGGCCAAGATGTGCGCCTCGCGGTTCTCGACACCGGCCTTGATATGACGCACCCCGACTTTGCCGGCCGCAACATCGTCCAGCGGAGCTTCGTTCCAGGACAGAGCGTGCAGGACGGCCATGGCCACGGCACGCATTGTGCGGGCACGGCGGCGGGTGGTCGGGCCGCACAGAGCCGGTTTCGCTATGGCCTTGCCTCCAATGCCGAACTCTACGTTGGCAAGGTGCTCAGCAATTCCGGGTCAGGGCGCGAACGCGACATCATCGCCGGCATGGTCTGGGCCATTCAGCAGCGCTGCGCCGTCATTTCCATGTCGCTCGGCCGCCCCGTCCAGCCCGGCGAAGAACCGGCACCCGAATACGAACGCATCGGCCGGCTGGCGCTTCAGCAGGGCTCGCTCCTCATCGCCGCGGCGGGCAATGAAAGTTCGCGCCGCTATGGCTTCATCGCACCCGTCGGCGCCCCGGCGAACGCGCCGTCGATCATGGCTGTGGGAGCCGTCGACCAGTCGTTGGACGTGGCGGAATTCTCCAGCGGCGCCATCAACCCGGGTGGCGGCGAGGTCGACATCGCCGCCCCTGGCGTCGGCATCCTGTCCGCGGCTCCACAGCCCGAGCTCTACAGGAAGATGCAGGGAACCAGCATGGCTTGCCCGCATGTGGCAGGCGTTGCGGCCCTGTGGGCGGAGACAGACCCGAAACTGCGCGGCCAGGCTTTGTGGGAGAGGCTGACCATGACGGCCCGCGGGCTCGACGCTCCGGCGCGCGACGTCGGTGCGGGCCTCGTTCAGGCGCCACAGGGCCAAGCTGGCGTCTGAGCCGCCTTCGCCCTATGTTAGCGCAGAGCGAAGGACAGGTTGCGAGACGGCCATCTGATGCGAGGTCGCCATGGCGGACATTGCCTTGAAAGTCGTTGTCGACGAGGCGTATATCGGCAAGACCGATGTGGTGAGCCGGTCGGCCGTCAAGGCGGGCATGCGCGTGGAATCGATCGTCCCTGAGATCGGCGTCATCTACGGCTCGGGCGACGAGACGCTGCTGGCGAGCCTTGCCAAGGTCGAAGGCGTCCAGAAGGTGGACAAGGAAACGAGCTTCTGTCTGCCGCCATGCTCGGAGAAAGTGCCGCAATAGCAGCGACCTCTCGCCCCGCCGACAGCTCTCACACCGGCGGGCACCGTCCCCTTTCCGCCACCGTCACTTCACGATGGTGATCTTCTCCGCCGCGCGGGTGATCGCGGTGTAGAGCCAGCGCTCGCGCGTATCGGGAAAGGCAAAACTCTCGTCGAAGAGCACGAGCTCGTCCCATTGCGAGCCCTGCGCCTTGTGCACGGTCAGGACATAGCCGTAATCGAAATCGTCAAACCGTCGCTTCACCGGCCAGCCGGGATCGGAATCGGGATCTTCGAAAGCCGATTTCAAGACCTTGATCTTCGCCGTAGGCGAGCGCGGCACTTCATCGACCGCCTTCACCATCAACTGCAGACCGGGGCCGCGCGGCGTGCCGACGGAGGCAACGTCCCACAGCGAGCCGTTCAACAGGCCCTTCTTCGGATCGTTCCTGAGACAGACGAGCCGGTCGCCTGCCTCCGGCAGCGAACCGGAAAAGCCTTTCAGCGTCCTCAGGCGATGATTGTAGAGGCGGCGCGTACGGTTGCGCCCGACGAGCACCTGATCGGCCGACATGACGATGTCCTGATCGACATCGTTTTTGGAGATGACGCGGCTTTCGCCATAGGAGCCGTAATCGATGCGCTCGCCCTCGCGCACACGCATCGCGAGATCGATGATCGGGTTGTCGCGCGCCTGGCGGTGCACCTCGGTGAGGAGCATGTCCGGCTCCGCCTCGGTGAAGAAGCCGCCGCCTCCCTCGCCCGCCTTGACCGGCGGCAACTGCCCCGGATCGCCGAGCACCAGAATCGGCGTGCCGAAGGAGAGAAGATCGCGGCCGAGCGCCTCGTCGACCATGGAACATTCATCGATGACGACGAGCGCCGCCTGCGCCACCGGACTGCCGCGGTTCAACGAAAAGGTCGGCGAGATCTTCGTCTTGCCGCTCTCCTCGTCCTCGACCGTCTCTTCGCCGCGCGGCCGATAGATCAGCGAATGGATGGTGCGCGCATTCTCCGCGCCCTTGGCGCGCAGAACCTGCGCCGCCTTGCCGGTGAAGGCGCCGAACAGCACCTCACCATCGACGCCTTCGGCGAGATGCTGGGCGAGCGTCGTCTTGCCGGTGCCGGCATAGCCGAACAGCCGGTAAATCTGCTGGTCGGGCTTCTTCAGCCATTTCGAAACGGCCTTCAGCGCCCGTTCCTGCTGCGGGGAAAACTGCATCGTCCTTCGGGTGTCGCGGATCTCGGGGGATTCTGCCGCGGACACTCGCATGCCATCGGACAGAAAACGACCCCAACGGCGAGACGCTAGCCCGACATCAACAAGAACACAATAAGAACGCGCAAGGCACGAGAGACCGGCGCCTCACTTCTCACGGACGCAACAGCCCTTGCCGGTCACCTCTCGCGGCGTCGCCGTCTGCGCCCCCTGCTTGAACGACACCATCACGGAAAAGTCCGTCGTCTCGCCGCTCGGTTCGGTGCAGCTCTGGCCGACGATACTGGCGATGAGGTCGAGAGGCGCCTCCGTCGTCAGCTCGAAATCGTTCGGCGCGCCCTGTTCCACGCAGCCTTCGATCATCAGCGGGCTCCCCTGGTCGTCCGAGTTCTCCGGATCGGAGAAGCGCACCACTTCGCGCCCCTCGGCGTCGATACCCGTCGTAAAACTCCAAAAAGGCTCTGCGCCGCGGCAGGTGAAAGCGATGTCGAGGCAGGGATCGCCCGCAAGCGCGGGAGCGGCAGCAACGATGCTGCCAGCCGCAACCGCGCCCGTGATCATGGCAGACGAAAGGATCTTGACGAAAGAACTGCGCATCTCATTCCCCCACAGCCACCGCCCATGTCGGGCGCGCCGATCGCGGCAAGGGTGATGCCGAAGAAATCCGCTTTCAAGATGACACGTGCGTGCAGGATGACACTTAATTGCAGAGTGACATGACCGCACTTACTTCAGCATCGGCCAGAGCGAGGCGACGAGCGCGAGCCCCATCGCGATGTTGAACCATTTGATACGGACGGGATGATTGAGCCAATCCTTCAGGGCTGACCCGAAACCTGCCCAGATCGACGCCGACGGAATGCCCACGAGGCAGAAGACAGAAACGACGATGGCGAGCGTCAGCGCATAATGGTCCGGATCTGTGTACGCGGCCATGGCCGCGAGCCCCATCATCCAGGCCTTCGGATTGACCCATTGGAAGAGCGCCGCTTCGAGAAAGGTGAGAGGCCCCTGCCCGGCGCTCTCCTCGTGCAGCGCACGCGACATCGCGATCTTCCAGGCGAGATAGAGGAGGTAGGCACCGCCCACGACCTTGAGCAGCGTGTGGAGCGCGGGAAAGCGCTCCACCAGTGCGCCGACACCGAGCCCGACGGCCGTCAGAAGAATGGCAAAGCCGACGAGAACGCCGAGAAGATGCGGGAGCGTCCGGCGGAAGCCGAAATTCACGCCCGAAGCCAGAAGCATCAGGTTGTTCGGCCCCGGCGTCACCGAGGCAACGACGGCGAAGACGATGAGGGCGGAGACGACTTCCGTCGACATGGCGCAGATCCCGAGCAGATTTCAAAAGGTGCCCGGGGCCTTACGCCCGCGGGCAATATTAAGAGGATTCAGGTCCGCGCGACAGCGCGGCAAGCCCCGTGCGGCAGACTTCGATGAGGCCCATCGGCTGCATGATGGAGATGAATTGCTCCACTTTGGCGGACCGTCCCGTCATCTGGAAGACGAAATGCTCGCGGGTCGCATCGATCACCTCGGCCTTGAAGGCGTCGGCGAGGCGCAAAGCCTCCACCCGCATCTCCCCGTGACCCGCGACCTTCACCAGCGCCAGCTCGCGCTCCAGCGGCTTTTCCTGATTGCGTGCCACCGCCACGTCGGTGAGATCCGTCACCCGATGGACCGGCACGAGCCGGCCAAGCTGGTTCTTGATTTGCTCCAGAACAGTGACGCTGCCGCGCGTCACGATGGTAATGCGCGACAGGTGCTTCTCATGCTCCGTCTCCGAGACGGTGAGACTTTCGATATTGTAGCCACGCCCGGAGAAGAGCCCGATGACACGCGCCAGAACGCCCGGCTCGTTGTCGACGAGAACTGAGAGGGTATGCGCCTCCTCCGGGTCCTGGCGATCCTCGATGAAATAGGTCGAGGCCGGCGGCGTCATGGCGGGCTTGCCGGTCATGGTCGAGGAATCGTTCATTGTCCTTCGTATCCTTCATCGAACGGCGAAGGCACTTCTCGCAAAAGCACCTGCCGAATGTCATCCGCCTGGCGGTCCTCTGACGGGCCGCCGTCACCTCAAACCAGGGGCCTTTGAGGCTGGGCCCCTCCAACCAACACCATCAAACCAGTGCTTTGCCGCCGGCGAAAGCCTCTTCGGCTCCCTCAGATTCAGCCGGCAGGATCATCTCGTTGTGCGCCTTGCCGGATGGAATCATCGGGAAGCAGTTTTCGAGATTGGCCACGCGACAGTCGAACAGGACGGGCCGGCGCACGGAAATCATCTCTTCGATCGCGTCGTCGAGCTCGTCAGGCTTGTCCGCGCGCAGCCCGACGCAGCCATAGGCCTCGGCGAGCTTCACGAAATCGGGCAGCGATTCATTGTACGAGTTCGACAGGCGATTGCCGTGCAGAAGCTGCTGCCACTGCCGCACCATGCCCATATAGCAATTGTTCAAGATGAAGATCTTGATCGGCAGGTCGTGCTGCACCGCTGTCGACATCTCCTGCATGGTCATCAGCACGGACGCATCGCCGGCGATATCCACGACAAGACTGTCGGGATGCGCGACCTGCACGCCGAGAGCCGCCGGCAGGCCGTAGCCCATCGTGCCGAGCCCGCCGGAGGTCATCCAGCGATTGGGCGCGTCGAAGTGATAGAACTGCGCAGCCCACATCTGGTGCTGGCCGACCTCCGTCGTGATGTAGGTGTCGCGGACCTTCGTCGCCTGATAGAGCCGCTCGATCGCATATTGCGGCATGATCACGTCACGGTTCGTCCGATAGGCCAGCGAACGCCGCCCCTTCCAGGTTTCGATCTGCGTCCACCAGGCCTTGAGATCGGGCTCAGGCGCACGCGCCTTCCACATGGCGAGCATGTCTTTCAAAACATGGGTGACATCGCCGATGATCGGCACGTCCACGCGGATGTTCTTGTTGACCGAGGACGGATCGATATCGACATGGATCTTCTTCGAGCCGGGCGAGAAGGCGTCCGTGCGCCCGGTGATCCGGTCGTCGAAACGCGCGCCGATGCACACCATCACGTCGCAATCGTGCATCGCCATATTGGCTTCGTAGGTGCCGTGCATGCCGAGCATACCGAGCCAGTTTCGCCCCGATGCCGGATAGGCGCCGAGCCCCATCAAGGTCGAAGTGATCGGGAAGCCCGTCGCCGCCACCAGCTCACGCAAGAGCTGGCTCGCCTCCGGACCGGAATTGATGACGCCACCGCCCGTGTAGAGGATCGGGCGCTTGGCATGCGCCATCAGTTCGACGGCATGCGCGATCGCATTCTCGTCGCCCTTCATGCGCGGCTCGTAGCCCTGATAGCTCGACCGTCCGGCCGGGTCGGGCGTGTGATAAGTGCCGGTCGCGAACTGCACGTCCTTCGGGATGTCGACGACCACCGGGCCCGGACGGCCCGTCGTCGCGACATGAAAGGCATCATGCAGGACACGTGAGAGATCGTTCACATCGCGCACCAGCCAATTGTACTTGGTGCACGGCCGCGTGATGCCGACAGTATCGCATTCCTGAAACCCGTCGGAGCCGATGAGATGGGTCGGAACCTGCGCCGTGATGCAGACGAGCGGGATGGAATCCATCATCGCATCGGTCAGCGCCGTCACCATATTGGTCGCCCCCGGCCCGGAGGTCACCAGAACGACGCCGGGCTTGCCGGAGGAACGCGCATAGCCTTCCGCCGCATGGCCTGCGCCCTGCTCATGGCGAACGAGGATGTGCTGGATGTCCTCCTGCTGGAAGATCTCGTCGTAGATCGGTAGCGCAGCGCCGCCGGGGTAGCCGAAGATATGCTTGACCCCGTGGTCCTTCATCGCCTGCAGGACCATCTCCGCGCCGGTCATTTCCTTGCCCATCAATCCTCTCCGCCTGGCCGCTCGGGCTCACCGTTATCTCGTGTCTTGAGGCAATAAAAAAGGCCCCCGAAGGAGCCTTGGCACGCACCACCGTAATCGCGGCGACCTAGGAGGTCGCCCCGGTGGCGCGCAACATTACGATAAGCGACGAGATATACATGAAGCGGCTTCTAGGGTGATGCGACCGCAAGGTCAAGCGGAAGAATCTTATGCCAGAGCCACGCCTGCCGGCGCCTCCTCCTCCCGGGACGCGAGAAGCGCCGCTGCCGTGCGTCGGAAAACCTCAGGATCGACCGGCTTTCCAAGGCGCGGGCAATTCCGGAAGGTCGCCGGCCAGATGCGTTCTTCAGCGACATGTGCCGTGACGAACATAATCGGCACGCCCGCGGCCATCAGCGCTCGCGCCAGCGGGAAGACGTGCCCATCCGCAAGCTGAACGTCGAGAACCGCGGCATCGGGCCTCGTTTCCTCGGCGAGCCGCAGCCCTTCCGTCAGCTCCCCGACGGGTCCGAGAACCTCGTAGCCCGCGTCGCAAAGAGCGAATTCGAAATCGAGTGCCACCAGCGGCTGGTTCTCTGCGAGAAGAATACGAGCCTGTTGCACCATCATAACACCGGCGAGATTGCCTTTGCCTCCCTGCTGCGGTTAAGCATTAGGAAACAACGCAATTTGTCTCGCCCCTTCCCTGTCATCTTTCCTTGTCATTATTGCCAATGGCGCGATGCGTGATGAGTTCCGCCTCAGACAAGGATGAGGGATGGCAGGCTCGGATGAGCATCGACGGAACGATGGACGTAACCATGACGCCCGAGCGCCACTCCAAATGGCGCGCAGCACTCGGCCGAGCCCGCAACCGCATCATGCTCGCGCGTATGGCGCTTTTCGGCCTGCTGCTCTTGTCGGTGGGTGCGATTCTCTTTTTGACCGTACGGGCCGACCGCACCGATGACTGGGTCGAACATACCTTGCGGGTGCGCAGCGAGATCGAATCCCTTCTCGGCTCGTTGCGGGAGGCGGAAGGCGCCCAACGCGGCTATCTCCTCACCGGCGACCAGACATATCTGAACCCTTATCGGCCGGCCGTGGCGCTGTTGCCGGATCAGGTCCAGAAACTGCACGATCTTCTCTCCGACAATCCGCCCCAGACCGCCCGTCTCGACGCCGCGAACACTCTTATCCGGCAGCGCCTCGACCAGATGGATGAGACGATCGAACTTTTTGCGGCCGGTCAGCGGGACGCTGCCCGCGCCCAGGTCGAACAGCAGGGGCGCACCATCTCCAATGGCATCGCGCAGCAGCTGCGTGAGCTCGATGCGGAGGAAGTCCGCCATCTCGCTCAGCGACAGGCGCTGCAGCGGCGCAACCGCAATCTGCTCCTTCTCGCCATCACCGCCTCGCTGCTTGCGACCGCGGGGCTTGCCACCGCCATCCAGCGCGTCGAGCGCTTGCACATCGCCGAATTGAACCAGACCAACGCGTCGCTCGAGACGCGTGTGCGTGAACGAACGGCAGAGCTCGAAATCGAGCGCCAGCGCGCCGAAGCTTTGTTGAGCGACGTCAATCACCGCGTCGGCAACAACCTGTCGATGGTGTCCTCCATCCTCGCCTTGCAGGCCCGTCAAAGCGACAACGAGGAGGCCAAAGCGGTGCTCGACGGCGCACGCGAGCATATCGGTGCCATCGCCTCGGCGCAGCGTCGCCTGCACCTTCTCGCCGGGCGCGACTGGGTTCGCCTCGACGGCTATCTGGAGCCGCTCGTGGAAGACCTCCAGGAATTGTCAGCGGGCAAGCCGATCACGCTGAAACTCGAGGCCGAACCGTTCCAATTGCCGAGCAAGGATGCTGTGTCGATCGGCATCATCGTCAACGAACTCGTCACCAATGCCATCAAATACGCGTTTCCCGATGGCGAGCGCGGCGAAATCCTCATTCGCTCCTATGCGGTCGAAGATCCGGCCAAGGGCTGCGTGATCGAAATCGTCGACAACGGCATCGGCTATGCGCTCGACGAGACCGAGGGGCCGGGCCTCGGTCGTGTCATCGTTTCCTCGATGTCGCGCAGCCTCGGCGCCGAAATGGAGGCGACGCCGGCGGCGCCGGGAGAAGCGCGCCCGGGCGCAAAACATCGGCTGTTCGTTCCACGGAAAGCCACACCGCCGGCGACAGCCTGAGCACCGGCTGCCACCAGAGGAGCGCCATCAGGCGTGGATCTCGCACCAGCCCTCGCCGCATTGGTGGCGCAGCCAGGTCAGCTGCCGTTTGGCATAGCGACGGCTTTCCGTCTTTCCCCGCTCGACCGCAGCCGTGAGAGCGATCTCGCCCCGCAGATAGGCGGAAAGCGGCCGCACGCCGATCGCCTTCATCGCCGGCAGATCGGCCGCAAGATCGCGCGCCATCAACGCCTGGACTTCTTCAAGCGCACCTTCGTCGATCATCACGCCGAAGCGCCTGTCGATCGCCCGGTAGACCGCCTCGCGCTGCGGCAGCAGGATGAAGCGTTTCGCCTCGCTCACGAGCGCCGGCTCGCGCGTCTCGTTCTGCCAATCGAGGAGCGAGCGTCCTGTCGAAAGCTTCACTTCGACCGCCCGCACGGCCCTTTGGGTGTCGCCGGGCCTGACGGTCCCCGCCGCCCGCGGGTCGAGCGTCTCTAGCCAGCGGAGCATGGCATCGCTGCCTTCCCGCTCGGCGCGCGCCCGCACCTCGTCGCGAATTTCGGGCGCAATCTCCGGGATCGGAGAAAGGCCTTCCGTCAGAGCCTTTAGATAAAGGCCGGTCCCGCCCACGAATATGGCGGTCGCTCCCTCCTCCTGCACGGCAGAGAGGACGGCACCGACCTCCGACAGCCAGCGACCGACAGAATAGCGGTCCGCCGCATCGACATGCCCGAAAAGTCGATGCTCCAGATCGCGCATCTCGGAAGGCTGCGGACGTGCCGTCAACACCCGGAGATCGCGGTAAACCTGCATGGCATCGGCGTTGACGACCACGGCTCGGCGGCCCCGCGCGTGAAGCCCCTCGGCCAAATCGAGCGCAAGCTGTGTCTTGCCGCTCGCCGTAGGCCCCGCTATCAGCACGACCTCGCCTTCCGCCACATGTTCAGGATCAATTCTCATGCAGTCCGTCCTAACGCTGATCGGCTCGAAACGGAAAGCGCCTGTCACCGAGGAGCTGATCGTCGCAGTGACGGCCGAGCTCGGCCGGGCCGGCCTTGCGGCGGGCAACCCGAAATGGCTGTGTGAAGGTGAAGCCTGCGACCTGCCGTTTGCCGGCATGAGCGCATCGGCCCTCGCCGCGGCACGGCAGGTGATCGGCCCGGGCGCCATCGATGTGGCCGCCATGCCGGCGGCGAACCGGCGCAAGCGGCTTTTGATCGCCGACATGGATTCCACCCTCATCGACCAGGAATGCATCGACGAGTTGGCGGCCGAGGCGGGCATTGGAGAACATGTGGCCGACATCACAGCCCGCGCGATGGCCGGCGAACTCGCTTTCGAGCCGGCACTCAAAGAGCGGGTCGGCCTTCTCAAAAATCTTCCGGTCGACGTGGCAGACCGCGTTCTGGCGGAACGCATCACTTTGAAGACAGGCGGGCGGACGCTGGTCGCCACCATGCGCGCCGCGGGCGCTCACACCGTTCTGGTCTCCGGCGGCTTCACCATTTTTGCCGAGAAAATCGCCAAAATGCTCGGCATCCAAGAATTCCACGCCAACCGCCTTCTCCACGAAGACGGCCGTTTCACCGGCAAGGTCGCCGAACCGATCCTCGGCCGCAACGCCAAGGTCGAAACGCTGAAGGCGACCCTCGCCCGTCACGACCTCGCGGCAGAGGATGTCATCGCCGTCGGTGACGGAGCCAACGATGTCGGAATGATTGCGCTCGCAGGTCTGGGTGTCGCCCTGCACGGCAAGCCGGCCCTGGTGCGCGAAGCGGATGCCGACATTCGCCATGGCGACCTCACCGCCCTTCTTTATCTCCAGGGCTATACGCGTGAGGAATTCCATGAGGCAGAGGCGGGTGAGGCATGACCAGACTTGAAACAGAGCGCCTGATCCTGCGCCCCTGGCAAGAGAGCGACCGCGATTTCTGGGCCGATCTCAACGCCGACCCGGAGGTGATGCGCTTCTTCGAGACGACCCGCAGCCGGGCGGAATCCGACGCCATCTTCGAGAACCTGAAGGGCCATTTTTTGGTCCATACCTTCGGCTTCTGGGTGCTGGAGCGGAAGACGGACGGAGAGCCGGTCGGCTTCGCGGGGCTGCAGCACACGGATTTCGAGGCGCCTTTCACGCCCGCCGTGGAAGTGGGCTGGCGGCTGAAACGCGCCGAATGGGGCAAGGGCTATGCCACGGAAGCGGCGACCGAAAGCCTCGCCTATGCCTTCGGTCCGCTTGCCCTCAACGAGGTGATCTCTTTCACCGTCCCGGCCAATGTCAAATCGCGCCGCGTCATGGAGCGGATCGGCATGTTGCGCGACCGCGCCAAGGATTTCGACCACCCGCTTTTGCGCGAGAACTCCGCTCTGCGGCCGCACGTGGCCTATTCGATCACGCGCGACGCGTGGGAGGCTCGGCAGCGCCAGAGAGCCTGAGATTATTGCTCAGGGCTCTCCTCGGCCGGGGTATCTTCTGACGGCTGATCGTCGAGCCGGATCGCCACGAAACGCAGGTCGCCGTCTGGACTGGCGATCAGAAAGAGAGCCGACTGCCGGTCCTGAGCCCGCAGCCGCTCGATGCGCGCCGTAACGTCTTCGGGCTCGGTGACGGCCTCCTGGCTCACTTCGACGATGACGTCTCCGGCTGCGATCTGGTTTTCCTCCGCGACACTCCCGGGCTCCACCGCAGAGATGAGAACCCCTTCGATATCGTCGGCAATCCCGTATTCGCTCCGCGCGTCGTCGCTCAAAACCTCGAGCGTCAGGCCGAGCGTCTGGACCGCTTCGTCGGTGTCCATATCGGAGCCGGGCGTGTCGTCACCGGAAAGCGTCGAAACCGTCTGCTCTTCCTCGAGCCGGCCCAGGCGCGCGGTGACCGTCAGTTTCTCGCCCTTGCGCAGAAGCGTGACCTCAACGTCCTTGCCGACCGGCGTATCGGCCACGATGCCCGGCAATTCGCGCATCGACGCAACCTGACGTCCGTCGAAATTGATGATGACGTCGCCGGGCTGAATGCCCGCTTCCGCCGCCGGCCCGCCATCGGTCACGCCGGCGATCAGCGCACCTTCGGCCTTGTCCATGCCGAGGCTTTCGGCGATTTCGTCCGTGACTTCCTGGATCCGCACGCCGAGCCAGCCGCGGCGCGTTTCGCCGAATTCGCGAAGCTGCTCGATGACCGGCATGGCGATTTCGGCCGGAACGGCAAATCCGATGCCGATCGATCCGCCGGTCGGCGAAATGATCGCCGTGTTGATGCCGACGACCTTGCCGTCGAGGTTGAACAGGGGACCGCCCGAATTGCCGCGGTTGATCGAGGCATCGGTCTGAATGAATTTGTCGTATGGCCCTGAATTGATGTCGCGTTCGAGCGCCGAGACGATACCCACCGTGACGGTGCCGCCGAATCCAAACGGATTGCCGATCGCCATCACCCAATCACCGATGCGCAGATGCTCCGAATCGCCGAATTCGACCGCCTTGAGCGGATGCGGCGGGTTCACCTTGAGAAGCGCGAGATCGGTCTTGGTGTCACGTCCGACGACCTCGGCTTCGAGCTTCGTGCCGTCGGCGAAGTTCGCGACGATCTCGTCGGCGTCGGCGATGACGTGGTTGTTGGTGACGATGAGCCCCGAGGAATCCAGCACGAAGCCGGAGCCCAAAGACTGCACCCGTCGCGAGGGCTGCTCGCCCTCGCTCTGATTGCGATTGAAGAAATCTTCGAAGAACTCCTGGAAGGGTGAGCCTTCGGGGACCTCCGGAACCGGAATGCCGCGTGAGGCGCGCACCCGTTGCGAAGTCGATATGTTGACGACGGAATCGAGGAGGCTTTCCGCCAGATCGGCAAAACTCTCCGGCACGGGTCGGGCGGCGGCGAGGCTGGCTGTCAGCGTCACCATCGCCGCAAGGACAAGGCCGATGCCGGTCCGCGCGACCATGCTGACCGAATTGCGCTCACCCATCAAACAACCTCCTCAAGCCGACGTTATGCCCCCGCCTCGCTTGCTCAACCTCGAGCCAACCAGACGAGGGCAACTCCGAAACCCGCCGAAACCAGGCCGACGGTTCTGAGCATGTCGCTCGGACTAGCCACCGCCTGTTCGGCCACTCGCTTCATGAAGTCAGGAAATAGCGCGTATAACGCACCTTCCAGGGCAAGAACGAGGCCGAAGGCGGCGAACAGGTCGCTCATTGCGGGATGGCGGTCGGCGTCGGTTCGCCCGTCGGCACACCCGGCTCGCCGGCGTCGCCATTGGAATCAGGGCTGGCGGGGCTCGTCCCGTCGGTGCCGGACGTACCGTCGGACGGAGACGAAGACGCCCCATCCGCGGCACCCGCAGACGCGCCCGAAGGCGAGGTGTTGCTCCCCTCGCCTTCGCTCTGGGCACCGCTCTCGTCATCAGCCGAGGCAGCCCCCGAATCCTGAGGCCCGTCCGTTCCGGTCGCATCCGCCCCGCCGGCCCCATTCGGGGTGGCGGCGGGTTGCGCCGGTCCAGGCTGGGGTGCGGGCAATGAACCGCTCGGCACCGCATCCTGGAAATAGCGGAAGAACTCCGAATCCGGCTTCAAGAGCATCGTCGTGCCGGTGCCCTGGATCGCGTTCTGGTAGGCCCTCATCGAGCGATAGAACTCGAAGAAGTTTTCGTCCTGACCATAGGCGTTCGCGAAGATTGAGTTGCGCTGCGCTTCGCCCTCACCGCGGAGGATATCGGCATCGCGGCTCGCCTCGGCGACCGTCACCTGCGCCTCGCGATCGGCCTCGGCCCTGATGCGGGCCGCCTGCTCCGTACCGCGAGCGCGAAGCTCCGCCGCCTCTGCGAGACGTTCCGCCTTCATCCGATCGAAGGTCTGCTGCGACACCTCGGGAAGAAGATCGGTCCGCTTGATGCGCACGTCGACGATTTCGATACCGAGATCGACGGCAAGCGGGCGGAGCTGATCACGTACTTCCACCATCATCGCGACGCGTTCTGCCGACAGGGCAGCCTCGAAGGAGCGCTGACCGTAGACCCGCCGCAGAGAGGCATCGAGCCTTGTCTGCAGGTTCTGCTGGGCGACTTCGAGCGAACCCGAAACGTTTTCCCGGAATTTGCGCGGATCGACGATCTTGTAGGCGAGGAACGCATCGACGAGATAGCGCCGGCCATCGCGCACCTGCACGCGGATGTTTTCGAGATCGAACGACAGGAGCCGATCCTCGATGATCTGCACCGTCTCCACGAAATTGGTCGGGATCTTGAAGTAGAGCCCGGGCTCCTTGATCACCCGGTTGATCTCACCGAAACGCAGGACCAGGGCCTGCTGCCGCTCGTTGACGACGAAGATGGAGGAATAGACCAGAATCAGGATCAAGATCGCTGCGACGAGGAGAATCCACAAACGCCTCATTGATTGCTCCCCTGCTGGCTCGTGCGCGAGCTGCTTGAATTGGACGATGAGGATCTACGCGCATTGCTGGCCGGCAGATCGTTCAGCGGCAGATAAGGCACGACACCCGAGCCGTTTCCGTCCGTTTCCATGATGACCTTGTTGGAGTCCCGCAGCACGCCCTCCAGCGTTTCCAGATAGATGCGCTTGCGCGTCACCTCCGGCGCGAGCCGGTATTCGTTGAAGACGGAGATGAAGCGTTGAGCCTCACCCTGAGCTTCGGCGATCGTCGATTCCTTGAAGGCGCGGCCGGCCTCGCGGGTTTTCGACGCCTCACCCCGCGCTTCACCGAGCCGCTTGTTCGCGTATTGCTCGGCCTCGCGCTGGTAGCGATCGAGATCCTGCTGGGCACGCTGCACTTCTTCGAAGGCATCCGCGACCTCAGACGGAGGATCGGCGCGTTCGAGCTGAACACCCACAATGGTGATGCCGGCGCCGTAATTGTCGAGCGTGCCCTGCAAAAGGGCGCGGACCTGATCCTCGACTTCCGCGCGACGTTCCGTGCGCACCTCTTCGGCGCGCGAGCGGCCGACATATTCGCGCATGGCGCTCTCGGCGACGCGGCGTACGAAGCCCTCGGGATCGGCGACGTTGAAGAGGAAATCCTTGGGGCTGCTCACCCGCCAGATCACGGTGAAAACCACGTCGACGATGTTCTGATCGCCCGACAGCATGAGGCTGTTGGGGTCGTTGTTGCGCGCAGAACTCGTGCCGATCGTCTCGCGGCGCTGCCGGATGGTGACGATTTCCACGGTCTCGAACGGCCACAGATGGAAATGCAGGCCCGGTTCCTCGACCTGCGGCTTCGGCTTGCCGAACACCAATTCCTGACCAAGCTCGTCCGGCTGTACCGTGTAGATCGCGTTGGTCAGCCAGATGGCGACCAGTATGATCGCAACGACCGCTGCGATCGCAAGATTGCCGCGGCCGCCATTCGGAAACATGCCGCGCAGCTTGTCCTGACCGCGTCGAATGAGATCTTCAAGATCCGGCTGCTGTGGGCCGGACGGCTGCGGCCCAGACCCCCAAGGTCCGCCACGGTTGCCACCGCCGGGATTACCCCACGGGCCACCACCGTTATTGTTGTTACTCCAGGGCATTTAGCCTCCTCGTTTGACCCCATCCGCGCCTTGCGCGCGGTTATAGGCGAGCCCTGCCCGCCCATCAACGCCCGCCCGTCTGCGGATGCGAACCGCCAATCCGCTGGCCACCGTCATGCTGCTAGGGCGATCGCCGAAACCGATTTGCCATAGAGAGATGCTGGTGCCGCGGGCCACATGGGATAGCGGGAAAGCCAGCGCAAGCGTCGCCGAGGCAATTGCGTCATCTCCGTTCCAACAGCCGGTAGACGGCTTCCGCCGTGTCGCCCTCATGCGCAGGCAGCCGATCGCAGGAAATCTCATGCCACTCGGTGCGCTCGAAAGGCGGAAACGCAACGTCTCCCTCGGGTTCTGCCGCGATTTCCGTCCAGTGGAGCAGAGAGGCGTGCGGAAGCGCCGCGGCAAAGATCCCGGCCCCGCCGATCACGCAGATTTCATCGGCGTTGAGCCGTTCCGCCTCATCTTCGGCCAACGCAAGCGCGTCCTCGAAGGAGCGAGCCGTCGTCGCGCCCGGCGCCTCATAAACTTCCTGGCGGGTGACGACGAGATTGCTGCGGCCGGGAAGCGGCCCCTTCAGGCTCTCCCAGGTTCGCCGCCCCATAATGATGGGCTTGCCCATGGTGACGGCCCGAAAACGCTTCATGTCGCCGCGCACGCGCCAGGGCAGCCCGCCATCTCGTCCGATGATGCCGTTGCGCGCCACCGCAACGACGAGAGAGATTTTGCGCGCCGTCACACTGCCACCTTCGCCGCGATATGCGGATGAGGATCGTATCCCTCCAGGTGAAAATCGTCGTAGGTGAAATCGAAGATCGAGCCGACGGCGGGATTGAGGTCCATGCGCGGCAGCGACCGCGGCGTGCGCGACAGCTGCAGCTTCGCCTGCTCCACATGGTTGGCGTAGAGATGCGCGTCGCCAAAGGTGTGGATGAAATCGCCCGGCTCGAGCCCCGTCACCTGCGCCATCATCAAGGTGAGAAGCGCATAGGAGGCGATGTTGAAGGGCACGCCCAGAAACACGTCGGCCGAGCGCTGATAGAGCTGACAGGAAAGTTTCCCGTCGGCGACGTAGAACTGGAACAGGCAATGACAGGGCGGCAGCGCCATCTGATCGACATCGGCCGGGTTCCAGGCCGTGACGATCATCCGGCGTGAATCAGGATTCGAACGGATGGTCTCAACCACTTGAGATATCTGGTCGATCTGGCGCCCGTCTGGGGTCGCCCAGGAGCGCCATTGCCGGCCATAGACCGGTCCGAGATCGCCGTTCTCGTCGGCCCATTCGTTCCAGATCCGCACGCCGTTGTCATTCAGATAGCGGATGTTGGTGTCGCCGGCGAGGAACCACAGAAGTTCGTGAATGATCGATTTCAGATGCAGCTTCTTCGTCGTGAGCAACGGAAAGCCGTCCGCGAGGTCGAAGCGCATCTGGTGGCCGAAGACGGAGCGCGTGCCGGTTCCGGTGCGGTCGCCCTTGACGCTGCCCTCATCGAGCACGCGCCGGAGGAGATCGAGATATTGCTGCATCAAGAATACCTAGCGTGATTCTCAGGCCCCGTCCGAGCGTCGATCTTCCACGGGCCGTCACATTGGCTCAGTTCGCAAGAGAATTCAGAACATTGGCAGCTGGTCGCCGTCCTTGCGCCGCTTCACCAGCTCTTCGAGCCCGGCAAGGTGGCATTGGACGAGATGCTCGATGGTCGGCCGCACGCTGTCGAGGCGGATGGCGCCGAGACGGCCGGCGGCGGAAAGGATGAGAAGCCCGTGGACGGCCGCCCACAGGCCCCGCGCCGACTGGCTGGCAAGCTTGTCGTCGATGCGCCGGTCATGTGCGCGGATCGCCCGCTCCAGCGTGGCGAAGAGACGGTCGACCGTTGGCTGATTCGGCGGCTCGGCTCCGTCGGCAGGCATTTCCGTCTCGAAGACGGCGAGCCAGCGGCGCTCGTTCCGATGGACGAAGTCGGCGTAGCGATCGGCGAAGTCGAGCAGCACCTCGCGCGTCGCGCGGCCTTCGACCTCCACCTCCGACATCGTCTCGGCAAGTGCCGCAAATGTGCGGGCATTCACGGCCGCAATCAGCGCGCCGAGATTTTCGAAGACGTTATAGGTGGTGCCGACGGCAACGCCGACTTCGGAGGCGACGCGCCGAGCCGTGACGGCCGACACGCCTTCCTCGCTGACGATGCGCTCCGCCGCGTCGATCATGGCGGACCTGATGTCGGCGCTCCGCCGCCGCGTGCCAGAAACCTCGGCCAAATTCGACCCTCCTGCACTTCCGCTTAGCGCAGTTCGCACAATGCCGCCACTCGGGCTTGAACCATGTTCACATATCAGCTAGAGATGAACAATGTTCATGAACGTTGTTCAAGGATGGAGACGAGGATGATCACGCAAACCCTGAAACGGCTCACGCTCGCGGCCGGCCTGGCGCTCGGCGTCGTCGCCACAGCCCCGGCCGCCGATGCGGCCGGTCTGATGACGCCGAAGGACGGGACGCCCGCCCTCGATCTGCGCGACCAGGCGGTCGATGTGGTGGTGGAAGGCGGCTATGCCGTCGTCACGGTCGAACAGACCTTTGCCAATCCGAACGCCGAAGACATGGAGGCGATCTACTCCTTCCCGGTTCCGGAACGCGCGGCCGTGTCGGAATTCACCTACTGGATCGACGGCAAGCCGGTGACGGCCGAAGTCCTGGAGAAGGAGGAGGCCCGAAAGATCTACGAGGGCGAGAAGGCGGCCGGTCGTGAAACGGCAATTGCCGAGCAGGACGCCTACAAGACCTTCGACATGACCGTCTGGCCCGTGCGGGCGGGAAAGGACGTCAAGATCCGCCTCGCCTACATCCAGCCGGCGAAGCTCGACACCGGCATCGGCCGCTTCGTCTATCCGCTGGAAGAAGGCGGCGTTGACGACGACAAGCTCGCCTTCTGGACCGCGAACGAAACCGTCACGGGCCGCTTCAGCTTCGATCTCCACCTGCGCACCGACTATACGGTCGAGGCCCTGCGCCTCCCGGCCCATCCGGACGCCGCCATCTCAAAGGATCCGGATGGCGGCTGGCGCGTCCATATCGACAACGCGGCCGCCACCCCCAAAGCGGATTCCGCTCCTGTCGACGACGCCGCGCCTGCCGACGAGGACGCGCCGGCGACCGCACAGCCCACACCGAGCTTCAAACTCGACACCGACATCGTCGTTTATTGGCGCCAGGCCGAGAACGAGCCGGCCCGCGTCGACATGCTCGCCTACAAACCGGAGAGCGATGGCCGCGGCACCTTCATGCTGACGCTGACGCCCGGCATGGATTTAAAGCCGATCACCGAAGGCCGCGACTTCATCTTTGTGCTCGATCGCTCCGGCTCCATGGGCGGCAAGATGTCGAGCCTCACGGAAGGCGTCTCGCGCGCCCTCGGCCAGCTCAATCCCGACGACCGCTTCCGCATCGTCTATTTCAATGACAGCGCCCGCGAACTCACCCACGGCTTCATGAATGCCAATGAGGAGAGCATTTCGCAGGCTCTCGAATGGGTGCGGAACGTCGACGCTGAGGGTGGCACCAACCTCTACGACGGCCTCAAGCTCGGCCTCGACGCGGCCGACGCCGACCGCACGAGCGCCCTCGTCCTCGTCACCGACGGCGTCGCCAATGTCGGCCGCACGGAGGTGAAGGATTTTCTCGCTCTGGTGAAAGAGCAGGATGTGCGTCTCTTCACCGCCATCATGGGCAACAGCGCCAACCGCCCGCTGCTTGAGCCGATGACATTGGAATCGGGCGGCTTCGCGAGCGCGGTCTCCAATTCCGACGACATCATCGGCGTCCTCTTGCAGGCGACGGCAAAAGTGACCCACGAGGCGCTTCATGGCGTGAAGCTCGATCTCGACCCGTCCGGTAGCGGCCTCACCATCGACGATCTCCGCCGCAAAGGCATCCGCACCCTCTATCGCGGCGAACAGATGGTCCTCTTCGGCCATTACCGCGGCGCCGGCGACGCGGAGCTGACGCTTTCCGGCGAGATTTCCGGCAAGCCGGTTTCTTATGAAGCCAGCTTCGCCTTCCCCGAGACGGCGAACCTCAACCCGGAGCTGGAGCGGCTTTGGGCCTTTGCCGAAATCGAGCAGGAGCTTCGCAAGCTCGACCTCTTGGGCAGCGACGCCGACGTCAAGCAATCGGTCATCGACACCTCCAAGGAATACGGCATCCTCTCCCCCTTCACCTCCATGCTGGTGGTGCGCGACGAGCGGTTCGAGGAGCTGGCGATCGATCGCAGCAACCGTGATCGGCTCGCTGTCGAGGAGACGGCACGCGAGAAGCGCATGAGCGCGCCGGCACCGTCGACCCGGGTCGATACCCAGGCCCCGATGTTCGACGCCCCGCGTCCCTCCCATTCGGGCGGTGGCTCAGGCGGCTCCGGCGCCATTGGCCTGCCGGGCCTCATCCTCGCAATCCTCGTTCTCTGCGGCACGCTCCGTTTGCGCCGGCGGGAGACCGCCTGATGCATGCGCCCGCAAACGCGTTCCACGGCAGGCCTCGCCTGCCGTGGTTCACCCTCGGCCTCGCAGCCCTGACCGCCGCTCTCTACGCCCTCGCCGGCGGCACGCCATCCGGCCTCGTCTATGATCGGGCTGCGATCGAAGCTGGCGAGGTCTGGCGGCTCGTCACCGGCCATCTCGTTCATCTCGACCTGCACCATCTCGGCTACAATCTGGGTGCCCTTCTGGCGCTCGGCATCGCCTACGAGCTCGCACCTTTCGGCGGCCCGCGCCGGCTCGCCCTCCACATTTTCGGCTTCGGCGGTCTGGCGGTCACGGCCACCCTCCTCGCCGTCTTCCCCGACACACTGCGCTATTGCGGCCTCTCGGCCGTCCTCAATACGCTCTATGCGGCGCTCACCCTCGGCCTGTGGAAAGAGACGCGCGAAAGAATCTGGCTTTTCGCACTGGCGGCAAACGTCGCGAAGATCGCGTGGGAGGCGGCCTTCGGCCCGATCTTCTCAGCAGGTCTCGCCTGGCCCCCGCATCTCGGCGCCCATGTGGCGGGACTTCTCGCCGGCTGTCTCGTCGCTCTTTCCGGACCGTCACGAATTTCGGATGAAGATCCTGAATCGCTTTCGCAGCCGGTAGGCGCAAACACCTGAGAAGACTCGGCGATCGCGAGGCCGGGCTCCAGAGAAATCCTATCGCGTCTCAGAAGTCGGTGCAGGCAAGCCTTTGAAATTCGGCAGGGACCGCTTATATTGGCTCGCGTCGGCGCAAGCCGACTATGGCGATAAATGGTCTACGGAATAAGCCTATCGGACCCGGGGGCGGTACCCGGCGCCTCCACCATCAACGGCCCAGGGCAGAGAGCCTGGAGAAGCCGGATTCCCTGCAAGGGGCCGCTGTTGATGGGGGCGAAATAGGATCGACGAGGGTGTAAAGGTAGAACTTTCGCTCGGTATGGTACCACCGTTATCGGACCAAAACTTGTAGTTGCGAATGACAACTATGCTGAGGCTCGTCTCGCTGCGTAATGCAGCCTGACTGCTTCGATTCAAGCCCTGGCGGTTAGCCCCGTCAGGCGGGGTCCGGAGGCACCTGGCAACAGAAGCCTCCATTTCGTTTTCCATGCCGTTGCAAATCGGTGTCAGAGGGGCCGAAACGTCCTGGCGCATATTGCCCGTCGCGCGCGGCCAACCTAATTTTGCTCAATGGCAAGCGACCTCATTCGTTACGACATTCTCACTCAGGACGCGCTGAGGCAGGTCATCCGCAAGGTGATCGGCGAGGTGGCGCAAACCGGATTGCCCGGTGAGCACCATTTCTTCGTGACCTTCGAGACCCGTCATCCCGGCGTGCGCATCTCCTCGCGCCTCAGGGCGCAGTACCCCGAAGAGATGACCATCGTCCTCCAGCACCAGTTCTGGGACCTCAACGTCACGGAGACGACCTTCGAGGTCGGCCTCTCCTTCAACGGCGTACCGGAACGTCTTCTCGTCCCCTTCCGCGCGATCAAGGCTTTCGTCGATCCGCATGCGAGCTTCGGCCTGAAGTTCGACGTGCCGGAGACGGAGGGCGAAAATCTCGCCGCCGCGGAGGCTGAGGCGATGCCAGGGCTGCTCCCTGGCGAAGAGGAACAGCCCGGCCTGATGCCGAGCCCTCTTCCGCCGGCGGTCATGGAGCGCAAGGAAGGAAGCGCGGAGACCGCAGAGGCGTCTGCCGAAGGCGAGGATGGCAAAGAGGGCGCCGAAGTCGTCTCTCTCGACGCATTCCGCAAGAAAAACGGCTGAGCGTCCGCGTCTTTTTCTGTTCTCCGTCGGTTGAAAGCCTCTTTCCCGCCTCCGGCTCTTGCCTGCGGCGCCCGCCAATGGGAAAAGGCCGAAAAACTGGCGGACCCGACCATGACAGAGAGCACGCGTACCGAGACCGATTCCTTCGGCCCCCTGGAAGTTCCTTCCGACAAATACTGGGGCGCACAGACCGCGCGCTCGCTCAAGAATTTCGAAATCGGCCATGAGCGGATGCCAAAGCCGCTCATCCGCGCACTCGGCCTGATCAAGAGCGCGGCCGCGCAGGTCAACAAGGACCTCGGCAACCTCGAGCCCCGCCTCGCCGACGCGATTTCCGCAGCCGGCCAGGAAGTCGCCTCTGGCAAGTTCGATGACAATTTCCCGCTCGTCATCTGGCAGACGGGCTCGGGCACCCAGAGCAACATGAACGCCAACGAGGTCATCGCCAATCGTGCGATCGAGATGCTCGGCGGCACGCTCGGCTCGAAAGACCCGGTCCACCCGAACGACCACGTCAACCGCAGCCAGTCCTCCAACGACACCTTCCCTACGGCGATGCATATTGCGGCGGCGGAAGAGATCGTGCACCACCTCATTCCGGCGGTCGAACATCTGCGCGAGGCTCTGCGCGACCGCAAGCGCGCCTTCGCCGACATCATCAAGATCGGCCGCACCCATACGCAGGACGCGACGCCCGTCACGCTCGGCCAGGAATTCTCCGGCTACGTCGCCCAGCTCGATTACGGTCTGCGCCGTGTGCGCGAAGGCGTCGACTATCTCTTCGAACTCGCCCAGGGCGGGACGGCGGTCGGCACCGGGCTCAACACCAAGCCGGAATTCGCCGAGAAATTCGCAGCCGCTGTCGCCGAATCGACGGGCCTGCCCTTCCGTACCGCGCCCAACAAATTCGAGGCGCTTGCGACCCACGACGCCTATGTCTCGGCCCATGGCGCGATCAACACGCTCGCCGTGTCGCTCTTCAAGATCGCCAACGACATTCGTTTTCTCGGTTCGGGCCCGCGCTCCGGTCTTGGCGAACTGATCCTGCCGGAAAATGAGCCGGGCTCCTCGATCATGCCGGGCAAGGTCAATCCGACCCAGTGCGAAGCGATGACCATGGTCTGCGCTCAGGTGATGGGCAACAACACCACGATCGGCATTGCCGGCAGCCAGGGGCATTTCGAGCTCAACGTCTACAAGCCGGTCCTCGCCTACAACATGCTGCAGTCGATCGATCTCCTCGCCGGCGCCTGCCGGTCCTTCGCCGACAAATGCGTGGTGGGCATTCAGGCGAATGAAGAGCGCATTTCGGAATTGATGCAGCGCTCCTTGATGCTGGTGACGGCACTCGCGCCGAAGATCGGCTACGACAACGCCACCAAGGTCGCCAAGACGGCGCACAAGAACGGCACGACCTTGAAGGAAGAGGCCGTCGGCCTCGGCTTCGTCACGCCGGAGGAATTCGACCAGATCGTCCGCCCGGAAAACATGATCGGGCCGCGCTGAGCAGGAGCCCATGGCCGAGATCGTCAATCTGCGCACCGCCCGCAAACGGGCGGCGCGTCAGGCCAAGGAAAAAGACGCTGCGGAAAACCGCCGGCGGCACGGGCTAAGCACGGCCGAACGGCAGAGAGAGCGTGACGAGCTCGCCCAGGAGGCGCATCGTCTGGACGGCCATTTCCGCAGCAGACCGCCTGAGGGCGAGGAGAAACCATGAGGTTGCCATGCAGATGATGTCTCGCCTTCTCGCTTTGTCGCTTCTCGCCACGCCGTCGACGGCGCTCGCGCAGGATCAGGCGCCCGGCACCATCCGGCAAATCCCGATGCAGGTGCCGCCTCAGACAGAGCCTTCACCCAGCCAGCAGCCGCAAGCGCAGCCTCAGACCGGAACCCCGGATCAGAGCGGCACACAGGCGCCGACGGCATCAGAGTCCACTGAGCCGAGTGGCGGTTCTTATTCCTGGCGCTCCTCTCTTACCGACAGTGGGGCCGCCGCCTTCATCGCGGGTTGCGATCAGTGCGATGACGTGCCGCTCGACATCAGCTGCACGCTTGCGGGCGGCGACATCACAGTTCGCCCGACCATTGCCATCGAGAGCGCGCTGGAAGGCGATCTCGTCGAAGTCGCGTTCGAGGTCGATCGGGATATCTTCCGCCGCGACGGGCGCCTGCACCAGAGCGAGCTCTATGGCGGCTTCGTCCCGGAAGTGACGATCAAGGAGAGCGACCCTCTCCTCTACGCGCTGTCCGTCGGCGACAGCCTCAACGTCGCGGTCGGTCAACAGCGCCTCGATCTCACCTTAAAGGGATCGGCAGCGGCATTGCGTACGATGCGCTCCGCCTGCACGAAGCCGGCATCCACGCCTGTGCCGCCGTCCTCGGAAGACCCGGCACCCCTGCAACCCGACAGTTCGGTGGAGCCGAACCCGACGATCCGCATCACCCCGCCGCCCCCGCCTGAGGCCCTTCTGCCTCTGCCCGGCTCCGGGAACTGAACGGAGCACGGCCCTGCCCGTCGTCACGATGTGAAAAAGCGCTCCGTCGTCATCGCCGGACATCGCACGAGCGTCAGTCTGGAGGATCCCTTCTGGACCGAGCTGAAGGCGATGGCCGCAACGCGCGACATGCCGCTTGCCGCTCTGATCGAGGAAATCGATGCGCGGCGGGAGACCGACAACCTCTCCTCCGCGCTGCGCATTGCCGTTCTTGAGGATCTCCAGCACCGGCTGGAAGAGAACGGCTGAAGCTTATTCCGACAGCGACGGCAGGAGGTCGAGCGGCGCGCCGCTGCCGCCACGTTCCGGTGTGATCACGGTGGGGGCCTCCGGAACAGGCTCATCCAGAATGCGGCCGAGCCGACGCCCGAACGTCTCCTGATCTGTTTCTGAGCCCTGCGGCTGCGGCGCCGAACTTCTCGCTTCGGGCTTTTCCGGGCGCTCTTGGGTGCCATTCCCTTGCGTTCCATCCCCTGATGGAGCGTCGGGCCGGGCCGCGTCCGCCTCGCCTTGCTGCACGCCGGGAGCTGTTTTCTCAGCCGCCTCTTCGGCCCGCTCAGCCGCCTCCTCCGCCGCCCTCTCTGCAGCCGCCTTCTCGGCCGCCTCCTTCTCTGCTGCAGCCTGGGCCGCCTTCTCGCGCTCCTGGCGCTGTTTCTCTTCGCGCTGGCGCTTTAGCTCGCGACGCAACCTCTCGCCTTCCAGGATTTCGTTCTGAAGCTTCTCGACCCGCTCCACCTCCTGTTCGAAGGCGCGCACCGTCAGAAAGCCGAGGAAGGGCGTGATGTCGATATGACGGCCCGGATCGGCAAGAGGCCCGGAAAAGACGATCCCGACTTCGGGCTGCGCGCCCGTCACCGCATCCTGGCCGGGATCGACCTTCAAGGACCAGTCGGAGGCGAGCTGCATCCGGTTCAAGTCGATCGAAGCGTTGCCGAGAACGGTCGCGCTTTCGCTCCCCTCCACCTGCAGCGTCGACAGACGCGCCGTCCCGGAGGTGACCGAGAACGAGCCCGTCGCCTCATCGAAGAAAAGCGTGCCGGCATCGAGATGGCCAGAAAACGCGGCCGCAACCGGTTGACGTTCAAGCTTCAGTCCGGCATCGGCGGCGCGAATGACGGAGCCGAAAGCCTGCGGGTTCAGATACCGCAGTAGACCGTCGCGCAGGGTGAAGGAGCCGCTCCCGTTCAAGGCGGAGACCATGCCGGAGAAAGACCGGCCGCGCCCCATCAGCTCGAGCGACGAGGAAAGCCGCCCCGCGGCAACAGGACGGCCGTCTTCGTGCCAGACGAGTTCGGCGAGAACCGCATCCTTGAGAGACAGCTGCAACGTCAGCGGCTGGGCACCCTCGCCGCCGCCTGCCGACAGAGCGCCGCTGAGCTCGCCGCCGGCAAAACCGCCGGTGAGTTGATCGAGGCGCAGACGTCCCCCATCGTAACGAAGCTTGAAGGCCGGATTGCGCAGAGGCATTGCGAGCCCCGTCGCCCCCTCCTGCGCCTTGACGGCGAGATCGAGAGAAATCCCACTGGGCAGAGCCGGGGCGAAAGCCTGAGTCGGCCACGCCTCCTCCACATAGGTGGGCGTGATCCCGAATGGCGCAGCCAGGAGAAATGGCAAAGAGACGTTCTGCAGACGAAGATCGCCGCCGATCGCCAGGCCGCCATCCGCTTGAGCGGTCAGAACACCGCCAATCGACTGCCCATCGAAAGACGCATTCTCGAGATCGAGCTCGGCCGTGCCGCCCGAGAGCTTGAACGGCCCGCTCGCCGCCAGAGCGTGGCCTTCGCCGATCCCGGGCAGCGCCACACCGGCAAGAAGGAGGGTAGGATCGACATCGTCGGCCGAAAGCGTCAGCGGACCCGCAAGAGAGGGCGTATCGCCACCGAACTCGCCGCGCCCGTCAAAGCCGAAATCGATGCCGGCGACACGTCCCCTCGCCTCGAGATCGGCACCCTCGCCGGCCGATCCATTCATTTTCAGGCTTAACCGAGCCGGGCCACTCCCGGGCAACGGCACGACGTCGAGGCCGAGCTGTGCAAGCAGAGATGCCGAATCCTGCGATTGCACGAGGAGATCGGCCTGCCCGGAAAGCTCATCCGGATCGTTGAAGCCGCCACGCCCATCGGCCGTCAGCGTCAGGCGCGTTCCGGCAAAGTTGCCGGAAAGCTCCAGCGTCTGCGCGCCATCCGTCTCTGCGGTCGCGACCAGACTGGCATCGACCGGCGACAGCGCGTCGGCGCGCGCGACCAGACGTTCCGCAAGCGGGCTCTGTGGCAGAAGACCCCGCAGAAAAGCCGCCGCGCCTGAAAGGTTCTCAGCCACGATATCGGCCGAAAGCCGGCCCCGCGGCGCCGCGAAGAAGTTCTCGATCCGACCCGAGGCATTGATATCGGCACCGGCGAGATCGGCGATCGACAAGGTGGCAATATCTAGACTGTCGCCGGTCAAGACCCCTTCCAGGTTGACGGAGGCCGCCTCCGCCCCGCCGACAGAAAGGTTCTGCGCTGCAAGCGACATCGCCACACGGGCAAAATTGCCATTGCGCAGATCGTCTCCGGCGAGAAGGCCCGTGACCGCCTCGGCCTCTTCGAGTGCCACATTCTCGGCGCTCAGCGTCACGTCGGCAAATGTTTCTCCTGTGCGCGCGAAACGGCGCATGGAAATCGCCCCGTCGATCGTCCCGTCGTTGATCTCCGCGACCAGATTCTGCGCCGTCTGCCGGCGTTGCGACAGATCGAGATCCGCCTCCACCCGGAACCGGTCGAGGCGCACCGCCTCCCCCGCATCGCCGCGCCACCAGGCGGCAAAGGCCGCGGGACGCTCCGAAGCGATCCGGCCGTGGCCGTGGAAAGTCGGCGTCGCCGTATCGATGTCGCCGCTCACATCGATACGGGTCGCCCCAGGCAGCACCGCGGACAGGATGTCCACTCTCCAGCCGCTCTTTGTCGGCTTCACATCGGTCCCGACCGCCTGAATGACGCTGCCGCCGACGACGACGCCTTGCGCGTCGAGGTTCAATGTGCCGGGAACCGCGGGCCTCGGCAGATCCGTGAGTCCGGCGACAAGCCTCTCGGCTGCTTTCTCGATAGCGATCGGTTTGCCTGCACCGCCCCCGAGCGCCCGATCGAGATCGATCTGCCGCGCATCGAGTGCAATGGCGAAGCGCGGTTCCGGCACGAATGCGAGTTCGCCATGGCCGGTCGCCTGCACCGCGTTCGCTTCCGGCCCGTAGGCAAAGGTGAAGTCTTCCGAGGCGAGCTTTTCGCTTGTGAGCTCGAACTCGCCCTTCGTCCGCAAAAGCGCGAGCGGCGATTGCGGTTGCTCGGGCGCAGCTTCCGTGTCCGGCTTGAGGCCGGAAAGATCGAAGCTGCCCTTCAAGGCGAGGCCATCCTCGCCATCTGTGACGAGATCGCCGGCGACCGTCAGCACCAGAGGTTTTGCTGCCGGTATCAGGCTCGCTTTCAAAGGCATACGGCCGTCGGCCAGCCGTCCGACCCCGACATCGATGCTGTAGGAGTCGCCGCCGAGCCGGAAGCCGCCCTGCAAATGCCCGGGTCCTTCCAGCGAGCGCGCCTGCATGAGCGCATTGATCTCGCCGATGCGCCAGGAGGCGCCGCGCCGGCTGTCCCTGAGGTCGACCTCGCCGTTGCGAATGTCCATCTCGTCGAGCGAGATCTGCTCGGGCCCGAAGCGGCCGATCCGCATCCGCCCCCCCGCATGAGCGAGATCGGCAACGTCCAGCGTCAATCGCGGCCGATCGAGCTGAACCGAAATGATGTTGATCTCGCCCTTGAGGAGACCGGTAAGCTCCACCTTGGCGCGCAGGCGCCCCAGCGTCAGGATCGGCGCCTCGGAAGGTCCGACCCGGACGTCCGCGAGGCGCAAACTCGGCGTCGGCAGGATTGAAAGGTCGGCATCGCCACGCACCTTGACCGGCACGCCCAGGCTCGCCGAGGCCTTTTCCTCGAAATCCTGCCGGTAGGCGCTCCAATCAACGAGGTACGGCCCGATCAGTGCGGTGAAGAGCACCGCAATGATGGCGAGGCCTATCGCGACATAAAGCCTTCCCAGAACAACTCTCCCTCTCCGCCCGTCTCCGCGACGGTCTCGATCCGACCTAGAGACGGATGATCTTACCCGGATTCATGATGTTCTGCGGATCGATCGCGCGTTTGACGGCACGCATGACATCGAGAGCGGGGCCGAGCTCCTGCTCCAGATAAGCGCGCTTGCCCTGACCGATCCCGTGTTCACCGGTGCATGTTCCATCCATCCCGATCGCTCGGGCACTGATGCGCGCCGAAAGCTGCTGCGCCTTGTCGAGTTCCGCCGGATCGTCCATGTCGATCAAAGCCGACACATGGAAATTGCCGTCGCCGACATGGCCGACGATGGGCGCGATGAGGCCGAGTTCGGCGATGTCGTCCATCGTGCCGCGCACGCAATCGGCCAGCCTTGAAAGCGGAACGCAGGCGTCCGTTGCAAAGGCCTTTGTCCCCGGACGCAGCGAGATCGCCGCCCAATAGGCGTCGTGGCGCGCCTGCCAGAGCCTGGCTCTGTCCTCCTGGCGCGTCGTCCAGGAGAAATTTCCACCGCCGAATTCCTCCGCGATGTCGCCAAAGAGCTCCGCCTGCTCCTTCACACCGGCCGTGGTTCCGTGGAATTCCAGGAAGAGCGTCGGCGCCTCGGGGTAATCGAGCTTGGAATAGGCATTGCACGCCCGCATCTGCAGCGTATCGAGGAGCTCGATCCGCGCCATCGGGATGCCGCTTTGGATGGTGGCGATGACGGTGTTGCAGGCCGATTCCACATCCGGAAAGCTGCACACGCCGGCCGAGATCGCCTCGGGGATTCCCTGCAGCCGCAACGTCAATTCCGTGATGACGCCGAGCGTGCCCTCCGCCCCCACCAGAAGCCGGGTGAGATCATAACCGGCCGAGGTCTTCTTCGCCCGCTGCGCCGTGCGCACGATTGCACCATCCGGCATGACCGCCGTGAGGTTGAGGACATTGTCCTTCATGGTACCGTAACGGACCGCATTGGTGCCGGAGGCGCGCGTCGAGGCCATGCCGCCGAGGCTCGCATCCGCCCCCGGATCGATCGGGAAGAAAAGCCCGGTATCACGCAGATGCTCGTTCAACTGCTTGCGCGTGACGCCTGGCTCGACGACGCAGTCGAGATCTTCGGGATGCACGGCAAGGATTCGGTTCATCGAGGAGAGGTCGATCGAGACGCCGCCCGCCGGGGCGTTGAGATGGCCTTCGAGAGACGACCCGGTGCCGAACGGGATGATCGGCACATGATGCTCGGCGCAGACGCGCACCACTTCGGCGACTTCTTCGGTGGAATGCACGAAGACCACGCCGTCGGGGGGCTGATTGGTGATCCACGTCGTGGTGTGGCCGTGATGCTCACGAACCGCGGCGGAGGTGGAAAAGCGCTCCCCGAAACGCTGTGCGAGAATACCAAGCGCGGTAGCAATACCGTCTTCGTTGCGAGAAAGCGCGTCTGCGATGGCCATATTCGGCTCCCGATGCCGGAGCAAATCCTCAAGCTTGTTGAAAGCATAACAAGTCGCCGCGCTGGCTCTCGGGCGGCGCGACTATCCCCTGCAATGCGAAAAAAGGTGGCTTATGTCCAGGACAATTGAGGCTCCGTTCCAGGCGACGACACAGACCGTCGAAGACGCCTGGATCGATTACAACGGCCATATGAATGTCGCGTATTACGTCCTGCTTTTCGATCGCGGCATCGACAAAGCCTTCGAAGCGCTCGGCCTCGGCCCCGATTACCGGCAGGCGCATAACGCCTCCTTCTTCGCGGTCGAAATGCATGTGCGCTATCTGCGCGAACTGAAAGCCGGCGCGAAAGTCGCCGCGACCTGGCAGCTCCTCTCCGCCGACGACAAAAGGTTGCGCAGTTACATGGAGCTCCGCCACGCCGAAGACGGGTTCCTCGCCGCGACCTGCGAACAGCTGCATCTGCATGTGGACATGGCCGCACGCCGAGCCGCCGCCTTCCCGCCGGACATTCGGGCAAACGTCGAAGCCACCTTCGCGGCCCACCGGACACTCCCCTGGCCGGAAAGTGTGGGCGCCGCGATCACTCTCGATAAACGCTGACGGATCAGCCCTCTGGGATCGAGGGCTGAATCAATTTGTCAGGCGATCAGGAATAGTGGTTGCGGATGACCGCCCCGGCGATCTCCGGAGAATCGATGATACCGACGACATCCTCCGGACGCGGCACCACCACGCCGGCCCGCACCACGATCGCGAAGGAGCGCGCACGCCGGTTCATACGCGTGATGATGGAATTGAGAATGTTGTTTTCCGGCGCGACGACGAAATCGTCGGAGATGATGTCGGCGAGCGTCTGATCGGCTCGGATCGACGGTGCATAGAGCACCGAGCCGAAGCGGGCATACCCGACGATCCGGCCATCCTCGCTGACGACGACATGCCTGCGCTGACCCTCCTCGCCGACGAGCTTGATCGCATCCCGCACGCTTGTCGCCGCAGGCAGGACGACGAAATTGCGATTCATCAGATCGCGCGCCTGCTGCACCAGATACATATTGGTGTGCCGCACCGACGGAATCGGACGGCCGCGATTGCGCAGCTTGATCGTGTAAATGTCGGCCGCAATGAACCAGCGCCGCACGCCGACCGACAGCGCCACCGCCAGGACCAGCGGGACGATCACATTATAGTCGCGCGTCATTTCGAAGATCATGACGATCGCCGTCATCGAGGCGCCGGTCGCACCGCCCACGAGTGCGCCCATGCCGACCACGGCAAATTCCGCCATGTTGAAGCCCTCGCCAGGGAAGAGCCACGCCCCGAGCGCGCCGACGGCGCCGCCGAGCGTCGCCCCGATGAAGAGGGACGGAGAAAAAACACCGCCAGAGGCGCCCGCGCCGAGGCTGACGCTCGTCGCCACCAGCTTGCCGATCAACAGGGCGACGAGAAGGAAGAGCGTGTAGCTGTAATTGCTCTCGCTCACGATCGACTGGATCGTGGCATAGCCGACACCGGCCGTGTGGTACTGCCCCGTCGTGACGAAAAAGCCGTAGGCGAGCAGCCCGATCAGCGTCATGCCGATGATGTTGCGCGTGTAATCGTTGCCCGGCAGCTTCGGAAAGAAATCCTCGCAGAAGGCGAGGAAGCGGATGAACGCCCAGGAGGCGACGCCCGCAAGGAGACCGAGAACCGCAAAACCGACGAGCTCGGCGAGATTGATCGCATGCTGGGGATCGACGGCCGAAAGCGGCACGAAGAATGCCGGATCGAGGCCGAGCGCGATCCGGCCGATATAGGTTGCCGTCGCAGTCGCCACGACGACCGGCAGAAAGGTGCGTCCGCTCACCTCCGGCAGCAGGAGTTCGACGGCAAAGAGCACGCCGCCAAGGGGCGTGTTGAACGTGGCCGCGATGCCGGCCCCGGCGCCGGCGGCGAGCATCGTGATCTTCTGCCAGCGCGGCAGCTTCAACGTCCGCGCAATCGTCGAGCCGAAGGACGCGCCAATCTGGATGATCGGCCCTTCGCGTCCGACCGAGGCGCCGCTGCCGATCGAGATGGCGGAGGCGATCGATTTCACGATCGCCACGACGCCGCGCACATTCCCGTTGTTGTGGTAGACGGCGTACATCACTTCCGGAACGCCGTGACCCTTGGCCTCCGGCGCAAACGTCTTCACCAAAAAGACGACGATGAGGCCGCCGATGATCGGCGCGAGAATAACGAACGGGCCCCAGACGCTCGCCGCCTCGAAATGGTTGGCGTCATAAAAGAAGCTGATACGCCCGTTGAAAGCCAGATTGTGGACGAAGGCGATCATGTAGCGAAAAAGCACGGCGCCAACGGCAGCCACCACACCGATTGTGAACGCGACCACACACAATGCGGGAGCGCTCAAGACACGCTCCTGGCTCTCTTCTTCCGCACCGGACGCGGAAACTGGCGCTGAATTTGTCGGCTTCGCCTCGGCCGAAGTGTCGGTCACGATCTCGCTTCTTTCCATCTCGGGTGCCGCTTCCGAACGGAGCGTCACACTGAGAAGAACAAGAGGTTAATCTGTCGCGGGCACCGGGAAGCCCCCGTCTCCTGCACCCAAGCAAGCTGCAAGGTCAAGGCTGCGAACCGGCCTTCTCCCATGCGCCATCGTTTGCACGTCGCCACAGCGATCAGTCCGCGGTCCAGAGCGCAGACCCATATCTTCCGGCATGTCCCGCCTCAGCGGAGCGGAGGTCAAGCGGCCGGACAGTGAGAGGCGGCGCCAAAATGGTTCCTGAAATAGCGATCACATTTTGTGCGGCTTTCGCAACGTTATTTGAACGAACCCTTTAGCCGTCACGGCATTCCAATCCCACTACACACACGGGGCAAGCCGCCACCCAGGCAAGCCCCCAAAAGGGAGAGTGAGAATGTTGAAGAAGCTTCTGGCAACGACGGCCATCTCGGCGATGATGGTGACCGGCGCGATGGCGCAGTCGAATGACACTGACACCACCAACCAGCCGATGGCGGAACAGCCGGCAAGCCAGGACAAGGCGCCTGCTGGCGAGATGGAAGCGCAGCCGAACGACAGCATGAGCGCGCCGGCCGGCGAGACCGCTGAAGCTCCCGCAAAGCCGATGGACTCGTCCGTCTTCCTCACCGAGCAGAGCGAAGACCAGATCCAGGCGAGCAGCTATATCGGCCAAACGGTCTACAATCAGAGCGACGAGGCGGTGGGCGACATCAACGACCTCCTCTTCACGAAGGACGGCGGAGTTGACGGCGCGATCATCGGCGTTGGCGGCTTCCTCGGCATCGGTGAGAAAGATGTCGCTATCAAGTTCAGTGAAATCGACGTGCAGACCGATGAAGATGGCGACCTGCACCTCGTGATCGACGGCTCGAAGGAGGCGCTTGAAGCCGCTCCGGACTTCGTCGACCTCGACGACCAGAAGGCGCAGGCTGATGCCGCGGCCCAGCAGTCGCAGACTGAAAGCGGCGGCATGGGCACCAGCACCGGCGGTGCCCCGGCGACCGGCGAGCCGGCCCAGTCGAACTAAGCCATACCCCTATTCGGGTTTGAACGATGCCGTCCGCACCATGCGGGCGGCATTTTCTTTGAGCCCGGCTTTTTTCGGAGCGTTGCCTCCGCCGAACGGCTGACGCTCAAGCTTCGTTCTATTTCTCGCTGGTCGCGCCAGACTTGTCGGTGTCGCGCGTCTCTTCATTGATGTCAGAGGCATCGCGCGCCTCCTCGCCTTCGGCGGGCTCTTCATGCTCCGCAGGGGCGTCCGCGCCCATCTCCGCTGCACCGCCTTTCCAATACTGAAAGAGCGGACCCTCCCGCCCATAGATGGGATCGGTGTCGGGAAGCGGCACGCTTGCGGCCTTCTTCCTGGCCTCCTCGAAATCGATCTCTTCGGGCTTGGTGATGTCGCCCTCCTGCCCCGGCGGATAAGCGCCGACGACCGAAAAATCCTCCGTTGCCGACAGCTTTTTGTGGCCGACGCCGGCGGGAATGACGATCACGTCGCCAGCGTTGATATCGGTTTCGATGCCGTCATCGCCGCCGAGGCCGACGCGGGCCGAGCCGCACACGCAGGCGAGCACTTCATGCCCCTTGGTGTGGAAATGCCAGAACGGATAGATCGACCAGACCCACACGCCCTGCCACATATTCCGCTTCAGGATCGTGTCGGCCGCCCCGGCCATACGGACCGGCTCGTCGAGACCTCCGCGATAGACGAGCGTCGGCAGCTTGCTGTTGGGAATGCCGCTCGAAGGTTCAAAATCGTAGGATTCGACTGCGACGCTGAGATCGAGATCGTGCGTTGCCATGCGATGTCTCCGCTCTTGGGTTTCTCAATCCCAATGCAGAGGAAGGCAGATCAGTTCGCTAGGCTGTCTTGAGAAGCGCATCTCGGCGCGCCAGGCTGGCGGTCGGCCACACCTCCTCGAGATCGTAATATTCCTCAAAAGCCGGGACATCCGCCGGCAATTCGAGCCACGGGACCTTCGAGCGCGTATAGATATGAACGTCCGGCGCGAGCACATGCGGATTATCGAGCGTTCCGACCCGCAGGAAGCTCAAGATTCCGCGGCGTCCGTAATCGCTCCAGAGCGCAATCTGGCAGTTCGGGCAGCGATAGACGTCGTGAGGAAGCCCGCTCGCCGTCGGCAGCGTCACGATGATCGGCTCTGCCTTGAAAAGCTCGATCCGGTCGCGCTCGATGAGCGCGTTGAGGACGAAAGCGCTGCCCGTCTCCCGCTGGCAGTCCCGGCAATGACAGCAATGCACGAACATCGGCCGCGATGTCAGCCGGTAACGCACCTCCTTGCAGGAGCATCCCCCTTCGAGTTCCACAGGCATATCTCTCCCCCCAAGCCCTCAACCTCGCAGGAAGTGGGCCGACGAAGAAGCTCGGAAGTTTCGCCGGCCCCATCCTCACGGCTCGATCATGAGCAACAGCTACGGCAAGCAATACGCATTTTTTTGCACAGCCCCCTTGCGACTTGGTCGGCAGACGCAGAGAACGAGACAAGAACAATAGTACAATCCCGCAGCCCGGCCATCGCCTCGCAAGACAGGGATCGTTGCCCTATCTTGGGCTTAAGCGAATCGAAACCTGATGACCCATTCAAACGCCGACCGACACGACGATCCCTTGTTCGACCCGCAAACGCCCGCGCCGCGGCCGGGTGGCATCGCTGCTCGCGCCCAGGCGGGGCAGGTCTCCGCTCCCGCGCGCTACCTGCAAGGCCTCAATCCCGAGCAGCGCGATGCGGTGGAGACGACCGAAGGCCCGCTTCTGGTGCTCGCCGGCGCCGGCACCGGCAAGACCCGGGTTCTGACGACGCGCATTGCCCACATCCTCGCCTCGCGCCGCGCCTTTCCCTCGCAGATCCTCGCGGTCACCTTCACCAACAAGGCCGCACGCGAGATGAAGGTGCGGATCGGCGCCTTGATCGGCGGTGAGCAGACGGAAGGCATGCCGTGGCTCGGCACCTTTCACTCGATCGGCGTCAAGATCCTGCGCCGCCACGGCGAACTCGTCGGCCTGCGCTCCGATTTCACCATCCTCGACACCGACGATCAGATCCGGCTGATGAAGCAGGTGATCCAGGCCGCCGGTCTCGACGATAAGCGCTGGCCCGCCCGCCAGCTCGCCAATCTCATCGATGGCTGGAAGAACCGCGGCTTGTCGCCTGACAAGATTCCGGATTCCGACGCTTACGCTTTTGCCAACGGGCGCGGGCGCGAGCTCTACACCGCCTATCAGGAGCGTCTGAAGACGCTGAATGCGGTCGATTTCGGCGATCTTCTGACGGAATGCGTGCGGCTCTTTCGCGAGCATCCCGATGTTCTCGAAAGCTTCCAGCAGCGCTTTCGCTACATTCTTGTCGACGAGTATCAGGATACCAACGTCGCACAATATCTCTGGCTGCGCCTCCTGGCCCAGCGCCCGGAAGGCGAGCGCGCCAATATCTGCTGCGTGGGTGACGACGATCAGTCGATCTATGGCTGGCGCGGCGCCGAAGTCGCCAACATCCTGCGCTTCGATCACGATTTTCCCGGCGCCAAGGTGATCCGCCTGGAGCGCAATTACCGTTCGACAGGCCATATCCTCGCAGCCGCGTCATGCCTCATCGCCCAGAACGAGAGCCGTCTCGGCAAGACGCTGTTTCCGGCAACCGACGATATGGGCGCGCCGGTTCTCGTCGCCTCCGGCTGGGATTCCTCCGAAGAGGCCCGCTCGATCGGCGAAGACATCGAACGAAAGCAGCGCCAGGGCATCTCTCTCAATGAGATCGCCATCCTGGTGCGGGCGTCCTTCCAGATGCGCGAATTCGAAGACCGCTTCGTCACGCTCGGCCTGCCCTATCGTGTCATCGGCGGCCCACGCTTCTTCGAGCGCATGGAAATCCGCGATGCGCTCGCCTATCTGCGCGTCACGCAAAATCCGGCCGACGGGCTCGCCTTCGAGCGCATCGTCAACACGCCGAAGCGCGGCCTCGGCGCGGCCACCATCCAGCTCATCCATTCACATGCGCGCAGTCGTGACATCCCGCTTCTGGCGGCGGCCGGAGAGCTCGCGGCGACCGAGGAGATCAAGCCGCGCCAGCGCCAGGCACTCGGCGATCTGGTTCGTAACTTTGCGCGCTGGTCGGAGATGCTGGAACACACGCCGCATCCGGAACTCGCCGAAATCATCCTGGAGGAATCCGGCTACATCGAGATGTGGCAGCGCGACCGCTCGCCGGAAGCTCCGGGCCGGCTCGAAAACCTCAAGGAACTCGTCAACAATCTCGGTGAATACGATTCCCTCGGCGGCTTCCTGGAGCATGTCTCGCTGGTCATGGACACCGAGGGTGGCGAGACGGAAGAAGCCGTCTCCATCATGACGCTGCATTCGGCCAAAGGGCTCGAATTCGACGTCGTCTATCTGCCCGGCTGGGAGGAAGGCCTCTTCCCGCACCAGCGCGCCCTCGACGAGAGCGGCAAGGCCGGCCTCGAAGAGGAACGCCGTCTCGCCTATGTCGGACTGACGCGCGCCCGCCGCCACGCCACCATATGGTTCGTCGGCAATCGCCGCGTTCATGGCCTGTGGCAGTCCACCCTGCCCTCGCGCTTCATCGACGATCTGCCGGAAGACCACGTCGAAGTTGCCGAACCCGCAAGCTACGGCGGCTATGGCGGCGCCGGTCATTATGGGTCGGGCGGCTACGGCGGCTCACGCTTCGAGCGGATGGAGCCTTTCGATTCCGCCTATCGGACGCCGGGATGGCAGCGCGCCAAGTCGAACCGCGATCGCGCCGATCCGAGAAACCGCACCGGACGCGGGCCGACGACCCTCGAAGGAGAGCTCGTCGCCAAATCGGTGATCGGCGGCAAAAGCCGCTATTCGGTCGGCGAGCGCGTCTTCCACCAGAAATTCGGCTATGGCACCATCCACACGATCGACGGCAACAAGCTCACGATCGACTTCGAAAAATCCGGCCGCAAGCGCGTGGTCGACAGTTTCGTCGAGGCGACCTGAGGAGGCTGGCTCACGCTGCCGGACACCCTCTGCGCGAGTGACTTTCGACGAAAGTTGCGCAAACGGCGCTTGAAAGCAGCCACAGCTGCTCTTTAATCCCGCTCTTCCAGCGCAGAGCGGGTCCATGCACGACATCATCACCGAGATTGCGCTGATCGGCGCCACCGGCATTGCCGCCCAATGGCTGTCCTGGCGTTTCAGCCTGCCTGCGATTGTCGTCCTGTCGCTCGCCGGTCTTTTGATCGGACCGGGCCTCGGCCTCATCGATCCGGAATCGGATTTCGGCGATTTCCTGCGCCCGATCATCGCGGTCGCCGTCGCCATCATTCTGTTCGAAGGCGGCCTGACGCTGCATTTCCACGAAATCCGCGAAACCTCGATGGGGGTGCGGCGGCTCGTGCTGGTCGGCGGCCCGCTGGCGTTCCTGCTGGGCACACTCGCCGCCCATTTCGTAGGCGATCTCAGCTGGCCGACGGCAACGGTTCTGTCCGGCCTCTTCGTGGTCACGGGTCCGACCGTCATCATGCCGCTGCTGCGCCAGGCCCGGCTTGCCCAGCGGCCGGCATCCCTTCTGCGCTGGGAAGCCATCATCAACGACCCGATCGGCGCCCTGTTTGCGGTTCTGGCCTTCGAAGTCATTCTCATCAACCATCACGAGCAGGCATTTTCCGACTTCGCCATGTCGATCGTCGCGGCGGCCGTCGTGGCGCTCGCCGGCGCTTATCTTCTCGGCCGCATTCTCGTCACCGTCTTTTCCCGCGGCTGGGTGCCGGAATACCTGAAAGTTCCGCTCATCCTGGCAGCCGTTCTCGTCGCCTATGCCGCGACCGATCTTCTGGTCGCCGAAGCCGGCCTCGTGGCCGTGACAGTGCTCGGCATCACGCTCGGCAATTCCCGTATCGCGAGCCTCGACGAACTGAAGCGCTTCAAGGAGACGATGACGGTCCTCCTCGTCTCGGGCGTCTTCGTGCTGCTCACGGCAACGCTCACCTGGGCGGATCTCACCGCGCTCAACTGGCGCCTCGCCGCCTTCATCGTCGTTCTCCTTCTCGTCGTACGGCCGCTCTCCGTGCTCGTGGCAACGATCGGCAGCGGCCTCAAACTCTCCGAGCGGCTTCTCGTCGGCTGGATCGCCCCGCGCGGTATCGTGGCGGTGGCAGTCGCAGGTTTGTTCGGAACGGAGCTTGCGGCGATCGGCGTCGACGACGGCCCGCTGATGGTGCCGATCACCTTCGCCCTCGTCTTCGTCACCGTCGTCGTCCACGGCTTCACACTCCCCTGGGTGGCGCGCCACCTGGGCCTTGCAGCAGACAGGCGCTCGGGAATCCTCGTCGTCGGCGCATCGAACTTCACCAAGGCGCTGACGGCCCGTCTCAAGGAGATGAAGATCCCGACGATGGTGGCCGATCGCAACTGGTCGCGTCTGCGCCTTCTGCGCCAGACGGAGACGCCGACCTATTACGGCGAGATCCTTTCGGAGCCCGCGGAATTCTCGGTCGAGTTCAACCGCTACGACTATCTCATCGCGGCGACCGACAACGATGCCTACAACGCCCTCGTCTGCACGGACTTTGGCCCGCATTTCGGCCGCACCGACGTCTTTCAGATCGACCGTCAGCGCGACGAAGACTCCGGCAGCAAGAAGAACATGGCCGTCACCGTCGGCGGCCGCCCCCTGCTTGCGTCCGGAGCGTCCTACTGGGAGCTAGAGCGGCGCTTGTCGAGCGGCTGGACGATCCAGTCGACCCCGCTCACGAAGGAATACACCTTCGAGGATTATCGCAACGAGCGCGGCGACGATCTGGAGATTCTGTTGTATGTCGCAGCCGACGGCAGCCTCTTCTTCGCCGAACAGGCGCAGGAGCGTGCCGCCTCCAATGCCGGGCGCATCCTTGCCATGGTGCCGCCAGAGAAAGAAAACCAGGACCGCACGACGGAGAAATCCGTGCGTCGCAAGGTCCAGCGAGAGACAGACAAAGCCAAGACATGACGGCACGTATCAGTTTCACCGGCAGCCGGGAGGAAGCGGAGCTTCTCTCGGATCGGCTCGACGCGGCGTTTGAAGAGGAAGGCGGCGTCGTCGCCTTGAGCGAAGCCGGTCCGAACTGGCAGGTCGAACTCTATCTCGAAGGAGACAATGCAGGCCCGCTCCAAGCGAAGTTGAGCGAAGCGCTCGCCGCGGACGCGGCGAAGTTCGACATCGAAATCCTGCCTGAGACCGACTGGGTCGCCCAATCCCTGAAAGGGCTCGCGCCCGTCCCTACCGGGCGTTTCATCGTTCATGGCGCCCATGATCGCGGCGCCGTTCCGGCCGGACGGATTGGCATCGAGATCGATGCCGGCCAGGCCTTCGGCACCGGTCATCATGCAACGACGCTCGGCTGCCTGGAGACGCTGGACGAACTGGTGAAAGTCCGCCGCTTCGACCGTCCGCTCGACGTCGGCACCGGCACGGGGCTTCTGGCGATCGCGCTCGCGAGGCTCTTGCGTGAACCCGTTCTCGCCTCCGACATCGATCCGATCGCCGTCGAGATCGCAGCCGAAAACGCCCGTCTCAACGGCGTCGGCCATCTCGTCGAGACGATGACCGCCACAGGGCTCGGCCATCCGAGGATCGCCGCCTGCGCGCCTTACGATCTGATCGTCGCCAATATTCTGGCCGCACCTCTGATCGCGCTCGCGCCGGCAATGGGACGCGCCAGCGAAGCCGACGGCGTCATCGTGCTCTCCGGCATTCTCAACACACAGGCTTCACGCGTGATGGCGGCCTACCGCAATCAGGGCTTTGCTCTGGAGACACATCGACGCTTCGGCGAGTGGAGCGTACTCGTCCTGTCTCACCGCATCTGATCGAGCCCCAAGAAGAGGCTCGGAACGAAAATCAGAACCGCGACGCGCGGTCGCGCGTCGCCGCGAGGTCGCTGCGGCGATAACCGAGACGTGCAAGCTCGTCATCATCGAGCTTCGACAGGCAGACGTTGACCGCGTGCTGCGCTTCGGCAAGCCGTGCCGCCATCAGACGATCCAGAACACGCCGCCACAGCGCTGGTTTGGCCCGATGTACGAGATGACCGCTCTGGTCGAAGGTGAAAGACATGATGCACAATTCCCGATTTCGCTTTCGGGTGCGAAATACGCCTCGACGCGGCAATCGAAAATGCCGACAGCCGCATGTCAGCCCCTCGCTTGTCGCAGCTCTGCGGAGAGTGGCGCGTGACGACGCCCGCTGGTAGGGAAAGCCATGTTTCAAACCTATGACGACAAGAGCGACGCCACCCATTCGGCTGAACGGTTGGCAGCGCTGCGCACCGCTCTCAAAGAGCAGAATCTCGCGGGCTTCATCGTTCCGCGGGCCGACGAGCACCAGAGCGAATACGTGCCGCCCTCGGCTGAGCGGCTGTCCTGGCTGACCGGCTTCACCGGATCGGCCGGCACCGCCATCGTACTTGCCGACGAGGCGACACTCTTCGTGGACGGCCGCTACACCGTGCAAGCGGCCGCACAAGTCGACAAGGCGGCCTTCGAGGTCGTCTTCATCGGCGACAAGAGCCCGACCGACTGGCTCGTCGAAAAGATCAAGGAAGGCGACCGCATCGGCTTCGATCCCTGGCTCACGACGCGAAGCCAGCGCCGCTCGATGGCGGCGAAGCTCGAAAACGCCGGCGCCGAACTCGTCGCCCTCTCGGAGAATCCGATCGATCTCGCCTGGAGCGATCGTCCCGACACGCCGACGGGCGCCGTCCATCTGCACCCCGACGACCTCGCCGGACGCAGCGCGGCTGAAAAGATCGCCGAGCAGAAGGAAGCGCTTGCCAAGCGCCGGGCACAGGCGGTCGTCCTGACCGATCCCTCCTCGATCGCCTGGCTGTTCAACATTCGCGGCAGCGACGTTCCGCACACGCCGCTCGCGCTTTCCTTCGCGATCGTCCACCAGGACAAGGCGCCGGATCTCTTCATCGACGGGCGCAAGCTCTCCAATGCCGAGCGTGACGCGCTGGCAGATCTCGCCGGCCTGCACGAGCCGGGCGAATTCGCCGACGCCCTGCGCGCCCTCGGCAAGGGCACGAAGGTCCTTTACGACGCGGCGGGCTCGGCCGAAGCCGTCGCGCTGCTCGTCGAGGAAGGCGGCGCCGAGATCGTCGAAGCCTCCGACCCGATCGCGCTTCCCAAGGCCCGCAAGAACGCCGCCGAAATCGCCGGCAGCCGCGCCGCGCATATCCGCGACGGCGTCGCCGTCACCCGCTTCCTTGCCTGGCTCGATCTTCAGCCGGCCGGCAGCGTGAGCGAGATCGACGCGGCGAAGAAGCTCGAAGAGATCCGCACCGAAACGGCGGAGCTCGACGGCTCCAAGCTCGAAGACGTGTCGTTCGATTCCATCTCCTCGACCGGACCGAACGCGGCGATGAACCATTACCGCGTGACCGAAAAGAGCAACCGCACGCTTGAGGCGGGAGAGCTCTATCTCATCGATTCCGGCGCCCAGTATCGCGACGGCACGACCGACATCACTCGCACCGTGCTCGTGGGCGAGGCGTCATCCGATCGCCTGACGCTCTATCGCGACCGCTTCACACGCGTCCTCAAGGGCCATATCGCGCTTGCCATGGCGAACTTCCCGAAAGAGACGTCCGGCGCCCAGCTCGACGTCCTGGCACGCACGCCTCTTTGGCAGGCCGGTCTCGACTTCGATCACGGCACCGGCCACGGCATCGGCTCCTTCCTCGCCGTCCATGAGGGCCCGCAGCGCATCGCCAAGAGCGGCCATGTGGCGCTGGAACCGGGCATGATCGTCTCCAACGAGCCGGGCTATTATCGTCCGGGCGATTTCGGCATCCGCATCGAAAACCTGATCGTGGTGCGCGAGCCAAAAGTCCCGGTCGGCGGCGACAGGCCGATGCTCTCTTTTGAGACGATTTCGTTCGCGCCGATCGACCGCCGCCTGATCTCGCCGGCACTTCTGACGGCCGCCGAGATCGCCTGGCTCGATCTCTATCACGCGCGGGTGCGGGCAAGCCTCTCCTTCTGGCCGCACTACACCGATGCGGAACGCAAATTCCTGGAGAATTCCTGCCGGCCGATCGTCCGCTAAGCGGCGGTCGGCGTGAACATCGCCTCAGCGGCCTTTTTGCCCTTGCAGGCCGCAACGAACCAGCGTGCCACCTGGCGCGCTGGGACGCTGAGCTCGGTATCGTCGCGCCAGGCGAGATAATAGGCATAGCCGCTTTCATCGGCCGTGCCGAAAGGCGCCTCTACTCGGCCGTCATCGATCCAGCGATCGATCATCGGCCGGCGTCCGATGCCGAGCCCGACGCCACCCGCCACCGCCTCGATGATTTGTTCGGTGCCGTCGAAAACCATCGCATTGTCGAGTGAGGGCGGCTCGATCTGACGCGCCTGCGCCCATTCCACCCATTCTTCCTTGTGGAAGGCGTTGACGATGAGGCGGACCGATCGCAGCGCCTCCTGCGGATCGGCGTTCTTCGGCAAAAGGCCGGTCTTGCAGACCGGAAAAGTCTGCTCGTTGAACAGATGCACCGAGGCGATGCCGGGCCAGCTCCCCTTCCCGTGCCGCAGGGCGAGATCGATCTGATCCCGCTTCAGATCGATGATGCGGTTGGACGGCGCAAGCTGCAGCTTGATCTCCGGCAGCGCCGCCTCGAGCTCCATCAGCCGTGGGATCAGCCACATCGTGACGAGCGAGGTCGGCAGGGTGAGCGTCACGCGCCCACCGGGCCCTGCAAGCCTTTCGGTCGCCCGACGGATGGCGGCAAAGGCCGGATCGATATCCTCAAAATAGCTTGCGCCGGCAGCGGTGAGCTGGACCGCATTGCCCCGCCTCTCGAACAGCCGCACCCCGAGATAATCCTCGAGCTTGCGCACCTGGTGGCTGATCGCCGATTCCGTCAGCCCGAGAGCACTCGCGGCGTCACGAAAGCGTCCGCACTGGGCCGCCGCATGGAAGCTTCTCAAAGCGTGCAAGGGCGGCAATGCCGTGAGCCTCGTCTCATCCATAGCGCCTCACATGAATCTCATTCAGGCTGTCATGCATTCTGCGCGTTCGAATAACCGCGCCAGTCCGACTACCTTAGCCCCAGTCGATCGGCACAGCCAGCAGGCAAGGCTGATCAATATTCATGGAGGCAATGAATGAGATTCATCCAGCACCTTCTCCGCGCCCGCCGCAAGCGGAATGCCGCGCACGAGCTTCGGGGCCTCTCGCCCGATCTTCTCAACGATATCGGCATCAATCCGGCCGACGTCGACAAGGTGGCCGCGAAAATGCTGTCGAGCGACCAGCCGGCGCCATCGCAGCCTCACGCGCTTCTCTTCAAGACGGCCCTGTTCCTGCCCATCGACTGGCCGGGTCAGGTGCCGGCGAGGCAGCCGACATGCAGGCCAGCCTGACACGACAAAACAGGCTTTGCGGGCGGCGCAGCAACTCTCCGGACGAAAATCCGGGCCGCGCCGCCCGCTGACGCTTTTATCCGCTGGCCCTCTTACTCGCCGATGAGCTTGAACCAGCCATCCTCGTCGATGACTTCGACGCCGAGATCGGCGGCCTTTTTGAGCTTCGAGCCGGCGCCCGGGCCGGCGACTAAGAGATCGGTCTTGCCGGAGACGGATCCCGACACCTTCGCGCCAAGGCGCTCCGCCATCGCTTTGGCCTCGTCGCGGGTCATCTTTTCGAGTGAGCCCGTAAAGACGACCGTCTTGCCGGCGACGGGCGAAGCCGAGGCGACCTTCTCCGCCTCTTCCGGCGTCACCTCGCGCAGGAGCCGCTCGATCTCCTCAAGATTGTGCTCTTCGCCGAAGAACTGGGCGATCGCTTCCGCCACCACCGGGCCGATGCCGTCGATGTCATTGAGCTCATGCCAGGCCTGACCTTCCTGATCCGTTGCCGCGCGGGCTCCCTCCAGGAAAGCCTCGACGGTGCCGTAATGGCGCCCCAGGCGTTTGGCGTTGGTTTCGCCGACATGGCGAATGCCGAGCGCATAGACGAAGCGGTTGAGCGAAATCTGCCGCCGCTCGTCGATCGCCGCAAAGAGATTGCGCACGCTCGTTTCGCCCCACCCCTCGCGATCCTTGAGCTTTTTGAGTGAGCGCTCGTCACGCGCGGAAAGCGTGAAGATGTCGGAGGGATGCATGATGAGGCCGTCCCGCCAGAACGCCTCGACCTGTTTCGAGCCGAGTCCCTCGATGTCGAAGGCCTCGCGCGAGACGAAATGTTTGAGCCGCTCCACCGCCTGCGCCGGGCAGATGAGCCCACCCGTGCAGCGCCGCACGGCATCGGTGCGCCCCGTCTTGGGATCGTGCTCGCGCACCGCGTCGGAACCGCATTCCGGACATTGGGTCGGAAACTCGAAAGGCTTAGCGTCTTCCGGTCGCCTCGAAAGGTCGACGTCGAGCACCTGCGGAATGACGTCGCCGGCCCGCTGGATGGTCACCGTATCGCCGACACGGATATCCTTGCCGTCACGGATCGTCTCGCCGTCACGACCGATCCCCTTGATGTAATCTTCGTTGTGCAGCGTCGCGTTCTGAACGACGACCCCGCCGACGGTCACCGGCTTCAGCTTCGCGACGGGCGTCAGCGCCCCGGTGCGCCCGACCTGGATCTCGATGCCCTCCAGAACCGTCGTCGCCTTCTCGGCTGGGAATTTGTGCGCGATCGCCCAGCGTGGCGAACGCGACACGAAACCGAGACGCTCCTGCAGGTCGAGCCGGTTCACCTTGTAGACGACGCCGTCGATGTCGTAGCCGAGCAACGCCCGCTCCGCTTCGATATGACGGTAATGCGCGAGCGCCTCTTCGACATTGGCACAGAGCTTCATGAACGGGTTGGTCGGCAGCCCCCAGTCGCGAAACACCTCCATCACGCCCCATTGCGTGTCCGCCGGCAGCGCCGTCACCTCGCCCCAGCTATAAGCGAAGAAGCGCAAGGGCCGGCTTGCCGTCACCTTGGCATCGAGCTGACGCAGGGAACCTGCCGCGCCGTTCCTGGGATTGGCGAAGACGCGGTCCCCCGCCTCCTCCATGCGCTGGTTGAGGGCTTCGAAATCGGCGTGGCTCATATAAACCTCGCCGCGCACTTCCATCACCTCCGGCGCGCCCTTCGGCAGTCGCTCGGGAATATCCTCGATGGTGCGGAGATTGGCGGTGACGTCCTCGCCTTCGGTGCCGTCGCCACGCGTTGCCCCGCGCACCAGAACGCCGTTTTCGTAACGCAGAGAGGCCGACAGCCCGTCGATCTTCGGCTCGGCCAGAACCTCGATCGCCTCTTCCGGCTTCATCCCGAGAAACCGCCGGATCCGCGCCGCGAAATCGTGCACGTCCTCATCGTAAAAGGCGTTGTCGAGCGACAGCATCGGCACGCTGTGGCGCACCTTGGCGAAGCGGCCGGAAGGCTTTGCGCCGACCTTCTCTGAAGGCGAATCGCTGCGCTTCAGCTCCGGAAAGCGAGCCTCGAGCGCCGCATTGCGCTGCCGGAGGGCATCATAGGCCGCATCGGAAACCGAAGGCGCATCGTCTTCGTAATAGCGCCGGTCATGCCCGGCGATCTCCGCCGCCAGCCGCGCGAGTTCCGCCTGCGCCTCGTCGAGGGTGAGCTTGTCGACAGGCTCGGCGGCAAGCGCCTCTTCGCCTTCGGACGACTTTTTGGAGCGTGGTGCCATGCCGTCCTGTCGCGCAAAGCCGCGCCAAGCTCAAGAGGCTTGGCTCTCACCCACGATGAGCCGCTCGGCCGCCGCCCGCGCTTCATCGGTAATCGTGGCGCCCGCGAGCATGCGCGCAATCTCCTCGCGCCGATCTTCAGCCTCGACGCGGGTCACGGCCGTCGCCGTCTTGCGGCCTTCGTCGGTCACGCGCTTGGAGATGACGAAATGGCCGTTGGCACGGGCCGCAACCTGCGGCGCATGCGTGACCGACATCACCTGGACGCGCTCTGAAAGCCGTGCGAGCCGCCGTCCGATGGCTTCCGCCACCGCACCGCCGACGCCCGAATCGATCTCATCGAAGACGAGCGTCGGAGCAGACCCGCGGTCGGCGAGCGCCACCTTGAGCGCCAGAAGAAAACGGGCAAGCTCGCCGCCGGACGCGACCTTCATCAAGGGCCCGCGCGCCGTGCCCGGATTCGTTTGAACCTCGAAGGACACCGTGTCGAAGCCATCCGCACTCCGCCGCGCATCGTCCCGCTGCAAATGCACGTGGAAGGACGCGGCCTCGAGTTTGAGAGCGGGCAGTTCGGCAGTCACCGCCTCTTCGAGACCTCGCGCGGCCTCTTCCCGTCGCTCCGACAGAATGCGCGCCGCCGCGACATAACTCTCCTCGGCCTCGCGCACCGCGTTCTGCAGGCGCGCCAGCCGGTCGTGACCGCTTTCGAAATCCTCAAGTTTCGCCGCAAAATCCGCCGCCACGCCCGGAAGCGCGTCGGCCTCGCAGCGATATTTGCGCGCCGCCGCACGAATGGCGAAAAGCCGCTCCTCGACGCGCTCGAGCTCGCCCGCATCATGGCCGAGCTCGGTGACCGCCGCGGCAAGGCCCGAACGCGCATCTTCAAGCCGGTCGAGCGCCTGCCCGATCGCTTCCACGATCGCGTCCATCACCTCCGGCATCTCGGCGCTCTTGCGTTCCAACCGCCGCATGAGAGCGGCCAGATCCGGCACGGGCGAGACGTTGCCGCCCAGGATATCCAGCGCCTCGTTGAGGTCGCCCGCAACCTTCTCCGCCTGCATGAGAAGCCGTCGGCGATCGGCAAGCCGTTCCTCTTCGCCGGGTTCGGCCGACAACGCTTCGAGCTCTTCAACGGCAGCGCGCAGAAAATCGGCTTCCCGCTCGGCCGCCTCGATGGAGGCTTGCAGCTCTTCGGCCTGCCGCTCCGCCTCTCTCAGCACCTGAGCGTGGCCGGCAACTTCCGCCCGATCCCGTTCCAGCCCGCCGAAAGCATCGAGGAGCCTGCGATGTTCTTCGGGGGCGACAAGCGCCCGTTCGTCGTGCTGGCCGTGAATTTCCACGAGCTGATGGCCGATCTCGCGCAAGAGCGAAACCGACACCGGCTGATCGTTGATGAAAGCGCGGCTGCGCCCATCGCCCGACTGCAGGCGGCGAAGAACGAGGGGACCGTCGACCTCGATGCCGTTCTCCTCGCACGTCCGGATGACGGCATGCGTCGGAACGAGATCGAAGACGGCCGTCACCTGCCCCTGGTTCGCGCCGGAGCGCACCAGCGCCGCGTCGCCGCGCGCGCCGAGAGCGAGCGCCAGCGAATCGAGCAGAATCGATTTGCCCGCGCCGGTCTCGCCCGTCAGGACGCTGAGACCGGCGGCAAAGTCGATCGACAGGCGTTCAATGAGAACGATGTCGCGGATGGTCAGGTTGGCCAGCATGGCCGCCGGAAGCTATCAGGTGGCCTGCCCCGAGCGGAAGGCCCGCGAGATCCAAGATCCCTTGCTTTCCGACGGTTCGACACCCTTATCCGCCAGAAGCCGGTAGGAATCCTTGTACCAGGGGCTGTCTGGGAAGTTATGCCCAAGCACCGCGGCCGCCGTCTGCGCCTGATCGACGAGACCGAGAGCGAGATAGCACTCGACCAGACGATGCAGCGCCTCTTCGACATGACGGGTGGTCTGATAGGCTTCCACGACCGATTTGAATCGGTTCACCGCAGCCAGATACTCCCCGCGCTCCTGATAGTAGCGCCCGGTCTGCATCTCCTTGCCGGCGAGCTGATCGCGGCCGACATCGATCTTCCGGCGCGCGTCATCGGCATATTCCGAATCAGGATATTTGCTGAGGATCTGCCCGTAAGCGAGGATCGCGCGCTGCGTCATTTCCTGATCGCGCGTCACGTCGGGGATCTGCCGGTAGTATGATTCGGCGATGATGTACTGGGCATAGGCCGCGTCATCGCTGGCCGGGAACAATGTCACGAAGCGTTTCGCCTCGGTCACCGCATCCGTGTAATTGCCGCGCTTGTAGTTGAGGTAGGCCGACAGGATCATCGAACGGCGCGCATAATCCGAATAGGGATGCTGCTTGTCGATCTCGGCGAACTTCTCCTTCGCCTTGGTCGTCTCCCCTTCCTTCATCGCTGCGAGGCCCTCGTTGTAGAGGACGTCGGCAGGAACGGTCGGTTCCTCCTCGATGATTTTCGTACGATTGCCGAAATTCGAGCAGGCGCCGATCGAGGCAACGAGGAGACTGGCGGCGACGATGCGCAGCCCGGGCTTGGTAGCGTCAGAGAAAGTCATGCATCCACACGGAGCAAAAGGGCACGGGCTGCCTCCTTATCGAAGATCAGGCCGACTGCAAAGCCGCATGCACACCGCAATCGCAAATGTCGGCCGGCTGCGATGGGCACAGCACGCAAAAATGGCTGCCATATGGTGATGGCGCCATCATCTGTGATGGCTACGAACGGTCGGGAGCGAAGGCGGGGGCGAAATAGCCGGGCAGGCCTTCCGCCTGCTCGCTGCGACGCGGCGCGGGATCGGAGGAAACGAGCCAGCTCCACGCGGAGCGATCTTCCAGAAGCGCCGCAAGCGCCATGGCATTGACCTTGTGGCCGCCGCGATAGGAACGATAATGGCCGATGATCGGCGCCCCGGCGAGAGCGAGATCGCCGACCGCATCGAGCAGCTTATGGCGAACGAATTCGTCCGGGTAGCGCAGGCCTTCCGGATTGACGACCTTGTCGTCGGCGATCACCACGGCGTTGTCGAGGGAAGAGCCGAGAGCCAGCCCCCTGGCCCACAAGGCCTCGACGTCCTTCATGTAACCAAAGGTCCGCGCCCGCGAGATGTCGCGGCGGAAGCTGTTCGCGGTGATGTTGGCCGCATGCTTCTGCCGGCCGATGACCGGGCAGTCGAAATCGATCTCGACGGTGAAGCGACGCCCGCTATAGGGCAGAAATTCGGCCCAGGACGATCCGACCTCGAGGCGTACCGGCTTCAAAACCTTGATCGCGCGCGCCCGTGCAGGCTGCGCCACGATACCGGCCTCGTCGATCGCCTCCACGAAGGCCGAGGCACTTCCGTCCATCATCGGGATTTCGGCGCCATCGACCTCGATCACAAGATTGTCGATGGAAAGCGCGGAAGTCGCGGCCAGAAGATGCTCGACGGTGGCAACCGAAAGTCCGGCGCCATCACCCAGGATCGTGCACATCTGTGTGCCGACGACGGAGGAAGAGCGCGCGGGAATGAAAACGTCTTCGCCGGCCTCGTTGCGGCGAACGAAGACGATACCCGTATCCGGGTCGGCAGGAGACAGCCGCAACGTCACCGGCTTGCCGCTATGCGTGCCGATGCCCGTAAGTGTCGCATCCCTGCGGAGCGTCTTTTGGGCGCTCTGAGCGGTCTGTGTCATCAAGCCATCTTTCATGTTGTCGTGCCGGTGGCATCGCGAATCGGAGCGGACCGGCTCTCACCCGACGCGCCGGAAGCTAGCAGCAGCGGTCACAGTTTCGCCAATCAAGCTTTCTTACCTTTTGTTACCGACTTGAAATCTGGCGTCGATCCGATTTCGCTCATGAAAACATAGACTTAAAAAAATGCGGCCCCGGCGAAAAACGCCGGGGCCGCAAGAGCGTTACAGGCTGTGAGCGCCCATCAGCTGGTCTGGCGCCGCAGGAATGCCGGAATCTCGAGCTGGTCGTCCTCGCTGTGCCCAGCCGCTGCCGGACGGCCATGCGGATCGAGACCGCCGCGTGCCGCCTGATCAACAGCACGCCGCTGCTGCGGCCGGCCGAAGGTCTCGGCGGCCGACGGACGGGCCGGCGCCCGCTCGGGGGCGGCAGCGATCCGCGGCTCGATTTCCATGTCGCGAGCCTGACGCGGAGCCTGGCCTTCCTCGCCCTCGCCGTGCTTGGCGAGACCATGAGTCAGACGCTGCAGGAGGGAACGCGGACGGCGCTCTTCTTCCTCATTGGCGGCACCCCGGCTGGCGTGAATCTGCCGCTGTGCGATGGCGGGAAAATCCTCCACCTTCGGCATACGCGGCTGCACGCTCTCCGGCCGCTCCGCAGCCTGAGGAACGAAAGCCTCCTGACGGCGCACCGGGGCTTCGCGCGTCTCCATCTCGTCATGCGCATCACGCGGCGCGATCAAGGACGGTTCGGGGCGAAACGGGCCGATTTTGATGCCTTTCTCCTGGCGAACTTCGGCACGCGGCTGCTGGTTCGTGTGCGGCACGGCGGCGGCTGCGGCCGCGACCTGGCGCTCGACCTGCTGCTGGCGCGGAGCAGCGAGCTCACGCTCCAGATCCTCAGCCATCGCCTCCTCGAAAGAAGGGGTCTTCGCCGCCACCTGCTCGGGAGCCTGACGGGCATGACCTGCCGGACCGCCGACGCTCTTCAGGCGCTGCTTTAACTCCTGCATGCGCTGCTCGGTGTTCTCCGACTGGCGCTGTTCCTGGTCGATGCCGGTGGCGACGACCGAAACGCGGATGACGCCTTCCAGGCTTTCGTCGAAGGTCGCGCCGAAGATGATGTTGGCATCACCGTCGACCTCTTCGCGAACGCGGCTCGCCGCCTCGTCGACCTCAAACAGCGTCATGTCCTTGCCGCCGGTGATCGAGATCAGCAGGCCCTGCGCACCGCGCATGGAGACCTCGTCGAGGAGCGGGTTGGAAATCGCCTTCTCGGCGGCTTCCACAGCGCGCTTGTCGCCGGAGGCCTCGCCGGTGCCCATCATCGCCTTGCCCATCTCGCGCATGACCGAGCGGACGTCCGCGAAGTCGAGGTTGATGAGCCCGTCCTTGACCATCAGGTCGGTGATGCAGGCGACACCGGAATAAAGGACTTCGTCGGCCATGGCGAAGGCGTCCGCGAAGGTCGTCTTCTCGTTGGCGATGCGGAACAGATTCTGGTTCGGGATGACGATCAGCGTATCGACGTGCTGCGTCAGCTCGTTGATGCCGGCCTCGGCGAGGCGCATGCGGCGCTGGCCCTCGAACTGGAACGGCTTCGTGACAACACCGACGGTCAGTATACCGGCATCGCGTGCAGCGCGCGCCACCACCGGTGCGGCGCCGGTGCCGGTGCCACCGCCCATGCCGGCGGTGATGAAGACCATGTGCGCGCCGGTCAGATGGTCGTTGATCTCATCGATCGTTTCTTCGGCAGCGGCCCGCCCGATCTCCGGCTGCGATCCGGCGCCGAGGCCTTCCGTCACCGCCACACCCATCTGCACCACGCGGTCGGCACGTGACATCGTCAGCGCCTGGGCGTCGGTGTTGGCGACGACAAAGTCGACGCCCTGCAGGCCTGCTTCGATCATGTTGTTGACCGCGTTGCAGCCCGCCCCGCCGACACCGAAGACGGTGATCCGGGGCTTCAATTCGGTAAGGTCCGGCATATGCAAGTTGATGGCCATCTGTTGTCCTTTCGCCGCTGTCCTCGCGTCGGGCATCTGCCTTGCCCGCGCCTATTCTCAATTGCCGCTCGGCCCCGCGCCGCGCGTCAGAAACTCTCCCTGATCCATCGCCCCATGCGGGCGAAGTATCCATCCGTCCCGGTCATCGCAAACTGGCTCGGACGTCTCGTCCGGAACTGCTCGATGCGGGCGACCTGGGGATAGGTGATAAGGCCGAGCGCCGCCGAGAAGGCCGGTCCCTTGACCGCCTCGGGCAAAGCATTCGCACCCTGCTGCGGGCGGCCGAGACGCACATTGCGTCCAAGCATCCGCCGCGCCGTTTCCGTCAGTCCGGTGAGCTGGCTCGCCCCGCCGGTCAGAACGACGCGTTTGCCGACAATCTCGGCAAATCCCGATTCGTCGATCATCGTGCGCGCCATTTCGAGGGTTTCCTCGATGCGCGGCCGGATGATGCGCGTCAGCGTCGAGCGTGGCACCGCATTCGGTGCATCTCGCTCGTCCTCGCCGACAGGCGGGATCGTCAAAATGTCTTTCTCGTCGGAGATCGAAGGCAGCGCCGAACCGTGGCGCGCCTTCAGGCGCTCCGCATCGGCAAGCCGGGTCGAGAGGCCGCGCGCGATATCCATGGTGACGTGGTTGCCGCCGATCGGAACGCTGGCCGCGTGAATGAACTGGCCTTCGTAGAAGATCGACAGGCTGGTGGTGCCGCCACCGAAATCGAGACAGGCGACGCCGAGCTGCGCCTCGTCCTCGACGAGGACCGAAAGCGCCGACGCATAAGGCGTCGCAACCACGGTCTCCACTTCGAGGTGGCAGCGGTTGACGGCGAGTTCGAGGTTCGTCAGCGGCGCTTCGTCGGCGGTGACGACATGCATGTCCACCCCGAGCTCGCTGCCGAGCATGCCGCGCGGATCGGCAATTCCCCTGTGCCCGTCGAGCGCATAGCCGATCGGCAGCGAATGGACGACGACGCGCCCGTCGGCGATGGAATTGGCGCAGCCCGCGCCCAGGACGCGCTGAATATCGATCTCCGACACGCCGGAACTGGACAACTCGACTGTGGCAGAAAACGTATCGCTCTTCAGACGTCCGCTCGACACGTTGACGATGACGGAGCCGATCGTCATGTCGGCCATCCGCTCGGCCTGATCGACGGCGATCCGGATCGACTTTTCCGCCTCTTCCAGATCGACGACGGCACCGGATTTGATGCCGCGCGAGCGCGTCAGCCCGAAGCCGATCACCTCGGCATGATGCGTGCGGCCCGCCTGATGATCGCCTTCGAGCGGCTTCAGGCGTGCAATGAGGCAGGTGGTCTTCGACGAGCCGACGTCGAGCACGCTCACCACGGCCGTGCGGCGCGGCGACAGCGGCTTGATGCGGGAGCCGGCGTTTTCAGTGATGGCGTTCAAATCTCGCCTCCAGCTTTGGCGAGGCGACGGATCACCGATTCATTCTCCTTGATGACGGTTTCGGCCATATTGTCCGCAAGGCCGATGCGGATGCGGTCCTTGAGGCGCAGATCGATGGTGACGATCTCGCGCGACAGGACGTCGTCCTTGTCCTGCAGAGCCTTCAGGCGATCGATCGCCTCGTCGACCCCGCTCTCGGGCAGCTGAACGGTGATGCCGTTCTTCGTCACGAGATCCCAGCGGCGCTCCGAGACGAGCACGGCCGTGCGCATGCGCTCCGCCAGGAACGGGTGCCGCTGCACCATGGTCATGAATCCGTCGGCGCGGCTGTCCGCGCCCTTGCCGACCACGAAGGGAAGTCCGGCAAAACGCACATCCTTGTACGGCCCGATGACCACACCGGCGCGGTCGATGATCGAGATCACCTCGTCGTTCTGCCAAAGCGCGAACGGCGTGCGCTCGGTGAGCGTGATGTCGAGCCGGTTCGGATAGAATTTGCGGATGTCGGCGTCTTTGACCCAGGGCAGCGCGATGAGGCGCTCGCGCGCGTCGCTCGCGTCAAATCCGAGCAGCGAGCCGCCACGAATGTCGAGCTGATCGACGACCGCAGATTCGGGCGTTTCGATCTCGCCGCCGATGCGGATCTCCTGAATGCCGAAAAAGGCGGCGGCAACGGTGCGGTCGAGCAGCGTCAGCATGTGACCGCCGGCGATCAGACCGTAAAGAATGGTGGCGCCCAGGAAACCGATCGCGGCGACCTGGCCGTAATGGTGCTGCCGGCCGGTCTGCATCTTTTCCACGATGCGACGCAGGCGCGGCGGCACGGCGCGATTCAGGGTATGGCCGAGACCGTCGCTCAACGCGTCGACCCGAGCCCCCTGATCTGCCAGCCACGTCCCTATCGTCGGCACGATGCATCCTCCACAAGCCAAGTCACCAGATCCCCGAAACTGCGGCCTGCATGGGCCGCCATGTCCGGGACCAGGGAGGTCGGCGTCATGCCTGGCTGTGTGTTCACTTCCAGCCAGATGAGCTCATCGCTTTCCTCGCAGTACCTGAAGTCGCTGCGAGACACTCCGCGACACCCGATGGCACGATGCGCCTCCAAAGCGAACCTGCGGATATTTTGGTAAACAAATGGTTTAAGATTGGCCGGGAGAATGTGCTTAGAGCCCCCCTGAAGATATTTTGCATCAAAGTCATAGAAGCCGTGGCCCACGGGAACGATGTCGATGACGTCGAAGGCCTCCTCCTCGCCCGGCCGTCCCATAACGGCACAGGTGAGCTCCTTGCCGGCGACATAGTGCTCGACCAGCACCTCCTCGCCATAGGTCCAGGCATCGCCCAGAAGCGATTGCGGCGGATGCGCCTGATCCTCAGGTACGATCGTCACGCCGAAGGACGAGCCTTCGTTGATCGGCTTCACGACATAGGGGGGCGCCATGACGTGTTCGCGCGCCGTTTCCTCGCGAGTGACGACACGCTGTTCCGCGACCGGCACGCCGACATTCGCGACGACGGCCTTCGCCTTGACCTTGTGCATGGCGAGCGCGGAGGCGAGCACACCGGAATGCGTGTAGGGAATCTCGAGGATTTCCAGGAGGCCCTGGATCTTGCCGTCTTCGCCGAAAGGCCCGTGCAGAGCGTTGAAGGCGACGTCCGGACGCAGATCGCTGAGGACTCTTGCGATATCGCGCCCGACATCGACGCGCGTCACGCGATAGCCCCGCTCTTCGAGGGCATCGGCACAGGATTTGCCCGAGGAAAGGCTCACCGATCGCTCCGACGACCAGCCTCCCATCAAGACGGCGATATGGGTGTTGCGGGTCACGGCAGCGCCTCCCTCTGCTCCAACCGACGCGCCTGGCGCTCGGTCCGCATTCGAACGAAGCCGCAATCTCGACCCGAAAGGGTTAGAAATCGTTAACTAAGAGGCGGATCGGCGATTCTTTGAAAAGCGCCCACTCCGGCACCCAGGAACGGCTCGACCTCGCCCGTCTCGCCGAACCGGCCAAGGCGCCGGACCTCCCAGTCGAGCCGCACGCCGGAATGGGCGAGAACCCGCGCCCTCACCGTCTCGCCCAACAGTTCAAGGTCGTAGGCACTGGCGTCATCCTCGTTGATGAGGAAGTTGCAATGCATCTCGGAAACGCGCGCCCCGCCAATCCTGAGACCTCGGCAGCCGGCGGCATCGATCAGCTCCCAGGCACGCTGGCCGGGTGGATTCTTGAAGGTCGAACCGCCGGTGCGGGTCTTGATCGGCTGCGCCTCTTCCCGGTGTTTTTGCACCGCATCCATCTCGGCTCGGATCGCGTCCTCGGGCCGCCTTTCGCCCCTGAAGAGCGCTTCGACGAAGATGAGATCCTTGGGCGCGTCGCTGTGGCGGTAGGAATAGCCCATCTCCGCTCGCGTCAGCACATGGCGGTTGCCCTGACGGTCGAGCGCCACGACCTCGATCAGCCGATCACAGGTTTCACCGCCATTGGCGCCCGCATTCATCCTGAGCGCCCCGCCGAGCCCGCCCGGTATCCCATGATAAAACGCGAAGCCGCCGAGGCCCGCATCGAGCGCCGCCTTCGCAAAAAGCTTGTCGGGAAGCGCGGTGCCGACGCGAATGAGATCACCATCGACCTCGATCTTACCCAGCCCTTTGCCTGAGAGGCGTATAACCACGCCTTCGATCCCGCCATCACGGATGAGGAGATTGGAGCCAAGACCGATCACGGTCACCGGCACCTCTTCGGGCAGAGCTTTCAGAAGAAAGGCGAGATCATCGACATCGGCCGGCATGGCGAGAAGATCCGCCGGCCCGCCGGCCCGCAGCCAGACGATCGGCGCGAGCGGCTCGTTCGCCTTCAGCCTGCCGCGGAAGCCTTCGAGCAGGCCCTCGAGTTCGTGAGCGCGCATCACAATCCCTGCCGATCGAGCTTGAGGCTCACGCAGCCTCGTCTCGCGCATTGAGCTCGCCCGGAAGAGCATTGGCCCATTTCGAGATAGAGCCCGCGCCGAGGCACAAGACCATGTCGTCCGGCTTCGCGACATCGGCGATCATGCGGGCAAGCGCGGCTTCGCTCGGAAGCGGTCGCACGTCGCGATGTCCGCCGGCCCGCAACCCGTCGACGAGACTGTCGCGATCGGCCCCTTCGATCGGGTCTTCGCCCGCCGAATAAACGTCCGCGACGATGACGGTATCGGCATCGTTGAAGCAGGCGCAGAACTGATCGAAGAGATTGTGGAGGCGGCTGTAGCGGTGCGGCTGCACGACAGCGATGACGCGGCCGCGGCAGCTCGCGCGGGCGGCCTTCAAGACGGCGGAAATCTCCACCGGATGGTGGCCGTAATCGTCATAGATGGCGACGCCGTTCCAGGTGCCCGTCAGCGTGAAGCGGCGTTTGACACCGCCGAACGAGGCGAGCCCCTTGCGCACATCCGCTTCGGATACGCCGAGCGCCCGGGCGACTGCGATCGCAGCCGTCGCGTTCGAGACGTTGTGGATGCCCGGCATCGGCAGAACGAGGTCGGAAAGCGTCTCGGTTTCGCCAGTCAGCCGGTCGCGCCGCTCGATCGAAAAATGCGATTCACCCGGCACGAAGCTCACCGAGTGAAACCGAACCTCAGCCTGGAGATTGGAGCCGTAGGTGATGATGCGCCGGTCTTCGATGCGCTTCACCAGCGCCTGCACCTCGGGATGATCGAGGCACATCACGGCAAAGCCGTAGAAGGGCACGTTCTCCACGAAGGCCATGAAGGCTTCGCGCACCTTTTCGAAGGAGCCGTAATGGTCGAGATGTTCCGGATCGATATTCGTCACGACGGCGACGTCGGCCGGCAGCTTGACGAAGGTGCCGTCGCTCTCGTCCGCCTCCACCACCATCCATTCGCCGTCGCCCATGCGGGCATTGGTGCCATAGGCGTTGATGATGCCGCCATTGATGACGGTCGGGTCGAGCCCCCCGGCATCGAGCAGCGCCGCCACCATGGACGTGGTCGTCGTCTTGCCGTGCGTGCCGCCGATGGCGACCGCGGATTTGAGCCGCATGAGCTCCGCCAGCATCTCCGCCCGCCGGACCACGGGCAGACCTTGCGTCCGCGCTGCCTGGAGCTCCGGGTTGTCGCGCTTGATGGCCGAAGAGACAACGACCACCGCCGCGTTGCGGAGATTTTCCGCAGCGTGCCCGATCATCACCTCAGCTCCCTTGGCGCGCAGGCGGGCGACATTCGGGCTGTCGGAGACATCGGAACCCTGGACCTGGCAACCCTGATTGATCAGCACCTCAGCGATGCCGCTCATGCCGATGCCGCCGATCCCCACGAAATGGATCGGGCCGATGTTGTAAGGCATTTTCATTGGCGATGTCCTCGCGTCAGGCTGACGAGCTCGTCGACCTGCTCGGCGAGCCTTTCGGCCGCGTCCGGCCGGCCGGCCTTTTTCGCGGCGGCGGCCGCTGCGGCCAGTTCGTCGGGATGCGCTATCAGCTCCTTCAACCGCGAGGCAAGGCCTTCCGCGGTCAAAGAGCCTTCTTCCATCATCCAGCCGCCGCCGACATCGGCGAGAAGGCGGGCATTTTCCGCCTGATCCTGATCGATCGCGTGCGGAAAAGGAATGAGGATGGCCGGACGGCCGATAACGGCGAGTTCCGACACTGTCGACGCCCCTGCCCGGCTGATGACGAGATGGCTTGCGCCGATCTTCGCCGGCAGATCCTGAAAGAAGGAGGCAAGTTCCGCCGAGACATCGAGACGGCCGTAGAGAAGCCGCACCGTGTCGAGATCCTCCGGCCGGCATTGCTGCACGATCTGAAGCCTTGCGCGCAGCGCTCGCGGCAGAAGCGCGACCGCCTCCGGCACCAGTGACGACAGCGCGCGCGCACCTTGACTGCCGCCGAAGACGAGAAGGCGAAAGCTGTCCTCCTCGCCGGCAGGCTCATAGGCCGTCTTGCCAGCGTCGATAACGCTTTCGCGGACGGGATTTCCGGTGAATGCAAGGCGCTTTGCAGAAGCCGCACCTTTCGGATCGGGAAACCCGGTGGCAAGTGCTGCACCGGCCTTCACCAGCAGCCTGTTGGCACGGCCAAGAACCGCGTTCTGCTCATGCACGAGGGCGGGCACACGTGCCATACGCGCGGCAAGGAGCGGCGGCACGGTCGGGTAGCCACCGAAACCGACGCAGATATCGGCACCAAGCTGCCGCAGGAGTTTTCGAGATTGCAGGACGCCGCGAGAGAGCTTCCACATGGAGGAGACGGCGCGCACCGGATTGCCGGCCGAAAGCGTCGCCGCATCGATGGCGTGGAGTTCGTCGGCGGGCAGATCGCCCGCGTATTGCCCCGCCCTTTTGTCGGTGACGATCGCGACGTCATAGCCGCGCTTTTTCAGCTCGGCCCGCAAAGAGATTGCCGGGAAGAGATGCCCGCCGGTTCCCCCGGCGGCCAGCAAGGCCAGCGGCCTGGTCTTTTCGCTCATAATTGCTCAGCAAAGCTCGAATGCGGCATGACGGTCACCTTCCGCTCCGCACGCTCGCGCGACAGGGCGAGGATGAAGCCCATGACGACGGCGCTCGAAAGCAACGCCGAGCCGCCATACGAAATGAACGGCAAGGTCATGCCCTTGGCGGGCAGAAGCTGCAGGTTCACGCCCATATTGATGAAGGCCTGCAGGCCGATCTGGGTAGAGAGGCCGGCGATCGCCATGCGCTCGAACGGCTGCTTGCGCCGCAGCGCGTGCATGAGCCCGCGCATGACGATAAAGCCGAAGATGCAGATGAGAGCGAGGCACAGGACGATTCCGAATTCCTCGGCGATCACCGCGAAGACGAAGTCGGTATGCGAATCCGGCAGAATCCGCTTCATCACGCCCTCGCCCGGTCCCGATCCAGACCAACCGCCGCGCTCGAAGGAACGCATGGCGATATCGACCTGATAGGTGTCGCCGCCTTCCGGATCGAGGAACCGGTCGATGCGCGAGGTGAAGTGCGGAAACATGAAATAGGCCGCAAAGAGCCCGGCCACGGCCGTGCCCGCGAGCCCGCCGACCAGAGGCAGCGACACGCCAGCCAGGAAGAAGACGGCACCCCAAACGGAGAAGATCAGGATGGTCTGGCCGAGGTCAGGCTCGGCCACGAGCAGAGCCGCGGTGATGATGAGCAGAATGACGGCGAGAAGCTTGCCCGGCACTTCCGGATGTTTGGAGCCTTCCGCGAACAGCCACGACACGATGACGATGAAGGCGGGCTTCAGGAACTCCGATGGCTGCAACGACATGCCAGCGATATAGACCCAGCGCCGCGAGCCCTTCACTTCGTCGCCGATGAAGAGCACTGCGACCATCATCGACAGAGACACGAGGAGGATAAGAAGCGCGAGACGACGCACCTGGCGGGGCGTGAGCAGCGAGATGCTGAGAATGATCGCCGTCGCGGTCGGCGCGTACATCGCCTGCCTGATCGCGAAATGATAGGTCGAGAGGCCAATACGTTCGGCAACCGGCGGGCTCGCCGCAAAGGACAGGACGACGCCGGCCGCGAGCAGAAGAAGCACCAGGAAGAGCGTCGTGCGATCGACGGTCCACCACCATTCGGCAATCAGGGAACGGTCGCGACGACTGATCATGACGCGGTCTCCGAGAGCGCAGCCTGCTGCGCGGATGCATCGTCCAGGGCGTTGACGGCGGCGACGAAGGCCCGTCCGCGCGCCTCGAAATCGGGAAACTGATCAAAGGAAGCCGCCGCCGGCGACAGGAGGACGACAGGCTCGTCCTCCGGATCGAGCGCCGCATCTTCCGCCGCCATCCTGACGGCGCGTGCGAGCTCTCCGGCGATGACATGCGGGACCCGCGCGGCGAGCGTGGCGGAGAATTCATCCGCCGCCTCGCCGATCAGATAGGCTTTCGCAACGCGCGGGAAGAAACCGGACAAGCCGTGGATACCCCCCGCCTTCGGCCGCCCGCCGACGATCCAGTAGACGGGCTGAAAGGTCGCCAGAGCGGGCGCGGCCGCATCGGCGTTGGTCGCTTTGGAATCGTCGACGAAAAGCACCTTGCCGTGTCGTCCGACGATCTGCATGCGGTGTTCGAGCCCCGGAAAACTCGCCATTCCAGCGGCGATCTGAGAGACCGGCACGCCGAGCTCTCGCACCGCCGCATAGGCGCAGGCAGCGTTCTGCCAATTGTGACGTCCGCGCAGCGATGGGAACGCCGAAAGATCGAGCCTCTCGCCGTTGCGCGCATCCGTCATCTGCCCGGCATCGTCGACGCGAATGTCGGCCGCGTCCCGCTCGCGCACGGTGACGCGGGCAAGCCGGGGCGCCTGGGCTCGTTCGGAAAGCGCGACGGCAACCTCTTCCATATCGGTCTCGTCGATACCGAGAACCGCAAGATCGTCGCCGCCCATCTTCGCAAAGATCCGCTCCTTGGCGAGACGATAGCCGGCCATATCGCCATGGCGGTCAAGGTGATCCGGCGTCAGATTGAGCCAGACCGCAACGTTGGGCCGAAGGCGGTGGCAGAGATCGAGCTGATAGGACGAGAGCTCGAGCACATAGACGTGCTCGGGGACATGCCCAGAGACAGGCTCGCTCGCCGAAGGCGCTGCGAGATCAAGCGCGGAACGCCCGATATTGCCCCCCACCTCGACAGCAATTCCAGCCTCGCCGAAGAGATGGCCGATGAGCGCCGTCGTCGTCGACTTGCCGTTCGTTCCGGTGATGGCAACGAAGCGGGCCTTGCCTTCAAGTTCGCGAAACAAAAGCTCCGCATCGCACAGGATTTCAACGCCTGCGCCCCTTGCCATGCCGACGATCGGATGTGGCTCGGGATGCGTGAGAGGCACGCCGGGGGCGAGCGCCAGAGCGGCAAGCTCTTCCCACGGCCATTCCCCCGGCTCTTGCAGCGTGACGCCCTCGCCCGCCGCTTTTGCCCGCGCATCTTCCCGGTTGTCCCAGGCATAGACGCGTGCCCCGCCGCTGACGGCCGCCTTGACCGTCGCAAGCCCGCTGCGGGCGAGCCCGAAAACCCCGAGACTTTTTCCTTTGAGATGGGAGAGAGGGATCGACATCGCCGGCCTAGCGGAGTTTCAGCGTGGAGAGGCCGATCAGGGCAAGAACCACGGCGACGATCCAAAACCGGATCACGACTTGCGGTTCGGTCCAGCCGATCTGCTCGAAATGATGATGAATGGGCGCCATCTTGAAGACGCGCTTGCCCGTGAGCTTGTAAGAGGTGACCTGGATGATCACCGACAGTGCTTCCATGACGAAGATGCCGCCGATGATGGCGAGCACGACCTCGTGCTTGGTGGCGACCGCGACCGCGCCGATCATGCCGCCGAGCGCCAGCGAGCCAGTGTCGCCCATGAAGATTGCGGCAGGCGGGGCGTTGAACCAGAGAAAACCGAGACCGGCGCCGATCATCGCGCCGCAGAGAACGGCAAGCTCGCCGGTTCCGGCGACGTAATGGATCTGGAGATAATCGGCGAAGCGGATATTGCCGGCGAGATAGGCGATCAGCCCGAAGGAGGCGGCAGCGATCATCACCGGGACGATGGCGAGCCCGTCGAGACCGTCGGTCAGGTTCACGGCATTGCCCGCCCCCACGATCACGAAGGCGCCGAAGACGACGAAGAAGATCCCGAGCTGGATGAAGGTCTCCTTCAAGAACGGCAACGTCAGCGCCGTCGCGCTTGCGCCCTCGCCCGCCCGCATCATCACGTAGACAGCGGCGCCGGCGATCAATGCCTCGAAGCCGAGCCGCGCCCGTCCCGAAAAGCCTTTCGAAGACGCGCCCTTCACCTTGAGATAATCGTCGTAGAAGCCGATCGAACCGAAACCGAGCGTCACCAGAAGCACGCACCAGACATACGGCGAGGAAAGATCCGACCACAGGAGCGCCGAGACGACGACGCCCGTCAGGATCATGAGCCCGCCCATCGTGGGGGTTCCGGCCTTCTTGAAATGCGTTTGCGGCCCGTCGGCTCGAATCGGCTGACCTTTGCCCTGCCGAAAGCGCAGCACCTCGATCATCATCGGACCGAACAGAAAAACGAAGAGCAGCGCCGTCATCGTCGCCGCCCCTGTTCGGAAGGTTATGTAACGGAAGATGTTGAAGACGGAGAAGTCATCCGCGAAGTTCTGCAGATAGGCCAGCATCCGTCTCAGCTCTCTTCTTTTTCGCTTGGATCTCTTGCGGGAAACCGCTCTTTCATTGCCGCAACCACTCTGCCGAGACCAGTGAGCAGGGAGGCTTTCACCATCACCACGTCGCCCGGCCGGATCGCATCGAGAAGAATCGGCTCAATTTCGCCCGCCGCTTCGGCATAGGCTCCCTGCACCCGTTCCGGCAAGTGATTCCAAAGATGATGCATGAGCGGCCCGACCAGAAAGATTTGATCGGCGCGGGCTGTTGCAAGATTATCAACAAGCTCGGCATGAAAAGCTGGCCCATGCTCGCCGAGTTCGCCCATATCACCGAGAACGGCGATCCGCCGACCGTTCGGACCCGGCTCGGCCGCACCCAGGAGCGCGATCGCCGCACGCATCGACGCGGGATTGGCGTTGTAGCTTTCATCGATGAGCGTGAAGCTCCCCTCGCCGACACAAAGCTGCGTGCGCGCCCCGCGCCCAACGGGAGCTGAAAATTGCGACAGCGCTTCGCCGGCAGCCGACGGGCTCTCTCCGAGAACCGAAGCCGTTGCAAGAACGGACAAGGAATTGGTCGCCAGATGGCGACCGGGCGCGCCCAGCCGATACTGCACGCTCTCCCCGAAGACATCGGCCGTCACCCGGCTCCCCGAGGCCTCTTCGATAAGACCGACAAGACTGACGTCACAATCGGGATGGCTGCCGAAACTGACGATCCGCGTGCCCCGCGCTCGGGCCGCTCCGGCCAGACGATCGAACTGGCCGTTGTCGCGATTGAGGATCGCCGTTCCGCCCTCTTCGAGCCCCTCGAAAATTTCCGCCTTGGCATCGGCGATCGCTTCGACAGTCCCGAAGAACTCGATGTGCACGGGTTCGACGGTCGTGACGATCGCAACGTCCGGTCGCACCATCCGCGTCAGCGGCCGGATCTCGCCGGCATGGTTCATGCCGATCTCGAAAATCCCGAACGCCGCTTTTTCCGGCAGGCGCGCGAGCGTCAGGGGCACACCCCAATGATTGTTGAAGGATCCGACCGGCGCATGCGTCTCGCCGAGAAGGGAGAAGGCGAGCCGCAGCATTTCCTTCGTGCCGGTCTTTCCGACAGAGCCCGTCACCGCGACGATCTTGGCATGCGAGCGCTCGCGTGCGGCGATGCCGAGGCGTTCGAGCGCCTTCAAGGGATCGTCGGGCACGACCACGAAGGGTCCGCCGGAGAGTTCCGCAAGACGATCTTCGGAGACGACCGCGAGCGCGGCACCTTGTTTCAGCGCGGCCTCGGCAAAATCGTGGCCGTCGAAGCGATCGCCTTTGATGGCAAAGAAGGCCTCACCAGGACCGACCGAGCGGCTGTCGATGGAGATGCCGGTGATGGCCATCGGTGAGATCGCGCCAGCATCCTCGTCTCCGGCCAAGGCCGGTTGAGGCGCCCCACCTTCCAGCCGCCCTTCTGTGGCGGCCAGGAACTCGGCTATCCGCCACAAAGGGTTCATTGGGCCTGTTCCTTCGCCTCTTGCGGAGCTTCGCTGCCGAGTTCCGCCAGCGCCTTGCGCACCTCTTCCTGATCGGAAAAAGGTAGAACCTGATCGCCAACCGTCTGGCCCGTCTCGTGTCCCTTGCCGGCCACGAGCAGGATGTCGCCGGCTTCGAGACCGGCAATGCCCTGCCGAATGGCCTCGCGCCGGTCGCCGATTTCCCGGGCCTTCGGTACCGCGGCCATGATGGCCCGGCGGATTGACGCCGGATCTTCACTGCGCGGATTGTCGTCGGTGACGATGACGCGGTCGGCGGCCTCCCGCGTGGCCTCGCCCATCAGCTCGCGCTTGCCGGGGTCGCGATCACCGCCCGCCCCGAAGATGATGACGAGACGGTTCTGCGTGTGCGGACGCAGCGCCTGAAGCGCTGCCATGATCGCGCCCGGCTTGTGCGCGTAATCGACAAAAACCTGCGCCCCGTTCGGATGGCTCCCGACGAGCTCCAGCCGCCCCGGCGCGCCTTGAAGCTCCGGCAGCGCCGCAAGTGCTTGATCGACCGAAAGCCCGGCCCCAATGGCGAGGCATGCGGCCATCAAGGCGTTGGAGACCTGAAACTCCCCGATCAGCGGCAGCGGCACGTAACGTTTCTCGCCGTTCACTTCGAGGAGCAGACGAGCCCCGTCCGGCATGCGCGTGACCGAAAGGAGCCGAAGCGTCTCGCCCGCTTTGCCGATCGACAGATAGGAGAGATTGCGACGCCTGGCGATCGCCCTCACCCGCATCGCTTCCTTCTGATCGGCATCGGCCACGGCGGCCGCGCCTTCCGGCAGAAGCACCTCGAAGAGCCTGAGCTTGGCGAGAAGGTACTCTTCGAGCGTCTTGTGATAATCGAGATGATCGCGCGACAGATTGGTGAAGCCGCCCGCCGCGAGCTTGACGCCGTCGAGCCGCCGCTGGTCGAGGCCATGGCTGGAGGCTTCGAGCGCCAGATGCGTGACGCCCGACTTGGCGAGATCGGCAAGCGTACGATGCAGATAAACCGGATCCGGCGTCGTGAGGCCGGGCTTCGTCTGGCCGTCCGACGTCACGAGCCCGATCGTCCCGAGGCTCGCCGCCTTCAGCCCCGCATGGGCAAAAATCTGCCGTGTGAAGACGGCGACCGAAGTCTTGCCGCTCGTCCCGGTGATGGCGACCACACGCTCCGGCTGCCGTCCGAAGAAATTGGCGGCCGCAACTGCGAGCGCGCGGCGCGGATCGGCGGCACGGATGACGGGCACGCCAGGATCTTCAGGAAGCGGCTTCGTGCCGGTCAGGATTGCAGCGGCCCCCTTGTTCACCGCATCCGGGATGAAGGAAGCGCCATCGGATTTCGTGCCGGGCAGCGCAGCGAAGAGCGTTCCCCGGACCACCTCGCGGCTGTCCGCGGTCAGTCCGGAGATCCACACCTCGGCGGCATCGTCGGCAACGGAAGCTTCGTCGCCGAAGAGCTTGCCGAGCCGGCGCGGTGGGTAGGCCTTGTCGGAAGCCATCGACCTGTCACCTACTCGATGGCTGCGATCGTCGTCGCCAGATCCTCTTCGGGATCGGTGAGGAGCGGCTTGATGCCGAGCATCGGGGCGATCCGGCGGATGATGGCGGCGGTCGTGGGGGCGGCATTCATGCCGGCCGTGGCGGGCAATCCAGGCTTCTCCGGGTTCGGTTCGTCGATGACCACCAGCACGAGATAGCGGGGATCGTCGATCGGAAAAGCGGAAAGGAAGGCGTTGCGGCGCTTGTCGTTCGCGTATTTGCCGTTCACCACCTTTTCGGCGGTCCCCGTCTTGCCGCCGACGCGGTAGCCAGGAACGGCGGCGCGGCGGCCGGAGCCCTTCAGAACGTTGAGCCGCATCAGCTTGCGCATGTCGGCGCTCGTCTCAGGCTTGACCACCCGGCGCGAAAGCTCGGCCGCAGTCCGCTCGTCGCGCGGCAGGAACGTCGGCGGAATATAATAGCCGCCGTTCATAAGCGCCGCACCGGCCGCAGCCGTCTGCAGCGGCGACACGGAAATGCCGTGGCCGAAGGAAATCGTGACCGAAGAGAGCTTGGTCCACTCCCGCGGCTTCAGCGGTGCGCCGGCTTCCGGCAATTCGGTGCGCAACTCGTCGAGAAGGCCGAGCTTGCCCAAAAATTCCTGCTGCATGGGGATGCCGCATTCGAGCGCCATCTTCGCCGTGCCGATGTTCGACGAATAGATGAAGATCTCCGGCACGCTCAAAGCCCGGTGCTTGCCGTGGAAATCGTGAATGGTGAAGCCCGAGATGCGCAGCGGCTTGCTCGCATCGAACGTGTCGTTCAGGTGCACCAGCCCTGAATCGAGGGCCATGGCCGTCGTAAACGTCTTGAAGGTCGAGCCCATCTCGTAGACGCCGACGGTGGCGCGGTTGAGCCGGTCCTTGTCGAGAGCCTGCGCCGGGATATTCGGATCGAAGTCGGGCAGCGAGCTCATGCCCACGACTTCGCCGGTCTTCACGTCGAGCACGATGCCGATGGCGGCTTTGGCGGTGTACTTGCCCATCGCGGTCTCAAGCTCGCTGCGGACCGCATGCTGCACACGCAGATCGATGGAGAGCTTGACCGGTTCGAGACCGTGTTCGGTCGCAAAGCCCGCCTGATGCAGATCCGCAAGGCCGCTGTCGTCGATATACTTTTCGATGCCGGCGATGCCCTGATTGTCGACGTTGACCGCACCCAGAATGTGGGAAACGGTCGGGCCGCCAGGATAGAAACGGCGATTTTCAGAGACGAAGCCGATGCCCGGCAGGCCGAGCTCGTGCACACGCCGGCGCTGATCCGGAGTGATCTCGCGCTTCAGCCAAAGAAAGCCAGCATTGGTGGCAAGATCGCGCCGCAGCCGCTCGCGATCGAAATCCGGGAAAACCAGCGACAATTGCTCGGCGGCCTCGTCGGCATCGACGATGCGGCGCGGCTCTGCGTAAAGCGACGCCGTCTTGATGTCGGTGGCGAGAATCTCGCCGTTCTCGTCGACGATATCGGGCCGCGCGGCAGCAACCGCGCTTGCGGCACCGGCCGTGCGCATATCATCGCCATTGGCGGCGAGACCCAGATGCACGAGCCGTCCGGCGAGCACCGCGTAGAGCACGCCGAACGCGGCCATCGCGAAGACGACACGCCAGCGCAAACGTTCGTTGTCGCCGGCTCGGGTGATCGACGGCTGGCGCGGGCGGGAAGCAAGATGCCTCCAGCTGCTCTCCCGCCATGAATTGTCCGGCTTGAAGGCTTCGGTCGTGACGCTCACTGGAGTTTCTCCACCAGATCGCCGGCAAGGCCGGTCAGGAGATCACGGTCCTGCTCGCTCGGAGCGATGCTTCGCATGGGTATCTGCCTTGGATCAGCAAGTTGCGCCGGCTCGACGGGTGCGAGGTCGAGAGCTTCGGCATGCCGCGTGACGAGTTCCTCGACACGTTCTGGCTGGTTGAGAACGCTCCATTCGGCGCGCAGGAGCGACAGGCTTTCTTTTTCCTGATCGACCTTCCGCTGCAGCTCCGCGACCTCTTTGGCGACGCCTTCAGCCTGGTACTTCAGATTGAACACGGAGAAGGCCGCGATGAGGGCCGCGGCGATGGCGACGATGTTGAGAACACGCATCATGCGAAGGCCTCCGGCCCGGAGACACCGACAAGGCGGGGAACACCGAGGCGCGTGTTATCGAGGGGATGAGCGGGAGCAGCGGTGCGTTCGGCCGCACGCAGAACCGCGGAGCGAGCCCGGGGATTGCGCGCAGTTTCCGCATCATCGGCCTTGAGGCCGCGATTGAGCGCCTTGAAGCTCGGCGCCGGACCAACATTCAACGGCTGATGGCGCGAACCGCGCAGCTCCTCGGCGCGCAGACGCAGGAAGCGCTTGACGATGCGATCCTCGAGCGAATGGAAGGCGACGACGACCAGCCGGCCGCCCTCGCCCAGAACCTGCTCGGCCGCGGAAAGCGCTTCGACGAGCTCGTCGAGCTCGCGGTTGACGAAGATGCGCAGCGCCTGAAAGGTGCGCGTCGCAGGATGGATATGGGAGCCGGGAGCCCGGCCTCCGGCCGCCTTCTCGACGATGGCGGCGAGCGTCGCGGTCCGCGTAATCGGCTCGTCCTCGCGGGCTGCGGCGATCGCGCGGGCGATGCGCCCGGCCCGGCGCTCCTCACCGAGATGGCCGATGATACGCTGAAGATCGCCGATCGAGGCACGGTTGACGACGTCGGCGGCAGACGCACCGTCCGCGCCCATGCGCATGTCGAGCGGGCCATCGAAACGAAATGAAAAGCCGCGCTCGGCCTGATCGAGCTGCATGGAGGACACGCCGATGTCGAGAACGACGCCATCGGCTGGCGTGAAATCGTTGTCTTTGGCGATCGCCTCGAGCTCGGAGAAACGGCCTTCGACGAGACGCAGGCGCGCCCCGTATTCGTCCAGAAGAGCCGCACCGCCGGCGATCGCACTCGGATCGCGATCGATCGCCAGAACCGCGCCGCCCGCCTCGAGGATGGCGCGGCTGTAGCCGCCGGCTCCAAATGTTCCGTCAATGTAGCGCCCCTCGGCGCGCACATTGAGAGCCTCCATGACCGGCTCGAGCATCACCGGGACATGCGGGGAATTGTTCGGCAGGCTTTCCGACCCGCCCATCACGCGTCGTCCTCGGACGGCCGCTTGCCGTCGAGCGAACGGATGATGCTGCGCAGTCTGGAGCGGGCGACCTGACGGCGCGCCTGGAACTTCTCCTGCTCCCAGATCTGAAATTTGAGGCCGAGACCGGCAAACACCGCCGCATCCTTGATGCCGGCGAATTCGATGAATTCCTCGGGAAGCATGATGCGACCGTCCTGATCGATCTTCAGGAGACGGCTGTCGGCATAGAAGGCCGTGGAAAGGGTCTCGTAATCCTCCGAGAACGTCTCGAAGGCTTGCAGGCGCTTGCTGATCTCGTCCTGAAGACGAGCGCCGCCGCAATCGATCGCGTCCTGGTCGAGTGAGGGATAACAAAACAGCCCTTCCGTCCCTTCCCGCGCAAGCACCGCACGGAACTGGGCAGGCACCGACACCCGGCCCTTCGCATCGAGCCGGTTGGTGAAGGTTGCCACGAACCCGTCCATACGCCTGCACACCCCATAGCGGTCATCGAGCCGCGCTCCCCGGCAAGGTCACGGCATTCCGCAAACACGAAAGACGAAGCGCGCCGAGAACCCCACGCGCATCATCCCTACCGATCCATTCCGGGTATCCATGGGATAGCATGGGATACCATGGTTTGCAATGGAATCCGGCGGGCCGGAGCACCGTTCTGATGGTCTGGAAGAGATGCGCTCACAAGGTAAACAGGCGGTAAGCGGGACCTTCCGCGATTGCCTAAACCCTTTGCCGGCAGGGATTTCCGGCAGCATGAAAGAGACGCACAGAGAGACGCCGAGGCCGGAACGCAAAGCTCCCTGCGACCGTTACAGGACGAGTGGGCAAGGGATCGGCCGCCGGCCGATCGGGTGCCGGCCTGGCGGCCCGAGGCAGCGCGACGTTCGCGTCGCGCTGCCTTGCCCGCTCACTATCGGACGCTCAGGCTCGCGACGGGCGATCGAGGCTCAAGGCACCACGCCGGACCTGGAGAAGCGCTGAGGAATTCGCTTATTCTTGCCTGGGCACTTTCGCCCCGCTAGGGACACAAAAGCGGTTCCGATGCCGCTCACAGTTCGCTTCACCACCTCAGCAGGACATCCATGAGCATCTGGTCGCGTCTGTCCGACTTCCTCGACCGCACGGGCGCGGCGATCGCCGGCCTGCGCGACGTGCTGCTGCAGCTCTCGGGAAGCGAAAGGCGCAAGGAGATCGCCTTCACGATCGCGATGATCGCCTTGTCTGCAAAAATGGCGAAGGCTGACGGCATCGTCTCCTTCGAGGAGATCGAGACCTTCGAAAGGCTCTTCATCGTCCCACCCGCAGACGAGAAGAACGTCGCCCGCATCTATCGTCTGGCAAGCGCCGACATTGCAGGTTTCGAGGCCTACGCGCAGGACGCCGCCCGTCTCCTGCAGGACGATCCGGCGATGCTGGAAGACATCCTCGACGCGCTCTTCGCCATCGCCAAGGCGGACGGCGCCGTGCATCAGCGCGAGCTCTCTTATCTGGAGCGGGTCGCAGCCATCTTCGGCTTCGAAGGTCGTGATTTCGAGCGCATCCGGGCCCGCCATGTGCATATGGGCGAGGCCGATCCCTGGCTGGTTCTCGGCGCCGATCCCTCATGGGACGAAAAACAGTTGCGAGATCGCTACCGCCAGCTCGTCCGCGAGAACCATCCCGATCGCTTGATCGCACGCAACGTGCCCGAAGAATTCATCGCCATCGCAAATGACAGGCTTGCCGCGATCAACGCGGCCTGGGAGGAAATCGGCCGCGGCCGCTCCTTCGCCTCGCGAGGCTCGGCCGCCGATCAATGAGCAACACTCCCCTCGCCGAGTGGCAGCCATCGCCCAATTTCAACTCTCGGAACGGCGAGCCGATCGATCTCCTTCTCCTGCATTATACAGGCATGGAGCATGAGGACGCGGCCCTCGCTCGGCTGTGCGACCCGGCCGCGCAAGTCTCCTGCCACTATCTCGTTCGCACGGACGGCACGCGTCTCCAGCTCGTCGACGAGAAAGATCGCGCCTGGCATGCCGGCCGCGCCTCATGGAACGGCGCGTGCGATATCAATGCCCGCTCGATCGGCATCGAGATCGCCAATTGGGGCCATGCGGCACTCGAAGAAGGCAAGCCATTGCCGCCGTTCAGCGCTCGACAGATCGACAGCGTCATCGCCCTGTCCCGGGACATCCTGAAACGCCACGAAATCCCGGCCCGACGTGTTCTGGGCCATTCCGACGTCGCACCCGAGCGCAAGCTCGATCCGGGCGAGCTCTTTCCCTGGCACCAGCTTGCGAAGGCGGGGATCGGCCATTTCGTGTCGCCGGAGCCCGCCTCCTCCGAACCGCTCTTGGCTCTCGGCGCTGAAGGCGAGCAGGTCGCCGACCTCCAGAGCCTCCTCGCTCTCTATGGCTACGGGGTCACAGTCAGCGGCGTTTATGACGAGCGCACCCAGACGATCGTGGCCGCCTTCCAGAGGCACTTCCGCCCCGAGCGCATCGACGGCATCGTCGATCATTCGACGCTCCAGACACTGCGCAAGCTCCTCGCCACGATCGACGAAGCTTAGTCGGTTCAGGGACTTGCCCGCCGCTGCGTCACATGTGGTGTTCCATCAAATGACCTTGGAACCCGCACATTGTGGCCATCTGGGCTTTTTACCCGCCCCGCCCGGAAGAGACCGGTAAAGGGGTCAAAGTTGAAGAGAACGATTGCAGCGGTCCTGCTAGGCGCCGCTTTCATCCAGCCCGCTTTCGCAGATGATGCCTCCAAAGATCTGATCATCGGCGCACAGCGCCAGGCTGCCGCCGAAACCACAACCGAAAAGAGCGACACCGCCACGCAGAAGACCGCGCATACGCCACGGGCCAGCTCAGGCGACAGCTCGAAAGCCTTCATCATCGCCCGGGCGCACGACGCAGCGCCGAAAAGCACCGGCAGCACGGACGCCGTCGCGCGCACCGAGAAAACGGTCGAAGCCAAGAAGGACGCGGCCGAGAAAACCGCAAAGCCGGCCAGCGATCTGCATGCGCTCGTCGCCAAGGCGGCCGCAAAGCATGGCGTGCCGGTGGAACTCGCAAGCGCCGTGGTGATGGTGGAAAGCCGCTTCAATCCGCGCGCCACTGGCAGCGCCGGCGAGATCGGCCTCATGCAGATCAAGCCGGCGACGGCCCGCGGCCTCGGCTATACCGGTTCGATCCAGGCACTCTACGATCCGGAAACGAACCTCGAATGGGGCATGCGCTATCTCGCCCGCGCCTATGAGCTCGGCGGCGGCACGACCTGCGGCACGCTTCTGCGTTACAACGCCGGCCATTACGCGACACGCATGACCTCCGGCGCCGCGGCCTATTGCGGTCGCGTCAAGACGGCCTTGGCCTCCGCCGGCCCAACCGTCTGATTTTTCAGCGGGAAATATGCCAGCCGGCCTGTAAGCCGGGTTCTGTACGGCCGCGGTTGCCCGCGACGTGACGACCATTCATCTGGAGCGCCGGTTGCCCGGCGCTTCTCGCGACCTACCCGAGCGGCTGGCCTGAAAACCGGCCTGGACGCAAGCGCCCGAAGACGTTCGTCCCTGCCGCCCCTTCTCGGTCTTGCTCCCGACGGGGCTTGCCGTGCCGTCCGCATCGCTGCGTCCGCGGTGGGCTCTTACCCCACCCTTTCACCCTCACCTCTCGGCCGAAGCGGAGAGGCAGACTGCTCTCTGTGGCGCTTTCCCTGAGGTTCGTCTGCGCCTTGCGGCGCAGCTTCCCTCGCCGGGCGTTACCCGGCGTCGTGTTTCCATGGAGCCCGGACTTTCCTCTCCGCCGCCCTTTCGAGACTTGGCGAAGCGGCCGTCCGGCCGGCTGGCGCGCGACAGGTGGCATTGGCGGAAGGCGGCGTCAATGCCGCCGGCGTGACTACAATGACACGGCTGACCGCGCCGCCTGATCGTAATGGCCGGAGAGCGCCCTGAGCAGCGCGGCGAGCCGGCTCATCTCCGCTTCGTCGAGGCCGAGCGATTTCACCGCCTCCACGAGCAGCGTCTCACGGATTTCGCGGTAGCGCAGGCACGCCGCCTCGCCTTCGCGCGTGACGGCGACCGCCTTCTCCTTGCCGCGCCGGCTGGAGGAGACGAGACCGAGCCGCTCGAGCTTCTTCAGCGTGTAGGTGACGGTGTGCGTGTCCTCGATGTTGAGAACGAGACAGATGTCGGCGACCGTCTTCATCCGCGCGCGATGCGCGACCGTGTGAAGAACGAGAACGTCGAGCGCCGACAATCCGTCCACACCGGCGGCGGCCATGCCACGCACCATCCAGCGCGAAAAGGCGTTGCTCGCCATCTCCAGCGCAAACTCGACTTCCGAAAGCGCGGGCATCCCCCCTTCCGCGAGATGCGCGGCCGACACGATCGGGCCGATCTCCGTGGTTCGTTTAGGGGTCGCCGCCATGGATCACCTTGCGAGCATGGTGCGCGGCAGGAAGAGCGCGATCTCTGGGAACGCTGCGATCAGCGCCACCGCCACCACCATGATGAGAAAGAACGGCAGCGCCATCACCGCCACCTTGAAGATGTTGTGCCCCGTAATGCCCTGAAGAACGAAGAGATTGAAACCGACCGGCGGCGTGATCTGGCTCATTTCCACGACAAGAACGAGATAGATGCCGAACCAGATGAGGTCGAAGCCCGCCGCCTCCACGATCGGCAGGATGACGGAGGTCGTCAGCACCACCACCGAAATGCCGTCGAGAAAACAGCCGAGCACGATAAAGAGGAGCGTCAGCGCCGCCAGAAGTGCGGCGGGCGACAAATCCATCGCGCCGATCGCCGAGGCGAGCTCCCGCGGGATGCCCGTAAATCCCATCGCAACCGTCAGCACCGCCGCCCCCACGAGAATGAAGGCGATCATGCAGGAGGTGCGCGTGGCGCTCATCAGCGCTTCGGCAAAGCTTGCCCTCGTCAATGTGCCCGTCACCCAGGAGAGCAAAAGCGCCAGCATGACGCCGATCGCAGCCGCCTCCGTCGGTGCGGCAAGACCTGCATAGATCGAACCGATGACGCCGACGATGAGAAGAACGACCGGCAAAAGCCGGCGCGCAGCCGAAAACTTCTGCCGCATGCTCGTCGAGGGATCTGCCTCCGGCATGCCGGACCGGCGCAAGAGCGACCAGACGACAACATAGCCCATGAAGAGACAGGCGAGCATCGCGCCCGGCAGGATGCCGGCGATGAAGAGGCGCGCGATCGATTGCTCCGTCGCCGCGCCATAGACGATGAGGATGATCGAGGGCGGAATCAAAAGCCCGAGCGTGCCGGACCCGGCGAGCGTCCCGATCGCCATCTTCTCGTCGTAGCCGCGACCCCGCAGCTCCGGCAGCGACATGCGCCCGATCATGGCCGTGGTGGCGGCCGAGGAGCCCGAGACGGCGGCAAAGATGGCGCAGCCGACGATATTGACGTGCAGAAGCCGCCCCGGAATGCGCCGCATGAAGGGCGAGATGCCGGCGAACATGTCCTCCGACAGGCGCGTGCGGAACAAGATCTCGCCCATCCAGATGAACATCGGCAGCGCCGTCAGATCCCAGGAATTCGACGCACCCCAGGCCGCCGTCGCCGTCACGGCGCCGGCCGGCACGTTGGTCATCAGAAGAATGGCGACGAGCGCCACGCCGAGAAGCGACAGCGCCACCCAGAGGCCGAGAGCGAGCGCACCCAAAAGCCCGAAGGCAAGAAGCGCGGAGATTGCAGCGAGACCCATCACTCTCGTCCTTCCACCAGATCCTCGCCCTCATGCTGGGCGAAGACCGAAACCTGTCCGCGAAGGAGCACGAGGAGATCGTCGAGGAGCGCAATCGTCAGGATGACGAGGCCTGCAGCCATCGTGGTCTGCGGGATCCACAGCGGGATCGGAATGATGCCGAAAGACACCTCCCCGAACCGATAGGATTCAAGCACGAGGTTCACCCCCTGAAAGGCGAGGAAGCCGGAGAGCGCCGTGCCCGCCATGAGGACGAGAGCATTGAGCGGACGCTGCGCTGCCTCCGGCACCGACTGCAGGAGAAGATTGACGCGGATATGGACGCCGTGGCGAAGCGTCGAAGCGAGCGCCAGAAAGGATGCTGCCACCAACAGGAAGCCGCAGATTTCCGCCAGTGACGGGATGAGAAAGCCATAGACGGGATAGCCAAAAAGCTGCAGCGCCTTGTCGGCGACGCGCCCGAGCACCTGAACGGAAACAAGCACCGCAATGGCGACGATCGCGGCAGCCGCGGCAATCCCGGAGGCGGCATAGAGCATGTCGAGCGCCTTGCGCATCGTTGTCCTCCGCTCGAATGAAAACGGCCGGCTCAGATTGGGCCGGCCGTGTTGCCTCACATGCTCTTGTAGTTATCGAGCACGGCCTTGCCGGGATCGCCCGCTTCCTCGCTCCATTCCGAGGCCATCGTCTCGCCGATCTTCTTCAGACCGCTCATCAGCTCGTCGGTCGGCTCGGCGACCGTCATGCCGTTGTCCTTGAGCTCCTGGGTCTTCTCCTCGGTCTCCGTCTTGGAGGCTTCCCAGCCGCGCGTCTCGGCAGCAGCCGCCGCGTCCATCACCGCCTTCTGATCTTCCGCCGAGAGGCTCTGGAAAGCCCGCTTGTTCACGAAGACCATGTTCTTCGGCAGCCAGGCCTGCGTGTTCGTATAGATTTTGACGTAGTCCCAGGCCTTGGAATTGGCGCCCGTCGAGGGAGACGTGACCATGGCCTCCACGCGCCCGGTGGAGAAGGCGGTCGGCAGATCGGGCACTTCGACCTGTGTCGGCACCGCGCCCGCAAGCTGGGCAAGCCGCTCCGTCGCGGCGTTGTAGGCACGCATCTTCAGGCCGGCGAGATCTTCGACCTTCGTCACTTCCTTGGTGGTGTAAAGCCCCTGCGGCGGCCACGGCACGGAATAGAGAAGCGTCAGGCCCTGCTGGTCGAGCACCTTTTCGAGCTCCGGCTTCTGCGCGTCGTAGAGCTTCTTGGCGTCGTCATAGCTCGTCGCCACAAAGGGCACGGAATCGAGCCCGAAAATCGGATCTTCGTTGGACAGGCGCGAGACGAGCACCTCGCCGATCGGCACCAGCCCCTTGCGCACCGCGTCCTTGATCTCCGGATGCTTGAACAGCGATCCGGCCGAATGGACGGTGATGGTGAGATCGCCACCCGTCGCCTCTTTCACATCCTCGGCGAACTGGGCGATGTTCTGCGTGTGGAAATTGCTGTCGCCATAAGGCGTCGGCATGTCCCAGGCGGTCTGCGCCTGGGCACCCGTAACCGCTAAGCCATTGGCGACGAAGCCGGCGAGCGCGAGCGCCCCCAGAAATGTCTTGTACATCGATGCTCTCCCTCTTGGTTTTTCGCGAGAGCCCGAGCCGGCGTCCCGCAGCTGTGCCGAGACTGTTCGCACCCCGACGATTTGTCAACGTTGTGTTGACGTTTTCATCCCGACATGCTTCCGATAGCCAATCGAGCGACGGGAGAGACGATCGTGGCACAATCGGAAGCCGGCGGGAAATGGGACTTCTGGATCGATAGGGGCGGCACCTTCACGGATGTCGTGGCCCGCAATCCCGCGGGCGCACTCTCCGCGATGAAGCTCCTGTCGGAAAATCCCGGCGCCTATGACGACGCGGCGATCGAGGCGATCCGCCGCTTTCTCGAGGTTCCGGCCGGCGAGAAAATGCCGTCGGAGAAGATCGGCGCGGTCAAGATGGGCACGACGGTCGCCACCAACGCTCTCCTGGAACGCAAGGGCGAGCGCACGGCCCTTTTGATCACCAGAGGTTTCCGCGACGCGCTTCGCATCGGCTACCAGGCGCGTCCCGACATTTTTGCCAAGAAGATCGTCCTGCCGGACCTCCTCTATGATCGCGTCGAAGAAATCGACGAGCGCGTGCGCGCCGACGGCACGGTCGAGGCGGCGCCTGATGCAGCCGCGATCCGCAAGACGCTTCAGGCCTTGAAGGACGACGGCTTCGACGCGCTCGCGATCGTCTTCATGCATGCCTGGAAATACCCCGAGCACGAGGCCGCGGTGGCCGAGATCGCCCGCGACATGGGCTTCACCCAGGTTTCCGTCAGCCACGAAACCTCACCGCTCGTCAAACTCGTCGGCCGTGGCGATACGACGGTGGTCGACGCCTATCTCTCGCCGATCCTCGCTCGCTACATCGCCCGCGTCGCCCGCGATCTCGGCATCAAGGAAACGGCCGATCCCGCCGAGCCGCACGATCCCGATGCGCCCCGCCTCATGTTCATGATGTCTTCGGGCGGCCTGACGGCGGCGGAACTTTTCGCCGGCAAGGACGCGATCCTGTCAGGCCCCGCCGCCGGCGTCGTCGGCGCCACCGAGACCGCAAAGATGGCCGGTCTCGACAAGATCATCGGCTTTGACATGGGCGGCACCTCGACCGACGTCTCGCATTATGCGGGCGACCTCGAACGCGCCTTCGAGACGGAGGTGGCGGGGGTCAGAATGCGCGCCCCGATGATGCGCATTCACACGGTGGCCGCTGGCGGCGGCTCGATCCTCTCTTACGCCTCGGGCCGCTTTCAGGTCGGGCCCGCCTCGGCCGGCGCCGATCCCGGACCGGCCGCCTACCGCCGCGGCGGTCCCCTCACCGTCACCGACGCCAACATCATGGCCGGAAAGATCCGGGCGGAGAATTTCCCGGCGATTTTTGGCCCGAACCAGGACGAGCCGCTCGATATCGCGGCGGTCGAAAAGGGCTTCGAAGCGCTTGCGGGTGAGATCGGACCGGACGAGAACGGCAGGCACCGCACACCTGAGGAGATTGCCGACGGCTTTTTGAAAATCGCCATCGAAAACATGGCGAACGCCATAAAAAAAATCTCCGTCGAGCGCGGCCACGACGTCACCCACTACGCGCTCTCCTGCTTCGGCGGCGCCGGCGGCCAGCACGCCTGCCAGATCGCCGACCGGCTCGGCATGCAGAAGGTACATATTCACCCGCTTTCGGGCGTCCTCTCCGCCTACGGCATGGGCCTCGCCGATGTGCGCGCCAACAAGAGCCGCGCCACCGTCCTGCCGCTCAAGGCAGCCTCTGAATCAGAACTTCAACGCGTTGAATCAGAACTTGAGGAAGAGGCCCGCAAAGAGCTTCAAGACCAGGCGATAAGCGATTCAGAGATCACGATTATCGCCAAGGCGCATCTGCGCTACGAGGGCACCGATACGCCGATCCCCGTGCCTTTCGGGGACGCGGCCGAGATGCGATCCGCCTTCGAAGATGCCCACCGCGCCCAGTTCGGCTTCATCTACGACGACAAGCCCTTGATCGCCGAACAAGTCGAGGTGGAGGCCGTCGGCGGCGGCGCCGACATCGACGAGCCGGAAGCGGACACGATCTCCGAGGACGTGCGGCCGGAAGCGACGACCCGCTTCTTTTCGGCCGGCGACTGGCACGAGGCTGCGATCGCGCAGCGCGCCGAGCTCTCCCCCGGCGCCCGCCTCAAGGGTCCGGCGCTCATCATCGAGGACCATCAGACGATCGTCATCGAGCCCGGCTGGTCGGCGGAGATCACGGCGAAAAACCATGTCATCCTGACGCGCACGGAGGCGATGGCGCGCGACCATGCGATCGGCACCAGGGCCGATCCGGTGCTTCTTGAGATCTTCAACAACCTCTTCATGTCGATTGCCGAGCAGATGGGCGTGACGCTGCAGAACACCGCCTATTCGGTGAACATCAAGGAACGGCTCGATTTCTCCTGCGCCGTCTTCGGGCCGAACGGCACCCTCGTCGCCAATGCCCCGCACATGCCGGTGCATCTCGGCTCCATGGACCGCTCGGTGGAGACGGTGCGCGAGAAGAACCCGGACATTCGCCCCGGCGACGTCTACGCCCTCAACGCCCCCTACAATGGCGGCACGCATCTGCCGGACATCACTGTCGTCACACCGGTTTTCGCCGAAACTGGGAAAGAGGCGGGCAACCAGATCCTCTTCTGGGTAGCATCACGCGGCCACCATGCCGATGTCGGCGGCGTGGCGCCCGGTTCGATGACGCCGCGGGCGACGAATGTCGACGAGGAAGGCGTTCTGATCGACAATTTCAAACTCGTCGATCGGGGCCGTTTCCGCGAGGACGCGCTCCGCGAGCTTTTGACCGACCATGCTTATCCCTGCCGCAACCCGGATCAGAACGTCGCCGATCTGAAGGCGCAGATCGCCGCCAACGAAAAGGGCGTCGCGGAGATGCGCAAGATGGTGGCGGAGTTCGGGCTCGACGTCGTGCAGGCCTATATGCGCCATGTCCGCGACAATGCGGCCGAAAGCGTCCGCCGCGTCATCGAGAGCCTGAAAGATTCGGAATTCTCCGTCGAAACCGACCAGGGCGCCGTGATCAAGGTGGCGATCACGGTCGACAAGGAGAACCGGTCCGCCAAGGTCGATTTCACCGGCACGTCGGAGGCGAAGGAGAACAACTTCAACGCCCCTGCCCCGGTGACGCGCGCCGCCGTGCTTTACGCCTTCCGCGTCATGGTGGAGGCCGACATCCCGATGAATGCCGGCTGCCTGGAGCCGATCGAAATCGTTCTCCCGAAAGGTTCGATGCTGTCGCCGGAATATCCGCGCGCCGTCGTCGCCGGCAATGTCGAGACGAGCCAGCAGGTGACGAACGCCCTCTTCGGCGCGCTCGGCGCGATGGCCGCCTCCGAAGGCACGATGAACAACCTGACCTTCGGCAACGCCACCTACCAGTATTACGAGACGATCTGTTCGGGCTCACCGGCCGGCACGATGAACGACGGCACCGGCTTCGACGGCACGGATGGCGTCCATGTGCACATGACCAATTCGCGCCTCACCGATCCGGAAGTTCTGGAGATGCGTTATCCGGTGCTGCTGGAGGATTTTCATATCCGCCACGGCTCGGGCGGACGCGGCGCGTTTTCGGCCGGATCAGGCACGCGCCGCACCATCCGCTTCCTGGAAGAAATGGACTGCGCCATCCTTTCCTCCCACCGAAAAGTTGCCCCCCACGGGCTCAAAGGCGGCGCGGCCGGGCAAGTCGGTAAAACCGAAATCCGACGCCTCGACGGAAGCCTCGAAGAACTCGAAGGCGCCGATCAGACGGTTTTGAAGGCCGGAGAAGCGGTGATCGTCACGACGCCGACCGGCGGGGGATTTGGGGCAGTCTGACGCTCATACACGGACGGCGCGGAACACCTCCGCGCCGTCTTGAGAGAAAACCTTGCGACCTGCTCAGCTGCCGCCGCCGTCGCCACCACCTGGCGCAGGCGCCTGGATGTCGACGTCCACGTCCGGCCCACCGCTGCCGCCACCTGTGAAGAGGTTCACGCCGCCGAGTGCCAGGAAGAGGATGACGACGAGGACGAGAAGCGCCCCGACGATGAAGGCGAGGAAGGTGTTGCCGCCCGAGCTTTCAGCCATTTCGTTCTCCGTCTTATCTTCCGTGCCACAATGCAGGGCTCGCCGGGATCGTTCCCGCGGCGCCACGCCTCTCCACTCACGCAGCCGCCGAAACCGCCGGCCGGCGCTCCCAGCGGGCATCCGGATCGAGAAGATCGTTCCGATCGCCCTGCCCCGCCTTCGCCCTTGGCGATCGCTCCCTATATGTCTCTTGAAACAGGGAGATTTTTCATGACCGACACTGCCGCCAAGACCGACGGCCACCATGTTTCGCAGTCCGGTTACGACCTGACGCCGATCCGCGGCGCCGAACGCGACAGGCTCGCCGAAAAGCTGACGCCGGAAGAGCGTCACATCATGCTCGACCACGGTACGGAGACGCCCTTCTGCGGCGGTCTTCTCACCAACAAGGAAGATGGCGTCTACACCTGCAAGCTCTGCAGCCTGCCGCTCTTCCGCTCGGTGACGAAATTCGAATCCGGCACCGGCTGGCCGAGCTTCTACGAGCCCTTCGATCCGGAACATGTGCGCGAGATCGAGGACAATTCCCACGGCATGCGCCGCATCGAGACGCGCTGCGCCCGCTGCGACAGCCATCTCGGGCACGTCTTCCCCGACGGCCCGCGCCCGACGGGCCTGCGCTATTGCATGAATTCGGCCGCGCTCGAATTCGCGACGGAATGACCGGCGCGCCTGCGAGTTGACACGGCACGATGTCGAAGACGCTGATCCTCATCGGGCTCGCCCTCGTCGCGGCGGGCCTTCTCTGGCCGCTCCTTTCGAGGTTCGGCCTCTTCCGTCTGCCCGGCGACATCGCGGTGGAGCGGGAGAACGTCTCGTTCTATTTTCCGATCACCACGATGGTGATCGTGAGCCTCGTCCTCTCGCTCATCCTGTGGTTCTTCGACAGGTAGGCCGGCAAAGAGCGGAAAAGGCCGCGACCAACGCGGCCGAAAACCTGCCTTGCGCTCAACCACAAGCTGCCTCATCCTGCGCTTCGGTCGAGGCTGTGCCGGGGGGAGGCAGATCTCATGCGAACCGCCATTCTTGGGCTGATGTTGGCCGTCATCGCGCCCGCAGCAGCCGAAGCGCAAGTCCCAGCCTTGGAGACGGACGGCACCGTCGTCTACACCACCACCAACCGACAGACGCGGCTCGGCGAGGGACGCCGTCTCACCGCCATCGTCCAGAAGGGCATCATCAAGGACAAGAGAGAGGCGAGCCCGCTGCATCTGAGCGCGCAGGATTGTGTGGGAACGCTCTATACGGCCGAAGGCGAGACGCCGTTTGGCGCCGGGATCTGCACGACCATCGACCATGACCGCGATCTCTGGTGGCTCTCCTGGACCTCGGACGGAGAACGCGGCGGCGAATGGGTCGCCATCGACGGCACCGGCAAATATCGAGGCCTGAGCGGCGGCGGCACCATCCGTGTCATTCTCAACATGAAGGATCGGACGGCGCTCGAATATACCGGCTCGCTCACCCTGAAGCCGCGGCCGCGCCGGCCCTCTAGCGCTGCAGAGACGTCGTCTCCACCTCCCGATACGGATAATGACGAACGACAGCATTGAAATAGGCGCCCGCCGACTGCGCCTCCGTGAGCCCGGTGAAGACCGCTTCCGGGACATGGTCGTAGCGGTAAATGCGGCCCGTCTGGAAAGCGATGAAAAGCGCTTTCTCCGCCGGCACGTACAGCGCCTGCTTCAAGGCCTCCGATTGAAAGACATGCTCCAGAACATCCATGCGAGCACGTATCTAGGCTTGGCCCCGTGGCTGGCGAGACGGAGGAAGCGGCGAAGCGTCCGCTGAAGAATGCCGATCTGCGGCTTAACATGCGCAAGGTGCCAAGAAACTCTTCGGAGGCCCTCATGTCCTCATCCCTGCATCACTCGGCCTGCGCTCTCGCGATGCTTTTGTCTCTTGCCCCACCGGCCTTGGCGGCGGGAGATGCGCAGGAGGGACAGGCGATCGCCCAGAAATGGTGTGCCGCCTGCCACGTCGTCATGGAGACGCAGACGAGCGCCACGCCCGCCGCACCGAGCTTCGCCGCAATCGGAGAGAAATACCGCGGCAAGGGCCCCGCGGCACTTGCAGCCTTCCTCGCCGACCCGCATCCGGTTATGCCGGATATGAGCCTGACGCGACAGGAGATCCGCGACCTCACCGCCTATATCGACGCGCTTCGCGGCTGAGGCCTGGCCGAACGCGGCAGTCGGAATCGAAACGGGCCGCACGCGGCGGCCCGTCCATGGAAAAGTCTTCGATCCCCGAAACCGGGGCTCCGCCTCAATTGAGGGCGGTCAGATCCGTCGCCGTCGGCGCGCCATCGCGCATCTCGACGTCGAAGAAGACGATCTGGTCGGGCTGAAGCGTCGCCAGCCCGGCGCGCTCAAGCGCGGTGCGGTGAACGAAAATGTCGGCGCCCTCATCGGGGCGGATAAAGCCGAAGCCTCGGCGGGTGTCGAACCAGACAACGTTGCCTGTGTGCATAATTCGGGTGTCCTTTGACTCACTTTCGCGCCGCGCTCCGCGGCTGCGTTCAGCGATGTGATGGATTGATTGGGAATATGCGCCGCCCGGCTTTCGCGGGGCTTGTGGCGCGGGCAACCATGAAGTCGCCCTGGATGACGAGAATATGGAGGCCGAAGAGGGCCGTTTCAAGGCCGTGTCCGAACGCCGAAATCGGCTTCCGCGGTCGCCGGCGTTGAAATCCGCCCTTGAACCAGTCTCAGCGTGCGGCCGGAATGTCGGCCATCTGCGTCCAGGGCTTCAAATCGATGATCGGCGTGCCATCGAGACAATCGAGGGCATCGACGACGATGATCCCCCTCTCCTGCTCCACCTCCAGGATGGAGACGAGCGACAACCCGATCGGATTGGGCCTCACGGGAGAGCGCAATGAGAAGACGCCGGCCGGATGCTCGCGGTGCTTCGGTGCCTGAACGATGAGATCGCGTCGTGCCCCGTCCATCCACATGAGCACGAAAACCGCCTGGCCCGGCCGATAATCGCCAAGGCCTGGCCGGTAGGGCTCGTCGATCTGCAGCGAAAAGCCGAGACCCGCTTCGGCCTCCGCGCGCTCGCGCGCCTGACGGATGTTGCGCGGGCATTCGCCGGGTCCAACCCACGGCGTCTCGGCATGACCGATATAGACGAGACCCGCGTCAGGCGTTCGTTCGCCCGGATCGAAGGCGAGTGCGATCTCCCCCTCCCGCCTCGGATTCTCCCACGAACGGGTCCTGGCATCCGATTTTTCCTGTTGCGAGCTGCAGCCCACCGTCCCGGGATCGTTCCTGTCGTCCGCCATGCGCCTCTCCTCCCGGAAGAGTTAGGCGAAGGTGGCCGCGCGGTTCAAGCGTGAGAGCGTCGCAAGCACGAGGCGACGAGACGGCGGCTGCGGGACGATCGGCCCCGGCAGGCAGACGAACGCCGACCGTTGCACCACACCCCAAAAAGATATAATGCTATATTTATATCTTTTTGAAAGAGGTCTCGATGGGCCTGACGAAACTTGCGCGCGCCGCCCAGGCGCTTGCCGATGAAACCCGGCTCCGCCTTGTGGCGCTGCTTGCCGAGGGCGAGCGCCCCGTCAAGGAGCTCGTGGAAATCCTCGGCCAGTCGCAGCCGCGCATCTCCCGGCATCTGAAGATTTTGACGGAAGCCGACATCATTCGCCGGCTGCCGGAAGGCGCGCATGTCTATTACCGGCTGGCCTCGGACAGCGAAGCGGCGGCGTTGGCGCGGGCAGCTCTTGCCGCCATGCAGACGGATCCCTTGCGCAACGAGACGGATTTGCGCCGCGATCGCGACAGGCTGGAGCTCATCCGCCGCCGCAACCAGGAAACGGCAGAACTCTATTTTGCGCGCCATGCCGAGGAATGGGACCGTCTGCGTTCCCTGCACGTGCCTGAAAAGGAGGTCGAGGCAGCAATCCGCGCCGTGCTGAGCGGCCACCATCCCCGCTCTCTCCTCGACATCGGCACCGGTACCGGCCGCATGCTCGAACTCCTTGCCGATTGCGCCGAGCGGCTAACGGGCGTCGATCGCTCGCCGCAGATGCTGGCGCTTGCACGGACGAGCCTGGAACGCGCGGGCCTCTCGCATGTGCGGCTGCGCAGCGGCGATGCGCTCAACCTTCCCTTGCCGCGCGCGTCCTTTGACGTCGTCGTCATCCATCAGGTTCTGCATTTTCTGGAAGATCCGCGGGCGGCACTTTCGGAGGCGGCTCGGGTTCTGGCTCCGGGCGGGATGCTGCTCGTCGTCGACTTCGCGCCCCATCATCTGGAATTCCTGCGCCAGAACCACGCGCATCTGAGGCTCGGCTTCTCCGACGAGCAGCTCACGCAATGGCTGTCGGCCACCGCCCTCGAACAATTCTCCATCCAGCACCTCGCCCCCAAGTCTCCGGCCAGGGAAGACGAGCATTTGACGGTCACCATCGCGACAGCCTTCAAGGCCGAAGCCGACGAAGACGCGGAACCCCTCCAGGAAGGAGCGCTCGCATGACGCCTGCAGCCCACCACGCCGCCGGACCGAAGAGGCTCGAGCTCTCATTCGAGTTCTTTCCGCCCAAGAAGCCCGAGCAATTCGCCGCCTTCAAAGACACGGCAGAACGGCTCAAAGCCTTTGCGCCGGATTTCGTTTCCGTCACCTATGGCGCCGGCGGTACGTCGAAGGACCGCTCTTTCGCGGCGGTGGAGATACTGACGCAGGAGGTCGGCCTGCCGACGGCCGCGCATCTCACCTGCGTCTCCGCCGCCTGCTCCGCCACGAACGATGCGATCGCAACCTTTCAGACCTTCGGCGTCAGGCATTTCGTGGCGTTGCGCGGCGACCCGCCGGAGGGGCCCGGCACGCCCTATGCACCGCATCCTGAGGGCTACACCGATACGGCCGACTTGATCCGCGGCCTTCGCCGCATCGACGATTTCGAGATCTCCGTCAGCGCCTATCCGGAGCGCCATCCGGAAAGCCCTGACTGGGACACCGAGATCGATATCCTGAAGCGCAAGGTCGAGGCCGGCGCGACCCGTGCCCTGACGCAGTTCTTCTACGACAATGACGATTTTGAACGGTATGTGGAGAAGGTTGCGGCCGCCGGCATCACGATCCCAATCGTGCCGGGCATCCTGCCTGTGCACCGCTTCGCCGCCGTGCATTCCTTTGCCGGCCGCTGCGGCGCGCGCATCCCGCCGCATCTTCTGCCGCTATCGGAGCTTTCAGGCGAGGCGCATTTCGAAGCCGCGGTCGACCTCGCCGCGCGCCAGATCGACGACCTCGCGCAACGCGGCGTCTCCGGCTTTCATATCTACACGATGAACCAGCACCGCCTCGTCTCGGCGGTCTTGAAAGCGGCAAGAATTTTCGAAGGGGAAAGGACATGCTGCGCGGCACGAGCGCGCCGCGCAGCCGAAGAAGAGTTGAACGTCGCCGATATCACACCGCGCCCAGCACGATCGCGCAGATAAAGACAAAGGCAGATATCAAGGCGATCATGTTGATTGATTTCGCCAGGTTCATGGCATCCTCCCGCATCTTTTACGTCTAAAGTCTAACCCCAAACATTGCTGACAGGAATGTTTTTCGTCATTGCGACGCATTGCTCTCTTCATGCGGCAGGTCGCCGCAGCCAGATTCTCTCCGAAATACCAGCGGTTTAGGCATGCTGCGTCGCGACATTCCCGCTAAGCCGGCATAGATTTTTTTTGTTTCCGCGCTCCTCCAAGGGCCTGAAGAGCCGCTCTCCGACACTGTTTTCGCATCTGGATATGAACTTAGAAGTATTATAGAATACCGTTTTTGCGGAGGACGCGACCTTGCCCCATCTGTTTCGCTTCCTGTTCGTGCACGTGGCGCTTGGCGCTCTCGTCGGCTGGTTGTTCCTGGCGATTCTGCTGGGCTTCGACACCGGCGGTTTGTGGACGCTGATCTCTCACTCATCCACGCCCCTTCTGCCGCTCGCCCTTCTCGCGGCTTTCTTTGCCCTCACCTTCGGCGGCGCGGTGACCGCAAGCGGGGTCCTTCTGTCGGCCGAGGAAGGCGACGAGCCGCCCATCGGCCCGAAACGGCGCCGGCGGCTGCGCCTGATGGCGCTCCCGTCTCTGTCTCCGCGCCCGGCCCCGCGTCCAGCGGTGGCCGTCGCGGGCGCACGGCGCAGACCCCGCATCCACGATATGGACGAGCTGCACCGGGGCTGATCGAAAAACCTGCGCCGATACGGGAAACACAAAGCGGATAATATGCCGCCGGGTCTTCGCCCGGCCGCCCTGTCCTGCTAAACACCGCCAACGGCGATTCCTGAAGACGACGGGGCCAAAACGATCAAAACCTTCACCGACGCACGCGAGGCTGCGCTGGAGATGCGGCCGGATGTTCCGGTCTATTGTTTCCATCCACAGGTCCTCGCCGAGGACGTTGCGCATTTTGCGCAGGCGTTCCCTGGCAAGACGGCCTATGCCGTCAAAACCAATGGCGAGCCCTTCGTTCTCAAGGCGATCGCCGATGCCGGCGTGAAAACCTTCGACGTCGCCAGCCCGGCCGAATTTGCGGCTGCGCGCGAAGCCTCGCCGAACGCCGAACTCCTCTACATGCACCCGGTGAAGGCGCAGTCGGATATCCGCCTGGCGCTCGAAAGCTACGGCATCCGCACCCTTTCTCTCGACCACGAGGACGAGGTGGCCAAAATCCTGCGGATCGTGCGGGCGCTCGATTTCGATCCGGCAGATCTGACCTTGTTCGTGCGCCTGCAGACCAAGGGTTCGGCCACCTACGAATTGTCGAAAAAGTTCGGCGCCACCCCCGCCCATGCGGTGGAGCTTTTGCAGCGCATCGCCGGCATCGGCTTCAAGCCGGCCCTTTGCTTCCATGTCGGCAGCCAGATCGAAGACCCGGAAATCTACGAGCGCGCCCTCGGCTCCGCCGATTGGGTGCGCGCCCGCTCCGGTGTCGAGCTGACGGCCCTCGATGTCGGCGGCGGATTTCCGGCGCCCTATGGCTACGATCCGCGCCGCAAGAAGCGCATCATGCCGGACCGAGACGAGATCATGGCGCGGCTTCGAAAAGATCTGACGGAATGGGGTTTTGCCGACCTGCCCCTCATTGCCGAGCCGGGTCGCGTCATCGTCGCCCGCTCCATTTCGCTGATCGTCCGCGTGCTCCTGAAAAAGGGCAAACGCATCTACATCAACGATGGCATCTGGGCGTCGCTCTCAGATTCCTGGACGGGCAAGATCACCCTTCCCGCCCGCTTCATTCCCGATCCGGCCCGCAAGCGCCGCTCCGGCAATCCGCACGAAATCGTGCCGTTCAAGGTTTGCGGCGCCACTTGCGACAGCGTCGACATTCTCTCGCGCCCGTTCTGGCTGCCGGAGACGGTCGATACCGGCGACTGGATCGAAATCGGCCATATCGGCGCCTATTCCCTGTCGCTTCGAAGCCGCTTCAACGGCTTTTATCCCGACACGGTCGTCGAGGTGGAAACCCCCTTCGACGAAGGCGACAAGCCGGAAGGCTTTGCCGCGATCGAGACCATGGCCGACTGAGCTTCACGCTCAGTCGCGGACTGATCCACAACGTGTCCACAAGCGGCGCACAGGCTTTCCACGCCTGTCCCTGCCTTATCCACTACTTTCCACAGGCCGCTCTTCACAGCCTGTGGAAAGCTCTTAAGCCAGCATCATCTTGTCGTCGTCGAGCTGTTTGCCGATTGCACGTCCGAACAGGCTCGAGAGATCCTGGACGGTGAGTTTCGCCCGCTCCTCTTCGGTGAAGTCGAGGACGATGCGGCCGGAATCCATCATGATGGTGCGGTGGCCGACGGCCAGCGCATCGCGCATCGAATGCGTCACCATCAACGTCGTGAGCTTGCGCGTCTCGGCGATCTCTGTGGAAAGCGCCAGGACTTTCGCGGCAGCACCCGGATCGAGCGCGGCCGTATGCTCGTCGAGAACGAGGATCTTCATCGGCAGAAGCGTCGCCATCAACAGGCTGATCGCCTGGCGTTGCCCACCCGACAAAGTGCCGACCGGCTGCGTCATGCGGTCTTCCAGCCCGATCTCGAGCTTCGCCACCTGGTCGGCGAGCCATTTGCGGTTCTGCCGCGTGCCGAGCGCACCCTTGAGGCCCCGGCTCTTGCCGCGAGCCGCCGCAAGAGCGAGGTTTTCTTCGATCGACAGGGACGAGCAGGTGCCGAGCCGCGGCTCCTGAAAGACCCGGCCGACATGCATCGCCCGCCGGTGCGGAGACCAGGCCGTCACATCCTCGCCATCGAGATGCACGCTGCCGCGTTCGGGCTTCACCGTGCCGACGACGACCGACAGAAGCGTCGATTTGCCGGCGCCGTTCGAGCCGATGACGGTGACGAACTCGCCATCCGCGATCTTGAGGTTGATGTCGCTGAGCGCCCTCACCTCGGTCGGCGTGCCGGCGTTGAAGGTGACGTGGATGTTATTCAACGACAGCATCAGCCGGCCCTCTTGGCGGCGGGCGCACGGCGCGGCGTCATGCCGGCCCTGCGACGGTTTCTTTGCGCGCGCCCCTTGGACAGGACGACCGCGATCGCAACGACGATCGCCGTCACGAGGTTGAGGTCCTGCGGCTGAATGCCGATGAAGCCGGCACTGAGCGACAGGGCGATGAAGAGACGATAGACGAGCGCACCGACGATGCAGCCGAGCGTGGCGACGAAAACCATGCGCCGGCCGAGGATCGCTTCGCCGATGATGAGGGCGGCAAGGCCGGTCACGATCGTGCCGATACCCATTGAGACATCCGCCACGCCCTGAAGCTGCGCGAACAAGGCGCCGGCGAGCGCGACAAGGCCGTTGCTGATCGCCATGCCGACGAGCGCCATGCGCCCGACCGCAATGCCCTGCGCCTCCGCCATGGCCGGATTCTCACCGGACGCGCGCAGGGCGAGCCCCAGCTCGGTCTTCAAGAACCAGTCGACGAGGAACTTGGCCGCAAAGGCCACGATCGCAATCAGGACCGTATTCGTCCAAAGCCCGAAATCGAACCAGGATTGCGCCACGTCGAACACCGTATCGACGTTGTAGAGGGGCACGTTCGGCCCGCCCATAATCCTGAGATTGATGGAGAAAAGCGCCACCATCGTCAGAATGCCGGACAGAAGGTTCATGATGCCGAAGCGCACGTTGAGAAGCGCTGTGACGAGCCCTGCCCCCCAGCCTGCGACGATCGCAAACCCGGTTGCAAGAAACGGATCGACACCGGAGGCGAGAGCGGCGGCCGCAACCGCCGCTCCGAGCGGAAAACTGCCGTCGACCGTCAAATCGGGAAAGTCGAGCACGCGGAAGGAGAGAAACACCCCGAGCGCGACGAGCGAAAACAGAAGTCCCGATTCAAGGGCGCCAGCAAAGGCGAAAAGGCTCATAATTAGCGAACGACCTTCTTCGCCTTGGCCAAAACGTCGTCCGGAATGGTGACGCCCATTTTCTCGGCCGCGGTGGCGTTGAGATAAAGATCCTGACTGTCGGAAACGGCAACCGGGATATCGGCCGGCGATTTGCCGTCGAGGATATCGGCCGCCATGTCGCCGGACAGGACGCCCATCTTGTAATAGTCGAAGCCGATAGCCGCGATGGCGCCGCGATTGACGGAATCGACGTCGGAGGCAAACACCGGCAGACCGGCGCGCTCGCCGACCGTCACGACACCTTCGAGCACCGAGACGACGGTGTTGTCGACCGGAAGAAGCACGGCGTCCGCCCGTCCGACGAGGCTGCGCGCCGCATCGGCGACGAGCGTCGACTGCGCGGCAGGCGCCTCGACCAGCGTCATGCCGAAAGGCTCCACCGCGGTCTTCAGATCTTCCACCTGCTTGGCCGCATTGGCCTCGCCTGGATTGTAGATGACACCGAGCTTCGTGGCGTCGGGCATCAGCTCTTTGATGAGCTCGAGCATCGGCTCATAGGGCTGCTGGTCGCTCGTGCCTGTGACGAGACCGCCCGGCTTCTCGCGGCTTTCTACAAGGCCAGCTCCGACCGGATCGGTGACGGCGGCGAAGACCACCGGCGTGTTCTTGAGCGCGTGTTTGACGGCCTGTGCGGAAGGCGTGGAAATGCCGACGGCGAGATCGGGTTCAAGCCCGGCGAACTCAGAGGCGATCTGTGCCTGCGTCGCCATATTGCCCTGAGCCGAGCGCGAAACGATTTTGAGGTTTTCACCTTCCTTGTAGCCGCGTTCCGCGAGACCTTCGATCATCCCATTGCGGACGGCGTCGAGCGCCGGATGCTCGACGATATAGGTGATGGCGACGGTCTTCGTGTCCTGCGCCTTGGATTCCTCGAAGGTCGCGGCGCTGGCAATGCCGAGTGCGAGCGCGGCCAAAGCAAAAGCTTTGAGGGTCTGCATATGTACGCCTTTCGAGATTGAGAGAACGGAAATCTGCCTCATGGCCCCGTGGCAGATCCGATGCCGGCAGATAAGCCGCCGCCCCCCAAGGCGGGCACATCGAACGTCCTGCCAAAGAGTTCGATTTTCAAGATTTTACGCAATAGCACGGCAGAAGCTGCGATCAACGCCTTCCGAGACCAAAGCCTGCGGTTGTTCGTCCGATCGTGGATTATGCGGACGCGTCTGTCATTGAGCGCAGACGCCCGCCACGATAGAAGCCGCCCATTCGTTCAGGACGACAGTCACATGGATCGACCGCGGGTGTATGTGACCGGGGCATCATGCTCTGGCGTTTCAACGCTTGGTACTCTCCTGGCCGAGCGGTTCGGGGTTCCGCATCTTGATGTCGACGACTTCTACTGGATGCCGACCGATCCTCCCTTCAGCACGAAACGCCCGGCCGAAGACCGCGTCCGTCTGATCCAGGAGAGACAGGCCGCGTCTCGGGGGTGGATCTTGACCGGGTCTTTCATTGGATGGGGCGACGCCCTGATCCACAAAGTCGATCTCATCGTGTTTCTGAAGACGCCCACCAGCGTTCGGCTTCAACGTCTCGATCGGCGCGAAGCGGAGCGGCATGGCGCGCGCATTCTGCCGGGCGGAGATATGCACGAAGCGCATCTGGCATTCAGAGATTGGGCTTCACGCTATGACGACCCCACCTTCACGGGGCGCAACATCGCGCAGCACGAGCGCTGGTTGAGCACCCAGTTCGCCCCCGTTCTCCGTCTTTCCGGCGAGCGTCCGAGCGAGGATCTGGCGGACGAGGTGGCAAAGGCGCTTGCACCTCGTAGGTCCTCGAACACTGCTTGACGCTGTCGGCACTAAGCCCGGTGGGGCTCGAAGCTGGTGTTCGAGCCCTCACATTTCATTTGTCAGGAGCCTAGCGAATCTTGGCGAGCAGCTCTTCCGTCGGCCAGGCGTCGGCCGGCAGGCCGAGACGCAGCTGTTCGGCGCGCACGGCGTCACGCGTCATCGCGCCCAGAATGCCATCGACCTTGCCGACCTGATACCCCTTGTCGAGAAGTGCCTGCTGCAACTGCTTCATTTGCGCAGACGACAGACCGGAGGAGGCATTGCCCATATCGGCACGCGGAGCTCCATCCAGGCGCGTGGCGAGATAGGCCGCCGTCGTGGCGTAGACGAGCGACTGGTTCCATTCCAGGAAGACATGGAAATTCGGATAGGCGAGGAAGGCCGGCCCGTTGCGTCCCATAGGCAGGACCAGAGAGGCGGGCAAAGAACCGCCCGGAAGATTGCCCGAACGCGCCTTCACGCCCCAGGATTCCCACTTGCTCACCGGGATTTTGTTGTAAAGCCCGGCCTCCGCCCAGGGCAGATCGGCCGGAATCACGACCTCCTGCAGCCATGGCTCGTTCGCACGCCAGCCGAGTCGGTTCAGGAAATTGCCCGCCGTCGCGAGCACATCGGGGACGCTCTTCTTCAGGTTTACATGCCCGTCGCCGTCGAAGTCGACGCCGGAGGCGAGATAATCGGAAGGAAGGATCTGCGTCTGGCCGAGCTCGCCCGCCCAGGCACCCTTCATCTCCGAGCGTGCGAGATCGCCGCGATCGAGGAGCTTCAAGGCAGCGATGAGCTGCGGCCTGAAAAGCTCCGGCCGCCGGCAATCATGCGCAAGGGTCGCAAGCGCGTTGAGCGTATCGAAATCGCCCTGATTGGCGCCGAAATCCGTCTCCAGTGCCCAGAACGCCGAGATCACCGGCCCCGGAACGCCATATTTCTGCTCGATGCGCGAGAAGGTCGAGGCATATTTGTTGAGAAGCGAGCGGCCGTTCTTCAGCCGGTAATCGTTGACCATACGGCCCGCGAACTCGGCAAACGTCTGTGTGAACACGCCCTGCGCGCGATCGCGCGAAATGACCCGCCGATCGAATTGCACACCGGAAAGGGCGGAGAGGCCCCGATCGGAGACGCCGGCTGCGGCCGCCTCCTGCTTCACTCCGTTGAGCCAGGTCGAAAAATCGCCGCCGCATTGCTGAGCGGCAGCCGGCGTCGCAAGGACGAGACCGAAAACGGCCGCCGTCCATACACATTTCGCGCGCATGAGATCTCCTAGTGATTCCCGCGCCCCGCATTCTGGCGCGGCCCCCAAACGATTCAAGAAGTGGGCCTTTTCAAGAAGCGGAGCGCGGATCGGTCAAAACTTTCGCTCAGGCCGATTCCGTCTCGGCGGAGAGGGTCGGATAGTCCGTATATCCGTGCTCGTCGCCGCCATAGAACGTCGCCTGGTCCGGCTCTGCGAGCGGGGCATTCCGCTTGAGCCGCTCCACGAGGTCGGGATTGGAGATGAATGGCCGGCCGAAGGCCACGAGGTCGGCCTTCCCCTCGTCGACCGCTGAGATCGCGAGTTCGCGCGTATAGCCGTTGTTGCCGATGTAGAGGCCGGCAAAATCCCGCTTCAACGTGGTGACGTCGAACTGTCCGTCCGGCTGGCGGGCACCGCGCGTCTCGCCTTCGATGACGTGCAGATAGACGAGCCGCCTTTCGGAGAGTTCACGCACGTAGGCGCGGAAGAGCATCTCCGGATCGGAATCGGCGATGTCGTTCGCGGGACTGACCGGCGAAATCCGGATGCCGACCCGCTCCGGACCCCACACATCGACGACGGCATCGACCACCTGCAGCGGAAAACGCATGCGGTTGTCGAGTGAACCGCCATAGGTGTCATGGCGCTTGTTGGTCTTGTCGCGCAAAAACTGGTCGAGCAGATAGCCGTTGGCGGAATGGATCTCCACGCCGTCGAAACCGGCACGCTGAGCGTTCGCGGCCGCCTTGCGGTAATCCTCGACGATGCCCGGCAGCTCGTCGGCGCTGAGCGCCCGCGGCTCCACGGCGTCCTTGAAACCCTCCTCCGTGAAAGCCTTGACGTTCGGCTTCACCGGAGACGGTGCGACCGGCAGCTGACCGTTCGGCTGCAGATCGGGATGCGAGATGCGCCCGACATGCCACAATTGCAGGACGATCTTGCCGCCCGCGTCGTGCACGGCGTCGGTGACCGCACGCCAGCGCTCCACCTGCAGGTCGGAATGGATGCCGGGCGTCCAGGCATAACCTTTGCCCTGCTGCGTGATCTGCGTCGCTTCCGCGATGATCAGGCCGGCCGAGGCACGCTGGCGGTAATATTCCACATGCCAATCCCGCGGGGCGTCGTTCTCGTCGGCGCGGCTGCGCGTCAACGGCGCCATGACGATGCGATTGGCAAGCGGTACGGGGCCGAGATCGATCGGCTGAAAGAGCTTCGACAATGTCTCAGACATAAATTTCCCTTCTCAAAGCGGCGGGCGGGTGTCGTTGCGCATCTAACTAGGTGCGGTGCAAAATCTCGCCAGTCATGACGGCCGCGCAAAATCGCCTACTCGCCAGGCCGGCATCAACAAAGGCCGCAAGGTTTCGGTTCGGTCAAGTTGCCGTGTAGTGGCGCAACCGGCGTTGCGGCACATGCAACTCCCGCTAAACTCATTCAGATGAAGGCTTGATGGGAGAGAGGGCCATGCCGCCGCCTTCGCCACTCCGCCGGCTGCGGATGAGGGGACGCGACTCCCCTGCCATCAGCCGCCCAGTCGCCCGCTCGATTGCCCACACAATCGGTGCCGCCATCATTGCCCTTGCAGCTTCGATCGGCCCCTTTGGCACAGCGGCAAACGCCGCGCCCTTGCCCGTTCAGGAGCGGACGGAACGTCAGACACCGAGCCGCTGCCTCGCGATCGCAGAAGCCGCCCCACCCACGCTCTATGCGAGCTATCGCCGCCTCGACGCGCCCGCACGGCACCTCGTCCAGGGGAAGCCCTTCGCCTTAAGACCGCCCGAGCAGGGCGAGGTGACGATCCGCTTCGTCGGTCACGCCACCTTTCTCATCGAAAGCCCCGAGGGCGTGACGATCGCCACCGATTACGACGGCTGGGCCGGCGGCGTGACACCGGACGTCGTCACCATGAACCACGCCCATTCCTCGCATTACACCGACCAGCCCGATCCGGCGATCGCCCATGTCCTGCGCGGCTGGAACCCACAAGGCGGCGAAGCCCACCACAACCTCACCGTCGGCGATGTCCTCATCCGCAACGTGCCGACCGACATTCGCAGCTTCGGCGGGCGCGAGACGGCGGGCAATTCCATCTTCATCTTCGAGACGGCAGGCCTTTGCATCGGCCATCTCGGCCACCTCCACCACGTGCTGGCGCCCGAAGATCTCGGTATCATCGGCCAGCTCGACGTCGTCATGGTGGCGGTCGACGGCTCCTACACGATGAGCCAGGACGCGGTCGTGGAAACGCTCAAAGTGCTGAAGTCGCGCCTCATCCTGCCCATGCATTATTTCGGCATGGGCACGCTGCAGCGCTTCCTCTCGCGCCTCGGCGAGGATTTTGCCGTCGAGATCAACCCAAGCGCAGAAACCACGGTCTCGGTCGCCACCCTGCCGCTCGACCCGAAAGTTCTGGTTCTGCCGGGCCACTGACACCGCCGCCGTCAAAACCGTCTCAGCCCTTGCCTCTCCCCTCCTCCGGCGCGACCACTTGCCGAGGGGCGCAACAGCTGCAATTGCTGGCAAACGGACAAGATGGCGCAAAAATCGGAAAAACTCAGTCTCGTCGAGGTGACCGCTCTCGGCATCGGCGGCATGATCGGTGGCGGCATCTTCGCCGTTCTCGGCCTGGCGATGGCGACGGCCGGCCACGCGGTTGCGCTAACCCTCGCAGGTGGCGGCGCGATCGCACTTCTGACGGGCCTCTCCTACGCCCGTCTCGGCCTCACCTTTCGCGATGATGGCGGCAGCTTCACCTATATCGAGAAGGCGTTCGCCGCGCCTGCGATCGCCGGCGTCGCGGGCTGGCTGCTGGTGGCTGGCTATGTCGGCACGCTCGCCCTTTATGCGAGCGCCTTCGGCGAATATGGCGCAAGCCTTCTGCCCAAGACCATCGATCCGGCCTGGGCGCCGGGTGCCTTGGGCGCCTTCGTCCTCGGGCTCTTCCTCGCCATCAATCTCGTCGGCGCGAAAATCTCCGGCGGCGTCGAGCTCGGCGTCGTCGCGATCAAGCTCGCCATTCTTGCGCTGTTTGCAGCCGTCGCCATGGGCGGCATCAAGGCCGACCATTTCGTGCCGGTCTTCAATCTCGGCATCACAGCGCCGATCGCCGCGATCGCGCTCATTTTCGTTGCCTATGAAGGCTTCGAACTCATTCCGAACGCCGTCGATGAAATGGCGAACCCGGAGCGAAACCTGCCGCGGGCGATCGTCATCGCGATCCTCGTCACCACCGCGATCTATGTCGTCGTCGCGATCGCGGCTCTCGGCAATCTGACGCCTCAGGAGATCCAGAAGGATCAGGAATACGTGCTCGCCGTCGCCGCCCGCCCGACACTCGGTGCGGCGGGCTTCACGCTGATCGGCATCGCCGCCCTCCTCTCCACCGCCTCGGCCATCAACGCCACGCTCTTCGGTGCGGCGCGCCTCGCCATGGTGATGGCACGCGAACATGCCCTGCCGAAAATCTTCTCGATGCGCGAGCGCACCCGCCCGGTGCCCTTCGTTTCCCTGATCGTCCTGACGGTACTTGCGATCGCCTTCACCCTCGCCGCACCGCTGCAGGTCATCTCCACCTTTGCGAGTGCCACCTTCCTGGTGATCTTCACGGCGGTGAACCTCGCCGCCTTCCGGCTCGCATGGCGGATCAAAATGTCCCCGCTCCTGCCGCTCACAGGCAGCGTGCTCGCCGCGGCAAGCTTCGCCGTCTTGATGTGGCACACCTGGCAGGAGGACAAGGTGAGCCTCGCCTGGCTCGCCGGGGCTTACGGGACAGCCATACTCGTGGAAACGGCCCTCATCTGGCGCCGCGGCCCACGCCGGCACACCGGCTCGCAGGGCGAGACAAAAGCCTGACCGAAAGCCTCAAAAAGCAAGGGGCGCCGAAGCGCCCCAAACCAAGACCGTATCTGAACCTCACCGCGTCAGCGGCTTGTATTTGATCCGCCGCGGGTTCTCGACGGCGTCGGTGCCTAGGCGCCGCTTCTTGTCCTCTTCGTAAGCCTCGAAGTTGCCTTCGAACCATTCGACATGGCTGTCGCCCTCGAAGGAGAGGATGTGCGTCGCGAGCCGGTCCAGGAACATGCGATCGTGGCTGATGACGACGGCGCAGCCGGCGAAATCTTCGAGCGCCTCTTCAAGCGCCGCGAGCGTCTCCGTATCGAGATCGTTGGTCGGTTCGTCGAGCAGCAGAATGTTGGCGCCCGATTTCAGCATCTTCGCGAGATGCACACGGTTGCGCTCACCGCCGGAGAGCTTGCCGACCGGCTTCTGCTGGTCGCCGCCCTTGAAGTTGAAGGCGCCGACATAGGCGCGCGAATTCATCTCGCGCTTGCCGAGCTGGATCACCTCCGCCCCGCCGGAAATCTCCTGCCAGACGCTCGCGTTCGGATCCATGTCGTCGCGGCTCTGATCGACATAGCCGAGGATGGCCGTATCGCCGAGACGGATCTCGCCCGCATCCGGCGTCTCCTGCCCCGTCAGCATGCGGAAAAGTGTCGTCTTACCGGCGCCGTTCGGGCCGATAACGCCGACGATGCCACCCGGCGGCAGCTTGAAGGAGAGGTCTTCCATCAGAAGCTGATCGCCGAAGCCCTTCGTCAGCCCCTCCGCCTCGATGGCCACGTCGCCAAGCCGCGGGCCCGGCGGAATAACGATCTGCGCATCGCGGCTTGCCATGCGTTCCTGATTCGCTTTCAGAAGCTCGTCATAGGCCTTGATGCGGGCCTTGGACTTCGCCTGCCGCGCCTGCGGCGAGCGGCCCATCCATTCGCGCTCGCGCGCGATGACCTTCTGGCGTGCCTCGTCCTCGCGCGATTCCTGCTGCATGCGCTTCGACTTGGAATCGAGATAGGCCGTGTAATTGCCCTCGTAGGGGATGCCGCGGCCGCGATCGAGCTCGAGGATCCAGCCCGTGACATTGTCGAGGAAGTAGCGGTCGTGGGTGACGATCAGGACAGCGCCCGGATACTGCTCCAGATGCTTTTCGAGCCACGCCACCGTCTCCGCGTCGAGATGGTTCGTCGGCTCGTCGAGGAGGAGAAGATCGGGCTCTTCCAGAAGCAGCTTGCACAGCGCCACACGGCGGCGTTCACCGCCGGACAGGACGTTCACGTCCGCGTCGCCCGGCGGGCAGCGCAGCGCCTCCATAGCCATGTCGACCTTTGAATCGAGATCCCAGAGATTGGCGCTATCGATCTGATCCTGAAGCTTTGCCGCCTCTTCCGCCGTCTCGTCGGAATAGTTCATCATGAGCTCGTTGTAGCGGTCGAGAATCGCCTGCTTGGCGGCGACCCCTTCCATCACGTTGCCCTTGACGTCTTTGGCCGGGTTGAGCTGCGGCTCCTGCGGCAGATAGCCGACGCGTGCGCCGTCGGCCGCCCAGGCTTCGCCGGTGAACTCCTTGTCGAGCCCGGCCATGATGCGCAGGAGGCTCGATTTACCCGAGCCGTTCGGGCCGAGGACACCGATCTTGGCATCCGGGTAGAAGGACAGATGGATGTTGTCCAAAACCTTCTTGCCGCCGGAATAGGCCTTGGACAGGCCGGACATATGATAAATGAACTGGCGCGCCATGGTCGCCGATCTCCGTTGTCTTCGGGATGCGAGGGAATTTCAGCCCACATAAGCGAGGCGGCCGCCGGGAGCAATGGCGTCGCGGTCAGCGCCTGCGCCCCATCTCTGCCACATCTTCTTCCTATCGACCCGCCACAGACCTTGCTTCGAAGCCTTTCACCGCGCGCATAACCATGCTGCAACGCCAAAAAAAGCATGTTTCCGTGGCAACCGAGTGCTATGAGGCGCGTTAGGAACGCGGGCGCTCGGCCCGCGTCTTCTCCGACAACATGAGTTGAGTATGGACAGGCGGGCCTTCCTCGTTGCTTCTCTGGCAGCCGCGGCATCAAGCGCAAGCGGCAACGCATTCGCCCAGAGAGGCGCTTCCCCAGACACACCTGAAAATCCGGCGCCAGACATTGCCGCGCCTCCCCCAAGCAACAACGCGTTTACGTGGGACAGCCTGAAATCTCAGGCGCGCGCGCTTGCCGAGCGCCCGTTCAAAGAGGCTGACGACGATCTGCCGGCCCAATTCGCCGATCTCAATTATGCGCAGTTCCGCGAGATCGAATACCGGCGCGAAGCCCGTCTTTGGCGCGACGAAGGCCTCGCCTTCCAGTTGGACTTTCTCCATCGCGGCGCGCTGTTCAAAGAGCGGGTCAACATCTTCATCGTCGAGAACGGCGAGGCCCATCAGGTGGCCTACAACCCGGCGATGTACAACTTCCGCCAGGCACCGCAGCCGCCCGAAGGTGTCGATATCGGCTTCTCCGGCTTTCGCGTCCACAACCCGATCAACAGCCCGAATGTGTGGGACGAATTCCTCGTCTTTCAGGGCGCGACCTACTTCCGCGCCGTCGGCCAGGGCCAGTATTACGGGCTGTCCGCACGCGGCCTCGCGCTCAAGACCGGCGATCCGGACGGCGAGGAATTTCCCCGTTTCACCACCTTCTGGATCGAGAAGCCGGAACCTGGCGAAGAGGTTTTGAACATCTATGCCCTCCTCGACAGCGTGTCGACGACGGGGGCCTATCGCTTTGTCGTGCGTCCGGGCCGCGACACGGTGATCGAGGTCACGGGCGAGCTCTTTCCGCGCCAGCCTCTGCACCATATCGGCCTTGCGCCGCTCACCTCGATGTTCCTCTTCGGTCCGCTCAACCGCACGGGCTTCAACGATTACCGCCCGCAGGTCCACGACAGCGACGGCCTGCAGATGCTGACCGGCAACAATGAGTGGATCTGGCGGCCGCTCGCGAATTATCCGACGCTGCAATCCTCGTCCTTCATGGATCCCGCCCCGCGCGGCTTCGGTCTCGTTCAGCGCGCCCGCGATTTTCAGGATTTTCAGGATCTGGAAGCGCGCTACGAGCGCCGCCCGAGCGTCTGGATCGAACCGATCGGGACCTGGGCCAACGGCCAGGTGGAGCTTCTGGAGATCCCGACCGACAAGGAAATCCACGACAACATCGTCACCTTCTGGCGACCATCCTACGATGTGACCCCCGGCGCGCCCTATTCCTTCGCCTACCGCATGCGCTGGACCGACCGGCCGAAAGCCCCTGCCGGTTCGCTTTACGCCGCCGACAGCCGCGCCGGGCGGAACTTTCACGACACGAGCAACCTTTACGTCATCGATTTCATTCCCGAAGAAGGCACTCTTCCGGCCTTTGACGGCCTGTCATTGGAGGTCTCCGCCAATCACGGCGCCATCAAGGGGCAGGTCTTGCAGCCGAACCCGCTTGTTGGCGGTGTCAGAGCGACGTTCCTCTTTGAGCCGGAGGATCAGTTGACGGAGTTTCGCGTGCGTCTCGTCGCCGATGGCGAGCCCGCCAGCGAAACCTGGCTCTACCGTTGGGTTCCCGAATGAGCGAGCAGAAGCACGACCATCCTGACGAACGTGTCTTGAGGCCCTTCGGGCCGATGCCGCCGCAGCATCCGCTGGCGATGCCCCATCAAGACTTTTCGAAGGAGCCGGTCGATGCTCTGCCGCGCAGCAATCCGGCCGCGGCGCGTTATGCGCGGCTGATCGCGATCCTGACGGCGGGCGGCCTCATCTATTACGGCGTGCACGAGATGATCGCCGTCGTTTCGGCGGGCGGCATCACGATTCTCGAAGGGATCATGACGATCCTCTTCGCGATCACCTATTCCTGGATCGCGATGTCGACGAGCTTTGCCGTTGCGGGCCTTCTCGCCCCCCGCCCTCTGCCGACGCCGCCGGTTCCAAAGCACCCCCTTAAGAGCCGCACCGCGATCGTCATGCCGGTCTATAACGAAGATGCCGACATGGTCGCCGCCAGCCTTCAGGCGATGGCGGAAGACATCGCACGCGCCGGTCAGGCCCACGCCTTCGAGATCGTCGTCTTGTCGGATTCCAATCGCGCCGAATCCCTGGTTCGTGAAACGCTGGCCATGCATCGCCTCACCGATGCGCTCGCCGGAACCCTGCCGGTCTGGTATCGCAGACGGGCGATCAATTCGGCCAAGAAGGCCGGCAACATCGAGCAGTTCGTCGCCAATTGGGGCGGACGTTACGACTTCATGCTCGTCCTCGATGCCGACAGCCTGATGCGGGCGGACACCGTCCTGCGCATGGTGGCGCGCATGGAGGAGGATCCCAATCTCGCCCTTTTCCAGAGCGTGCCGCGGCTTTTCGACGGAAACTCGTTCTTCGCACGGATGCAGCAGTTTGCCGGTGCAGTCTATGGGCCGGTCGTCGCCGGCGGCATGGCAGCCTGGCAGGGCTCCGACGGCAATTACTGGGGCCACAATGCGATCATCCGCACGCGCGCTTTCGCCAAGGCTTGCGGCCTCCCGCCGCTGCCGGGCGCCCCGCCCTTCGGCGGCCATATCCTGAGCCACGATTTCGTCGAGGCGGCGCTTTTGCGCCGTGCCGGCTACAAGGTGGAGATGGCCACCGACCTCGTGGATTCGTGGGAGGAAAGCCCGCCGTCTCTCTTGGCGACGGCCGTGCGCGACCGGCGCTGGGCGCAGGGCAATCTGCAGCACTCCAAGGTGATCGGCGCCAAGGGCCTTGCCGGTCCCTCGCGTCTGCACTTCTTCATCGGCATCATGAGCTACCTCTCCTCGCCCTTGTGGCTGCTCCTGATCCTTGTCGGTCTGGTTCTCGCCGTGCAGGCGAAGCTCGTCACGCCGGTCTATTTCGGCGACGATCATCAGCTCTTCCCGAACTGGCCCGTCTTCGATTCAGAGCGCATGTTGACGCTCTTCGTCTTCACGCTCGTGATTTTGTTCATTCCGAAGATCTTCGGCACGCTGCGCGTGATTTTCTCCAGGCGCCTGCGGCGCGCCCATGGCGGCGCGGCGGCCGTCACGCTCAGCATGCTCCTCGAAATCGTCGCCTCCACCCTTTACGCCCCGATCATGATGCTCCTGCAGAGCCGGCATGTCTGGGACATCTTGCGGCGCAAGGATTCCGGCTGGGCGCCGCAAAGCCGAAAAGGCGGCAGCGCCGAGGCCTGGTCGGCGCTCTGGGGGACACACCGTAGCCATGTCCTCTTCGGCATTTTCCTCACCGCCGTCGCCATCTTCGTCTCGCCCGCCATCCTTGCCTGGCTGTCGCCGATCGTTATCGGTCTCGTCTTCTCGCCGCTTCTGTCGCGCTGGAGCGCCAGCGAGGAGATCGGCAACACCCTGCGCGGCATGAAGCTTCTCCTCATTCCGGAAGAGGTCGAGCGGCCCGCGATCGCGTGCGCGCGCGATGAAATTCTCGCCGAACGGCCCGAGCTTGGTGACGATCCGCTGGCGGCAGTCGCGCAATCGTCCGATCTGCGTCAGGCCTATTTCGCATGGCTGACGCCCCCGGCCCCCAAGGACCGCGGTCAGGTCGACCGCTTCCTCCTGAGCGCTGCCAAGAAGATCTCGGATGCCACAAATCTGTCCGAAGCGCTTGCCTGGCTCGACCCGCAAGAGCGTCTCGCCGTCGCCGCGCATCCGTCAGAGATGGAGCGGCTGGCAAAGCTCGCGGCGGCAAGCCGCTCCCGCGAAGAAGCAGCAGCCTGACCCCATTCTCATACCGGACTATGCCATGAAGGCGCCTCCCGTGCCGGGCCACACCGGCCCTGCCGATCTCCGCGATTGCAGATCTCACGCGCGATCGTGATGGAGTTTGTGCACGCCAATCAGGCCGTCGTCGCTCTGGCGATCCTGGCGCTGATGTTCGTCTTCTTCATGTGGGAGCGCTTCTCGCCGGAAGTCGTCGCCACGCTCGGTGCCGCTGCGTTTCTCGCGCTCGGCATTCTCGACACGAACACGGTGTTGAGCGTTTTCGCCAATCCGGCTCCGATCACCATCGGCGCGATGTTCGTCCTGTCCGGTGCGCTCGTTCGCACCGGCGCGCTCGACGCCATGTCCCGCTTCATTCTGAGCCGGGCGACGCGGCGACCCGTTTACGCGATCGTCGGCGTTCTGGGCGCGACGGTCGCCGCCTCCGCGTTTTTGAACAACACGCCGGTGGTGATGGTGCTCATCCCGGTCGTGATGGGGCTCGCCCGCTCGGTCGGTTCGGTTCCCTCCAAGCTTCTCATCCCCCTCTCCTATGCCGCCATTCTCGGCGGCACCTGCACGCTCATCGGCACCTCCACCAACATTCTGGTCGACGGTGTGGCGCGCGATCTGGGGCTTGAACCCTTCACCATCTTTTCGCTTGCTCCGGTCGGGCTCGTCGTCGCCGCCGTCGGCAGCTTCTATCTCTTCGTAATGCAACGGTTTCTGCCGGAACGTCCGACCTTCGGCGATGTGATGGGCGCGCAGGAGGGTGCCGCCTTCATCAGCGACTTCCGCGTTCCGGAAGGCTCGCCCCTGATCGGTCGGACGCTCGGAGAAATCACGAGCCTCAACGAGCCCGGCGTATCGCTCCTCGCGATCCGGCGCGGCGGCCGGGTCCTTCGTCGCAATCTGCAGAAAGAGCCGCTGCAGGAGGGAGACCGCGTCGCCGTCAGCGCCTCTCTCAGCGAGCTCCTCGGCATTCGCCAGACCTCAGGCATTCGCATGGGAACGAGCGAACCGCCCAAGCCGGACGAAGAAGGCAAGCCGCCGGAACTCGTCGAAGCGCTGATTTCGCCGGATTCCCAATATGCCGGCCTGCGTATTCCAGATCTCGCTCTGCGCAGCCGCTATGGTGTGTCGGCTCTCGCCGTCAGTCGACACCGCCGCTGGCTCGGCCACAACCTCAATGCGGTCGCCCTGCAGCCCGGCGATGCGCTGCTTCTCGAAGGCAATACCAAGGGTCTTGCGGAACTTGTCAGAGAGGGCGGGATCTTCAACATCGATCAGCCGGAGGCTCGCCCCTATCGGCGCACCAAGGCACCGGTGGCCGGCCTCGTCCTTGCCGCCGTGGTCGCGGCTGCAGCCTTCAATCTGATGCCGATCGCGGGGCTCGCCATCCTCGGCGTCGCGGCCGTCCTCCTCAGCCGCTGCATCGATCCCGACGAGGCGTTCGGCGCCATCGACGGGCGCATCCTCATCCTCATTTTCGGCATGCTTGCGGTCGGCGAAGGCATCGACAGGTCGGGCGCCATCAAACTGATCATCGACACAGCCATGCCCTATCTTCAGGTGCTGCCGCCGATCGTCCTGTTGGCGGCGGTCTATGCGCTGACCTCGGTCCTGACCGAGATGGTGACGAACAACGCGGTGGCGGTTGTCATCACGCCCATTGCCATCGGGCTCGCGGCGCAGCTCGGGCTCGATCCTCGCCCGTTCGCGGTGGCCGTCATGTTCGGCGCGAGCGCGAGTTTCGCCACGCCGATCGGCTACCAGACCAACACGCTCGTCTATGTCGCCGGCGGCTATCGCTTCACGGATTTCGTCAAGATCGGCCTGCCGATGAACATCATCGTCGGCCTGGCGAGCATCTTCACCATTCCGCTGATCTGGCCTCTCGAAGGCTGACCAGCGGGCCTGAAAGCACGTGACGGCTCGGGAGGGGTCTCAGGCGACCCCCGCCCGTAGAAGATCGAGCAAATGCACGATGCCGATCGGGCGCCCCTCCTCGACGACGAAGAGCACGTTGATCTTCTTGCCTTCCATCTCGCGCATGGCGGCGGCGAGAAGCGCACCCGCCGCGACCGTCTTCGGCGTGCGCGTCATCACGTCCTCGACCTTCTTGTCTATGAGACGGTCGGCCATGTGCCGGCGGATATCGCCGTCGGTGATGATACCGACGAGCTTGCCTGCCTCATCGACGACACCGACCGTGCCGAACCCCTTTTCGGTGATGGTCAGGATCGCATCGCCCATGCCGGAGCCGAGGCGGCACAAGGGCAGGCTCGCCTCGCCATGCATGATCTCCGCGACCTGGCGCAATTGCGCCCCGATCTGCCCGCCCGGATGAAAGACCTTGAAGTCCTGCGCTCCGAAAGAGCGCGCCTCCAGGAGCGCCATGGCGATCGCATCGCCCACGGCAAGCTGAATGAGCGTCGACGTCGTCGGCGCGAGCCCGTGCGGACAGGCCTCCGTCACCTTCGGCAGAACGATCGGGATCGTGGCCGCCTTCGCAAGCGTCGAATGTCCGCCCGAGGTGAGCGCGATCAAAGGCACCGAGAAGCGTTCGGAATAGGCGAGAAGGCTGGCGAATTCCGTGGTCTCTCCCGACCAGGAGAGGCCCAGGATCGCATCTTCGCGCGTGATCATGCCGAGATCGCCGTGGCTTGCCTCGGTCGGATGCACGAAATAGGCCGGCGTTCCGGTCGAGGCGAGCGTCGCCGCGATCTTGCGACCGATATGGCCGCTCTTGCCGATGCCGGCCACCATGACACGGCCTTTGAGAGACAAGATCAAACGCACGGCGCTTTCGATCTGGTCGCCGAGCGGCCCCTCGGAAATCTGGTTCTGCACCTCGCCGAGACCTGCGGCAGCGATCTCGATCGTCTTCTTGATCGAGGCATCGAGCGCGTCGTGGGAGGTGGCTGCGAGCTTCAACATAGGTACTCCGCCGATCCTTTTCGTCGCTCTATTGCGCGGCATTGAGCGGGTCAATGGCAAGGGTGTGCAGAGCGGCCCTGCAGACCGCGGCAGCCACCGCACATCAAGGCTACCTCAACTGCCATGGGATAGGCATCCCGATTGAGAGGTTCCGCGTGGTCCGCCCTGTTGCAGGTCATCCCTTTCGTTCCCGCCGCAACGTCCGACACCGCTTGCGAAATCAGCCCGTACGAAGACCCGCCTCCGACGAAAATTGGATTGCGGAGGCCGCCCAAGGGCGTATGCAGGTCCCTTTCACCAGCCGCGTTCCATGACCACTCCCGCCGACAAGCGCATTCCCGTCGATTTCGCCGAGCCGAGTTTCGCCGAATTGTTCACGCCGAAGCTCATCACCGTTCTGCGTGAAGGTTACGGGCTGACGGCATTGAAGAGCGACCTCGTCGCCGGCCTCACGGTTGCGATCGTCGCCCTGCCGCTCTCGATGGCGATTGCGATCGCCTGCGGCGTCACCCCCGACCGCGGGCTCTATACGGCGATCGTCGGCGGCTTCCTCATTTCGATGCTCGGCGGCAGCCGCTTTCAGATCGGCGGCCCGGCCGGAGCCTTCATCGTTCTCATCGCAACGACCGTGCAGCAGCACGGCATCGACGGGCTCCTCCTCGCCACGCTCATTTCCGGCATCTTTCTCGTCATCGCCGGTTTTCTGCGCCTTGGCACCTACATCAAATTCATTCCCTATCCGGTCACGGTCGGGTTCACGGCCGGCATCGGCATCATCATCTTCACGAGCCAGTTGAAGGATTTCCTGGGCCTCACTCTCTCCGGTCCTGAGCCCGGACCGATCCTCGACAAGCTCGAAGTGCTCGCCGCCGCGGTGCCGACGGCAAGCCCCGCAGCCCTCCTTCTCGCGGTTGTGACGGTGGCCATCATCGTGCTGGCGAAGCGCTGGCGGCCCGGCTGGCCCGGAATGCTCATGGCTGTGGTCATCGCATCGCTTCTGGCACTCGCCATCGGCCTTCCCGTCGAGACGATCGGCAGCCGCTTCGGCGGCATTCCGCGCACGCTTCCGATGCCGTCCCTGCCGTCTCTGTCTATCGAGAATATCCAGGACGTGCTGCCGAGTGCGCTTGCCTTCGCGCTTCTCGGAGCGATCGAATCCCTTCTTTCTGCGGTCGTCGCCGACGGCATGACCGGGCGCCGCCACCGCTCCAATTGCGAACTGGCCGCCCAGGGCACGGCGAATATCTTCGCTTCACTTTTCGGCGGCGTGCCGGCAACCGGCACGATTGCCCGCACGGCCACCAATGTTCGCGCCGGCGCGCGCGGTCCGATCGCCGGCATGGCGCATTCGGTCTTTTTGCTTCTCTTCATGCTGCTGGCCGCCCCGCTCGCGGCCTATATTCCGCTGCCGGCCCTTGCCGGTGTGCTCGTCGTCGTCGCTTGGAACATGATCGAGAAGCACGCTTTCGCGGCCTTAATCAGATCCTCCCGCGGCGACGCCCTCGTTCTCCTGGCGACGTTTCTTCTCACCGTCTTCCGCGATCTCACCGAAGGCATCGTGGTCGGCTTCGCGCTCGGCGCCATGCTGTTCATCAACCGCATAGCCAAGACGATCACGGTGGAATACCAGACACCGCTCATCGATCCGGATGTGGCAGACAGCTCTCGCGAACGCGTTCCCTACGATCCGAGCCTCGTCACCGATCCCGACATCGTCGTCTACCGTATCTCGGGCGCCTTCTTCTTCGGCGCGGCATCGACCGTCGGCGCCGTCCTCGACCGCATCGCCGATCAGCGAAAAGCGCTCATCCTCGATTTTTCGGCCGTGCCGGTTCTCGATTCGACAGCTGCCAACACCATCGCCGGCGCAGCGCGCAAGGCTCATCAGGCAGGCGTCGAACTCTTCATCACGGGCACCTCCACGGCAATCCGGCGCACACTTTTCGCTCATGGCGTTCGCCCGCCGCAGACACGCTTCGGTCGCACACCGGAAAGCGCGGTTCGCCACCTGCAAGCACGAAGCGCCGACAGCACCAAAGATGCCGGCGAGACGAGGGCGAGCGATCTCCGGTCATAGAGCGGCGGGCGGGTCTTCAGACTTCGTTTACCGTGAAGCGCACGAGTTTTGATCACTCCAGCTTCAGGCAACGTTCCCGCAAGAACACGTTGCCTGCAAAACTCCATCCTTCCGGATCGTGCCCTTCATGCCCGCCCTTTCACGATCAGACGATTATGCCGAGCGCAGCGACCGCGACGACGCCGAACTGGCTATGAGCGTCCTCGACAACATTCCCTGCGCGCTCGCGGTCTTCGACCGTGGCGGTCGACTGACGATGACCAACCACGCCTTCGACAGAAGCTTTCCGCACAATTGTGAAAGGGTCCGCCTCGAAGCCGCTGCACTCCTGGCCTCAGGCGAAAGCCGCTCATTCGAAGCCGAGGATGGCCGCACCTATGTCTTGGAGCGCAAGCCGCTCCCCGATGGCTGGCTCGTCATTGCCCAGGACACGTCGGAACGCATGGCGGAGATCGCCAGGGCGGCCAAAGTCGCGCGGACCGACCCGATCACGGGCCTCGGAAACCGCCTTGCCATGCGCGAGGCTCTGACAGCCGAACTTTCATCGAGCACGCCTGCCTCGGGCGAGCAGGCTTCGGATACGGCAGCCGTCATCGCCATCGACCTGGAGCGCTTCAAGGCAGTCAACGAATCCCTGGGCCATTCATTCGGTGATGCACTTCTCAGCCTGCTGGCGGAGCGCCTTCGCTCGGCCCTCGGCGAGGATGACCTTGCCACCCGGCTCGGAGGCGACGAGTTCGTGGTGCTGCAGCGAAAGGTGGCGCAACCGGCGTCGGCCCACCGACTGGCCAAGCGTCTCGTCGATCTCCTCGGCCGCTCCTATCTCATCAACGGACATCTGATCGACATCGACGTCAGCATCGGCATCGCGCTTCTGCCAACCGACGGAAGCTCCGCCAACGACGTTCTGAAGAACGCACACCTCGCCCTGCGCCGCAGCCGCAGCATGGGAAGCCGGAGCTATTGCTTCTTCGAACCGGAGATGGATCGACAGATGCAGGCCCGCCGCGAGCTGGAGACCGATCTGCGCCGGGCACTCGGCCTGCGCCAGTTCTCGCTCGTTTATCAGCCGCAGCGCGATCTCGCCTCGGGCCGCACCAGCGGGTTCGAAGCTCTCCTGCGCTGGAACCACCCGACGCGTGGCTCGGTCTCACCGGCGGAGTTCATCCCGATTGCCGAAGAATTGCGGCTGATCGTCCCGATCGGGGAATGGGTTCTGCGCACGGCCTGCAACGAGGCCGCCCGCTGGCAGGAGCCGCTCATCGTTGCCGTCAATGTCTCAGCGATCCAGATCGGCATGCCCAATTTTGCCGATACCCTCAAACAAGCCATTCATTCCTCAGGGCTTCCCGCCAACCGCCTGGAGCTGGAAATCACCGAAAGCGCCCTCATCGCCGACCATCCGGCGGCTCTGGAAACGCTGCATCTCGCCCGCGAGATGGGCGTGCGCGTTTCCATGGATGATTTCGGCACGGGTTATTCGTCACTGTCCTATCTGCGCAGTTTTCCCTTCGACAAGATCAAGATCGACCAGTCTTTCGTCCGCGCCGACCCGCAGGACTCGAACTGCACCGCAATCGTCAGCGCAATTGCAGCGCTCGGGCGAAGCCTCGGCATGATGACTCTTGCAGAAGGTGTGGAATCGCAGGAACAATGGCGGCGGATCATGGCCTCCGGTTGCACGGCGGCGCAGGGTTTTCTCGTCAGCTATCCGCTGCCTCCCGAGAGCATCGGAGATTTCCTGGCAGAGGAAGCCAAGCGAAACTTCAACATGCGGGCCGATCGACCTGAAGGAAACGCCGGTTGAGCTGAATGCGAATGACCCCAGACAATCGAGACCTTTATCGTCTCGTCTATTACAGCCGCAATCGCATTGAAGGCCCAGACGATGTCGTGAGCCGAGAAATCGCGGCGATTCTGGAGATCTCGCAACTCAACAACACCGCAGACGAGATTACGGGAGCCCTGATCTTCAACTCCGGCATCTTTGCGCAGGTGCTGGAAGGGCGAAGAGACGTCCTGGAACAGGGTTTCGAACGCATCCAGCGCGATCCCCGCCATAGCGACGTGCACGTGCTCTTCTTCTTTCCCGTGCCCGAACGCGCTTTTCCAAACTGGTCGATGGCTTTTATCGGCCGGTCTCGCAGAGGTCAGAACCTCTTTGCACATCTCGGGGATAAGACGGGGTTTGAGGAAGCGCGTATGCAGGGCGAGCGGCTCTTTTCCATCATGCGCGAGATCGCGATCGACGAGGAACTGATCGAGGCCTGAGCCCCCAGGCGCCTCGAAAAGATAAGCGAATCCGCCTCCATGCATGTCACCGACCATCGCCTGAGAGATCGCCTCGGTCTCAAACGGCCGATCATTCAGGCACCGATGGCCGGCGTCTCCACGCCCGCGATAGCAGCCGCCGTCTCGAATGCTGGAGGCCTCGGCTCGCTCGGCATCGGCGCGACCGACACGGATACGGCACGGAAGATGATCGCCGAAACCCGCTCCGCCACCCGCGCGCCCTTCAACGTCAACGTCTTCTGCCACCGGCCTGCACAAGCCGATCCGGTCCGCGAAAGCGCCTGGCTCGACCGTCTGAGACCGGAATTCAGCCGCTTCGGCGCCGAACCACCGCAGGCGCTGCGCGAAGTCTATCGGAGCTTTGCCGCAAATCCCGACCTTCTCGCCATGCTTGTGGAGGAGCGCCCCGCGGTCGTCAGTTTTCATTTCGGCCTGCCCCCGGCGGAATTCATCGCCGCATTGAAAGACGCCGGCATCGTGCTCTTTGCCTCCGCCACCTCTCTGTCGGAGGCGCAATCCACCGTGGACGCCGGCATCGACGTGATCGTGGCCCAGGGCTACGAGGCGGGCGGCCATCGCGGCATCTTCGATGCGGACGGCGCAGACGAATGCCTGCCGACCGCCGTCCTCACGCGCCAGCTTGCCGACACGATTGATGTTCCGGTCGTGGCGGCGGGCGGCATCATGGATGGGGCGGGCATCCGCGCGGTCCTGGAGCTGGGCGCCGCGGCGGCTCAGCTCGGCACGGCCTTCATCGCCTGCCCGGAATCATCCGCCGACGCCGCCTATCGCGCAGCGCTTCTGAGCGACAAGGCCCATCGCACTGTCATGACACGCGCCATTTCGGGCCGCCCCGCGCGCTCCATGGCGAACGGCTTCACGACGCTTGGCGAGAGCGTCGCGTGCGACGAGATCCCCGATTATCCGATCGCCTACGACGCCGGAAAGGCGCTCAACGCCGCCGCCAAGAAAGCCGGAGAGACGGGCTTCGGCGCACATTGGGCCGGCCAGGGCGCGCCGCTTGCCAGGGCGCTCCCGGTCTCCGACCTGATGGCCGACCTCATCCGCGGCCTGAACGACTGAGCGCCTGAGCCGGCAAGGCTCCTCGCGGGCGTGATCCGCCTCACGGATACGCGCGGGTCTTGAAATAGCCCGCAATGCCCCACTCTACTCGGAGACTTATCGCCCCGCCGATTCCCTTTCGCGCCCTCTCCTCAAGGCGCGGCCAAGGCCGGACCCGTCATGCCGCAGCGCCCCCGCCCGTTCAGATTTCCCCGCCTGGCGGGGTGGCCGCCCTCGGCACAATGGCTGACGCTCCTCGCCATCTCCCTTCTTCTTGCGGCCGGCCTGGAGAGCCTTGATCTTGCCGCCGGTGTTTTGATGGGGGCGATGGCCGGCGCCATTCTCCTCGCCGCCGCCGGGGCCGATCTCGCCGTGCCGCGCACGGCCTTCTACCTCGCGCAAGGCGCCATCGGATGCCTGATCGCCACCAGCATCACGCCCCCGCTTCTGCGTGAAATGCTCTTCAACTGGCCGGTCTTTCTCCTCACGCTCATGGCGGTCGTTGGTGCGAGCGTCGCGCTCGGGGCGGCGCTGACATGGTTCAGGATCCTTCCCGGCACCACGGCAATCTGGGGCGCGTTTCCAGGAGCCGCGACAGCCATGGTGCTGATGGCCGATGCCTATGGCGCCGATTCCCGCCTCGTCGCCTTCATGCAATATCTGCGGGTCGTCTGCGTCGTGGTCGTGGCGTCTCTGGTGGCGGAAATTTGGGTGCCGCAGGCGGCTGGAGCTGCGCTTGCCGGAAAAGTCTGGTTCCCGGCAATCCACTGGCTGGCTTTTGGCGAAACCCTCGCCCTGGCTGTCGTCAGCGCGGGCCTCGCGCTCGCCTTCAACATTCCGGCGGGAGGCCTCATCCTGTCGATGCTCTTCGGCGTCCTCCTGCAGGATTTCGGCCTTCTCCAGATCGAGCTGCCGCCCTGGCTTCTTGCCATCAGCTATTTTCTCGTCGGCTGGGGGATCGGCCTGCGCTTTACGCGGCCTCTCCTGCTCTATGCGCTGCGCGCCCTTCCCTGGCTGATCGCGGCCATCGTGGCACTCATCACGCTGTGCGGGCTCTTCGCTCTTGTGCTGTCCTTGGCAACCGGCATCGATCCCCTGACGGCCTATCTCGCCACCAGCCCCGGGGGCGCCGATTCCGTTGCCATCATCGCCGCCTCGACCGACGTCGACATGCCCTTCGTCATGGCCATGCAGATCGCCCGCTTCATTGCCGTTCTGCTGGTCGGTCCGAGTCTGGCGCGGCTGATCGCCGAGCGTATCGACAAAAGGGGAAAGACGGCACCGCCGGCAGCCTAAAAAAGGAAGGCCGCGGAGATTGCTCTCCGCGGCCAAGGGCTCTTCGGGGGGCGTGAAGAGCCTTATTGGGCTGAAATTTTAGGCCTGCTCCATCGATCGATCAGGCATTCGGGTCTTAGCCTGGCTCGCCTTCCTGGAGCTTGCAGATTTTAACTGTTCTTATGAACGAAGATCGTCATAATGTCCAATGCTTAATCCAAATAACGCCGATTAGATTTCCCTATCGATGATCACCCTTCGCCAACTGCGCTATCTGCAAGCACTTTCGGAGACGGAGCACTTCGGCCGGGCGGCCGGACGCGTCGGCGTCACGCAGCCCGCGCTGTCGGCGCAGATCCGCGAGCTCGAAGAACAGCTCGGCCTCGACCTCGTCGAAAGACTGTCGTCCGGCGCGCGTCTGACGGGCTTCGGGAAGGAAGTGGTGGAGCGTGCCGCTTCCGTCCTCGCAGAGGTGCGCGCCATCGAGAGCCTGTCTGAGCGCTATCGCGGTCCGCTCTCGGGCGAGATGCGCCTCGGCATTATCCCTTCGGTCGGTCCGTATCTTCTGCCGCGCCTTCTCCCCTTCATGAAAAAGAACCTGCCGGAGCTGAAACTCCGCCTGCGCGAGACGATCACCGAAACCTTGATGCGCGAGCTTCTCGACGACCGGCTCGACTGCATCATCATCAGCCTGCCGACCGGCGAGCCGCGGCTCGAAGCAGCGCCCCTCTTCGACGATCCCTTCTATCTCGCCGTCGCCGCCGACAGCCCTCTCGGGAGAAAGCAGGCCGCCGATATGGCCGCGCTCGAAGATGTGGAGATGATCCTGCTCGAGGAAGGGCATTGCCTGCGCGATCAGATCCTCTCCTTCTGCCGCATTCCGCCGGACACGGAGCAGCTCAGCGTCACCAATCTCGCGACCATCATCGAGCTCGTCGAAACCGGCGGCGGCGTGTCGCTGTTGCCGGCCCTCTTCACCTCGTCGAACGGGCTCGAAAGCCGCCGCGTTCGCCTGCTTCCCTTCGCCGAGCCGGCACCGAAGCGCCAGATCGGATTGGCCTGGCGGGCGAGCCATCCAGGCGCGGCACAGTTTCGCGAGCTTGCGGCACAGATCGCCGGATGGCATGCCGGCTTGAGTGAAAGCCTCGTTTCGGCCACCGGTTGAGCGGAACGCGCGGCAAGGCTATAGAGCCGCTTCCTTTCTCCTTTTTCGAACCCCGCAAGGACATGCACCGATGGCGCTAGAACGCACCTTTTCGATCATCAAACCCGATGCCACCGCCCGCAACCTCACCGGCGCGATCAACGCCATGATCGAGGCCGCCGGCCTCAGGATCGTCGCTCAAAAGCGCGTAAAGATGACCCGCGAGCAGGCCGAGACCTTCTACGCCGTGCACAAGGAACGCCCATTCTTCGGCGAGCTCGTCGATTTCATGATCTCCGGCCCGGTCGTCGTCCAGGTTCTGGAAGGCGAAGGCGCGATCGCCAAATATCGCGAAGTCATGGGCGCCACCAATCCGGAGAACGCCGCCGAAGGCACGATCCGAAAGGCGCATGCGAAATCCGTCGGCGAGAATTCGGTGCACGGCTCCGACGCACCGGAGACGGCCGCCGTCGAGATCGCCCAGTTCTTTGCCGGCAACGAGATCGTCGGCTAACGCCGCACGCCTCTCAATAAATGCAAAGGGCGAGGCCGCGGCCTCGCCCTTTTTGTTTGCGGCCAGAGCGCGCGAGGGCGCTCCCCCTCTTCTCCCCGTTGGGGAGAAGGTGGCGCCGAAGGCGCCGGATGAGGGGTGGTCTGTCCATCAAGCGTACGGGTCTTGGGCTCTCTCACCCCTCACCCGCCGCTTCGCGGCGACCTCTCCCCAGCGGGGAGAGGAATGGAGCCTGCCGACAGGATTACCCATCAGATACAGTCACCCTGCCCGTTGAGAGAGGCTCGGCAAGCCACCGCGAACAGGCATAGCGGCCCCGGAAATCGGCCTCAGCCGGGAGCCTAAGCGCCCTTCGCGAGCGCCTGCTCCAGATCGGCAATGATGTCCTCGACATCCTCGATGCCGACGGAAATCCGCACCGTATCGGAGCCGGCGCCCGCCGCGCGAAGCTGCTCTTCGGTGAGCTGGCTGTGCGTGGTCGAGGCCGGATGGATAATGAGCGAGCGCGTGTCGCCGATATTGGCGAGATGCGAGAAGAGCTTTACGCTTTCGACGAGCTTCACGCCTGCATCGTAGCCACCTTCGAGCCCAAAGGTGAGGACGGCGCCCGCCCCTTTCGGCGCGTATGTCTTCTGCAGATTGTGATAGCGGTCGCCCGGCAGGCCGGCATAGGAGACCCAGGACACCTCCGGCCGACCCGAAAGCCATTCCGCCACCTTGAGCGCGTTGTCGCAATGGCGCTGCATCCTGAGCGGCAGCGTCTCGATGCCCGTCAAAATCATGAAAGCGTTGAAGGGCGACAGCGCCGGCCCGAGATCGCGCAGGCCGAGCACGCGGCAGGCGATGGCGAAGGCGAAATTGCCGAACGTCTCGTGCAGCACGAGGCCATGGTATTCCGGCCGCGGTTCCGACAGCATCGGATAGCGGCCTTCGCGCGACCAGTTGAAGGAGCCGGCATCGACGATCACGCCGCCCATGGAATTGCCGTGGCCGCCCATGAACTTCGTCAGCGAATGCACGACGATGTCGGCGCCATGCTCGATCGGCCGGCAGAGATACGGGCTCGCCAGCGTGTTATCGACGACGAGTGGCACGCCGGCCCGCTTGGCGATCGCCGAGATCGCCGCGATGTCGGTGACGACGCCGCCCGGATTGGCGATCGATTCGATGAAGATCGCCTTCGTGCGCGGCGTGATCGCCTCTTCAAAACTCTGCAGATTGTCGGTGTCGGCCCATTTCACCTTCCAGCCGAAATTCTGGAAGGAGAATCCGAACTGGTTGATGGAGCCGCCGTAGAGCTTCTTGGCCGCGACGATCTCGTCACCCGGCTGCATCAGTGTGTGCATGACGAGCATCTGCGCGGCATGGCCGGAGGCGACGGCAAGCGCGGCCGTGCCGCCCTCGAGCGCGGCGACGCGCTCCTCCAGCACCGCCGTCGTCGGATTCGTGATGCGGGTGTAGATGTTACCGAAAGCCTTCAACCCGAAGAGGTTGGCGGCCTCCTCGGCGTCATCGAAGACATAGGAGGTCGTCTGGTAGATCGGCGTCGTACGCGCATGCGTGGTGGGATCCGGCTGCGCTCCGGCGTGAATGGAGAGTGTGTGAAAGCCGGGCGTGCGGTCTTCGGACATGATCTTCCCCGTTTCGTTCTCGTTGATTGCGGTCGGCCGATTTAGCGGCAAGCGCGGTGCGGAGCAAAGGACGGATTTTCTGTGAGAGGCTGCCGCGAAGAGGAAATGTTGCTAAGTCTGCCGAAATTGGGGGCTTGGGAGCAAAAGATGACCGTCACGATCCGCCGTGCCGAGGAAACCGACACCGAGACGCTTCTCCCGCTCTTCATCGAAATGCAGCACCATTACGAAGGGGCAGCCGCCATCGACGCCGAAACGGCACGGCCACGCCTTCGTGCCGCGCTGAAGCCCCTGCCCGGCCGTGCCATTCTCGGCGCCTTCGAAGACGAGGCGCTCGGCCTTGCCTGCCTCTACGAGCTCTTTCCCGGCCCGGACATGCACCCGGCCTGGCTGTTGAAGGAACTCTACGTCGCGGCGTCAGCACGCGGACGGCGCATCGGCGAGGCTTTGCTGCGAGAAGCCGCCCGCGTCGCTCTGGCGGAAGGCGGGGCCCGGCTCGACCTGACGACAGCGGGTGAGAACGAGGCGGCACAACGCTTCTATGCGCGCGTCGGCCTGACGCCGATCGCGAAGGTCTATTATCGCTCGGAAGGCGCAGCCCTTCTCGACCTTGCCGAAGACCGCGGCTGATCACGCTCCACAGAGATAGCGCTTAGCCGAGAAGACGCGGCCATTCGATCTTCGGGCACCGATCCATCACGACCTTGATGCCGGCATCTTCCGCGCGCGCGGCCGCCGCGTCGTCGCGCACCCCGAGCTGCATCCAGATCACCTTCGGCAAGGGCTGAAGTTTCAGGATTTCGTCGACGACACCACCAACGGCCTCTGACCGGCGGAAGACATCGACCATGTCGATCGCGACCGGCACATCGGCGAGCGAGGGCAGAAACTCGCGCCCTTCGATCGTCTCGTCCGGCTCGCCGGGATTGATCGGATAGACCTCATAGCCCTGACGGATCAGGAATTGACTGACGCCGTAACTCGGCCGCACCGCCTTCGGCGACGCGCCGACGACGGCGATCGTCTTCGTGTCCGTGAGGATGGAGCGGATGAAATCGTCGGAATAGGAAAGCTGGCTCATGCGCCTTAATCTGTTCCGTCCGGACGCCACGGCAAGCCCGACCTCGCCCCCAATGTGACTTTGCCTGTGGGACATGGCGCGCCGCGTCGCGATTCGATCGCGCCTTCCACCAGGATCGCCGACACGCTGGCGCATCCCCGCTGCCGTGACCTACTCTGTGTCCGCATAGAAAAAGCCGAAGGGGAGGAAGAATGAATTTTGCGCTGGTGATGAATGAAGCGGAGGTTGAAGCCTTCCTGGAAAAGGAATTCCCGCAGATCCATCTGCATGGCCGCGCCTTCACGGTCGTCAAAGTCGCGCCGGGCGAAGCGGTGATGCGTCTCGATGCATCGGAAGCTCACCTCCGACCGGGCGGCACAGTGTCCGGTCCGACACTTTTTTCGCTCGCAGATCTCGCCGCCTATGCCGCAATTCTCGCCCATATCGGCCCGGTCGCGCTTGCCGTCACCACCAACCTCTCGATCAATTTCCTGCGCATGCCAACGCCCGGCGCGCTCCTTGGCACTTGCCGGATTCTGAAGCTCGGCAAACGACTTGCCGTGACCGAGATCGCCATCGCCCCACCCGATGACGAGGCTCTTGTCGCACACGCCACCGCCACCTATTCGATTCCTCCCGACCGCGCTTGAGGTATAATAATACCACCTCCGCAAGCTTCTGATTTTTGGGCTTTTTCTCCAGCAGCGCTTGACAATGACGGGCCTCTCCGCCTATCTGCCGCGCGATCGGGCGCCAGCCATCGGCTCATCGGCCGGCTGAGGTCGCCCTTACCTCATTGCTGAGGTTCCCCGAAAGAGGACGAAGATGAAAACCTATTCCGCAAAAGCGGCGGACATCGAGAAGAAGTGGATCGTCATTGACGGCGACGGCCTGGTCGTCGGTCGTCTGGCGACCCTCGTCGCGATGCATCTCCGCGGCAAGCACAAGCCGAGCTACACGCCGCATATGGATGACGGCGACAATGTCGTGGTGATCAACGCCGACAAGGTCGTTTTCACCGGCAAGAAGCTCGACCAGAAGAAGTATTATTGGCACACGGGTTATCCGGGCGGCATCAAGGAGCGCACCGCGCGCAAGCTGATCGAAGGCCGTTTCCCGGAGCGCGTCGTGGAGAAGGCCGTGGAGCGCATGCTTCCGAGCGGCCCGCTCGGGCGCCAGCAGCTGAAGAATCTGAGGGTCTATGCAGGGCCGGAGCATCCCCATGCCGCCCAGCAGCCGGAGACGCTCGACGTCGCCGCCCTCTCCAAGAAGAATGTGAGGGTTTTCTAAATGGCTGAAACGCTTCAAGACCTCTCGGAGCTCGGCGGTACCGAGGCTGCGGCCCAGCCGGAGGCTCCCGTCCATGTTCAGAAGCTGGACGAGTACGGCCGCGCCTATGCCACGGGCAAGCGCAAGGACGCCGTCGCCCGCGTCTGGGTGAAGCCGGGTTCCGGCCGCATCACCGTCAACGACAAGGACTACACGGATTACTTCGGTCGTCCGGTGCTGCAGATGATCATCGAGCAGCCGATCCTCGTCGCCGACCGCAACGGCCAGTACGACATCATGGCGACCGTCTCCGGCGGCGGCCTGTCGGGCCAGGCGGGCGCGCTGCGTCACGGCATCTCCAAGGCGCTCACGCATTATGAGCCGGAGCTGCGCGGCATCCTGAAGAAGGTCGGCTTCCTCACCCGCGATTCCCGCGTGGTCGAGCGCAAGAAGTACGGCCGTGCCAAGGCGCGTCGTTCGTTCCAGTTCTCCAAGCGCTAATCAGCGTTTCTCTTTTGGGTTCTCAAAGGGCGGGTCTTCGGACCCGCCCTTTTTGTTGTGAAGACTTCCCCTCGCCTGTTATTCACCGATGGAGCAGGTTCAGGGGGCGAACCGGTAAGCGCAGAAACCCAGATGAAGCTTCAGGCGAAGCGCTTCAACGAGCACGTAAAACTGTTCTCGTCGACGGTGAACGCAATCGGTCTTGTCATCTTCGGCGGCGGGCTGATCCAGCCTTTAATAGCGAACGACCCAAGTCCTACCATTCGCTGGTCCTGGATCGCCCTAAGCATTACATTACACATGGTCGCGCAGAGCGTGATCCGGCTGATGCGTGCGGAGGAAGGAAGTGTCTGATCTCCCGCTCTGGCCGCCGATTGCGGCCGTCATTTTTGGGTTTGTTGGCCTGTTCGTTTTCTGGGTCTGGGGCCGCCGGCTCGACCGGCGCGAGGCAGAGCTGCGCCATCGCCACGGCCCCGCCGAATAGTCGGACGGACATCCCGCGTTGGCCCGAAACAAAGCTTCCGTTTCCGGTTTCCTCGCTCTTGGCGGCGCCGCCGCTGGTTTCCGGCGCCCACACCTGCTAGAGGCGAGCCATGTCTGAAAAGCCTGCAATCGACCACGCCTTCCGCGCCAAAGAGCTCAAAGGCGGCGCTGCCGACCCGACTTATGCCGGCGCCCTCTCCTTCATGCGGCGGAAGTATTCCCGCGACCTCACCAACGTCGATGTCGCCATCCTCGGCATTCCGCTCGACGTCACGGTGACGAACCGCCCGGGGGCCCGTTTCGGCCCGCAGGCGATCCGCCGCGCCTCGGCGATCTTCGACGGCGATCCGCAATATCCGTGGGGCATCGATATTTTCGAGAATCTCGCCGTCGTCGATTACGGCGACGTCGATCTGCCGCTGCATCATCCGGAGAAGCTGACGGCCGCGATCGAGGCGGAAATCGAGACGATCCTGTCGGCCGGCGTGCATCTCTTCACCCTCGGCGGCGACCATTATTCCACCTGGCCGCTCCTGAAGGCGCATGCGAAACGCCACGGGCCGCTCGCCCTCATCCAGTTCGACGCCCACCAGGACACCTGGGACGACGACGGCTCGAAGCTCTCGCATGGCTCATTCGTGCTGCGCGCCGTGCGCGAAGGCATCATCGACCCCGAACGATCGATCCAGATCGGCATCCGCACGCACGCGCCGGAGACCTGCGGCATCGAGATCATCTCCGCCTATGACTGGCAGCGCATGCATGCCGACGAGACGGCGGATCGCATCGCCGAGCGTGTCGGCGACCAGCCGGCCTATCTCACCTTCGACATCGACTGCCTCGACCCGGCCTTTGCGCCCGGCACCGGCACCCCGGTCTCGGGCGGACCGAGCTCCGCCCAGGCGCTGATGACGCTTGCCGGCCTCAAAACCGTAAATTTTGTCGGCGGCGACGTCGTGGAGGTCTCACCGCCCTACGACCACGCCGACATCACAGCGATCGCCGCCTCCACGGTGGCCCAGCATTATCTCGGCCTGCTGGCATTGAAGCGTGCCGGGCGCTGAGCGCCCGGGCCGTCAAAACCGGATCGACAGACAGGACAGCCCGCCGTCGAGAAGCTGCGCCTGGCTCACCTTCGTGGTGCGCACATTGTAGCCCCAGCGATCGAGCAGTTCCTCGGTGCGCGGATAACCGGCGGCGAGAAGCACGATGTCGTTGACGCGGACGGCATTGGCCGCCGCCTCCTCGCCTTCCGGCAGCGTCAGAACACGAAAATCTGAAAACGTCTCCTTGAGCGGCTCCACCGCCAGGATCGTCTCTTCGTCGAGAAGTGCGCAGCCGGTCTTCAGGTGCAAGAGCCCCTCCGGCATGTCGACGCCGACGAGCTCATAGCCCCAGCCGGCCACGATCGCCCCCATCGCATCGAGACCGTCCTTGTCCGTGCGCTTGGACAGGCCCGCAAAAATCTTGGGGCCCGTGACGAGGATGTCGCCACCGTCGACATGACCGTTTTCGAGCGGCGTCACCGGCACGAACGTCTCGAGCGCCTCGCGCACCGTTTCCGGCTCGCCGGCACGGCTCGGCGCCGCCATCCGGAAGAGAATGGCGCCTTCCGGCAGCACCATCGCCGGATCCTCGATGAAGACGGAATCCGGCCAGTCGGAAAGCGCCGGCAGGAGATGCGTCTCAAGTCCCGCATTCTCGAGGATGGCCCGATAGGCGGCATGCTCGAGATGGAAAAGTTCAAGGCTCGGATCGCCGCGGTCGACCGCACGCAGACCGCAAACGACGCTTGCCGCCGGCTCGCGCAGAAGCGCGCGAGAGAAACGGTAAGCAGGGAAAGGATCGTGTGACATGCAACGGCGGTAGCCGCGCCTCATGCGCATTGCAAGCGCCAAGAGCGCGCGTGACGCGAACCGCTTGCCTTTCGCCCGGCGGAGCCTCTATGCCCTCGCCATGCTGCAGCTTTCAAACATCACGCTCCGCATCGCCGGGCGCACCCTCATCGACAAGGCGAGCCTCAACCTTCCCTCGGGCTCGAAGGTGGGCTTCGTCGGCAAGAACGGCGCCGGCAAGACCACGCTGTTTCGCGCCATCGCGGGCGACATCGCCCCCGACGAGGGCGAGATCATCCTGCCCAAGCGCGCCCGCATCGGCCGCGTGCTGCAGGAAGCCCCAGGCGGTCCGGAAACGCTGATCGAAACCGTGCTTGCCGCCGACGAAGAGCGCAGCCGGCTTCTGGCCGAGACGGAGACGGCCAAGGAAGGCGGCCGCATCGGCGAGATCCACACCCGCCTTGCCGAAATCGGCGCCCATGAGGCGGAAGCGCGCGCCGCCCGCATTCTGAAAGGCCTCGGCTTCGACGAAGAGGCGCAGAACCGTCCCTGCTCGGAATTCTCCGGCGGCTGGCGCATGCGCGTCGCCCTCGCCGCGGTTCTCTTCACCGAGCCCGACCTTCTCCTCCTCGACGAGCCGACGAACTATCTCGATCTCGAAGGTTCGTTGTGGCTGGAGCGCTACATCGCCCGCTACCGGCATTCGGCGATCCTGATTTCGCACGACCGCGATCTCTTGAACAACGCCGTGCGCACGATCGTGCATCTGTCGGAGCACAAGCTCACGACCTATTCCGGCGGCTATGACAGCTTTGAGCGCCAGCGCGCCGAGCGTCAGGCCCTGCAGGCCAAGCTCAAGGACAAGCAGGAAGCGCAGCGCAAGCACATGGAGGCCTTCGTCGACCGCTTCCGCGCCAAGGCGTCGAAAGCGCGTCAGGCGCAGTCGCGCCTGAAGGCGCTCGCCAAGCTGCAGCCGGTCTCCACCATCGCCGACGAGACGGTCCTGCCCTTCCGCTTCCCGGATCCGGAAAAGCGCGCCGCCCCGCCGATCCTGCAGCTCGAAGGCGTTTCGGTCGGCTACGAGCCCGGCCATCCGATCCTGACGGACCTCAATCTCAGGATCGACGACGATGACCGCATCGCGCTCCTCGGTGCCAACGGCAACGGCAAATCGACCTTTGCCAAGTTGATTTCCGGCCAGCTCGAGGCCGAGACCGGAACCTTCAAGCGCTCCAACAAGCTCAAGATCGGCTTTTTCGCGCAGCACCAGCTCGACGAGCTCATTCCGGGCCAGTCGGCTGTGGAGCACATCCGCGCGCGCCTCCCCGACCTTTCAGAGCCGCAGCTTCGCGCCCGTGTCGCGCAGATGGGGCTCGCCACGCAGAAGATGGACACCAAGGCGAAGGACCTCTCCGGTGGAGAAAAGGCACGCCTTTTGATGGGCCTCGCCACGCTGGGCAAGCCGCATCTCCTCATCCTCGATGAGCCGACCAACCATCTCGACGTCGACAGCCGCGAGGCGCTCATCCACGCCCTCAACGATTATTCGGGCGCCGTCATCCTGATCAGCCATGACCGCCATCTGATCGAAGCTTCCGTCGACAGGCTCTGGCTGACATCGAAAGGCACCGTCGCCCCCTATGACGGCGACATCGAAGACTATCGCCGCGAAGTGCTCGAAGGCCCGGCGAAAAAGCCGGCAGCGGAGAAGGCCCCCGCAGCGCCGGCAGCCGGCCGCCAGAAGCAGGCAGACAAACGCCGTGCCTCGGCCCCCCTGCGCCAGAAGCTCAAGGAATGCGAACGACTGATCGACGTCTTCACCAGTGAGATCGAAGCCCTGGACGAGGAACTCGCATCACCCGCGCTGCATCGCGCCATGCCCGAAAAGGCCGCTGCACTTGCCAAGAAGCGCGGCGAGAAAGCGGCCATGCTGGAACGGCTGGAAGAGCGCTGGATCGAGCTTGGGGCCATGCTGGAGGAGCTCGGCCGCGAACCTGACGCGGCCTGAGCGGCCTTTTACGCCGCATCCGGATCTCCGTCGCAGCGCTTTCGATTGCGGCAAGGCTCCCTGGCGTCGCGCGGGCTGAAGCACCCGCGAAAGACGCGAAAGCATCTGCATATGTTGACGAAGACCTCCGCGCGCTTGGGCAAGGAAGCAGTTGCAGCCGCGAGAGAAGAAGACGTTGAAGTCGGGCGAGTTCAGCCCGATTCCGCGCCGCAAAACGAATGTGATTTTTCATGCCCTGCGCGGCAGCCAGCGCGCGCTGTTTCGCAGCTCGAAGCATCATAATCCCGGCCTCCCCCGGGACGACAGAGCTCGCAACACATGCTTCGCCACATGAGCGCGGCCGCTCTCACAGACCGCCAAGCCTTTGCAAAATCAACACATCATGCCCCGGCATAAAATACAACAAAATCTTCCATATATAATCCTTGTAATAATTCTAATATACTAGCGCACCTCATGTAAAAATTCATTTTGCACTTGCGAAAATACAAAATTCTCTAATTTAATAATTGACACTTCCAAATTTCGCCCCTTAACCTGCAATTAAACGGCAATCGTATCCTGTAACGGCCGCGGACGGACTGTGCTTTTCGCATAGTTTTCCGCGGATCGAATAAATCTGGACAGAATTGCCCTAGCGCTCAAGCGCTAGATGAGGGGGGAAATCGATGATACTAGCCAGCGGTGTAGGCCGCGCGATCTCTATTGCCTTATCGGCAGGTCGGCGACCGACGATTGCTATTTTCCTGATTCCAATCGTCTTGCTGGCTGCCACGGTCTTCGTCCCCGATTCTGCCAAGACGCAGACGGCGGACACCGCCCAGATGGCCATGGATCTTCTGTCGCGGGAAGATACGCTGAAGGATCTGCCGCGCCAGGACGTGCTGCAGGTCACGGCAAGCGGTGCCGCCGTCGGCGCCCATTATGTCGGCTCCGAGCCATGCCGCGTGTGTCATGCGGGCTCCTTCGACGAGTTCAAGCTGACGGTGATGGGCCGTCTCCTGGAGACCGGACATCACACCGTCGGCGGCAAGATGGAATGCGAGAGTTGCCACGGACCCGGCTCCTCGCACGTCAACGCCGGCGGCGGTCGCAACGACATCGGCACCGGCGTCATTCGTTCCTTCCGTGCGAACGACCCGCGTTCCTCGGCGGCCGACATCAACGGCATCTGCCTGACCTGCCACGAAAAGGGCGACCGGACCTACTGGCGCGGCTCCGTGCATCAAACCCGCGGCGTCGCCTGCACCAGCTGCCACACGGTGATGCGCCGGACCTCGCCACGGATGCAGATGGCCAAGGGCAACGTCATGGACACCTGTTTCCAGTGCCACAAGGATCGCCGCGCCCACTCGGTGCGCACCGCCCATATGCCGATGCGCGAAGGCAAGATGGATTGCGCCAGCTGCCACAACCCGCACGGCGGCCCGCACGACAAGATGCTGAAGGAAGCGACCGTCAACGACGTCTGCTACACCTGCCATGCCGACAAACGCGGGCCGTTCCTCTTCGAGCATCCGCCGGTGCGCGAGAACTGCCTCAACTGCCACGAACCGCACGGCTCCATGAACCGCAACCTTCTGACGGTGATGCGGCCGCGGCTGTGCCAGCGCTGCCACACACCGGGTCGCCATCTCGGCAACCCTGCGCTCGGCATCAGCTCCAACCGCTACATGGTCAACAGCGCCTGCCAGAACTGCCACACGAACATCCACGGCTCCAACAGCCCGTCAGGGAGGCGCTGGCACCGCTAGCCATAGGGGGGAGGCACGGGGCGCGTGCAGGTTTCGCAAGCACCGCCCCGCAGCCACCCAAAAAGCAACGACACGCAAGGAGCTTAGCTCACACGCCAAGGCCTGAAGACATTTCTCTGGGGGGAGGAAACGATGAAGGTTCAACGCCGATTGACGCTGGCCGCGATGGCGCTCCTCGCCGGTGGCGCGGCGCTGCCGCAGGCAGCCAAGGCACAGGACGACAAAGACACCGAGGCGGTCACCTGGGGCGAGATCGAAGTGGGCGCCCGCGTCTTCATCGACGAGCCGCCCGATCACGCTTCCGTCTGGGACACGCCGAGCATCCTGTCGCCGCAGAAATACAGCTCCGCCAAGTTCGAGGAATATGGCGATGTGCCTTCGGGCCTGCTTCTCGAAAAACTAATGTTCGGCTGGCAGTCGGGTGACGGCCTCTATTCCGGCGAGGTTCGCGCCGAAAACATCGGCCAGAACAACGGCCGCTACATCTTCGACTGGTCGCGGACCGGGCTCCTCGACGGCACCTTCATGTGGGACGAGATCCCGCATCTCTACTCGACGACCGCACAGAGCATCTGGCAGGGCGTCGGCACCGACTTCCTGTCGACCGACGTGTCGTTTCCGGAAAGCCCGCCAAGTCCCGCAGAATATGATGCGGCGATCTCAGGCGCCGTGCATCCGATCGACATCGGCATTGACCGCCGCCGCATCCAGTACGACCAGACCTACACGCCGAGCCCGAGCTGGGAGTTCGAGGCGAGCTACCTCAACGACCACCGCGAAGGAACGCAGCCCGCCGGCATCCTCATGAACGGCTTTGGCGCCGGCGAAGTGCACCGCGTCGACGTTCCCCGTCCGGTCGACGACGTGACGCAAAACCTCACGGCAAGCGGCGAGTATTTCTCCAAGACACCTTGGGGCCGCTTCAACGTCTCTGTGACGGGTCACGCTTCGACTTACGAGAACAAGTACGATTCCTACACATTCCAGAATCCGTACTATCAGGTGCCCGGCACCACCTTCCCGCAATTCGGCCGTGTCAGCCTTGCGCCGGACAACGAGGCCTATTCGCTTAGCGTCACGACCGGCATCGATCTGCCCTGGAAGAGCCGCTACATGGGCACGGTCTCCTATACGACGATGGAGCAGAGCGACACGCTCATCCCGTATACGATCAATCCGAACGCCCCGGCGCTGTCGCTGCCGACCACGGATGCCAGGGCGAAGATCAACACGCTCCTCATCAACAACAAGATCAGCACGCAGATCGCCGAGGATGTCTCCACGACGCTGCGCTACCGCTATTACGACCTCGACAATCGCACGCCCGAATGGCTGATCGACCAGTACATCATGGGCGATTCGACGACGGCCACGCCGGCCACTGGCGGCCTGAGAGCCCTCGCCTATCAGTACACCAAGCAAAACGCCTCAGCCGAAGTGAGCTGGCTCGCAACCAGCCGCATCACGCTCGGCAGCGAGTTCGGCTGGGAGCGGTGGGACCGCGACAGGCGCTCCGTCAACGTGACGGACGAATATCTGGGCAAGATCACGCTCGACGCCCGCATCACCGATCGTGCGCAGCTGCGCTCCAGCTACCAGTATTCGCAACGCCGCTACGACAGCTACGATCTCGGGCCGGTGCTCGATGCCATGGTGAGCGACCCGCTCGGCACCAATGTCGATCCTGGCGTGCGCAAATACGACATGGCCGATCGGGACCGTCACAAGGCGAAGGTCTCGCTGGAATACGAAGCGCTTGAAAATCTCGTCATCACGCCGTCCTTCGGCCTGCGCTTCGACGATTACCTGACCGATCCCGCCATCCCGGAATACGGGCTCTTGAAGGACAACAGCTGGGACGGTGGCATCGAGGTGGCATTCTCGCCTACCCCCGGCATCAACCTGATGGCCGCCTATGTCTACGAGGACTTCGACCGTGACATGGTCGGCGCCAGCATCACCGGCGGCGGCGCAGCCCTCGTCACCGGCGGCTGGGACAGCAAGATGACCGAACAGGTGCACACGCTTGTCGCCGGCGCCAATATCGAGATTATCCCGGGCGTTCTCGATCTCGAATTCTATGACAGCTTCGCCCGCGGCGTCTCCAAATGGACCGCGACCGCAAGCTCGCGCACGCCGATCGCCACGCCTCTTTGCCCGGGAGACACCAACTGCCTGCCCTTCCCGGACATGGTGACCAATTACAATCGCTTCGACGCAGCCCTGAACTACCACCCGGAAGCGGGCGGTATTCTTGGCCTCGACGGCGATTTGACTTTGACTCTCAAATATTCCTGGGAACGCAATTTCGTCGACAACTGGCAGGACGAGCTCGACACGCCCTATCAGCATTTGATCGAGGACGGCGTGACCACGAGCTACGCGATGGGCTTCTGGGACACCAACTACAACGTCCACGCCGTCATGGCCTCGCTGGTCTACCGCTGGTGAGGAAAGACCCCTGTGCCGTCGACGCGACGCATCCGGGGCACATTCAAAGAAAAACCAAGGAGGGAACCCAAAATGAGCGACAACTCAAAAACATCGAACACTGGCATGTCCCGGCGCGAGCTTCTCGGGGCCTGTGCGATCGCAGCCGGCTCTTTGGCTCTGGTCGGGACGGGGTCGGCGAATGCGCAAATCGCCAACAAGGCCAAGCAGAGCATCGCCGGCTATCAGCCGACGCCGAAGGGTCGGCAGGAATGCGACAATTGCCGGCACTTCCAGGCGCCGGACGCGTGTAAGGTCGTGCAGGGGCCGATTTCACCGAAGGGCTGGTGCCGCCTCTATGCCAAGAAGTAGCGCGGGCCGAACTCGGAACGGGCGAGAAAACCTCTTCAGGGCTCCTCGCCTCACCATTCAATCCATGCGGGACTTTACGTCCCGCATTTTCATGTCCGCCGTCCGCGTTTCGCCGTCAGCCCCCTCGCCGCTCATCCCCGCAGGAGGCTCACCGCGATCACGCCAATGATGATGCCGATCAGGAGATCGAGCACCCGCCAGGCGCGCGGATCGGCAAAGACCGGCCGCAGGAGCCGCGCGCCATAACCGAGCGCGAAGAAGAACGAGAACGACGCCGTCACCGCGCCCAAGGCGAAGGCCGGTCTCTCCCCCTCATATTGCGAGGACACCGAGCCGAGAAGCACGAGCGTATCGAGATAGACATGCGGATTGAGCCAGGTGAAGGCGAGACAGGTGGCGATCGCCGCGCCGAGGCTCCCTCCATCGGCATCGAGCGGCTGCAAGCCGGGCCCCGGCTTGAGCGCAGCGTGAAAACTCTTCCCTGCATAGGCAAGGAGAAACACGGCGCCGCCATAACACATCACCGTCTCGATCCACGGCAACGCCTTCATCAGGCCTGATGCGCCGGCAACCCCAGCCGAGATCAGAACCGCATCGGAGAGCGCGCAGACGAGGCAGACGGCGAAGACGTGGCGGGCGACCAGCCCCTGCCGCAAGACAAAGGCATTTTGCGCACCGATCGCCACGATGAGGCCGAGCCCCAGAGAGAAGCCGGCAACAGCGCTCTCAAAAGGTGACATGCCACAAACCCCGGTCTCGTTCCGCGGCATTGACTAGGCCGCCGATGGAAATTAGCGAAGCTCAATTTTCTAAATGAGAATTAGGAATACTAATCCGTGCTTCCTTATGACCAGTTGGCCGCGCTAGCTTCGGTGGTGCGCACCGGCAGTTTCGAGCGTGCTGCGGAACGGCTGCACGTCACCCCCTCCGCGGTCTCTCAGCGCCTCAAATTGCTCGAGGAGAGGCTCGGCGCGGTCCTCGTCATCCGAGGTCAGCCCTGCACCGCAACCGCCGCAGGTGCCCGTCTTTGCCGCCACGCCGAAGAAGTCGCGCTGTTGGAACGGACGCTCGAAGCCGAGCTGGGCGCCGCACTGGCGGGCCAGCACAGTGCGACGTTGCGCATTGCCGTCAACGCCGACAGCCTCGCGACCTGGTTCGTCGACGCGATGGCGCAGGTGGAAGATCTCCTCTTCGACCTTGTCCTCGACGATCAGGATCACAGCGCCGACTGGCTGCGCCGTGGCGAAGTGAGCGCGGCGGTATCCGCGCAAGGCGGCGCGATTCAGGGCTGCAGCAGCCGTCCGCTCGGCGCGCTGCGCTATGTCGCCACCGCTTCCCCCTCCTTCGCCGCACGCTGGTTTTCCAAAGGCGTCGACGAGGCAGCGCTTGCAAAGGCGCCGTGCCTGCAGTTCAACACCAAAGACGCCCTGCAGCGACAGTGGGTCACCCGCCTCCTCGGCCACTCCCTCGACATGCCCTGTCACTGGCTGCCCGCGACCCATGCTTTCATCGAGGCGGCCCTGGCAGACCTCGGCTGGGGGCTCAACCCGCTTTCACTGGTGGCAACCCATCTGCACTCAGGTGCCCTCGTTGAACTCGTCCCGAAGACTGCTCTCGATATCCCGCTTTACTGGCAGACGACGCGCGCCCTGGAAACGGCGATCGAAGACGTGAGTGCAGCAGTTCGCTCGGCCGCGGGCCGGCATCTCGTTCAGCCGGGAAGACCCGGCCCTCGCGGTCCGCAGTTTTGACCGTTCGTCCTTGCGACGACGATGTCGCGGGAACTTCGCACGCCTTCGCTACTTTCCGCATCATGGCACTCGAAATCGAACGCAAATTCCTTCTGGCCAGCGATGACTGGCGGAAGTCCGTCAACGAAACCCGGCACATTCGCCAGGGGTATCTGTGCAACGACGAGCGGGCGAGCCTGCGCGTGCGCATCGTCGACGACGAAAAGGCGTATCTCACCATCAAGAGCGGCAAGGCGGCGATCAGCCGCGACGAATACGAATACGCGATCCCTCTCGAAGACGGCGAAGAACTGATCGCCAAATGCGCCGGCCGCCTGATCGAAAAGACCCGCCACATCATCCGCCACGGCCATCTCGCCTGGGAAATCGATGTGTTCGAAGATCGCAATGCCGGCCTCGTCGTCGCCGAAATCGAGCTCGACCATCCGGATCAGGAATTCGAGCATCCGGAATGGCTGGGCGAAGAGGTTTCCGGCGACGGCCGCTACACCAATGCCTCTCTGTCGCAGCACCCCTATCACGACTGGACTTAACTTGAGGCGCACTGGGTGCGCACCCATATGGATGTCATGAGCTTTTCTCTCGACCCGTCCGCGTCCATTGCCGAAGAACTGAAGCGGACCGCCGCCGAACAGATCGAGCGGGCGCGTGCCGAACTTTCCGACGAGGCCGAGGATCGCCACGAAGCGGTGCATCTGGCGCGCAAACGCTTCAAAAAGATCCGTGGCCTCTTGCGCCTCGCCCGGCCCGGCCTCGGCGAGGATTACGCGATCGAAAACGCCCGCTGGCGCGATATCGCACGCGAGCTCTCCGTCATCCGCGACGCGACGGCGCTCCTTGAGACGCATGACGCCCTCACCAGCCATTTCGGGGATCGCATCGAGGACGGCATTCTCTACAGCACCCGCCAGCGGCTCGACGAGCGCCGGGCGGAGATGACGGACAAGGTCACCGATCTCGACGAGCGCATAGACGCCACGATGAAGGCGCTCGATGCCGGTGAGAAGCGGCTCGACGAGCTTTCCTTCCCCGATGATTTCGAGACGGTCGCAGAGGGGTTCGCCAAGACCTACAAGCGTCTCGACAAAGGCTACCACAAGGCCAAGACCGCAGAAGATTCAGCGGTGTTCCACGATTGGCGCAAGCGCGCCAAATATCACTGGGTACATCTCAAACTCCTGCGCAAAATCTGGCCGGAGCCGATGAAGGCGCGCCGCGCCGAAGCCAAGGCGCTCGCCGATATTCTTGGAGACGAGCACGATCTCGCCGTCTATCGGGGCACGCTCATCGAAGAGCCGAAACTCTTCGGGAAAAAGAAGGTTCAGGAGCTTCTGCTTGCACTCCTCGACCGCCGGCAAAGCGAGCTGCGGTCCGCCGCACTCGACATCGGGGCAAAGCTCTGTGCGGAATCCCCCGACGCTCTTTCGGCACGCATGACCTCCTACTGGGAGGCGGCAGAAGAGGAAGCGCAGAAGCCGCGCGAACATCTGGCGACATCGGCCGCCCAGGATGAACGCGCCGAGAGCAGCTGACGGACGAAACCGCCGGCCACTTCTCAGATCAGCCCTGTTTTTTCCAGCGGCCGTCGGAATCCTGTTTCCAGTAGGTCATCTCGGCGCCTTCGGCCTTCAGGCGTTTCCAGGCCTGCCGCGCCCATTGCATGGTCGCTTCGTTCGCCGCCTCGAAAAGATAGACGACGCGCTGATAGGCCGAAAAATCGCCCTCCTCCGCACAATCGAGGAGAAAGCGGATCGCAGCCCCGTTCGGGTTCTCCGGCTTCGTGGTGAGAAACACCGGCTGATCTTCGGGGAGGCCGTCCTCCGCCATCCCGTGGGGCAGAAACGACGCGTCGTCGAAGGTCCAGAGCGCGGTATCGAGCGAAGCCAGCCGCTCCTCGCTCCCGGCCTGCACGACCGCCCGCCAGCCGCGATCGAGCGAGCGCTGCAAAAGATCCGGAAGCGCCTTGTCGAGCGGCCTCGTCTCCAGATGGTAGAAGAGGATCTCAGGCAAGGCGCTCCCTCACATCATCACCCAGGGCCTCAGGCCTTTTCGTAGCTCGACTTCACCAGCTGATCGAGAAGCCGGACGCCGAAGCCCGAACTCCACGAATCATTGGTGTCGCTCGAAGGCGATCCCATCGCCGTTCCGGCTACATCGAGATGCGCCCAGGGCGTGTCGTTCTCCACGAAGCGCTTGAGGAATTGCGCGGCCGTGATCGAACCGCCCCAGCGCCCGCCGACATTCTTCATATCGGCGTTCTTGGAATCGATGAGCTTGTCGTATTCCTCGCCGAGCGGCATGCGCCAGACCTTTTCGCCGGTCGTCTGCCCGGCATCGAGAAGAGCCGAGGCAAGCGCATCGTCGTTGGAGAAGAGCCCGGCATAATGGTGGCCGAGCGCCACGATGATGGCGCCGGTCAAGGTCGCCAGATCGATCATCGCCTTCGGCTTGGCGACATTCTGCACATGCGTCAGGATATCGGCGAGCACCAGCCGGCCTTCGGCGTCGGTGTTGATCACCTCGATCGTCTGGCCGGAGAGCGACGTCACGATATCGCCCGGCCGCTGCGCGTTCCCGTCGGGCATGTTCTCCACGATTCCGACGATGCCGACGGCATTCACCTTGGCCTTGCGGCCGGCGAGCGCCGCCATGACGCCGGAAACGGCGGCCGCACCGCCCATATCGCCCTTCATATCTTCCATGCCGGCTGCCGGCTTGATGGAGATACCACCCGTATCGAAGACGACGCCCTTGCCGACGAAGGCGATCGGCGCCTCGTCACCGGCACCGTTCCAGCGCATGATGACGACCCGCGGCGGACGCACCGAGCCCTGCGCCACCCCCAACAGCGCGTTGAGCTTCAAATCCGTCAGCGCCTTCTCGTCGAGCACGTCGACGTCGAGCCCTTTCGCCTTGAGCTCGCCGAGCCGCTCGGCGAATTCGACCGGGCCCAGAATGTTGGCCGGTTCGTTGACGAGATTGCGCGCAAGTTCAACGCCCTCGGCGACGGCCGCAGCCTCTTTCCAGGCCGCCTCGGCAGCCTCCGGATTGTCGACGCCGATCGTGACGGTCATCGGCCCGCGCGGCGCATCTTCATCGCTCTTCCGGCTCTTGTAGCGATCGAAGCGATAGCGGCGCATGACGAGGCCGAGAGCAAAGGCGGCCGCGTCTTCGCCGTTCGGGCCGCGGCCTTCCGGAGCCTGCAGAACGACGGTCACCTCGCCCTCGTCAGGCAAGGCCTTGGCCGTCGCGCCGCCGAGGCGCAGCCAGTCGATATCGGAATCGACGTCGCCGAGGCCCACAAAAATGATTCGCTCCACGTCGACGCCGGACGGCGCAACGAGTTCGAGCGTTTTGCGCAGGGCGCCTTTGTAGCCTTTGATTTTCGCCGCCACCGCGAATCGCGAGCCGGCGGCCTCGTCGAGCGAGGTCGCGATCGGCCCCAGAGCGAGCTCTTTGCCGGTCAAAAGGACGGCGGTTCCCTTTTTGGGAACGGCGGGTTTCTCAAAAGTGATGGTGGTGTTGGCGACCATGCTGTTGCCTCGATCCTCGGCTTTTGTCATGGAAAGTAGGGGTGCGACTGGATTAGCCGTGAGAGCTTGGCCGTCAAGGCCAATTGCCGTTAACCATGCTTGTTGGGTGAATTTTATCCATGCCTGCGTAAGGCTTGAGCTCGCAAGCCCGATCTTGCCGAACAAGGACCGGATGCAAATCTTCAGGCTGCCCCTTCTGGAACGCTACGTTTTTCGTCGCGCATTGATGCTGCTCCTACTCGTTCTGGGGGCGCTGGTCGCCACCATGTGGATGACCCAGGTGCTGCGCGAGCTCGACGTAGTGACGGCCAAAGGCCAGGCGATCTGGATGTTCGTCTTCATGACGCTCCTGGCTTTGCCCGCCCTCATTCAGGTTATCGCCCCGATCGCCTACCTCATCTCAGCGACCGTCACCTTAAACAATCTCAATGCCGACAGCGAATTGCCGGTGATGGCGGCGGCGGGCGCATCGAGCCGGGTCGTCGCCCGGCCGATCATCGCTTTGGGCGCCGTCATTTTCGTCGCCGTCACCCTCCTCTATCACGTCGTCGCGCCGGCAAGTCTCGGCGCCTTGCGCGAAATCGTGGCGCATGTGCGCGCCGATCTTCTCGCCACTCTGGTCAAGGACGGCGGCTTCCGCACGGTCGACAACGGCCTCACCCTCCACATCCGCTCCAAGGCACCGGACGGGAGCTTCAAAAACATCTTCGTCAGCGACGATCGTATCCCGAGCGATTCCACCCAGTACATCGCCAAAACCGGCGTGCTCGTGGAAAGCGGCGGCAACGCCTATCTCATCATGAAGGATGGCGAACTCGTCCGCGACAACCGCATGAAGGGCGAGACGAGCGTCGTCGAGTTCGACACTTACGGTTTCGACCTCAGCCAGTTCAAGGCGGGCGAGGTCAACGCCGCGCGCAAGCCGCGCGAACTGACGACACGGGAACTCCTTAACCCGGCGCCGGACAATCCCTATCGGGAAGAGTTTCCGGCGCGATGGAAGGCGGAGCTGCATGACCGCATCACCGCGCCGCTCTACACCATCGCCTTTGCGTTCATCGCGCTTCTGTTTTGCGGGCGCGCGCGCACCAACAGACAGGATCGCGGCTATGCGACGGCGCTTGCGGTGGTTTCGGGCTTCACGCTTCGCGGCCTCGGCTTCGGGGTCCTCGCCGCAGCAACCAACGATGCGGCCCTCATTCCGCTTCTCTACGCGGTGCCCATCGCCGGTATCGTCGTGTCGGCACTCGCGCTCAAGCGCGGCTATCGCTGGCGCACCCCGGTCTTCATCGCGCGCTTTCTCGACACTCTCGCCCGGCTGGGCCACAAGCTCATGAAGCTTTCCCCCCTTGCCTTGTTTCAACGCAAGAGCACCGGCCACGCATGATCCTTGCAACCTATATCGGGCGCCGTTTCCTCGTCTCCCTGGCCACGATCCTGATCGCGCTTCTCACCCTCGTCTTTCTGGTCGACTACGTCGAGCTCTTGCGCCGTTTCTCCGATGCGGAGGCCTTCACCTCCCTGCTCGGGCTCAAGCTCGCCCTGATGCGTGCGCCGGCCTTGCTGGAAGATATCCTGCCTTTTCTTTTCCTTTTTTCGGCAACGATCTGTTTCCTCAATTTGTCTAGAAAGCTGGAGCTCGTGGTGGCGCGCGGCGCCGGGGTCTCCGTCTGGGGCTTCCTGCGTGCGCCGTTCTTTCTTGCTCTGGTGACCGGTCTGGCATCGACATTTCTCTTCAACCCGCTCGCCACGGAGCTCAAGGAGCGCTCGGACCGAATCGAGGCCTCGCTCTCCGACGGCATGGCGGCGAGTTCCGCCGACGCCATCTGGTTTCGCCAGGAGGGTCTGGACGGGCCGTCGATCATCCGTGCGGCGAACTACGACAGCTCCGCAAAGGAATTGCGTGGCGTTACCGCCTTCCTGTTCAATCCCGACGGCAGCTTCCAGGCGAAGCTCGTCAGCCTCTCCGCCAGCTATCGGCCAGGCCGCTGGATCTTTGCCAAGACCCGCTACATTTCCGGCGAAGGCGCCTCGGATCGATTCGACCGCTACATCCTGCCGACGTCGCTGACGCCCGATCAGGTCAATTTGACGCTTCTGCGACCCGACCGGCTCTCCGTTTGGACTTTGCGCCGCTTCATCGACACGGCCGCACAGACCGGATTGAACACCGCACGCTTCACCCTGGCATTCCATAGCCTTCTCGCCCGGCCTCTCTTCCTGATGGCCATGGTCACCGTCGCCGCCACCGTCAGCCTGAGGCTTTCGCGCTACGGTGGCGCAGGAAAGCTCGCCCTGACTGGCATCATCATCGGCTTTCTGCTTTATGTCGCGACCGAGATCGTCAGCGATATGGGCAGCAACGGGATCCTGGATCCTGTCCTCGCGGCCTGGAGTCCTGCGGTTCTCGCCCTGTTGTTCGGAGCCACGGCGCTGCTTTATCAGGAGGACGGATGATTCCCGTCCACACACGAGAAAGAGTGACGCGCGGGCGCGCAGGCTGGGGGCTTGCGCGGCGGCTGGCGGCCGTCTCCGCTTTGGCTTTGGTCGCGTTTGCGGCAAATCCGTGGACACCCGCCGCCCTTGCTCAGGATTTGAATTTCGAAGAGCAGGTCACGCAAAATCCGAACGCCAAGATGCTCTTGGAGGCGGACGAGCTCGTCTACGATTTCGACCGGCACATCGTGACCGCCCGCGGCGGCGTCGAGATCTATTACGAAGGCTATACGCTGCGTGCGCCGCAGGTGACCTATCGTGAAAGCGACAGCCGGCTCATCGCCTCGGGCGGCGTCAGCATGACGGAGCCGGGCGGCAACGTCATCACCGCCCGCGAAATGGACATCACCGACACGTTCAGCGACGGCTTCATCGAGAGCCTGAACGTCCTCACGGTGGACCGCGCGCGTTTCGCCGCCAACAGCGCCGAGCGGCGGGGCAACAACCTGTTGATCTTCCGCCAGGGCGTCTACACCGCCTGCGAGCAGTGCCGAGAAAATCCGGACCGGCCGCCGCTGTGGCAGATCAAAGCCTCGCGCATTGTCCACAACAAGGAAGAAAAGACCGTCTACTATCGCAATGCCCGCCTGGAATTCTTTGGCATTCCGATGGTCTACATTCCCTATTTCTACCATCCGGACCCGACGGTGAAGCGCAAGAGCGGCTTCCTGCCGCCGCACTTCCATCAAAGCTCGGCCCTCGGCTACGGTGTTGGGACGCCATATTTCTGGAACCTTGCTCCCAACTACGACATCACCTTCGCCCCGACCGTCTATTCCAAGCAGGGTGTGCTTGCGGAGACGGAATGGCGCCACCGGCTGATGAACGGCTCCTACAGCATCCGCGTCGCCGGGATTTTGCAGCAGAACAAGGACGAGTTCCAGCTCGGCAATTTTGTCTCCTCGGGCGTCAGGGACTTCCGCGGCAGCGTCGCCACGAAGGGACGCTTCAATATCAATTCGCGCTGGAACTGGGGCTGGGATCTCGCCACGACCACGGATCGTACCTTCGGGCGCGATTACGACATCCGCGGCCTGACCGACACGGAAGTGGTCAACACCATCTTCCTGACCGGCCTCAGCGATCGCAACTTCTTCGACCTGCGCGGCTATGCCTTCCGCATCCAACGCAACGACCCGGTGAATTCCACCCGCAATTATCAGGACGAGCAGGCTGTCGTGCACCCCGTGCTCGACCACAATTACATCTTCGACCAGCCGATATTGGGCGGCGAACTCAGCCTGACCTCGAATCTGACGAGCCTCACCCGCGGCGACACGGATGAGCGCGCCTACTTCCAGTATGACGAGGCGGGCAATCGGACGCAGAAAGAATATTACGCCGGCGTCGCGGGCACCTTCACCCGGGCGAGCACCGACGTAACCTGGAAGAGCAGGATCGTCGGCCCGCTCGGTCAGGTCTTCACGCCCTTCGCGTATCTCAAGGGCGACGTCTACAACGTCCAGGCCGACGACACCGAGACGGGTCTCGCCGGAGACGAAACCTATCTGCGCGCCATGCCCGCCGTCGGCTTGGACTACCGCTATCCGTTCCTGGCGCAGATGGGGCCGATCTCACAGACGTTCAGCCCGGTCGCCCAGATCATCGTTCGTCCCGACGAACAGCACATCAACGACCTGCCGAACGAAGACGCGCAAAGCCTCGTCTTCGACGACACGAACCTGTTCGAATGGGATAAATTCTCCGGCTATGACCGCCAGGAGGGGGGCACCAGAGCCAATGTGGGCTTCACCTATCATGCGATGCTGGGCAAGGCGAGCATCGACGCCCTCTTCGGCCAATCCTTCCAGCTCGCCGGAGCGAACTCCTTCTCCAAGAGCAACGTCACCCTCACGGGCATCGGCTCGGGGCTATCGACCGACGATTCCGACTATGTCGGACGCGTCACCCTGGATTCCGGCGAAGGATTGACGCTGACGGCCCGCGGCCGCTTCGACAACGACACTTTCGACGTCAACCGCGCAGAAGCGACGGCGCGCGTCTCAAAGGGCCGGCGCAACAGCGCGGCCCTCACCTACTTCTATCGTCGCGAGGTTCCCGAGCTTGGCATCGACGATGAGCAATCGGAGATCTCGACGACAGGCCAGGTCGCCGTCAGCGATTTCTGGTCGGTGAAGGGTGGCATCACCTTCGACATCGACCAGATGAGCCGCGTCAAGCACGCGGTGGGCCTTGCCTATGACGACGAATGCTTCAATCTATCGGTGGTCTACAGCGAGACACGCGACCGCTACACGGACATCGTCTCCGGCCGCGAGGTGTTTGTACGCTTCAATCTGCGCACCCTGGGCGACAGCGAGGTGAGCTTCGCGGCATCGGGCGACGATTACGACGACGATGACGACGACGACCTCTACTCTGGGCTCTTTTAAAAATTAGCGCCATAATTCGCGCTTAAGAGCCGCCATGAAAAGCTGCAACGGAACGATGCGAACATCGATGTTTAAAACCCTCACGCAAACCGCTTGGCTTGTTGCGGCAAGCGCCTTGATGGCCATGGCCACATTGCCCGTCGCCGACAGCGCACAGGCTCAGAGCTCCATCAAAATTCTGGTCAACGACCAGCCGATCACGACCTACGACATCAACAACCGCGCCAAATTCCTTCGCCTGACCTCCCGCGGTCAGGCGGGTGCGAAACAGGCAACGGACGAGTTGATCGAAGAAGCGCTGAAAATGCAGGAAGCCAAGCGCCGCAATGTCAGCGTTTCGCAAAACGAAGTCGAGCGCGCCTTCGCCAGCATTGCGAGCCGCGCCAAGCTGCCCCCGTCGAAGCTCGAAGCGGCATTGCGGCAGAACGGCGTCAATCCCGACACCCTCAAGGACCGCATTCGTGCCGAGCTCGCCTGGCGGGACGTGGTGCGTGCCCGCTTCCGCGCCACGGTGCGCATCACCGAGTCGGACGTCGCCCAGGCCATGCTCGGCCGTGATGACGACGCCGAAGCGTCCGGAACCGTGACCGAATACGACGTTCAGCCGGTTCTTTTCATCGTCCCCAAGAAGGGCAAGGCCGGCATCGCTGGCCAGCGCAAGCGGGAAGCCGAAGCCTTCCGCAGCCGCTTCCGGAACTGCGAAGCGACACTGGAACAGACCCGCGGCATGTCGGGCGTCGTCGTAAAGCCGACGGTGCGCCGGGAGAGCAGCGATTTTCCCGATTCCCTGCGTGACAGCCTCGGCAAAGCCAGGGTTGGTACGGCTCTTCCTCCGACGCAGGTAGATGAGGGGTTCCAGGTGCTCGGCATCTGCAACAAGAAGGCTGTCGCCGGCAAATCACAGGCGGCCGACGAAGTCCGTGATGAACTGACCAATGAACGGGGTCAGCTTCTTGCCCGACGCTATCTGCGCGATCTGAAATCCGACGCGATAATCGAGTACCGTTAGGAACCGATGCTTCCAATTGCACTGACCCTCGGAGAGGCGGCCGGCGTCGCCCTCGACATCACCATTGCAGCCTGGGCGCGGCGCGAGCGCGAACGCCTGCCGCCGTTTATTTTCCTCGGCTCAGCCGCGAACATTGCCGAGCGAGCCATTCTCCTCGGCATCGACTGCCCGACGCGCGAAGTGGAGCCCGAAGAGGCAGCTCTCGTCTTCCCGATGGCTCTGCCATGCCTGCCGGGTTTCCCGGAGGCGAAGGCGGAGCCAGGGCTCATCGCGCGCGAAGACGCCGCGCTGACGATCCAGTCGATCCGTCAGGCCGCGGAGTTCGTAGCCGACGGTCGCTGCACCTCGATGGTGACCAATCCGATCGCCAAGCACGCACTCAACGAAGCGGGCTTCGCCTATCCGGGTCACACCGAATACCTCGCCGACCTCGGCGAGCAGCTCTTCGGAGAGAAGCGCCGGCCGGTCATGATGCTGGCCGGACCCGATCTCCGCGCCGTTCCCGTCACCATTCACGTGCCTCTTTGCGAGGTGCCGCGTCTTCTGACCACCGAACTCATCGTGGAAACCGGCAAGATCGCCGCGGAGGAGCTGAAGCGTCGCTTTGCTATTCCCTCCCCCCGCATCGCCGTGTCGGGCCTGAACCCGCATGCCGGTGAGAAGGGCGTCATCGGCAAGGAAGACATCGAAATCATCCGTCCGGCCGTCGACCAGCTCTGTCAGGCCGGCATCGAGGCGGAGGGGCCGCTGCCCGCCGACACCATGTTCCATCCCGCGGCCCGCCGCCGCTACGACCTGGCGCTGTGCATGTATCACGACCAGGCGCTCATCCCGGTCAAGGCCCTCGCCTTCGATCATGCGGTCAACGTGACGCTCGGTCTGCCTTTCGTGCGCACGTCGCCGGATCACGGCACGGCGATGGAGATCGCCGGCACAGGCCGTGCGCGTCCCTCGAGCCTGATGGCGGCGCTGCATATGGCCGCCGAGATGAGCCGTTCCACCGTCCAGGCGTGAGCGACGTCATCGAACGCGTCGCGGCCCTGCCGCCGCTGCGCGACGTTCTCGCAAGACACGAGCTCTGGGCGCAGAAGTCTCTCGGCCAGAATTTTCTGCTCGATCTCAATCTGACGCGCCGCATCGCCCGCGAAGGCAGCGCCAGGGGCGAGACGATCGTCGAGGTCGGCCCGGGACCCGGCGGCCTCACGAGGGCACTGTTTCTCGAAGGCGCCACCCGCGTGATCGCCATTGAACGCGACCACAGGGCGCTACCGGCACTTGAGGAAATCGCGATCGCTGCGCAGGGTTACCTCGAGGTGATCGAGGGCGATGCGCTTGCAACCGATTATCCGGACCTCGTCGGGCCGGATGGCGGCCGCATCGTCGCCAACCTTCCATACAATGTGGCGACGCCGCTTCTCACCGGCTGGCTGACGCCGCCCACCTGGCCCGCCTGGTGGCGCAGCCTGACGCTCATGTTCCAGAAGGAGGTGGCGGAGAGGATCGTCGCGGAACCAGGCTCCAAGGCCTACGGACGCCTCGCCGTGCTCGCTCAGTGGCGCTGCCACGCCCATATTCTCTTCGAAGTGCCGCCGCGGGCCTTTCTGCCGCCCCCGAAGGTCACCTCTGCGGTCGTCCGGCTGGAACCGCGGCCCGATGCCGTCGACGTCGCGCCCAAGGCCGTTGAGGCCGTCACCGCCTCGGCCTTCGGCCAGCGACGCAAGATGCTGCGCCAAAGCCTGAAACAGGCCTTTCAACAGCCGGAAGCGGTTCTGGAAGCATGCGGCATCGCACCGACGCGGCGTGCCGAAGAAATCCCGGTCGCGGGCTTTCTCGATCTTGCCCGGATTTATGAGGAGCTCGGGCGCTCTTCGTCCTGAGCCTGAAGGTGATCGACGAGGTCGCGCCCCTCAGACAGAAGCTGACTGACGAAGGAACGCAGACCCAGGACGCGGTCCCGCTTCAACCTTTCGGCCGTCAGAATCCCCTTCACCGCCTCGAAAGCTCGCTGCAGGTCGTCATTGACGATGACGTAGTCGTAGCGGCTCCACTGCTCGATTTCCTCCAGCGATCCGACCAGCCGACGGCCGATCGTTTCGTGGGAATCCTCGGCTCGCCGCTCCAGCCGTGCCTTCAATTCGCGCATGGACGGCGGCAGCACGAAGACGCGCACGAGGTCGTCAGGAAGCTTCTCGGCGATCTGTGCGGTCCCCTGCCAGTCGATGTCGAAAAGCACGTCCCGACCCGCAGACAAGGCATCCTCGACGGGCTCGATCGGCGTGCCGTAATGGTTGCCGTGGACCGTCGCCCATTCTAGAAGATCGCCGCGCTCCACCATGCGGTTGAAATGCACGTCGTCGATGAAATGGTAGTGGACGCCTTCGCGCTCGCTGCGCCGGCGGGGGCGTGTGGTCACCGAAACCGACAATTCCAGGCCGCTGTCGGCTTCCAGGAGCTGCCGCGCGAGCGTCGACTTGCCTGCCCCCGAGGGCGAGGACAGAACGAACATGAGGCCGCGACGGACAAGCTTGATCGGGTCGGCAGTCATTCGAGATTTTGCACCTGCTCGCGGAACTGATCGATCGCGGATTTGAGATCGAGGCCGATCGCCGTCGTTTCGTGGTCGCTCGATTTGGAGCACAACGTATTGGCTTCGCGGTTGAACTCCTGCGACAGGAAATCGAGCCTGCGCCCGATGACGCCGCCTTCGGAAAGCCGCGTGCGCGCCTCCGCGATATGCGCCTTGAGACGGTCGATCTCCTCGCGGATATCGGCTTTCGTCGCGACCATCAGCGCTTCCTGATAGAGGCGCCCTTCGTCGAGCTGCGTCTCGGAGGAAATGAACTCCACCTGCTCGCGAATGCGGGCACGCAGACGCTCCACCATCCCGCCGAGGCGGGCCTCCGCGGCTTCCACCAGGCCTTCGATGCGGTCGATGATCTCCGTGAGATGCGCCCGCAGTCGTTCGCCTTCTTCAAGCCGCGTCGTCACAAGCGCGTCGAGCGCCTCGTGCAAAGCCGCAACCGCCGCCTCGGCGACCGGGCCCTCGGCAGCGCCCTCGCTGTTGCTGCCCTGGACGATCACGCCGCGCAGCGACAGAAGTCCGTCGGCGCGCGCCGGTTGCACTTCGTCTTCCTCCGCCAGGCGCTTTGCCCGCTCCAGCACGAGACGCAAAGCCGCCTCGTTGATCGTGACCCCGGCTTCGGCGCCGCCGCCGTCTTCCTGCAGGTTCAGATAGCATGAGCCGCGGGAAAGATGGCTGCGCACGGCTTCGCGCGCGGACGGTTCGAGACCGTCAAAGCCGGGCGGCAGACGGAAGCGCAGCTCCAGACCGCGCCCGTTGACGCTCTTCAGTTCCCAGACATAGCTCGACGAGCCGACGGTGAAGACCTGACGGGCAAAGCCCGTCATGCTTTGAATGCGCATGTGCCGTAATCAGCTGTAAGTGTGGAAGGGGCGTAGCGCGGGCGCGCCGCCCGGACAAGCCTTGCCCCTCATTCCGGCTCTGGTCGCGGACGCGGGATGAGGTTTTCCGCCCCCGGCATCGGCTCCTCTTGAAGAACCTCAGCCTCGGCCTCCGCCTCCTCGGCCGCCCGCTGCGTGCGCTCGATACGCCGCCAGCGCGCCACGTTGCGATTATGATCCGCAAGCGTCGTGGAGAAGACATGGCCGCCTGTTCCGTCGGCGACGAAATAGAGATCGTCCGTACGCGACGGATTGGCGACGGCTTCGAGTGCCGCGCGCCCCGGATTGGCGATCGGCCCGGGCGGCAGACCGCTGATCTGGTAGGTGTTGTACTCGGTTTCCTTCTCCAGATCGGAGGCAAGGATCGGCCGGTCGGACGGTTTTCCCGCACCGCCGAAGAGCCCGTAGATGATCGTCGGGTCGGACTGCAGGCGCATGCCGCGCTTCAGGCGGTTGATGAAGACCGCGGCAACGCGCGGCCGTTCGTCAGCCTTGCCGGTCTCCTTCTCGACGATCGAGGCCAGCGTCACGAGCTCTCCCGGCGTTTCGATGGGCAGATCCGGCGAGCGGCGTCCCCAGACCTCGTCCAGAAGCCGGTCCTGCGCCCGCTCCATTTGCTCAAGGATCTGCTGGCGCGTCGCCCCGCGCGTGAACTTGTAGGTTTCCGGCAGCAGCGAACCCTCGGGCGGCACCGTCTCGATCTCGCCAACGAGCACATCGTCGGCCCGAAGCTTGTCGACGATCTGCTGGCTGGTGAGCCCTTCCGGAATCGTCACGGCATGCAGGATCGATTTGCCCGAGGTGAGGATCTCCATCACCTCACGCATCGAGACATGCGGCTGGAAGAGATATTCGCCGTATTGCAGGCGACTCGCGGCCTCGTTGAGGCGCACCCCGACGTTGAAGATGAGCGGGCTGTCGATGACGTTGTTGCGCTTCAGCTGCGCGGCGATCGCATCGACGCCCGAGCCGCGGGTGACCAACACCGTCCGCGGCTCTTCCAGAGGCCCGTCCGCGATGAAGCGCTGCTTGCCGAAATAAAGGGCACCGCCCGCAAAGAGGACAGCGAGCACCGCCGTCATCAGAAAGAAATTGAGGGTCACCACGACCGGGTGCTTCGCCTGCTTGGAGCGCGGCGGAGGTGGCGGCGCCGGCTCAGGCTGGATCGCCTGGCGCGGGCTCTTCGGATTGATTCGGCGGCCGGAGCGCGCACCGTTGTGCTCCGCAGGCCGCGCTTCGCCGTTGGCAGCGTCAGCCTCAGGAATCCCTGTTTGCTCGCTCGGCACTTTTTCGTTCATTGCCCGCTTTTCCCACGTCGCCGTCGATCCGACAACTAAGCTCGAATATGGCGAAAGAGGGCCGCTGCCGGCCGATCAGCTAATTGAAACGCCGGAAGACGAGCGAGGCGTTCGTACCGCCGAATCCGAAGGAGTTGGAAAGCGCGACATTGATCGGCTTTTCCTTCGGCTGATGCGGCACGAGATCGATCGGCGTGTTGACCGACGGATTGTCGAGATTGATCGTCGGCGGCGCGACATTGTCACGAATGGCGAGGATCGAGAAGATCGCTTCGACCGCGCCGGCGGCTCCCAGAAGATGACCGACCGCCGACTTCGTCGACGACATCGTCATCTCGGAGGCATGCTGACCGGTCAGGCGTTCCACGGCGCGCAGCTCGATCTCGTCGCCGAGCGGCGTCGAGGTGCCATGCGCGTTGATATAGTCGATCTCCTCGGGGCTGACGCCCGCCCGCTTCAAAGCGGCGGTCATGCATCGATAGGCGCCATCGCCATCCTCGGCCGGAGCCGTAATGTGATAGGCGTCGCCCGACATGCCGTAGCCGACGATCTCGCCATAGATGCGCGCGCCACGCGCCTTGGCGTGTTCGAGCTCTTCCAGAACGACGACACCCGCTCCCTCGCCCATGACGAAGCCGTCACGGTCGCGGTCATAGGGTCTCGACGCCTTCGTCGGAGAACCGTTGAAATTCGTTGATAGCGCCCGGCAGGCGGCAAAGCCCGCCACCGAGACGCGATTGAGGGGTGATTCGGTACCGCCCGCCACCATCACTTCGGCATCGCCCAGCGCGATGAGGCGCGACGCGTCGCCGATGGCATGAGCGCCCGTGGAGCACGCCGTCACGACGGCATGATTCGGGCCCTTCAGATTGTGCTGGATGGAGACATACCCTGCCGCAAGGTTGATGAGCCGGCCTGGGATGAAGAAGGGAGACACGCGACGCGGCCCCTTCTCCTCCAACAAAAGCCCGCCTTCGACGATGCCGCGGATCCCGCCGATACCGGACCCGATCAGCACGCCCGTGCGGATCTGGTCTTCGTATTCGTCGGGCTCCCACTCGGCATCTTTCAGCGCCTGGGCAGCAGCGGCCATGGAAAAGGTGATGAATTCATCGACCTTGCGCTGCTCCTTCACCTCCATCCAATCATTCGGATTGTAGGTGCCGTTGGAGCCGTCGCCACGCGGGATCTGGCAAGCGATCTGACACGCAAGATCGTCGACCTTGAAGGCCTCGATGCGTGCTGCACCACTCTCACCAGCAAGCAGTCTCGACCAGGTTTCCTCCACCCCGCAACCGAGGGGCGAAACCATGCCGAGACCCGTGACGACGACGCGTCTCATTCCACTGTACCGCAAATCACGAGAGAAGGTCAGCCGGCGTTCTTCTCGAGGAACGACACAGCATCGCCCACCGTCAGGATGGTCTCAGCGGCATCGTCCGGAATTTCCACGCCGAACTCTTCTTCGAACGCCATCACAAGCTCGACCGTGTCCAGGCTGTCGGCGCCGAGGTCATCAATGAAGCTGGCTTCCTTGGTGACCTTTTCTTCTTCAACGCCAAGGTGCTCCACGACGATCTTTTTGACGCGCTCCTCGATATTGCTCTCACTCATAGCCTCAGCTTCCTCGATTGCCTGGTCTGGTATGACCGTGAAAAACAGTCCTTATCCCCTGAAAAACCCGGATTGCCGCGCGGTCGAGGGGTCGAACGGGGATGGTCGCGCGGTCCGTTATCATGTTTCTATGGCCTTGACCAGCAGTCGGAAGACGCTGGTCGTGCGGTTCTTTGGCGTCAGATCATCGCCATGCCGCCATTGACGTGCAGCGTCTGCCCCGTGACGTAGCCGGCTTCCTGGCTCGCCAGGAAAACCGCAGCCGCAGCAATGTCTTCGCCGCTTCCAAGCCGGCCGGCCGGAATGCTCGACATGATTCCTTCGCGTTGCTTCTCGTTGAGCTGGTCGGTCATGGCGCTGGAGATGAATCCGGGGGCGATGCAGTTCACGGTAATGCCGCGGCTCGCCACCTCCTGGGCCAGCGCCTTCGACATGCCGATGAGACCGGCTTTCGAGGCCGCGTAATTCGCCTGACCGGCATTGCCGGTCACCCCGACGACCGAGGTGATGTTGATGATCCGCCCGGCCCTCTGGCGCATCATGCCTTTGAGCGCGGCACGCGACAGGCGGAAGGCCGCCTCCAGATTGACCTTGAGAACGATCTCCCAATCGGCGTCCTTCATGCGCATGGCGAGGCCGTCGCGCGTCAGGCCGGCATTGTTGACGAGAATGTCGAGCCCGCCCATCGCCTTCTCGGCCTCACCGATGAGCCCGTCGACGGCCGCCGTATCGGAGAGATTGGCAAGAAGCACATGCGCGCGGTCGCCAAGTTCGGCGGCAAGCGCGTTCAGAGGCTCTTCACGGGTGCCCGACAGCGCAACCGTCGCGCCCTGGGCATGAAGCCCCCGCGCGATCGCACCGCCGATTCCCCCGCTCGCACCGGTGACGAGCGCGCGTTTTCCCTCGAGGCTGAACATGCCCTCTCCCCTCTTCTTTCTGACTATTCTTTCGCCGCTTTCAGCGCCGCCACGGCAGCCTCTATCTCCTCGGGCTTGCCGACGGTCAGCGCGCTCATTCCAGGCGCAATACGACGGACGAGACCGGAGAGGACACGCCCGGCGCCAATCTCGGCCAGGAGCGTCACACCGTTCTCACCCATCCAGGCGACTGATTCGCGCCAGCGGACGGCCCCCGTCACCTGCTCGACGAGCCGTTGACGAATTTCCGAAACCTCCGTCAACGGCCGCGCCGTGACATTCGCCACGACCGGCACCGACGGCGGCGCAATCTCGGTCTGCGCGAGCGCATCGGCCATGCGTTCGGCCGCCGGCTGCATCAAGGCGCAATGGAAGGGTGCGGACACCGGCAGAAGCATGGCGCGCTTGGCGCCCTTGGCCTTGGCGATCTCCGCCGCCCGTTCGACGGCCGCCTTGCTTCCGGAGACGACCACCTGTCCCGGCGCATTGTCGTTCGCCGCCTCGCAGACATCGCCCTGCGCGGCCTCGTTGGCGATCTCGCGCACCGCCTCGATATCGAGACCGAGGATCGCCGCCATGGCGCCCTCGCCGACCGGCACCGCCGCCTGCATGGCATCGCCGCGAATGCGCAGGAGCCTCGCCGCATCGGCGATCGAAAGGCTTCCGGCCGCCGCCAGCGCGGAATATTCGCCAAGCGAATGCCCGGCGACGAAATCGGCATGTGCCGAAACCGAAATCCCCTGCGCTTCGAGCGCCTTCAGAGCCGCCATGGAAACCGCCATCAGGGCCGGCTGGGCGTTGCGCGTCAAAGTGAGCGCATCATCCGGCCCCTCGAAAATCGTCTTCGAAAGAGCCTCGCCGAGCGCGTCGTCCACTTCCTGAAAAACCGCGCGCGCTTCCGGAAAAGCGTCTGCGAGCGCAGCTCCCATGCCGACGGCCTGGCTGCCCTGCCCCGGGAAAGCGAACACGGTGGCCATGGCTTCTCCTTTTTGTTCTTGCCGCGTTTGATCTTGTGGCCCAAAGGGCCGCGACGTCAGTTGAGCGGGTGTGATCACGCTGCGCGTGGACTGTCAAGGCGCCATGACGCCCGTCGCGGCACCCCACAAGAACATCCTGCGCGCCTCTATTCGTCGTCAGAATCCTGTGTCGGTTCCGGCAGCTTCGGTTCGTCCTTGCGCCGGCGACGCGGTCTGCGGCTGCGATTTTGCGAACGCGACCCCTTCGCGCCCTGCCCGCTCGTGCGACGGCTCGCCGGGGTCTTGTCGGACGCCTTCGCGTTGCCTCCCGCCCCGGCCGGCTTCTCCCCAGACGGCTTGTTCTTGGCCGCCTCATCCTCGGCCGGCTGATCGACGGAAGCGGCGGCTTTGCGCGAATCCTCCGTATCGGGCAGCTGATCCTCGGTGAACTGGTCCGCAAACGGCTCACCTTCCGTGACCTTTCCGCCGGAGAGCGCGGCGGCCTTGAGCGCTGCGGCCTTCGCCTGCCCCTCTTCCGCGGGCAGGTCCTGGGTCGGTGCCGTGTAAGGCTCCGAAGCGCTCGAGCCTTGAGCCGGTTCGGATTTTTCGTCCTTCTTCCCGCCGTCCTTTTTCTCGCCGCCCGCAGAGACCACCTTTTCTTCGATCTGAGGTTTGGCCGCCTCTTCCAGCGCTTTGCGACGGGCCTGCTCTTCGATCGCGATTGGCAAGGTGTCGATATGCCCATCCTTGTGGACGCCGAGATAGAGCGTGCGATGCGGGAACGGGATCTCGATATCGCGCTCGTCGAAGACCTCTTTCATGATCTCCGTATAGGCACGGCCGACCGCCCATTGGCTGCCCGGCAGCGTCTTGATGCGCCCGCGCACCATGACCGCCGAATCGGCCAATGCAGTCACCCCGTGCATCTCGAAATCGTCGATGATGTCGGTGCCGTATTCGCTCGCCTTGAGACGATCGAAGGCCTCGCGCATCGCCTCCTTCACCTCGCGGATATTCTCGCGGTAGGCGACGCCGACCTCGGCCAGATGATAGGCGAATTTGCGCATCGAGTTGGAGACGGCATCGACCGACGAGAACGGCACGATGTGATAGACGCCCGCCAGATCGCGAATGCCGACGGAGCGCACCGTCAGCTTCTCCACCACGCCGGAGATACCGGCGACCGTGACGACATCGCCCTCGTTGATGGCATTCTCGAACTGGATGAAAGCGCCCGTGATGACGTCCTGGACGAGCTTCTGGGATCCGAAACCGACGGCAAGACCAAGGACACCGGCACCAGCGAGAAGTGGCCCGATATTCACACCCAGTTGCGACAAAGCGAGCATGCCGGCGATCACGAAGAGCGTGATGGAAAGACCGTTGCGCATGAGGGAGAGGATCGTGCGCGCACGCGCGCTCGGCATCGCCCCCTGCTTGCCGTAGTTGAGCCTGTGCTCGATCCACGACGAGATGCCGATCCACAGAAGATAGGTGACGACGACGATGATGAGGGCGCTGATCACCCGCGCGACGAGATCGGCTCCCCGCTCGGTCGAAATCCACCCGGAAATGTCGAGCACCTGCCAGGCGTCGATGATGGCGAGGATCACGGCAACGATCACGAGCGTGCGCACGATCTTCAGAATTGCCGGGATGAGCGTGTTCATCCGCCGTTCCAGAACCGGCACTTCGCGCGCCATCCATTGCGGCAGACGCACGCCGCGCTGCAGCGCGAGCTTCACCAGCGCCACGAGCGCCACGCCGATCCCGATCGCCACCGCCGTGCGCACGGAGGCGCCGACCACGAACGAGACGAGCAGGTAAGGCCGCGTGATGCCGATGGAGAGGACGGCGAGCACGTAGAGCGTGCCGATCCAGGGCCAGAGCTGCACGAACATGGTCACGACCTGGCCGCCCATGCCCTGCGTATCCGGGTCACGCCGCTCCTTGATGCGCGCGGCGAGCGTCCGCATCGAGGTGAGAGCCACAAAGGCCGCCACCAGCATGACGGTGACGCGCAGCCCGCGCCCGGCCACGAAGGAGAGGCTGGTGTTGACGACAGGCACCAGGAAGGCGATGCCGGTGATCAAGAGCGCCGCCACCACCATCAGCCGGGCATAGGCATAATCGGTGATGCCTTCCCGGTAGGGAATGAGAGAGGTCGTCTCCGTCGTCGACGCGACGATCGCCCGCAGGAAGACGCGCACGCCACCGACGATGAGGAAGGCGTTGAGATAAAGCGACTGCTCGATCTGCATCTGCCCGCCATCGCCGAAGACGCCGACGGCAAGCCCGCTGCCGACGGCATAGGCGATCGCCAGGGCCAGGATGTCGGCGAGCGTTTCGACGACGAAGGCAATGCTCCTCACGACCGCATGCGGCCCCGATATGCGCCGCGTCACGAGATGCGTGAGCTTTTGTAGAAGGTAACTGAAGACGACGAGGCCCACTCCGGTGACCGCGATCGTTCCGAAGAGCCGCAAAATGGCGACCTGCAACGCGCCCCAATCGAGATCGCCCGCCTGCTTGGCGAGCGCGCCAAGACCTTTCAGGTCGCGGAAGAGACGCTCGACCACGCCATAGCTTGCCTCGGCCGCGCCCTTGGTGGCATCGGCAAGCTGCCGGGCAAGCGACTGGTCTTCCTCTTCCTGCGGCGCCGCGGCCTCTGCCGCCGGCGATTGCGGGTTCGCAAGCTGCTCGAGCTGGTCGATGAGCGCCTGACGCGCTCTCTCGTCCTTCAAGATGTCGGCGAGCAGCTTGGCCCGGAGCGCGCTGTCGCCGCTCGTCTCGCCCTCCCCTTCATTCGCCGTATCCGAAGAGCCGGACGTGTCAGAGGTGCCGGGCACGGTCGGCATCGGCAGGGATTGCGCGCCGGCACCGCTCGGCGCCAGACCCGCAAGCGTGAACAGCACCAGCAGAACGGCGGAAAGGCGCAAAAGACGCGCAGGAAAAAGATCGGTCAAAAGCATCGGTGTCCGGTCGGAAAGAGCATCAGCGGGTGGCGGAACGCCGCCTCATGGGCGTTGGATGGGACTAGAATGAGGCAACCCGACGCAAGGGCAAGAGCATGGACGCAAGAGATCGTGCGCTTTTTCCGCCATTCCTCGGCGGCCCGTCCCCACAGGCTTGCACGGAAACGAAAAATCCCTATAACGCAGCGATGCGACCAGCTTCGGCCGGGGGCTGAATGGGGACGGCTGCCCAAAAGGTGGCCGAGACCGGCAAGACCGGTCGGTTCCCGGTGTCTCCGCTCCTGAAGACGCACTCTTGAGCCTTTCTCCGGTTTTCGAAAGATCCGGCTGAGGCTTCGGTGAGGCTCCGCGCCAGGCAGGTTGCTGAATGGAAAGGCCAGTTATGTCACTTTATGAGCACGTATTCCTGGTCCGACAGGATGTGTCGGGCCAGCGGGTCGATGAGCTCGTCGAACACTATAAGGGTGTCGTCGAGCAGGGTGGTGGCTCTGTCGGTAAGACCGAGAACTGGGGCATGAAGTCCCTCACCTACCGTATCGAAAAGAACCGCAAGGCGTATTTCGCACTGATGAACATCGATGCCCCCTCCCCGGTGGTGGCGGAGATGGAGCGTCAGATGCGCTACAATGAAGACATCATCCGCTTCATGACGATCCGCGTCGACGAGCACGAGGAAGAGCCCTCCGTGCAGATGCAGAAGCGTGAGCGCGATGAGCGTCGCCGTCGCGAACGCGAACGCCGCCGCGAGGATGGAGAATAAGCACATGGTCGATATCGCACAGCTGCCGACCCGTCGGCCCTTTCACCGTCGTCGCAAGTCCTGCCCGTTCTCCGGAGAGGATGCGCCGCGGATCGACTACAAGGACGTCAAGCTTCTGGAGCGCTATGTCTCCGAGCGTGGCAAGATCGTTCCCTCGCGCATCACGGCGGTTTCCGCCAAGAAGCAGCGCGAGCTCGCCAAGGCCATCAAGCGCGCCCGCTTCCTGGGCCTGCTGCCTTACGTCCTGAAGTAAGATCCAACCCGTTGGGGCGTCGGCCTGTCTGACGCCTCTAACCGCCGGCCACGGCCAGGCGGGACAGCAAGGAGATAGAAATGCAAGTCATTCTTCTGGAGCGCGTCGCCAAGCTCGGCCAGATGGGCGACGAAGTGCGCGTGCGTGACGGTTACGCCCGCAACTTCCTCCTGCCCAAAGGCAAGGCTCTGCGCGCCACCGAGGCCAACAAGGCCCGTTTCGAGCGTGAGAAGACGCAGCTCGAAGCGCGCAACCTGGAAGCCAAGAAGGAAGCCGATGCGGTGGCCGAAAAGCTCGCCGGCAAGACCTTCAGCGTGATCCGCTCCGCCGGCGAAACGGGCCAGCTTTACGGCTCCGTCTCGACCCGCGACATCGCCGAGATTCTGGGCGAGGAAGGCTTCACGGTCGTGCGCAGCCAGGTCTGGCTCGATCGTCCGATCAAGACGCTCGGTCTGCATCCGATTCTGATTTCGCTGCATCCTGAGGTCGAGGCCCCGATCACGCTCAACGTCGCGCGCAACGCCGATGAGGCCGAGCGTCAGGAACGTGGCGAGAACCTCTCCGGCCGCGATCGCTTCGATGACGAAGAGCCCGAGGATGCAGAGGCCGCGGCTCTCGAAGAGGTCTTCGAGAATCCCGAGGATCTGCAGCTCGAGCCGACCGAGGTCGACGCGGAGGACGAGGAGCGCGAGTAATCGCCTTCTCCTGAGGATTATCGAAAGGGGCGCTTGCGGGCGCCCCTTTTTTGTTGCTCTTTTGTTCGGTATGAGTCGGCGTGCGACAACGAGATCGCGGTCAAGCTCGGAATGCTTTTTTGTCGTTCCTCATCAGGAACAACTAGGAAAAGACTCATACCCTGCACCGTCTCGCCCCGGCGCCCGGCAGGCTTGCTAGTAAGGGGCGATTAACCAACGACGGTCCCATGACAGCCGCAGCCCGTTTACGCGAAGCCGAGCCCATTTCGCCTCGCCAGGTGCCTCATAATATCGAAGTCGAGCAGGCGCTTCTCGGCGCCATCCTGATCAACAACGACGCGCTCGACAGGGTTTCCGATTTCCTCGAACCCGCCCATTTCTACGATCCCCTGCACCAGCGGATCTACGAGGTCGCGCGCCAGCTGATCCGTGTCGGCAAGATCGCAGATCCGCGAACCCTCAAGAGCTTCCTCAACGAGGAGCAGCGCGTCGGCGAGATCACCATTGCGGAATATCTCGCCCGCCTCGCCTATGAGGCGGCGACGATCATCAACGCCCAGGATTACGGCCGCACCATCTACGATCTGGCGCTCCGCCGCTCGCTCATCACCATCGGCGAGGACATGGTGAACGTCGCTTATGACGCGCCAGTCGACATGACGCCCCGCCACCAGATCGAGGAAGCCGAAAGATCGCTCTTCGAACTGGCCGAGAAGGGCCGCGGCGCAACCGGCTTTCAGGGTTTCGGCGACGCGCTGAAGACCGCGATCGACATGGCGGCCGCCGCCTACGAGCGAAACGGTCACCTGTCGGGCATCGCAACAGGCCTCGACGACATGGACCGCCTCATGGGCGGTCTGCAATCGTCGGACTTGATCATTCTCGCCGGTCGCCCGGGCATGGGCAAGACGGCGCTCGCCACCAACATCGCCTACAATGTTGCGCGCGCCTGGCGCGGCGAGCAGCAGGGCGACGGCACGATGAAGACCATCGATGGCGGCATCGTCGGCTTCTTCTCGCTGGAAATGTCGTCGGAACAGCTCGCCACCCGTATCATCGCCGAGCAGGCCGCCGTCCCCTCATCGAAGATCCGGCGCGGCGACATCCACGAGGAAGAGTTCGACAAGATCGTCGTCGCGGCGCAGGAAATGCAGAAAATGCCGCTCTACATCGACCAGACCGGCGGCATCTCCATCGGCCAGCTCATGGCCCGCGCGCGGCGTCTCAAACGCCAGCGCGGCCTCGATTTTCTCGTCATCGACTATCTGCAGCTCATCCAGGGGTCCTCGAAACGCTCCTCCGACAGCCGCGTGCAGGAAATCACCGAGATCACCACCAACCTGAAGGCTCTCGCCAAGGAGCTGAACGTTCCGGTGCTCGCCCTCTCCCAGCTCTCGCGTCAGGTCGAGGCGCGCGACGACAAGCGCCCGCAGCTCTCGGATCTGCGCGAATCGGGTTCGATCGAGCAGGACGCCGACGTCGTCATCTTCGTCTTCCGCGAGGAATATTACCTGAAGAACAAGAAGCCGAAGGAAGGCACCGAGGAGTTCTTCAAATGGCAGGCGGAGATGGAGGGGGTCGCCGGCCGCGCCGAAGTCATCGTCGGCAAGCAGCGCCACGGCCCGACCGGCACGATCGATCTCGCCTTCGAGGCCGACGTGACGCGCTTCTCGTCCCTGGCCCACGAAGAGCGGCTTCCGGTACGTTACGATTGAGCCTTGATGATTCCCGTGTGCGCGAGGTTGGAGACGTGAGCCAAGAGGCGGCCGCCGGTCTTTGCCTGACCATTGATTTGAACGCCCTCGTCGGCAATTGGCGCCGGCTGAGAGATCTCGTCGCGCCGGCCGAATGCGCAGGCGTCGTCAAGGCGGACGCTTATGGAACGGGCATCGCGATGACCGGGCCGGCCCTGTTTGCCGCGGGCTGCCGGACGTTTTTCGTCGCTGTCCCGGAAGAAGGGGCTGCCCTGCGTGCCGCTTTGACAGCCCACGATCCCTCCGAAACTGCCGCGATCTATGTGCTCGCCGGCTTCTTCGCGGAAGCGGCGGAGCTCTACCGCGAGGCCCGCCTTTCTCCGGTCCTCGGCCATTTCGGCGAGCTTCAGAGCTGGCGCAAATGGCCGGGCCGCGACAAGGCCGCGCTTCACGTCGATACCGGCATGAACCGCCTCGGCCTGTCGCTTGCGGACACCGAAGCCCTGGCCGAGGCTGGCGGCCCGGGACCCGGAATCGATCTGATGATCAGCCATCTCGCCTGTGCCGACGAGCCGGAAAAGCCCTTGAACGAGAGGCAGCGCGAGCGCTTCGCACATGCCAAGGCGCTGCTCGGGCTGCCGCGCGCCTCGCTCGCCAATTCGGCCGGCATCCATATGGGGCGCGCCTATCACCACGAGCTCTGCCGGCCGGGCATCGCCCTTTACGGCGGTGCCTCGCATCCGGAGGCGATCTCCGACCCGGTGGTCACGGCAGAAGCGCGCATCCTTCAGGTGCGCACCGGCCATCCCGGCGAGACGGTGGGCTACGGCGCCCTCGAAACCCTGCGGCGGACGACGCGCATCGCCATCCTCTCCGCCGGTTACGCCGACGGCTATCTGCGCGCCGCCGGCTCCTCGGACATGGCATCGGGTGCCCTCGTTTCCATCGCTGGGCATCTTGCGCCCTTGCTCGGGCGCATCTCCATGGATCTCATTTCGGTCGACGTCACCGACATTCCGGAAGGCCTCGCGCTTCCCGGCAAGACGGCCGAGCTTTTTGGCCCGAACGTCGATATCGATGCCGTCGCGCGCCATGCCGGCACGATTTCCTACGAGCTTTTGACCAATCTCTCCCGCCGCGCCCATCGCCGCTACATCGGCGGCGTCGAAAGCGGCGGCCCCTCCTGATGGCGCGCCCGAAGACGCAATATGTCTGCGTGAATTGCGGGGCCGTCTGGCCGCGCTGGCAGGGGCGTTGCGACGCCTGCGGAGAATGGAACACGCTGCAGGAGGAAGGCCCGGCCGCCCCCGCCTCGACGGCCGCAGGGCGCGGCAATGTCGTCGCGCTGCGTCCGCTCTCGGGCAAGACGGAGAGCCCGCCGCGCCTCACGAGCGGCATCGCCGAACTCGACCGCGTCACCGGCGGCGGCTTCGTGCCGGCCTCGGCCCTTCTCGTCGGCGGCGATCCGGGCATCGGCAAGTCGACCCTCCTCCTCCAGGCGGCGGCCTCGCTCGCCCGCGACGGAAGGCATGTCGTCTATATCTCCGGCGAGGAGGCGATCGACCAGGTGCGTCTGCGTGCCGAACGTCTCGGCGTCGTCGATGCGCCCGTGCAGCTCGCCGCCGAAACCCATATCGAAGATATTCTGGCGACGCTGAAGACCGGGCCGAAGGTCGATGTCGTCATCGTCGATTCCATCCAGACGATGTGGACGGATCTCGCCGAAAGCGCGCCCGGCACCGTCACGCAGGTGCGGCTTGCCTCGCAAAATCTCATCCGCCTCGCCAAATCGACGGGCGCTGTCGTCATTCTCGTCGGACACGTCACCAAGGATGGCCAGATCGCGGGACCGCGCGTCGTCGAGCACATGGTCGACGCGGTGCTTTATTTCGAGGGCGATGCCGGACACCGCTTTCGTCTTTTGCGGGCCGTCAAGAATCGCTTCGGCCCGGCCTCGGAAATCGGCGTCTTCGAGATGGCCGGCGACGGTTTGCGCGAGGTCGCCAACCCGTCCGATCTCTTCATCGGCGAGCGCGATGCGAGAAGCCCGGGCACGGCGATCTTCGCCGGCATGGAAGGCACGCGGCCGCTTCTCGTCGAGGTACAGGCGCTCGTCTCGCAATCGAGCCTCGCCACGCCGCGGCGCGCCGTCGTCGGCTGGGACCCCAACCGCCTTGCCATGCTTCTGGCTGTGCTCGAAGCGCGCTGCGGCCTTCGTTTCGGCCAGTTCGACGTCTATCTCAACGTCGCCGGCGGGCTTCGCATAGCCGAGCCGGCCGCCGATCTGGCGATTGCGGCGGCGCTCATCTCCTCGCGCACCGGGGTTGCGACGCCGCCCGACAGTATCTATTTCGGCGAGGTCAGCCTTTCAGGCACCATCCGTGCCGTCGCACAAAGCCAACAGCGGCTGAAGGAAGCGGAAAAACTTGGCTTTCGCACAGCATTTCTGCCCGAAGCGGGCAGCGAGGACACAGTGACCGGGCTGGCTCTGGACAAGATCGCGACCTTGGCCGATATGGTGGCCGCCTTTGCGGCACGCGCCCAGGAACAAAGCGGCCGGGACCGCAACCATCAGTGAGCTCGGCGATGCCACGACGCGCCGTCATCTATCGCGGACGAGGGAACCACCTGCAATGCCGATAACGCTACTCGACGGCGTTCTCCTGCTGATCATGTTCATTTCTGCGGTTCTTGCCATGATCCGCGGCTTCACCCGTGAGGTCTTCTCCATCGCCTCTTGGGTGGTGGCAGCGATCGTCACCTATATGTTCTGGCAGGATCTGCTGCCCTACACTCAGCAATATGTGGATGACCGCACGGTGGCGCTCGGCCTGACGGTGGCCGGCATCTTCTTCATCACCTTGATCGTCGTCTCGCTGGTGACGATGCGCATCTCCGACTTCATTCTCGATTCCAAGGCTGGTCCTCTCGACCGCACCTTCGGCTTCGTTTTCGGAGCGGCGCGCGGCCTCCTTCTCGTCGTGATCGCGGTGCTTTTTCTCAACTTCTTCATCTCGCCCGAGCATCAGCCGACCTGGATCGCCGATGCGCGCTCCAAACCCTGGCTCGATTCCATGGGTCAGGATCTGATGAACGCGCTGCCGGAAGATCCGGAAGCGGAGATCATCGAACGCTTCCGTCAGGAAGACGCCGAGCGCCGTGCCCAACCGGCAGGCAACGCCAGCGACGCCACCGGCTCCGCCGGCTCCTATGATGCCGACGATCAGAACGCCCTCAACCGCCAGCTCTCGCAATAGGCCATGCAGATCCTTCCCGCACATCCCTTCCAGGCCACCGGCGACGACAAGTTCCACGAGGAATGCGGCGTCTTCGGCATTTTCGGTCATCCCGAGGCTGCAGCGCTGACGGCGCTCGGCCTGCATGCGCTCCAGCATCGCGGCCAGGAGGCGGCGGGCATCATCTCCTATGACGGGCGCCAGTTCCATGTGGAGCGCCACATCGGCCATGTCGGCGACAACTTCACCGCGCCGGAGGTGATCGCACGCCTGCAGGGCGACAAGGCGATCGGCCACAACCGCTATTCCACGACCGGTGCCCCGGTTCTGCGCAACGTCCAGCCGATGTTTGCCGAATTCGCCGGCGGCGGTTTCGCGGTCGCCCACAACGGCAACATCACCAATGCCCGCACCTTGCAGCGCGACCTGCAAAACCGCGGCTCGATTTTCCAGTCGACCTCCGACACCGAGACGATCATCCATCTGATCGCCACGAGCCAGAAGGCACCGCTGATCGACCGCCTCATCGATGCGCTCACCCAGATCGAGGGCGCCTATTCGCTGGTCGCCCTGTCGGAAAAGAAGATGATCGGTTGCCGCGATCCGCTCGGCGTGCGCCCGCTGGTTCTCGGAGATCTCGACGGCGCCCATGTGCTCGCTTCGGAGACCTGCGCGCTCGACATCATCGGTGCGCGGTTCGTGCGCGAGATCGAGCCGGGCGAGATGATCGTCATCACCGACCATTCGATCGATTCGCTGCGGCCCTTTAAGCGGGAGCGCCCGCGCTTCTGCATTTTCGAGCACGTCTATTTCGCCAGGCCCGATTCCGTCATCGCTGGGGCGTCGATTTACGAATCGCGCAAGAAGATCGGCATGGAGCTTGCCCGCGAAGCGCCGGCCGAGGCCGACCTCATCGTTCCGGTCCCGGATTCCGGCAATCCGGCCGCCATCGGCTTTGCAAAAGAGAGCGGCATCCCCTTCGAGCTCGGCATCATCCGCAACCATTACGTCGGCCGGACCTTCATCGAGCCCTCCGATTCGATCCGGCATATGGGCGTGAAGCTGAAGCACAACGCCAATTCGGCGATCCTCAAGGGCAAGCGCGTGGTGCTCGTCGACGATTCCATCGTCCGCGGCACGACCTCGCTCAAGATCGTGGAAATGGTACGCGATGCCGGCGCCGCCGAAGTGCATATGCGCATCGCGAGCCCGCCCACGACCAATCCCTGCTTCTACGGTGTCGATACGCCGGAAAAGGCGAAGCTCCTCGCCTCGCGCATGTCGATCGAGGAAATGGCCGATTTCATCCGCGTCGACAGCCTCGCCTTCCTGACCATCGACGGGCTTTACCGGGCCGTCGGCGAAGAGGCCCGCAACGCGGCGCAGCCGCAATATTGCGACGCCTGCTTCACGGGCGAATACCCGACGCGCCTCACCGACCGCGAATCGGTCGGCACCGTCCGCCAGCTCAACCTGTTGTCTGAAGCCGGATAATCATGACTGACCAAAAACCGCTCGCCGGCCGCATCGCCGTCGTCACCGGCGCGACGCGTGGCATCGGCTATTTCGCCGCCAAAGCCATGGCCGAGGCCGGCGCCCATGTCGTCGCCGTCGCCCGCACGCAAGGCGCGCTTGAAGAGCTCGACGACGAGATTCGCTCCGCCGGTGGCGCTGCTACGCTCGTGCCGCTCGACCTGACCGACGGGCCGGGCATCGACCGTCTCGGCGGCGCCATCAACGAGCGCTGGGGACGCCTCGACATTCTCCTCGCCAATGCCGGTATCCTCGGCACCCTGTCGCCGCTCGGTCACGTGCAGGCGAAGGACTGGGACAAGGTGATGGCGATCAACGTCACCGCCAATTGGCGCCTCATCCGCTCGCTCGATCCGCTTCTGAAGCGCTCGGAGGCCGGACGGGCGATCTTCATCTCGTCGGGCGTCGCCCATAGCCTGAAGCCGTTCTGGGGCCCCTACGCGGTCTCCAAGGCAGCGCTCGAAGCCCTGGCGCGCACCTATGCGCACGAGACGCAGAATTCCCCGATCAAGGTGGTGATGGTCGATCCGGGCGCCATGCGCACGGCGATGCGGGCACAGGCGATGCCGGGTGAAGATCCCGAGACGCTGCCGCATCCCTCCGAGATCGCACCGCATCTCGTGAAGCTCGCAGCGCCCGATTTCGAGCGGACCGATGTCCTCTTCGACTTCCGCTCCAAAGCGTTTCAGGACTTCCACGCCCCGGCCTGAGGCGCGCGCCTGAGATCGACACCGGAGCTTGAAAAACGGCCGGAGGCGTTCAGCCTTTCCGGCCCCTTCCCTCATACGGATTTTTGGCACCGCGCGTCATCAGCCGGATCGGCACGCCCTTGAGGTCGAAATCCTCTCTGAGGCCGTTCACGACGTAGCGCTTATACGCCTCGGGCAGAGCCTCGGGCCGCGAACAGGCAAGAAAGAACGTCGGCGGCCGGGTCTTCGACTGCGTCAGATATTTGATCTTTAGACGGCGGCCGGCCACGGCAGGAGGCGGATGGCGCGCGATCAGATGATCGAGCCAGCGATTGAGCGCGGCCGTCGCCACACGCCGGTTCCACGTCTCGTAGATCCGGCTGACACCTTCCAGAAGCTGATCGATGCCGGAACCGGTGAGCGCCGAGATCGGGATGAGCGGCACGCCGCGCACCTGGACGAGCGTCTCGGCGAGATCGGCCTGCAATTCGCGGCGCAACGCGTCGGGATCGCGCACCTCGTCCCATTTGTTGAGCGCGAGAACCAGGGCCCGCCCCTCACGCGCCACGAGATCGGCAATCTGCAGATCCTGCTTTTCGAACGGCATCGTCGCGTCGATGACGATGATGACGACCTCGGCAAAGCGGATCGCGCGCAGCGCGTCCCCGACAGAGAGCCTTTCGAGCTTGTCGATGACCTTCGCCTTGCGCCGCATACCGGCCGTATCGATGAGCCGGAACGGCCGCCCGCGCCAGGTCCAGTCGACGGCGATCGAATCGCGCGTGATCCCGGCTTCCGGTCCGGTCAGAAGTCTCTCTTCGCCGATCATCCGGTTGATCAGGGTCGACTTGCCGGCATTCGGCTGTCCGACGATCGCAACGCGGATGGGTTTGAGCGTGCGGGTTTCCTCGCCCGCGCCCTCGGCTACCTCGTCCTCTCCGTCCTCGTCCGTCTCTTCCTTGGGAAGATAAAGGGCGGCCTTCTCACCGAGCGTCGCAACGACGGCCTCGTAGAGGTCCGGAAGCCCGACGCCATGCTCGGCAGAGACCGCGACAGCCTCGCCGAAGCCGAGCGAATAGGCTTCGAGGAGCCCGGATTCCGCTGCGCGCCCCTCAGCCTTGTTGGCGACGAGGACGACGGGTTTGCCGCCCTGGCGGATCAGCCGGGCGAAATGCTCGTCGTCGGGCGTGATGCCGACGCGCGCATCGATCATGAAAACGGAGATATCGGCATCGATGATCGCCCGCTCCGTCTGCGCACGCATGCGCCCCTGGAGCGTCTCGTCGGCGGCGTCTTCGAGGCCGGCCGTATCGATCAGGATGAAGTCGAGATCGCCGAGCTTGGCCGGAGCCTCGCGGCGATCGCGCGTGACGCCGGGCCGATCGTCGACAAGCGCGATCTTCTGCCCGACGAGGCGGTTGAAGAGCGTCGATTTGCCGACGTTCGGGCGCCCGACGAGGGCGACGGTCAAAGACATCGCAGAAGCCGCCCCGTCTCTCTTATTGCAGCGCCGACAGGGATCCGTCGCTGGTCACGATATAGAGCCTGCCACCGGCCGCGATCGGGCGCTGGAGACCCTTTGCCGGGATGGAGCGCTCGCCGACGATCTTGCCGCTCGCCGGATCGACCGCGATCAGCTTCTCGTCGTTTGAAACCGCCCACAGCGTCCCGCCCGCGAGCATCGGCCCGACCCAGGTGGAGAAGAAGCGCTTCTTGCGCACCACCGGCAGCTCGGTCTCCCAGAACAATTTGCCGGTGCGCCGGTCGAGCGCCACCATGTGATCCTGCAGATCGATCAGGAAGAGCGCGTTGCCGGAGACGACAGGCGTCGACGAACCGCCGAGATTCTGTTCCCAGAGCCGTTCGCCGTTGGAGAGCTTGACGGCGATCGTTCGCCCGGACACGCCGGTGGCGTAGACGACACCGTCGGAAACGACAGGGCTCGCGGCGACATCCGTCAGGCCGGAGACGGCGAGCGTGCGCGTCGAGCGAATGACCGCATCGGCCCATTTGAGGTCGCCCTTATTGGCATCGAACGCGATCACCTCGCCCGAAGAATAAGGCACGATAACCGTGTTGCCGACCACGGCCGGGCTCGCCCCCGAAAGCACGCCGGCGTTTTCCGGAATGCCCGGATAGGTCCAGGCTTCGGAACCGTCGGCCAGATTGACGGCGTGAAGAACGTTGGTGGAGGTGACCACATAGGCCTTGCCGCCCGCCGCGGTCGGGGCCGAGCGTGCCGGCGCCTTGAGGTCATAAGACCAGGCGCGCCCGCCGGTTGCCGGATCGAGAGCGACCATTTCGCCATAGCCGGTCGCAGCAATCACCATGCCATTGGAATAGGCGATACCGCCGCCCGGCGAACGGCTCTTTTCCTTCTCAGGCGCAAGCGAGACGGACCAGGCTTTGCCGCCGCCGGTCGAAAGGGCCGTCACGGTGCCCGCCGCGTCGTAGACGTAGATGTTTCCGCCGACGATGAGCGGAGCGGCCGAGGCGCGCGCCGCGCGCTTGCCGCTGCCGAAGACCCGCGCACGGAAGACCGTCTGTGAGGCGTTGCCTGAAAGAGCGACATTGCCGGGCGCATTGGCGGCGTTGCCGCCGGGCTGCGTCCAGTCCTGCATCGCGCTCGCCCCGCCGACCGCTGGCGAGCCGGCGGCTCGGTCTGCGTCGTCGACGCCGGCGATTGCGCGGCGTTCGCCCGGCAGAATCTCTTCCTTGCTGCTGAAGGGGTTCGTGAAGCTGCTGCAGCCTGCAAGCAGAGCCGCCGTCAAAGCGATGCCCGCAAGTCGGACCGCGAATTTCGTCTGCGTGGTCATGATTCCCGCCCGCTTTCTCGCTCGCTCAAAACGGCTCTATTGCGTCGATTGTGTGTCGGATGCGCCGCTGTTCGCGTCGGCAGACCCATTTTCGGTGTTTTGCGCGCCCTCTTCCGCCGATGCGGGCGCGCTTGCGTTACCCGTTGCCTCACCGGTTGCGTCTCCGGAGACAGGAGCCTCCGCCTCGGGCGCGTCGTCGCCGGACGCTCCGTCCGCCGAAGGAGAAGGCGCAAGCTGCCCGTCGATCACGCTGATCATCAGGCCGGCGCGATTGCGCACGCCCTGCGGAGCCTGCACATCCTGGTCGATCGCCACGAAATAATCGCGGGCCTTTTCGAGCGCGTCCCGCTGATAGGCGACCATGCCGAGGATTTCCCGCGCCGTGTGGCGCCAGGCATTGCCGGCTTCGTCGAGAGACGAGACGCGGCTTTCCGCACCGTCGAGGTCGCCTGCATCGAGGGCGAGGAGCCCGGCCCGCACCCGCGCCAGATCGCGCATCACCGGCGCGACGCCGCCGTCGTTCGCCACCTCGTCATAGGCTGCGATCGCGGCCGTCTCATCCGTCTTGGCCACAATCTCGGCGTTGCGCAGACGGGCGAGCATGCCGTAGCCGCCGCCGTCCTTGGCCAGGGCCGCAAGCGTCTCGCGCCCTTCCGCCTCATTGCCGGCGTCGATGGCTTCGAGCGCCGTCAGATACCGGTCGCCTTCCTCGGCCGCCTTCTTCGACTGCCACCACACATAGCCGCGATAGCCCGCGGTGATGGCGACGATCAGAATGCAGACGCCAATGATGACGAAGCCAAAACGCTCCCAAAGCGTCTTCAGCTGCTCGCGGCGCAGCTCCTCGTCCACTTCACGGATGAAGTGGTCAGATGTACGGTCGTCGTGGGTCATCTACCTCTTCGGGGAATCGTCCCGGCCTGCCGATTATTGTTCAGTGGATTGACGTTGAGCCTTGCGAAGCGCGCCGGAACCTAGCCACTTTGCGCACACCGCGCAACGCCCGTCCCGGATCGCCCTCAGGCCTCTTTCTTGGTCTCTTGGTAGACGTGCTCCGGCCCCGGGAAGCGCTCTTCACGCACGGCCTCGGCATAGGCCGTCACCGCTTCCTCGATATGCGTCCTGAGCGAGCCGAATTTCTGCACGAATTTCGGCACCCATTCGTTAAGGCCCAGCATGTCTTCGAGCACGAGCACCTGCCCGTCGCAGGCGGGCGAAGCGCCGATGCCGATCGTCACCGCCGGCACCTTTTCGGTGATGCGGCGCGCCACCGGCTCCACGATGCCTTCCATGACGATGGCGAAAGCACCGGCATCGGAGATCGCCATCGCGTCGTCCTCGAGCGCCTTCTGGCCCTCTTCGGAACGCCCCTGCACGCGGAAGCCACCCATCGTGTTGACCGATTGCGGCGTCAGCCCGACATGGCCCATCACCGGCACGCCGCGCTTGGTCATGAAGGCGACCGTTTCGGCCATATGGACGCCGCCTTCGAGCTTCACGGCCCCGGCGCCGGTTTCTTTCAGGATGCGCGCGGCGTTGTGAAACGCCTGCTGCGGGCTTTCCTCATAAGAGCCGAAAGGCATGTCGACGACGACCAGCGCCCGCTTCGAGCCGCGCATCACGGCGAGCCCCTGCAAGATCATCATATCGAGAGTGACGGGAACCGTCGTCTCCAGCCCGTGCATGACGTTGCCGAGCGAATCACCGACGAGGATGAAATCGACCAAAGGATCGACGATCCCGGCCGTATGAGCGTGATAGGCCGTAAGCGAGACGACCTTTTCACCGCCTTTGCGGCGCGCGATGTCGACCGCCGTCAGACGGCGCGAAACCGTATGTGTGGACAAGCTGCCTCCTCAATCCGTCACTGTCTCTTCCGGCGCCCTATGGGATCACCGGCATAGCCCGTGCTCATCCGAGCGGAGAGACGCCGATCAGCCATTGATGCAGGAAGAGCAGGAACACAAGCCAAAGCGCAAGCCCGATCGCCATACGAATGAGCTCCGGCTTCCACGGACCAGCCATGCGCACGACGCCTTCGCGCTTATCGCGACGACGCGAACCGGCATAATCGACGATCGCCCAGACCATGAAGGCGCCAAACAAAAGGATGTCGCCGAGACGCCCGTTGGCGATGAGATGAGCGAAAGCCCAGACCTTGACGCCGACCACCATTGGATGCCCGACCGCCGCGCGGATCGGTCCCTTGGAGCCGTTGAGCGCCACCAGGGCAAAGGCGACCGCGTTGAGCAGAATGGCGAGGTGCCGCGTCCAGATCGGCGGAGACCAGACATCGATCGGGTTGAGACGCGTCAGGCCGTATCCCCAGACGATGAGCACGAGCCCGACGATAGAGGCGAGAGAGTAGACGCCCTTCCACATCCCCTCGCCGCGCTCGGCGATCAAACGATCACGAAAATCCTCGCCCCAAAGGCGCACCGAATGGGCGCCGAGAAAGAGGATGAGGCCCAGGATAAGGACAAACATGTGACGAGGCTCCCCAACGCCCAAGGAAACGGACCGCCGGCATGACGCGCAGAGAGGGGGCCCGCATGGAACGGTTCAAGAAAGGGCTAGCTTCTTTGGCCGCGGCAAACAATGAGGCGGGGTGTCTCCCTCACGCATGCGCCCACCCGCGCACGAGAAAAGGCTCGCGTGGCCCAAGACTACTTGCCGAAGCGAACCCCGTCGACGCGTCCGTTCCCACATCTGTCGCTCTCGAAATCGTCTTTCCCGATCCCGCGGCGGAGCCCAAAAATCCCGCCATGCCAATCATTTGACACATTCCCTGGCGGAATTCCGGCCTCTCACGACGGCTAAACGAAAAACGCCTCTGCGGCCGGAACGAGCGGCCGTGCCACAAGGTTTTCCTGTTGACTTCTCCAAAACGAAAACAGGGAGACACCAATGGCTATGCAGAATCTGCAAGAACTCTTCGTTCACACGCTGAAAGACATCTATTTCGCCGAGAAGCAAATTCTCGAGGCGCTGCCGAAAATGGCGGAAAAGGCGACGAACGAGGACTTGAAGAATCTCTTCGAGACGCATCTCGAAGAAACCAAGGGTCACGTTGATCGCCTCGAGGCTGTCTTCGGCCTCGTCAGCGTCAAGCCGGAAGGCGAGACCTGTCAGGCGATCCAGGGCATCATCACCGAGGCCGAAGAGCTGATGAGCGAAATCTCAGACGGTGAAACGCGTGACGCGGCGATGGCTGCGGCGGCGCAGGCCGTCGAGCATTACGAGATCGCGCGCTATGGCACTCTGGAGGCCTGGGCCAATCGTCTCGGCCACAAGGAAGCCGCGAAGCGTCTCGGCGAAACCCTTGCGGAAGAAAAGAGCGCCGACGCCAAACTCAGCAAGGTTGGCGAGAGCGAACTCAACAAGAAGGCGGCGTAATCTGCCGAGCCTTCGTCCGGCATCTGTCGGACCCTGCAAAGCCCCGGCTCAGCCGGGGCTTTCTGCGTCTGCCTTGTCTGCCTTTCGGATCTGCCGTCTGAGCCTTAGGCGGCCTTCTGATAAAGAAAATGCGGCGAGACGGGCGCTTCGGCCGGACGCTCGAGTTCGGCGAAGCCTGGCAATTCGAGAGGCCTGTCGCTCAGCACATAGCCGCCATCCGCCGCCCAGGCGGCGACCAGCGGGGACAGCCACTCCCGGGTCGCAAGATCGGCCGTCGGATCCCCCGCCCCCATATCCGCATGGATGAGCACGGGCTTGGCCGGCACGCGCGGATGCACGAGCCGCAACGTGTCGCGCATATCGCCCACCACCATATGCTCCGCATCGGGGATGCAGCCCGCATGGGCGCGGATCGCGCGATCGAAGGCAAAAATATCCCGCCCCGGAAAAATCTGGCGCAGATGATCGAAGGTGCGGCCATTGCCGAGACCGAGTTCGAAGACCGGTCCTTCACGCGTACCGATCAACGTGGCGACATGATCGAGCAGTACCTTTTGCGCGATCAGGCGGTTGATGGTGCTTTCCAGGCGGCTCATCGACTTTGTCCTTCAGTTCGGCGTGCTTCAGTTCGGCGCAAGCCCGCTGTGGCATGAACGGGGCTCGGCGCCAAGTCCGCAAAACCTGCGACGAGGCGCGGGTCTCCTCTGGAACCGGAGCGGGCCCGCCGCCATTGCCCATGAAACCCTGCAACCACAGGACCATCATGAGTGATTTTCAAATTCCGCAAGTCGGTCGTCTGCACCACCCGGAAGCCTTCGTCACCGGCATCTTGCGCAATTTCGACTTCGCCTCTCAGGCGCTCGGTGCGGCGACGGACACGTTGCAGCTTCGCCTGGTGAAGACCGAACACGGGCTCGATCCGAATTATCAGATCGGCACGACCGACGGCGTCGATGCGGCGGCCTTTTCCGGCACGACGCACGAGCTTCTCTTCGACGACATCACGGAACGCATCGACGAGAACGAGCTCAGCCGTGAGGCCTACACCCAAGAACATGTCCGCGCCTGGCTCGACCAGATCAACGGACAGACGGGTCAGGAGGAACCGCTCTTTCCGGGCATGGCAGGAGAAGGCTGAAACGAGGAAAAATTTTCCTCGCAAGAAGCCTCACGATCAGTGTTGGAAAGGGAACAGCATGAAGACGACGCAGACATTTCTTACGGAGCGATCCACCCGTTTTGACGGCAACAACGCCGACCGGCAGCTGGCAGCTAGCATCCCGCCGGTCGTGTCACGGGCAAAAGGTCGGGCCCCGGTCGGATCCGCGAAGGCTGCGCAAGGCCTGACGAGCGGCAAGCCGGGCCTCTGAGCCTTTCCGGCCCAACGCTCCTGCTCCTGGGCCACTGCGGCACAAAGCAGGGTAAGCTGGACGCCCGGATCAGCCGGGCGAATGACTGGCTTTGAATGGTCCAGCCATAACCTCTCTCGACCTCGTTCGAGAAGAGTTTGGCCAGCAGGCGCGGGTCGCGCCGCCGGCCTCGCGGTTCCGCGCCGCAATCCTAATCTAGAGAAGCTCGCGCAGACGTCCCGGCTCCGGCAGGCCGCTGACGACAATCTCCGGCTCATCGCCGGCGGAATAGATCGTCACCTTGGCGGCGCCGACGATCCGGTCGATGAATGACTGGTCGACGTTCACCGAGCGCACGGAGCTGCGCTTCATCTCCTTGATCTGCTTGGAGAACAGTCCGACCTCGTATTGCACTTCGTCGGCGGTGATCGTGAACAGCTCCGAGCGTGTCTTGATGTACCAGCCGATGATCACGATCAGGCCGACGAGAACCGGAATCGTGACGACGCAAATGATGAAGAGAAGCGGGCTCGACTTGAACATCGAGGGATGGGCGGAATAAAGCGGCTCGGCTTGAGTGGGCATTCTGTTCTCCGGGGCAGGATGTCGCAAAAAGCGGTGGGTCCCAGGAAAAACGGCCCGATTTGCGGCATGTTCCGCGATCGCTGCTTATGCCGCAGCTTTCTTCCTTACCAAAGCTTCATTGGCTTACATTCGCGTTCGGATATATGACAGCCGCATCGCCATTCCTTAGGGGAAGCACGCGTATGCAGGTTGAAGATACTCGAAGCGGTTATGGCGCGCTCTCGCTCGCCATCCATTGGCTTGCAGCCGCGGGCATCATCGCCCTCTGGCTCCTTGGAAATCAGATGGAAGATCTGGCCCGCGGACCGGCAAGGACCGCGGCGCTCGATCTGCACGTGTCGGTCGGCGTCGTCCTCTTCGTCATTCTGGCGGCGCGGGTTCTCTGGCGGCTCTTCAGCACCCTGCCCGACAGTCCGGACGGACCGCCCGCCTTGCGCATTTTCTCACGCGCCGTTCAGGTCGGCCTTCTCCTCTGCCTGACCATCCTCATCATCTCCGGCCCGATGACCATCTGGACCGCGGGCCGGCCGCTGCCGGTCTTCGGCCTGTTCGCAATCTCGAGCCCGCTTACCGAAAACCACTCCCTGCACGAGGTGTTCGAGACGGTGCACGTCGTCACGAGCAAGGTGATCCTCGTTCTCTTCCTGGTGCATGTCCTGGGGGCCCTGAAGCTCTGGGTCACGCGCCCATCTCTTTTGCGCATGGTGGCGCCCGGCCGCTGAGGGCGCCCCTCTTTCCGATATCCCTTTTCATTGGACCAACTTGAGCCGGATGACCGACCGTCATCCGGCTTTCTTTTTTGATATTATTCCATTCGAACGCGTGAATAAGACGCAGAACGCTTTGCCTTCCGTCAAGGCAATGCCACGCAGAAGGTATATGTAGGCCTGAGGGGGCACGTGTCGGAAGGAGAGCGAAAATGAGAAACGATCGCACCACACCGAGACGGGCATTTGTGCAGATTGCAGCACCCGCTGTGCTGGCTGCTGCAATGGCATTGTCGCCCGCATGGGCGCAGCAGGGTCCCGGCGCAGGCATGGGCCAGGGACAAGGCATGGGCCAAGGGATGGGCCAGGGTCGCGGCATGGGCCAGGGTATGGGTCAAGGTATGGGCCGCGGCATGGGTCAAGGGATGGGCCAGGGCATGGCCGCCCGCGTCGACGCCATGGATACCAATGGCGACGGCGTGATTTCGCTGGACGAAGCGACCGCCTGGCACCAGTCCGTCTTCGATACGATGGACAGCAACGGCGATGGCCAGCTGACGAAAGACGAATACATGTCCGTCCGCTTCGCCTTCGGTCCGGGCGGCGGCCAGGGCCCGCGTGCGGCCCAGATGACGCAGCGCAAGGAAGCGCGCTTCACCCAGGCCGACACCAACAAGGATGGTCGCCTGTCGCGGGACGAGTTCATGGCCTCGGGCAATAGCCGTTTTGCCGCCGCGGACTACAACAAAGACGGCCGCGTGACGCCGGCAGAGTTTGCGGCATCACGCAATTTCTGAGCGTCGAAACTGCTCCATCTGACGCCGATCCTGCCGCCCACGCGGCAGGATCCAAGTCTCGACGGACATTTCATCGCCCTCCCCGCGGAGCATGGCGCCATCTGAAGTGTTGACCCCGGGTCAACACTGCGTCCAAGGCATCCCATGTTTCATTCCGCCCTCTTAACCGCACGCGCCGTTTCGCTCGCGCTTCTCCTCGCCTTCGCCGGCGTCTTCGATACCGCTGCGGCCCAGACACCGGCCCAGACAGCGGTCAGGACACCGGCCGCGAGACCGAACCAGATGGATGCTCTGCGGCAGGAGAGCCTGCGTCTCGTGAACGAGGCCCGCAGCGAGGCCGAGCTTCCTCCGCTCACGCTGAGCGAGACGCTGAACCAGGCGGCACAGGCGCATGCCCGCGACATGCTGGAGCGCAATTACTACAGCCACGACACACCCGAGGGGCGCACCGTCATGGATCGCTATCAGGCGGCCGGCGGCAATCCCGGCCGGCTCGTTGCCGAAAACATCGCGCGCTGTCGCGGCTGCGCAGTTCCTGCTGGCCGGGCCGCGGTTGAGAAGCTCCATGAAGGCTGGATGCAAAGCCCCGAACACCGGGCCAACATTCTGCGCAAAGGCCTCACGGAATACGGCTTCGGCCTGGCGGAAAACGCCGATGGCCGCCGCTACGCGGTGCAGGATTTCGCCGGTCCCGGCACACCGCAGACGATTGCATCAGATGCTAACGCAGGAACAACCGAGCCGCTCACGCCAGAGGCTCAAACGGAGCTGGCCGCGAAGCTCGTCAACGAGGCCCGTTCAGGCGGCAAGAGCGTCTCCGCCGACAAATCTCTGGTGGCGACCGCCTCCGAGATGATGCCCGAGACACTGAAGGGCGCATCGCTCGACGATCTTCGCAACCTCCAGACCGCCTTGCCGGAAGAGACGAGCTTTCGGCGTTTCCGCGTGGTGGCCGGGAGCTGCAGCGGGTGCGGGACAGAGGCGACCGACGCCGATGTCCGCTTCTTCCTCGAGCAATGGCTCAAGAACGACGACTACCGAGCCATGCTTCTCAATGGTGATTTGACGGGGATTGGACTGGTCATCGCAGCCGATGGTGAGGGCAAGAAGATGGCCGTTGCGGTTCTTGCCGGTGAATAGAACTTCGGGCGTCGTTCAAGACATTCCCGCGGACCCTTGCCGCAGCGTCAAGCCCCGCACCAGCTTTCGCAGGCAAAGGGGACGGGTAGATCAACCGATTGGCACCCCATGGCTTTCCTTCGCAACATGAACGCTTTGAACGACCAGTTCGCCGCCCTCAGCCGCTCGCAGGCGATCATCGAGTTCGAGCTCGATGGCACGATCGTTACGGCCAACGAAAATTTCTTGAAGACGATGGGTTATACCCTGGAGGAAATTAAGGGCCGCAAGCACGCGATCTTCGTCGAGGAAAAAGAGCGCGACAGCAAAGCCTATCGGGAATTCTGGGATCGTCTGCGGAGCGGAGAATTCTTCTCCGCTGAGTTCAAGCGCATAACCAAAAGCGGCAAAGACGTTTGGATCCAGGCCTCCTACAATCCGATCCTGGGACGCGATGGGAAGCCCTACCGCGTGATGAAGCTTGCGAGCGATATTACCGAATCGAAGCTCAAGAGCTTCGACCACGAAGGCCAGCTCGCCGCCATTCACAAAGCTCAGGCGGTCATCGAGTTCGAAACCGATGGCACCATCATCACAGCCAATCAGAATTTTCTCAAAGCTCTCGGCTACGAGCTCTCGGAGATCGAGGGAAAGCACCACAAGATTTTCATGGAGGCCTCCGCGCTCGCCTCTCCGAGCTACCAGGCCTTCTGGGAAGCGCTGCGCCGCGGCGAGTTCCAGGCCGGCGAATTCAAGCGCATCGGCAAGGGCGGAAAGGAAGTCTGGATCCAGGCTTCGTACAATCCGATTTTCGACAGCGAATGCCGTGTCATCAAAGTGGTGAAATTTGCCACCGACCGCACGGTACAGGTCAAAGACCGCATGCGCCGAGCCAAGGCGCAGGAAGTCATCGACGTCGACCTCAGTGAAATCCTGAAGGCGGTCGAGCACGCCAATCGTCAGGCGTCGACGGCGGCGTCCGCCTCGGAAGAAACCTCGACGACCGTTCAGGCCGTTGCCTCCGGCGCCGAAGAGATGGCCGCCTCTGTCGCTGAGATCAGCCGCCGTGTCACCGACGCGCTCGCCATTTCGATCGAAGCGGTCAAGCAGGCGGACGAGACCAACCGGATCGTGTCCGGACTTGCCACCTCCGCGCAGAAGATCGACCACATCGTCGACCTCATCAACAACATTGCTGGCCAGACAAACCTTCTCGCCCTCAACGCCACGATCGAAGCGGCACGTGCCGGCGAAGCCGGCAAGGGCTTTGCTGTTGTCGCCGCCGAGGTGAAGGATCTCGCCGGTCAAACGGCCAAGGCGACGGGCGAGATCAGCACGCAGATCAGCGAAGTGCAGGGATCGACCTCGAGCGCCGTCAGCGCCATCGAAGCGATCTCCCAGATCATCAATCAGGTGAAGGAAATCTCGTCCGGCATCTCGGCCGCCGTCGAACAGCAGGCCTCCGTGACGCGCGAGATCTCCTCCAACATGCACACCGCAGCTCAGGGCGTCTCAGAGATCACGCAGTCCATGTCGCAGATCGCATCGAGCGCCGCACAGATCGACCAGGCCACCCGCCAGGTCAAGGAAGTCTCGCAGTCGATCGCGGCCTGACCTCCGCAAGCCGATAAAGAATCAAAAGCCGCCTCTTCAGGAGGCGGCTTTCGCGTTTCACCGTAGGCGCGACCTTACCCCTCGTTCCATTCGGGCAGATCTTCGATCTGGTTCTTGCTCAACGGCAGGGTCAGACGAAGGCCGTCGAGCTGAAGCTCGTCGAGCGGCACGATCGCTTCCTTGTCGCCGATACCGAGAAAGCCGCCAACTTCCACAGACACGGCCTTGACCGCACCATCCGGCGTGCCGAGCGCATCGTCGATCTCGCCGATCACATTGCCGTCGGCCCCATAGATCTTCATGTCCTCAAGCTCGCCGACGCGCACGTTGAGGCGCGGCACGGTGGCGTTGTCGTCATCGACCTCCACATAAATGTCGAGGCCTGCAGCGGCATTCTGTGTTGTGTTGCCGGTGGCGGAGCCCTCAGACGCCGGCGTCTTGCCGCTCGTCTGCGCGCCAGCGGCACCGGCTATGAACAGCGGCGCCACAAAAAGTCCGGCCATGAGGATCTTGCGGTTCAGCATGTCAATCTCCCTTATTTGAAGGGACAAGCCGTGCCGGCATGAATCGTTTCATGGTCGCTTCTGATCGCAGCGCAGATTTCATGCCGGACGCGGCAGGCGTTCGCGCGCAACGAGAAGACCGTCACGAAGGCTGAGCCCGATCAGAGCGAGGTTGAGCCCGCCCGCCAAAAGCTCGATCCCCTGGACAGCGAAGAACGAGCCTGAAAAGTCGCCGGCCGCCGCCTTTGCCTGCAGAAAGAAGGCGCACGGCACGAGCACGAAAAGACCGTTCGCGGCGATCACCGGCATGCGCCGGCGTTTGGCCGCGATCCTTGGATGGCGCGACCTTGCTCCGAGCCGAAAACCCGACATACCGACCGCGGCCATCGCCGGGATCAGCGCAAGCATGCCCCAAAGGATGGCCGTCTTGACGGCGAGGATCGCAGCCTCGCTGCCGAAGAGCTCGGCGATGACCGTCGACGTCCAGAACGTCAAAATGATGAGAAAGGCGGCCCCTCCCGCCATCGGGTGCAGTTTGCGGATCATCTTCCACCTCCAGAAATAGGTCCCTGTTCCAGGCGGGCCCTGAGTTGCGCCAGGAGTTCCGTCAGCCGCGCGAGTTCGCCGGGGGCGAGAACGGCGGCGAGATCGTCGGCATGCGGCAGCCAGCGGGCCGTCGCGTCAGCAAAGAGCGCTTCCCCCTTTTCGGTCAGCCGCACGAGCTTCGCCCGTTTGTGATGCGGGTTGTCGGCAAGCTCGAAGACGCCGTCGCCGACCAGCTCATCGACGATGCGCTGCACCGATTGACGTGTGAGACCCATGTTTCGGGCAAGCTGCGCCACGGAAAACCCGCCCCTCCCCTGAGCGACTGAGCCCATCACCTGCCAGCGGGCACTCGTCAGCCCAAGCGGCCGGACGAGCGCATCGCCTGAGGCGATCAGCGCCCCGTTCAGCCGGAAGACTTCGAGCACCAGGGCATTGAGCGGATGTTCGAAGGGATAAGGAGCTTTTTCAATCATGACAGCATACATACATTATAGCAGCATGCTGTCAATATGCGATTGCCCCTCTCGCGCCACTTGCATCATAGGGTTCATGGCCTATATACATCGTGCACGATTTAATCTAACACGAGCAATACCATGAAAGTCATGTACGAAACCGAAGCCCGTGCCGTTGGCGGCCGCCAGGGCCACGCGGAGACGCCGGATGGCCTCCTCAGCGTCGATCTCGCAACACCGAAAGAGATGGGCGGACAAGGCGGGGCGACGAATCCGGAGCAGCTTTTTGCTGCCGGTTATGCCGCCTGTTTCGAAAGCGCCATGCGCTTCCTCGCAGGCAAAAAGAAGCTTCCCTTGAAAGGCGCATCGGTCACCGTCAAAGTGCGCCTGGGTGCGGTGTCAGAGACCGCTTTCGGGCTCGATGTCGATCTCATCGCCGAGACGGAAGGCCTCGACCGAAAAGCGGCCGAGGATCTCGTCGCGTCGGCGCATGAGGGATGCCCTTATTCGCGAGCCATCAAAGGCAATGTGAACGTGGCGATCACCGTCGAGGCGAAGTGAGCGGCAAAGACGAGACCTCTGAGAACGGATTGTCGCCCGACGCGCTTCGGGCGACGACCCTCGATGCGCAGATATGCTTTGCGCTCTATTCCGCGTCGAGCCGGATGACGAAGCTATACCGGCCGCTCCTGGAGCCTCTCGGCCTCACCTACCCGCAATACATCGCCATGCTCGCATTGTGGGAAAAGGCGCCCCGCTCCGTAGGCAGCCTCAAGGAGACGCTCGGTCTCGATTTCGGCACCCTGAGCCCCCTCCTGAAGCGGCTGGAAGCGCAGGGGCTCGTCGACCGCCGCCGCGATCCGGAAGACGAACGCCGCGTCATCGTCGACCTTACCGAAGCCGGACGGGCTCTGCGCGTGCCGGCCTCGAAAGTGCCGAAAGAAATCGTCTGCCGCGTCGGCCTTCCGCGCGAGACCATGATGTCGCTGCGCGCGGCTCTGAGACAGCTCAACGCAGCGCTCGACGAAAACGACGCGCCAAAAGCCTGATCTGGCTCACCTCCGCCAGGGGCAAAGTCGCGAGCCTATCGCGCAACCCTGACCGCCTCATTCAGCATATCAACTTTCGGACAAGGCGTCTTGTCGCCGCATTGGTGACGCATTAGATAGCGGTAACACAATTAGCTTGCTATGTATTATGCCGCCGTCCCAGAACTCTCCCACACATGACGCGTTCATTGAGGCCGTCACCAACGTCACGCGCAAGCTGCGCACCCGCTTCGACGCCATGGCCAAGAGCCGCGGCCTCACCTTTTCTCGCGCGCGGCTCTTCGTGCTTCTCTCCCGTCACGAAGGGGCGAGCCAGGCTGAGCTTGCCGACCTTCTTGAAGTCGAACAGCCGAGCATGGTCCGCCTCGTCGACGGTCTGGAAAAATGCGGCCTCATCGAACGACAGGCGGCCGAAGAGGATCGTCGCTCCAAGCACATCTATCTGACGGATGCCGGCCGCGAAAAAGCCGGTGAAATCCTCTCCTTCGCGAGAGAATTGAAAGCCACGGTGCTGGAAGGCATCGAGGCCGAAGAGCTGCGGCAGGCGACGCTCACGCTGCAAAAGGTCGCCGCCAATATCGCGGCGCAGTCGTGAGCTCCATGCCTGAAAGACGTACGAGCGACCAAGGCCCGGACCCCCTCGTAAGAGGCGCGGCCCGCACGCCGGCACCTCGGGCCGCAAAGCTCGACCGCCGGCGGCTTCTCGGTAAAGGTAGCGTGGCGGATGGTGCGCGCAGTGAGCCGCAGGCGACACCGCCTCAGGCAGATGCCGACGAAGCGCCGAAGGCCGCAGCAATCGATGAAGCAGACGCCGCGGCACCCACCAAGACCAAGACCACGGCCGCGCCGCCCCCGCCGGCAGAGCCCGAGCGTCCGCCCGTCATACAGCCCATGCCCTATGTGCCGAAACATCCGGCACGGGCGGCCGCTTATATCGCGACCTCCGCACTTCTCGGCATCACCCAGGGCCTCGGCACGCAAATGGTCGGGGCCAATCTTTTCCAGATCCAGGGCTCGATCGGCGCGACCCAATCGGAGACGATGTGGCTGATGGCCGCCTATATGGCGCCTTACGCCTCGCTGGCCCTCGCGCTCGTGAAGCTGCGCCGCCAGTTCGGCCTGCGCCGCTTCGCCGAGCTTTCCATCTTCGTCTTCGTCGTCGTGGCGCTTCTCAATTCTTTTGCGCGCGACCTTCAGAGCGCCGTCATCCTGCGTTTCATCGCCGGCATCTCGGCCGCGCCCCTCTCCGCCTTGAGCATCCTCTACATGATGGAGGTCCTGCCGCGCGAAAAGAAGCTGACGATCGGTGTCTCCTTCGCGATGACGAACCTCACGCTGGCGATGCCGATCGCCCGGCTCATTTCGCCGACGCTCTTCGACATCGACCAATGGCACGGCCTGACGACGTTCGAGCTCGGCCTGTCTATGATCTGCTTTTGCGGCGTCTACATGCTGCCTCTCACCTCGCCGCCCCAGGCGAAGGTCGTCGATCCGCTCGATTTCGTCAGCTATCCGCTCATCGCCGTCGGCTCCGGCTGCATGGCTGTCTTCCTGACGCTCGGTCGCGTCTATTGGTGGTTCGAGCGCGACTGGCTCGGATGGCTCCTGGTCATCTCGATCGCCTCGCTCACGCTCGCCGCCGTCATCGAGCTCAACCGGAAATATCCGCTCGTCGATATCCGCTGGATCTGCAGCCCGCCGATCCTGCATTTCGCCGGCGCACTCATCATTTTCCGCACCGTGCTCGCCGAACAATCGGCCGGCATTCGCGGCCTTTTCAGCCAGCTCGACGTCACCAACGCGCAGGCCATGCCGCTTTACTGGGTGGTCTTCGCCTGCGTGCTCGCCGGCGGCGCGCTTTCGGCCATGGTCCTGAAACCGGGGCGCGAGCCCGCCATTCACGCCGTCGCCCTCGCAGCGCTTGCTGCCGGCGCCTATCTCGACGGTCAATCGACCAATCTCACCCGGCCCGAGCAATTGATGGTCAGTCAGGGTCTCGTCGCCTTCGGCGGCGCCCTTTTCCTGCCGGCGGCCATGGCCCGCGGCTTTGTCGCCGCCTTCAAGAAGGGCCCGAACTATATCTTGAGCTTCGTCGTCGTTTTCCTGTCGACGCAGAGCCTCGGAAGCCTCTTCGGATCCGCGCTCTTCGGAACCTTCGTGCAGATCCGCGAGAAGTTTCACTCCGAAGCGCTGATCGAAGGGCTGAAATCGACCGATCCGATCGTTGCCGAACGCATCTCGCAGCTTGCCGGAAGCTATGCCGGCGTGCTCGGCGATCACGCACTTCTCAAGGCGGAAGGCGCCGCCCTTCTCTCCAGAGCGACGTCCCGCGAGGCCTACATCCTCGCCTACAACGACACCTTTTTGGCCGTGTCCGCGCTCGCCGCGACGGCTCTTCTCGCACTCACGATCCACGTCGCCGTGGTCTGGCTGATGAAACAGCGACAGCCCGCCTCGGCGCCTCAAACCCAGCCTGCGTAATCCCGATGTTCAATTTTCTGCGCTCCTTTTCGACAATCCTCGCCGTCACGATCGGCCTCCTCGGCATCTGCGTCGTGCTCTATGCCTGGCGGCTGCCGCCCTTCACCAGCGCCGTGGAGGTGACCGAGAACGCCTATGTGCGGGGACCGGTGACGATGATCGCCCCGCAAGTGGCCGGCTACGTCACCGAGGTCCCGGTGCAGGATTTCGAGACCGTCGAAAAAGGCGATCTCCTCGTCCAACTCGACGATCGCATCTACCGGCAGAAGCTCGAGCAGGCGCGCGCGGAGCTCGATGCGCAGACGGCGGCGCTCGCCAATTCCGAGCAGAGCCGGCATTCGGCGGAAGCGAAGCTCCGCTCCACACAGGCGCAGCTCGCCGGCAAGAAGGCGGCTCTCGAACAGGCGAAGGCGGATTGGCAGCGGGTCGGACCCCTCGTTGATCGCGGCGTCGTCAAGAAGGCGACGGGCGATGAAACCCGCTCGAAGCGCGATCAGGCGCAGGCCGCCTACGATCAGGTCACGGCCGAGATCGAAGTGGCGAGACAGGAACTGCAATCGACCATCGTCAACCGCGCCTCTCTGAAGGCCGCCGTCGAAGGCGCGGAAGCCGCCGTGCATCTTGCAGAGATCGACCTCGACAACACCCACATCACCGCCCCGGCAAGTGGTCGTCTCGGCCAGGTCGGCACGCGCATCGGCCAATATGTCTCCACCGGCACCCAGCTCGTCGCCCTCGTGCCGGAGAGCATCTGGGTCGTGGCGAACTTCAAAGAGACCCAGGTCGCCAAAATGCGCGTCGGCCAGCCGGTGACCTTCACCGTCGACGCGCTCGAAGGCGCCAGTCTTTCAGGCCATATCGAGCGCTTTTCGCCGGCCACGGGGTCGGAATTCAGCGTCATCAAATCCGACAACGCCTCCGGAAACTTCACCAAGGTGGCGCAGCGCCTGCCCGTGCGCATTGCCATCGACCCGGACCAGCCTCTGTCCGAACGCCTTGCGCCCGGAATGTCGGTGGTGGCGACGGTCGACACCGCGGCCAAGAGCGCACCCGAAATCGCCGACGAAGGAAATCGACCAACCTCGGAGAAAGCCTCCGCCAAAAAGCCGGTCAGGCTCGGCCGCACGGAATCCAGAGCCGGAGGAGCGCGCCTGGAAACCAATTGAGCTCGGTACGCTGAAGGCCCGCCGCAGCCCTCAGCGTGCCCGGCCTCGACCTGGAGCGGACCTCCCTTCGCGTCGAGGCCTGGATCGGCCGGCTCGCCATGGGCCGGCCGATCTCATTTTTGGTCCTATGCGCCTCGCCCAAAAAGCAACCGCAAACGGGTTTCGTCAGGCCGCGCGCCGAGAGGCGGTCTCGCTTTCCCCGTAAAGCCGGAATTCGCGCGGGCGGAAGATCACCTCGCTTCCCGTCTCCACGCCATGGCTCGTCTCCGCGAGCGAAGGCACGTCGATCTCGACGGGATGGTTGCCGCCGACCGCAATCTCGAGCCGCCTGCGATCGGTGAGGCGTCGGCTTCCCGTCACCGCGCCCGCAATGCCGCGCTCGCCCGGCCGGAGCATCTCCACATGGCCAGGCCGGAAGAAGAGCCGTGCCGCGCCCGCCCCTGCGCCGACAAGCCCGCTCGGGCGACCTGCAACGAGGATGGCCCCGCCCGACAGAGTCACCGGGAGGCTTGAGGATTCGCCGATGAAGCCGTGCACGAAGGGCGAAGCCGGCGCGTCGTAGATTTCGTCGGCCGTGCCGACCTGCTCGACATGACCGGCATTCATCACCACGACGCGGTCGGCAAGCTCCAGCGCCTCTTCCTGATCATGCGTGACGAAGACCGTGGTATGGCCGGTCTGCTCATGCAGATCGCGCAGCCAGCGGCGCAGCTCCTTGCGCACCTTGGCATCGAGCGCGCCGAAAGGTTCATCCAGCAGGAGAACGGCCGGCTCGATCGCAAGCGCCCGCGCCAGCGCCACTCTCTGCCGCTGCCCGCCGGACAGCTGCATCGGAAAGCGCTTTTCGAGCCCCGACAGCTGCACGAGATCGAGAAGCTCCAAAGCGCGACGCCGGATTTCGGTCCGGCCGGGCCGGCTTCCACGCGGGCGCACCCGAAGCCCGAAGCCGACATTGTCGGCGACATTCATCTGTTTGAAGAGCGCGTAATGCTGAAAGACGAAGCCAACATTGCGCTCCTGCACGCTCTTGGCCGAGGCATCTTCGTCGCCGAAGAGGATGCGGCCGCGATCGAGAAATTCGAGCCCGGCGATGAGGCGCAGAAGCGTCGTCTTGCCGGAGCCCGAAGGCCCAAGCAACGCGATGAGCTCGCCCGACCGAATGGCGAGCGAAATATCGTGCACCGCCGGATAATCGTCGAACGCCTTGGAGATGTTTTGAAGAACGATGTCCATCTGGGCCTCAATGCGCGCGTTCTGCGGCGATCGCACCGGCGAAACGCCATTCCAGGAAGGTCTTCAGGGCAAGGGTGAAAAGCGCCAGGAGAGCGAGCAGCGAGGCGACGGCGAATGCGGCCGCGAAACTGTACTCGTTGTAGAGGATCTCCACATGCAGCGGCATCGTATTGGTGAGGCCGCGGATATGCCCGGAGACGACGGAAACGGCCCCGAACTCGCCCATGGCGCGGGCGTTGCAGAGGAGCACGCCGTAGAGAAGCGCCCATTTCACGTTCGGCAGCGTGACGAGCAGAAAGGTCGTAAAGCCTGAAGCGCCGAGGGACAGCGCGGCTTCTTCGTCGCCGCTCCCCTGCTCCTGCATGAGCGGGATGAGCTCGCGCGCCACGAAGGGAAAGGTGACGAAGATCGTCGCGAGAACGATCCCCGGCACCGCGAAGATGATCTCCACGCCATGCGCGTCGAGAAAGGGACCCAAAAGCCCCTGCGCCCCGAAGAGAAGCACGTAGACAAGGCCGGAAATCACCGGCGAGACGGAAAACGGCAGATCGATCAGCGTGACGAGCAGGCTCTTGCCCTTGAAGTCGAACTTGGCGACGGCCCAGGCGGCCGCCACCCCGAAGACCATGTTGGCGGGCACCGCGATCGCCGCCACGATCAGCGTCAGCCGGATGGCCGCGAGCGCATCCGGCTCGACGATCGCCGCAAGATAGGTGGAGATCCCCCCGCGCAGCGCTTCCACGAAGACGGCGACAAGCGGCATCACGAGAAAGAAGCCGAGAAAGACGAAGACGAGGCCGACCAGTGCCGCGCGCACGGCGGGCGCCTCCGTCGTGGCCGGTCGGCCCCGCTGCACCGGCCTCGAGACCCTCAACGACGCGCCCGACAATTCAGCTGCCATAGCCGAACCTCCTGCGGCTCCACGCCTGAAGCAGATTGATGACGAAGAGCATGACAAACGCGATCGCAAGCATCACCGCGGCGACCGCCGTCGCCCCGGCGTAATCGAATTCCTCCAACCGGATGACGATCAGAAGCGGCGCGATTTCCGAGACATAGGGAATATTTCCGGCGATGAAGATGACGGAGCCGTATTCGCCGACGGCCCGGGCGAGCGCCAGCGCGAACCCGGTCAGGAGCGCCGGCACCAGGGCCGGAACGATCACCTTGAAAATCGTCTGCGCCCGCGTCGCGCCGAGCGTCGCCGCCGCCTCTTCGAGCTCGCGGTCGATCTCTGCGAGCACCGGTTCGACGGTGCGTACGACGAAGGGCAGGCTGACGAAGGTGAGTGCGACGACGATGCCCGCCGGCGCATAGGCGACCTTCAATCCGAGCGGTTGTAGAAACTGCCCGACCCAACCGTTCGGCGCATAAAGCGAGGTGAGCGCGATGCCCGCCACCGCCGTCGGCAGGGCAAAAGGCAGGTCGATGACGGCATCGAGAAACCGGCGTCCGAAAAAGCGATAGCGCACCAGGACCCAGGCAATGAGGGCGCCGAAGACGGCATTAATTGAAGCGGCGACAAGCGCTGCGCCAAAACTCAAGCGCAACGCCGCGAGCGTGCGTGGATCGGTGGCGAGACGCCAGAATTCGGCCGCGCCCAGACCCGCGCTTTTGATAACGAGCGCCGCAAGCGGCACCAGAACGACGAGCCCCAGATAGGCGATCGTGAAGCCGAGTGAGAGACCGAAAGCCGGCAGAACGCTTCGCTTCCGCCAGGTCCGAGCGCGCCCGCGCATCTGCCGCCGTCCCTATCGCGCGGGCTGATAGATCTGGTCGAAGACGCCGCCATTGCCGAAGTGTGCCGGCTGCGCCTTCTCCCATCCGCCGAAGAGCGGATCATCGATGGTGACGAGCTTGAGATCGGGAAACCGCGCCATATCCGCAGTATCGGCGAAGGCCGGCTCCGCCGGGCGATAGAAATTCTTCGCCACCAATCTCTGCCCCTCCGGCGAATAGAGATAGGCGAGATAGGCTTCAGCCGCCTGACGTGTTCCGTCCTTGTCGACATTGCCGTCGACCAGCGCGACCGGCGGCTCGGCCTTGATGGAAATCGACGGCGCCACGATCTCGAATTTGTCGGGACCGAGCTCCTTGAGCGCCAGAAAGGCCTCGTTCTCCCAGGTGATCAGGACGTCGCCGATGCCCCGCTGCACGAAGGTGGTGGTGGCGCCGCGCGCGCCCGTGTCAAGCACCGGCACATGCCGGAAAAGCTCGCCCATGAAGCCGCGCATCGCCTTCTCGTCGCCATGGAAGGCCTCATTGGCGTAGGCCCAGGCCGCGAGATAGCTCCAGCGTGCGCCGCCAGAAGTTTTCGGATTGGGCGTGATGACCTCCACGCCCTCCTTCACGAGGTCCGGCCAGTCGTGGATCCCCTTCGGATTGCCCTTGCGGACGAGGAAAACGATGGTCGAGGTGTAGGGCGCGCTGTGATTGGGAAGCCGATCGCGCCAGTTCGCGGGGATCTTTCCGGTCGTCTTGGCGATCGCGTCGATATCGGCTTCGAGCGCCAGCGTGACGACATCGGCTTTGAGCCCGTCGATCACCGCCCGCGCCTGCTTGCCGGAGCCGCCATGCGACATCCGCACGGAGACGGTTTCACCGGTTTCGGCTTTGAAATTCGCGGCAAAGGCGGCGTTGAACGCCTCGTAGAGCTCGCGCGTCGGATCATAGGAAACGTTGAGAAGCGTGGTGTCGGCGACGGCCGGTGCCGCCATCGCCAAGAGCGCGGCAAGACCCGCCGCAAGAGATCGTTGCATCCTTCGCATGCCAACCTCCATCACCTACCGATCTGGTAGAGATTAATAGCCTACCTGTTTGGTAGGCTATGTCAACGGAGACGAAACGGCCGCGACAAGGGCACCGCAGAAAGGCTCAGGAAGCGCCGAGCGAAACCCCGGAAATCCGATCCACACTGTCCGGATCGGCGATCGCATCGGCGAGCGTGGTCTGGTCGAGCACGGCGCGCGCGGAATTGGCGACATGAGCGAAAACCCGGCGCACACGGCATGCGCCTTCGTCTTTGCAATCGGCGCAACGGCGGTAGGCCACCCGACTGAGGCACGGAAGCGGCGCAATCGGCCCGTCGAAAAGGCGCAGAACCTGCCCAAAGGTGATCGTATCGGCCGGCTGCTGCAGGAAATAGCCGCCGTTCACCCCGCGCCGGCTCTGGATCAGGCCCTCGCGCTTCAATTCCATCAGAATCTGCTCCAGGAACTTGCGCGGGATGCGTTCCCCCTTGGCAAGCTCGCCGGCGGAAATGGAATCGCTCTCCATCTCTGCGAGCGCAAGCAGCGCCCGCAGGGCGTATTTGGCCTTCTGGGAAATCATCCGAGCGGGCACCTCTTGGCTGGGCCATTTCCTATTAATTGGGTAGTATATTGAAGCGGTTGCGGCAAGCTTGCGGGAGGCATCGGCACGGTCGTTCCAGTCAGCTCTGCAGCGGCTCGGCGCACCCCTCATCGGGGTGCATTTCCTCGACGAGGGCAAGCCAGGCCCGCGCCGCATGGGACAGATAGGCGCCGCGCCGCCAGATCATGGCGATATGCCAGGCAGTCTCCGGCTCGTCGAGAAGCACCGAGGCAGCATGGCCCGCCTCCGAGCGCGGTGCAATGATCTGCGGCAGGAAGGCGATGCCGAGGCCCGCCGCCGCAAGGCCGACGATGAACTCGATCTGGCTGCTTCGTGCGGCGACCGCGGGCGAAAACCCATGCCGGCGGCAGGCGTCCCCGATGATCCGGTTCAAGCCGAAACCGGCCTCGAAAAGGATGAACGGCTCCTCGCGCACATCCTCGATCTTTATCGTCTGGCGCGCGGCAAGCGCATGGGCTCGGGGCATGACCGCCATCAGCGGCTCGCGCCGCACGCCCTGCCATTCGAAATCCTCCCCGAAAGGAAGAAGCGAGGCGGCCATTTCGATTTCGCCCGTCCGCAGCATCTCCTCCAGCCGGTCGCTGCCATGCTCGACGAGGCGCACATCGATGCCCGGGAAGCGCTGGCGATAGATCGCAAACAGCGGCGCAAACAACGCGCTGCTCGCCACCGGCGGCAGGCCGAGAGACAAAGACCCCTGCTTCAGGCCGCGGATCTCGTCGAGCTCGCGCGCGAGATCTGCACGTTCCGCCAGAAGCTTCACGGCTCTTCGATAGACCACCTCGCCCGGCGCGGTCAGGTGGCTGCGATGGCCGATGCGGTCGAGAAGCGGCAGGCCGATCTCGTCTTCGAGCTGCCGCACGGCCTTTGAGATCGTCGATTGCGTGGCGAAAAGCGCCTTCGCGGCGGGCGTGAAACCGCCTCGGCGGACCACTTCGACGAAAGCCCGCAGATTGCGAAATTCCATATTATTCCGATACGGAATGAAGCCTATTCAGTCAATTCATTTTGTCGATTGATCAGGTGCAACTATATGCCGCTCCTTCCAGGAGAGATCGATGACCCCCCGCAGCCTCGCGCTTCGCTTCCGCCGCAGCCTTCACAACAGCCGCCTCGCCCAGATCGCGGCGATCTTCGTGTTCTGGGGCATCGGGGAGACGATCGTGCGCCTTTCGGGGCTTCCGGTGCCCGGCGGCATCATCGGCATGGCGCTCGTCCTCGCCCTTTTGATATCCGGCCGTCTCAGCCTTTTCAGCATGCGCCGCGGCGCCCAATGGTTTCTGGCGGAGATGATCCTGTTCTTCGTGCCGGCCGTCCTCGCCGTCGTCGATCACCGCGAGTTCGTCGGCCTGCTCGGCCTCAAGATCCTGTTCGTCATCCTGGCCGGAACCGCCTCCGTCATGGCGGTCACGGCGCTGACGGCGGACCTCTATTATCGTCGTCGCCTTGCCGCGGAGGACCGCAATGCTCTCTTCGAGTGAAATCCTCCTCCACGGCCTTTTCTGGTCGGCTCTGACGATCGGCACCTATTTTCTGGCGAAGCGCATCTATCTGCGCTGGCGGCAGCCTTTTTTGATGCCGCTCGCGATCACCCCGGCGCTTCTCATCCTGATCGTCGTCACCGCCGACGAGACCTACCGCGATTATATCCGCTCCACCGGCTGGCTCGTCAGCCTGCTCGGCCCGGCCATGGTCGCCTTCGCCGTGCCGATCTACGAGCAGCGTGCCCTGATCGCGCGCCACTGGCCGGTCCTCGTCGTCGGCATGCTGGCAGGCACGACCACGGCCATTCTCTCCGGCTGGACCTTTGCGAGCCTCGTCGGTCTCGACGACGCCCTGCGCCTCAGCCTTCTGCCGCGCTCCGTTTCCACGCCCTTCGCCATGGTCGTCTCCTCCGACATCGGCGGCGCCCCCGACCTCACCGCCGTCTTCGTCGTCCTGACCGGAGTCTTCGGCGCCATCCTCGGCGAGTTGATGCTGACGATCCTGCCGGTCAAATCGGCACTTGCCCGCGGAGCCCTCTTCGGCGTCGCAGCCCATGCGAGCGGCACCGCCAAGGCCCACGAAATCGGCCACGAGGAAGGCTCGGTTGCCGGCCTCGTCATGGTGCTCGTCGGCCTTTTGAACGTCCTCGTCGCACCGCTGATCGCCCACGGCCTGCCCTATCTCTGAGCCCCTTCCACGGGCAGCCGCAGCAGACAGCCGCCCCAGGCCGGCTCCTCAGTTCAGCCACCTCAAGCTGCCTCCCGTCTTTCGTCCACGATCTCGCGCACCTGCCGAAGGTCATCGACGAAGGCACGGTAAGCACTCGCCTTGGCCTCCGCATCCGGCAGTCGCAGAAGATAGGACGGATGCACGGTGAGGAAGCCGGCAAAAGGCGGAAACTCCTGCCGGCCGCGCATCTTCGTCACGGAAACCTGTCGTCCCGAAAGCGCCAGCGCCGCCGTCCCTCCGAGCGCCACGACGAGGCGCGGCGACAGAAATTCGAGCTCCGCCATCAGCCACCAGCGATAATGCTTCACCTCCGACACGGTGGGCTTCTGGTGGATGCGCCGCTTGCCGCGCATCTCGAACTTGAAATGCTTCACGGCATTGGTGAGATAAACCGAGCCGCGCTCGATGCCGGCCTCCGCCATCGCCCGATCAAGAAGCTGGCCGGCCGGCCCGACAAATGGCCTTCCCTGACGATCCTCCTGATCGCCCGGCTGCTCGCCGACAAAGACGATGTCGGCATCTAGAGGGCCCTCGCCGAGCACCGCACGCGTCGCTCCCGGCACCGCCCCTGACACCAGCGGTTCCGAGGCAGCGATCAGCGCGTTGAGGTCTTGCAGGCTCTTCGGACGACCCTCACGCATTTTCTGGAGCGCCTTCTCCGGCGCGCGCTTGGGCGACGCGGCCGCCTCGCGCGCGATCATCTCGCGCACCCGCGCCGGCGCGAAGCTGACGAGTTCCGGGATCGCCGCCACCTCCGGCATGTCGGCCCAGTAGCGCCGCGGCATATGCTGCGCCATCAATTTGGGATTGGCCCGCGCCGGGTTGAACGTCGCCGCATAATAGGTCCGCCACCCCTCTTCGAAACCGTCGCCGGCAGCGGCCGGGTCGCGGCGCGCCGGCGGCCCTTCGACGAGCTTTTTGCCGTCCCAGTGGAGCGAGCCGTCGGGCGTCAGGATCGACCAGGCCATATTGGCGAAGCGCTCGGCGAAAAAAGGCGCGGCCGCAGCCAAGGTGAAATGCGCCGGCTCGAAATAGGCGACGAAGCGTTCTTTTTCCTCGATGCCAGAGCTCTCAGTCTCGCCCGCCGCGACACCCCCCTCCGTCACCACACGGCGAAAGCGCAGAAAGCCATGCATGTGGTGGATGTCGCGCCGCACCTCCTGCTGCATGCGCGCAAGACGGTAGACGAGAGGATCGCTCGCCACCTCGAGGAGCCCGCGCTCGCCCTTCAGAATTCTCCACACGAGCCGGTAGAGACGCCCATAGCGCTCATTCTCCCGGTGACAGACGACGTCGGCGATGAGCCCTGTCACGGCGCGCGGCAAGACGACCGGCGGCGCCTCTCCGGCAAGCGGCGCGCCAAAGAGATCCTGCGCACGCTCCGCCGCGAAGACGACATCGTCCGGCGCGACCCGGTCGCGCACGAGGATGCGCAGCGCCCGGCGAAAACCGTCGAGATCCGCCCCCGCCTTCATATCGATGCGCACGCGGGTCATCAGAACAGGCTCATTTGCTGGGCCGGCTCGGCGAGCCTTTGCCGCAGATCGAGCCGGTCGATGAGGGAGACGGGCCGGTGGTCCGGCGTGACGAGAAACGGCAGCGCCCGTTTCAGGCCCGCCGTCAGCCGCGCGAGATCTGGAAGTCGCAGCTTCTGGTGCCGGCGCGAGGTGAGAATACGCTCCACGGCCCTCTGCCCGAGCCCCGGCACCCGCAAAAGCATCTCCCGCTCCGCCCGATTGACGTCGACGGGAAAGCGCTCGCGATGCTTCAGCGCCCAGGCAAGCTTCGGATCGACATCGAGCGCCAGCATGCCGTCCTCGCCGCTTTCCGCGACCTCGTCGGCCGAAAACCCATAAAACCGCATCAGCCAGTCCGCCTGATAAAGCCGGTTTTCCCGGCGAAGCGGCGGCGCCTTCGCCGGCAGAAGCACGCTCGCCTCGGGGATCGGGCTGAAGGCGGAATAATACACCCGCTTCAACGCGTAATCGTCATAAAGCCTGGCGCTCGCGCGAATGATCGCGGCATCCTTCACATCGTCTGCCCCGACGATCACCTGCGTGCTCTGCCCGGCGGGCGAGAAACGCCGTCGCTCGTCGCGCGCCTCCAGGATGCGCTCATGCATCTGTCCCATCGCGTGCGTGATCGTCCGGTCGTTCTTTTCCGGCGCGAGCGCTTTCAGGCTCGCCCCGCTCGCAAGCTCCAGATTGATCGACAACCGGTCAGCGTACCGCCCCGCCTCCTCGATCAGCCACGGGCTCGCCTCAGGGATCGCCTTGAGATGGATATAGCCCTGAAAGCCGTGGACGCGCCGGAGCGTCTTCGCCACCCGCATCATCTCCTCCATCGTCCGGTCGGGCGAGCGCGCGATGCCGGAGGATAAAAACAGGCCTTCGATATAGTTGCGTTTGTAGAATTCGAGCGTGAGCCGCACCACCTCCTCGACCGAGAAACGCGCCCGCGGCACGTTCGAGGAGCGCCGGTTGATGCAATAGGCGCAGTCGAACAGGCAGTAATTCGTCAGAAGGATTTTCAGAAGCGAGACGCAGCGCCCGTCCGGCGTGAAGGCGTGGCAGATGCCGGACGGCGCCGTCGCGCCGAGCCCGTTCTTGCCAGCCTTGCGCTTCGGCGCGCCCGACGAGGCGCAGGACACGTCATATTTGGCCGCGTCCGCCAGAATGCCGAGCTTGGTTGCGAGCTTCTCATCCATGCCGGGATGATGCCATGTTCTACTTTTGTTCGCAACAGGCTTAATTGGCGCCCGGTCTGAATCAGCCGGTCTGAATCACAACCTCCGAAGTTCAGCCCATCCGCTTCAATCGACTCGGGAATTTTCGGCCCGCGCCTCCGTCTCCGCATCCAGCACCGCGCGGATCTCTTGAAGCAAAGGATGAGCGTCGGTCGCGCGCCTCCCATAATCGAGATTGAATCGATAATCGAAGTCGGGCGGGTTAAGCCCCTGATTGTGCTGCAGGATCGTCTCGAGCTTATCGAGCCCCTTGGCGAGCCGCGCCTCCGCCGTCGCCCCCACCTCGTACTCCTCCCAGAGATCGAGGATCGCCTGCCGCCGCGCTGGGTCGAGCGGTGCGGTCAGTTGCAGAAGATCGGCGCGCTCCTGCGCCGCCTTCTCTTCGCCTGGCATCTGCACAACCGCCGGCACGTCGCCCGACAGGGTTTCGCCGAGATCGTGCACGATCAGGATCTTGAGAAGACGCGAAAAGTCGATCGTCCCAAAATCCTTTTCGAAAACGATCGCCATCAGGGCGAGCCGCCAGGTATGCGCGGCAGTGCTCTCCGGCCGCCCCTCCGCCGTAAAGCCGGAGCGGAACGTGTCCTTGAGCCGCTCGGCAGCACGCAGAAAATCGAGGGCGCCGGAAAGGTCCTCCTGCCTCATCATCCCCTCACAGCATGCCCGGACGGAAGAGCGCGCTCTTGTCGATGATTTCGCCGGAGACCATGAAGATGCCGCCGCCCTTGTAATGCAGCGTTTCAGGATGTTCCGGCTCCGGCGCCACATGCGCTTTCACCACCTCGAAGACGAAGAAATTGTAGCGCCCGACGAGCGCATCCTCGAACAGCCGGCATTCGAAATTGGCGTGGCATTCGCCGATCATCGGCGCGCCCACCATCTCGGCCGCCTCGGCCGTCAGACCGAACTCCTCAAACTTGTCGATCCGTTCTCCGGAGGTATTGCCGATCTTGACGACGGTATCGGTGAGCGCCGTCGTCGGCAGATTGATGACGCATTCGCCGCTTGCACGGATGAGCTCGAAGGAATGGTTGCCGGCGGAGATCATGCAGCCGACGAGCGAGGGCGAGAATTCCATGATCGTGTGCCAGCCCATCGTCATGATGTCGTGCTCGCCTTGATGCGCGGATGAGACGAGCACGACCGGCCCAGGCTCCAGATAGCGCCGCACATCCGACACGTCGAAATCGATTTTCCTCACCGCCGTCATCTTCTGCCTCTCCGAAATGGCATGGCTCCATCCCACCGTCGAATGCCGTCTGAGACCCGGTGAGGCCTCGCCAAGGCACGCATGCGGCATAGATGCACCAACACATCCACTCACATCTCAATCAGGTTCATTCCATGACAGAAAGCACGCAGATCCTCCTCGCGTCACGCCCCGAGGGGCGGCCGACGCCAGAGAATTTCCGCACGGAGACCGCGTCGGTGCCGGCGCCGAAGGAGGGCGAAGTCCTCCTCAAGATCCGCTACCTCTCGCTCGATCCCTATATGCGCGGGCGCATGAGCGCGGCGAAATCCTACGCCGCCCCGGTCGAGGTCGGCGCCGTGATGGAAGGCGGCACCGTGGCGGAGGTCGTGGAAAGCCGCGACCCTAACTTTGCCTCCGGCGATATGGTCCTCTCCTATTCCGGCTGGCAGACGCATGCGGTCGCAAAGGCCGCTCATCTGCGCAAACTCGATCCCGAAAAAGTGCCCGTCACGACCGCCGTCGGCGTGCTCGGCATGCCGGGCTTCACCGCCTATGCGGGGCTTCTGACGCTCGGAAAGCCGAAAGAAGGCGAGACGGTCGTCGTTGCCGCGGCGACCGGGCCCGTCGGCTCCGCCGTCGGCCAGATCGCCAAGATCAAAGGTGCGCGCGCCGTCGGCATCGCCGGCGGACCGGAAAAATGCCGGGCGCTCACGGAAGACTTCGGCTTCGATGCGGCGATCGACCATCGCTCCGAAACATTCGCGGAGGATCTGAAGGCCGCCTGCCCGGACGGCATCGACGTCTATTTCGAAAATGTCGGCGGCCCCGTCTTCGAGGCTGTGCGCCCGCTTCTCAACTTTTATGCGCGCATGCCCGTCTGCGGCCTCGTCTCGCAATACAACGCCACCGGCCCGTTCGAGGGCCCGGACAAGCTGCCGGGCTTGATGCGCGATATCCTGACGAAGAGCCTCACCATCCGCGGCTTCATCCAGACGGAATTCAAGGATCAGATGCCGGACTTCGTCAAGGAGATGGGCAGCTGGGTCGCGGACGGACGCATCCGTTACAAGGAAGATATCGTCGAAGGTCTGGACAAGGCGCCCGACGCCTTCATCGGCCTTCTGGAAGGCAAGAATTTCGGCAAGCTGATCGTCAAAGTCGCCTGAGCCGACGAACACACGCCATTACGAAAAAAGCCCCCGCCGCGGCGGGGGCTCAATCATCAGGGAAAGACGTGACGGCCGAGACCGCAACGCCTGAAAAAATCACACGGCGGGCGTACGCGCCGCCGCGGCATAGGTGGACACGACGCGGTCGATATTGGCGAGGATCAAGGCCTCGGGCGTCGCCGCAAGCCGTCCGTCCGCCGCCGCCGGGTAGAGCGCGCCGAGATACTGGCTGATGAGCGGCAGCGGCAATTGCCGGCCCTTGAGACGCGTCAGAAGCGTCGTCACCGCGGCAACGGCCTTCGGCTGCGGCCAGTAATAGCGGATGCGGTCGGAATAGCTGAAATGCCGGTTGATGCGCTTCTCCGCGTCGCTGCCGTGGTAATATTTCGCCCATTCGCGCGGATCGCCGACGAGCACCTCTTCCATCGCGTGCTTCAGCGTCTCTTCAGGCGAAAGCCCGTCGAGCTCGACCGCAATCTGATCGAGCCCGTAAAGCGCCTCGCGATAGGCGAAGGTGAGCGCCGGCCCGACCTTCAGGATCGGAAAGCCATCGTCGACCAGGCCCGCCAGGAGCTCCACCGGCTGATAATCGGTCGAATGCGCCTCGAAGACGAATTGCGGCATCTTCGACAGGACCGCACTCAACGAGGCCGCCTTCGCCCGGTCGTAGAAAACGATGTTCTCGTTGCCGTATTCGACGCCCGGCTGCACGACGACGCCGATGGCGCGCGCGAACGCATCTTCGAGCCCTCGGCTGGCAAAAGCCGCACGATGCACCTCGACGGTGGCGAGTGCCGCTTCCGGATCGGTGACGGCCAGCTCTTCGATCTCTTCCATCGCCCCGCCCGGGATCGGCACTTCCGTGCCGATGACATAGACGGGAAGATCGAAGCCGGTTTCCTTCGCCGCCCTTTCCGAGACGGCAGCAAGCCGCGCCGCCCGTTCCGCCGTCACCTCATCGGCGAGCGCCACGCTTTCGCCGGCACATCCCATCGACGTGTCGAGATGGATCTTGGTGAAGCCGGCCTTCACGAAGGCCTCCACCATGGCCTCAGCCTTGCCCAGCGCCTCTTCGGCCGGAAGGCTCTTCCAGGGATTGGGACCGAGATGATCGCCGCCAAGGATCAGCCGGCTCGTGTCGAAGCCGACCTTTGCGGCGATCTCTTCGACGAAGCGGCGGAAATCCGCCGGCGTCATGCCGGTATAGCCGCCCTCGTGATTGACCTGGTTGCAGGTCGCCTCGATGAGAACCGGCCCGCCGGCCTTGAGGCCATGGCGAAGCGTCGCCTCGATGACCATCGGATGCGCCGAGCAGATGGAGGAAATGCCGACATTCTCATGTGCCTGATGCCGCCTTGGCAGGCCCGCCAGATAGGCCGTGCTCATGCCCTTGTGCCTTTGTGTCGTTCGATGAAGTCTTCAAGCTCGGCGCCCGTCGACGTGCCCGACATCGGCCCTTTGACGCCGACGGCACGCGCCCCACTGGCATTCGCCATCAACAGCGCGTCTTCGGGCGAGACGCCGCGCAGCCAGAAAGTCACGAAGGTGGCGCCAAAGCTGTCGCCGGCACCCGTCGGATCGATCTCCTCGACGGCAAAGGCCGGCACCCGCGTCTCGCCGGAGGCATCGAAATAGCTCGCCCCCTCGGCGCCGCGTTTGATGACGACGGCCTTGGTGCCGCGGGTCAGGATTTCGGCGATCGCCGCTTCCTCCTCCTTCGCCTCGGTAAAGAGGAAGAGCTCGTCGCCGCTCGGAAGAAAGATGTCGGCATTCTCGAAGATATGGACGAGCGCCTCCCGCATGCCCGGAAAATCCAGCATCTCCTTGCGGATATTGGGATCGAAGGAGACGCTGCCGCCTTTCGCCTTCACCCGCTCGACCGCGGTGCGGATCAAGGAAATGATCTCGTCAGAGAAGAGCGACGAGCCCATCACATGCAGATGGTCCGCCTCGCCCAGCATCTTCTCGGCGCCGTGATCGAGGCTCACCTGCCCGCAGGCCGAGTGCCGGATATTGAAGATGAAATTGCGGTTGCCGTCCTCACGGTAGCGCACGAAGGCGGAGCCGGTGACGGCATCGGGGATGACGGCGATGGCGGAGACATCGACCCCGTCGGCCTTCAGCCGCTCCAGATTGACGGTGCCGAAATCGTCCGGACCGACCGCGCTGATGAGGCCGCAAGGCTGGCCGAGTTTTGCGACCTGATCGATGAAGATGGCGGGCGCGCCGGAGGGAAACGGACCAACGAGCGTGATCGGCTCGAGAAAGCCGTTGCCGCGCTCCTCGGCCATGATCTCGACGAGCACCTCGCCGATGGTAATGATCTTTTTCATGAGACGAGCGGACTTCAGCCGCGGTTGGTTTTGGAGCGCACGTCGATCCACACCGCCAGCAGAATGACGAGGCCCTTGACGATGAGCTGGTAGAAATACGGCACCGACAGAAGGCTCATGCCATTGTTGATGATGCCGATGATGAGCGCGCCGAGAAGCGTGCCGACCATGGTGCCGACGCCGCCGGCAAGGCTGGTCCCGCCGAGCACGGCAGCCGCGATCGCATCGAGCTCGTAACCGAGACCGGCGTTGGTCTGCGCCGAGCCGAGACGCGACGACAGAAGGATGCCGCCGACGGCCGCCATCACGCCGGAAATGGTGAAGATGATCACCTTGATGCGCTTCACGCGGATGCCGGAATAGACCGCCGCTTCCTTGTTGCCACCCGCGAGATAGGCGCGCCGGCCGAACACCGTCTTGGCGAGAAGCACGAAATTGAAGGCGAAGAGCGCGAGCACGATCCAGATGATGATCGGCAGGCCGAGCCAGTTCTCAGCCCCGATCGCAAGCCAGGCATCGTTGTTGATCGGCGCCGGCAGGCCGCCCGTCGGCAGCGACACGAGCCCCCGAAAAATCCCCATCGTCGCCACCGTCACGATGAAGGACGGCAGCAACAGATAGGCCGCGAGCACGCCGTTGAAGGCACCCATGATCGCGCCGGACAAAAGCGTCAGTCCAAGCGTCGGCCAGAAGCCCAAACCGATCGCAAAACACTGTGCCGCCACCATGCCGGCGACCGCCAGGATCGAGCCGACGGACAAATCGATCTCGCCGAGCAGGATGACATAGGTCATGCCGAAGGCGAGCACCGCCACCACCGAGACCTGCTGCACGATGTTGAGCAGATTGTAGAAGACGAGAAAGCGCGGGCTCAGCACCGAAAAGACGACACAGAGCACGATCAGCGAAGCGACGATGCCGCCATATTCGCGAACGGCCGGCGCCGAGGTGAATTTCGAGACGAAGCTCTTCATGATTGCATTCCTGCGGCGTAGGTCATGACGGTCTCAGGCGTGAGCCCCTCCCCGTCGAGGATGTTGGCGACCTTCTTGTCGTGCATGATGACGAGCCGGTCGGAGAGGCCGAGCACTTCCGGCAGATCGGATGACACCATCAGGATGGCGGCTCCGTCGGCGGCCAATTGCCGGATGATGCGGTAAATCTCGTATTTCGCTCCGACATCGACGCCGCGCGTCGGCTCGTCGAGGATCAGGATGCGCGGCTTGATGCGCAGCCATTTGGCGAGCACGATTTTTTGCTGGTTGCCGCCGGAAAGGTTCGCGGCCGGCGTGTCGATCGTATCGGTCTTGATCGTCAGCCGCGTGACCTCGTCTTCGGCTGCACGGCGCTCGGCGGAGCGCCTCGCAAACCCGAAGGCGTTCGAGATATCGCCGAGCGACACCATGTTGATGTTGCGCTCAACCGTATGGGCGAGAACGAGCCCCTCTTCCTTGCGGTTTTCGGTGAGGAAGGCGATGCCATGTCGAATGGCATCGTCGGGCGACCGCGGCGCGACCTTCCTGCCATCGAGAAAGATCTCGCCGCCTTCCGGCCGCTTCACGCCGAAAAGCGCATTCATGACGTCGGAGCGACCCGATCCGACCAGCCCGAAGAAGCCGAGCACCTCGCCGGGGCGGGCATCGAACGTCACGTCGTGGAAGAGATGCCCGCCGTTCAGCCCATCGACGCGCAGGACCGGCTCGACCTCTGGTCCCGGCTTCGGCGCCACGCGCGGCGGGTAGATGTCGTGCATCTCGCGTCCCACCATCATGGCGATCAGCTTGTCGATGCTCGTCTCTTCGCGCGCCATCGTGCCGACGAGCTCGCCGTCGCGGATGACGGTGATGTCGTCGGAGAGCCGCATGATCTCTTCCATGCGGTGCGAGATATAGATGACCGTGACGCCCTTCTCCTTGAGGCGCCCGATCAGCGAGAACAGGATTTCCGCTTCGCTTTCCGACAGCGACGAGGTCGGCTCGTCGAGGATGACGAGATCGGCCGGGTAGCTCAGCCCCTTGGCGATCTCGACGAGCTGCCGGCGGGCGATCGAAAGCTGGCTGACCTTGGCGCGAGCCTTGATCGGCAGGCCGAGCTCTTCGATCAGCTCTTCGGCCTTGCGCACCAGTTCCGCGTCATCGATGAAGCCGAAGCGGTTCGGCTCGTGCGTCGCGAAAATGTTCTCTGCCACGGTCATGTGGCGGCACAGGCTCAGCTCCTGGAAGACGATCGTCAGGCCCGAAAGCCGCGCCTCGCGCGGGCTCTTCGGTCGATAAGGCTCACCCTTGAAGGTAATCTCGCCCGAGGTCTGCGGATGCACCCCGGCGAGGATCTTCATCAAGGTGCTCTTGCCGGCACCGTTTTCGCCGATGAGCGTGTGGACGCGTCCCTTCTTCACCGAGAGCGTCATGTCTTTGAGCGCCGTGACCGGCCCGAATGTCTTGGTCACGTTGCGGATGTCGAGAACCGTCTCGTCTTGGGGGGCGGTCATGGCGAAAGCTCCGCCGAAGCTGGCAGGAAGACTGGCAGGAAGGCTGTCAGGTGGCGAGGAAGTGCCCGCGCCCACCAGATGAGGGGGTGGGCGCGGGGCACAGGAGGAGAGAGTGGGGGGCGGCTCTCTCCTGACCTCTTCTCGCTACTTGGTCTCGCCGTCCTTGGTGACGACGCCCGGCTCGATCGGCTGCTCGGCCGCAACCTCTTCGCCGTTCATGACCTTGACGGCCGTCTCGACCGCGACCTTGCCCATTTCCTCGGGATACTGCGCGATGACGCCGACCATGACGGGATTGCTGGCGACCGCGTCGCGGGCTTCCTTCATGCCATCGAAGCCGACGACCTTCACCTGGTCCTCAAGCCCGGCCGAAGCGACAGCCGAAGCCGCAGCCAGAGCCGCGTCATCGCCAAAGCCGAAAATGCCGTCGAGATCGGGATGCGCCTGCAGAATATTCTGCGCCGTCGTCAGCGCTTCAGAACGCGTGATGCCGGCCTGCTGGGCCACGATCTCGATGTCGGGATGCGACTCCATCGCCTTCCTGAAGCCATCGGTGCGGGCGACGACCGAGGCGACCATCGGATAGTCGATGATGGCGACCTTGCCCTTGTCGCCGATCATCTTCGCCATGAGCTCGCCGGCCTTCACGCCGCCGGCATAATTGTCGGTGCCGACATAGGAGGTGACATCAACGTTCTTCGCCGGCACGTCGACGGTGATGACCTTGATGCCGGCCTTCTGGGCCCGCCCGATGACGGTGCGCACGCCGGTGGAATCGACCGGCGAGATGACGAGGACGTCGACGCCCTTGGTGATGAAATCCTCGACGTCGGCGAACTGCTTGTTGAGATCCTGGTTGGCGATCTTGATCTCGAGCGGCACGCCTTCGGCCTGCGCCTCGGCGCGCATGGCATCGGCGAGCGCGATATAGAACGGATGCTGCTGGGTCAGGAGCGAAGCCCCGATCCCCTCGGCAGATGCCGGGCCGGTGAACCCGGCGAGCGCGATCCCGGCGGCGAGCAGGGACTTCGAAACGAAACTTTTGAACATAGGCTTCCTCCTGATTATCGGGCGGTGCGCTCCGCCTTTCCTGATGGCGAGCATGAACGGCGCCCGATCACTGGCTTTGTCGCGAACGGCTTTTCTCGTCGCGCCGAGGCGCCAGCTTCCGATCTTCGGGTCATCTCAGCGCGCGTCACCGGCAGCGGCGAAAGCCGTGCCTGAGAGAGGCGAAAACGGGACCACGAGAAATCTGAACCGGCACATGCGCGGGCACGGGCCGCGCCTCCTTTCATCAAATTGTTATTGACGCCAGATGACACTTCATGGGACAAAATGTCAATTTAAATTTGTCGCGCGTAAAGAATTGAAATGTCGCGTGCCAGATAACTTGTCCGTGACCGCCCTCCTCTCGTCACGGCAAAAAGGAGCCTGGCCGATTGTCTTCGTTTTGGATTGAGCCGGAAATCGGTTCAATCATGCCGAATTCCTTCGCCGTCCGAATCTCCTGGCCGGCCCAAAGCAACGCCAACCTCGACAGAGACAGCTGCGGAACCTCCCGATGAGCGGCAAGAAAATCAGGAACATGGAGGATTTCGCGGCCGCCGCCGGCATCTCCCGTCCGACCATCTCCAAGTACTTTCAGGACCCGAGTTCCGTGCGCGCCTCCACCCGGCAGCGCATCGAGGAGGCGCTGGCGCGCCACAATTATCAGCCGAACATTTTCGCGGTGAACCTCAACCGCCGCAATCCGCGCAACATCGGCGTCATCGTCCCCCACATCTCCGACCCGTTCTATGCAGAGATCGTCAGGCAGATCGAGATTTCGAGCCTTCGCCAGGGCTATTGGGCGATCGTGTTGAGCTCGCACGGCGAGCCGGATCTGGAGGCCAAGGCCATCCAGATGCTGCAATCTCTGAAGCTCTCGGGCGCCGTCGTCGCGCCGCTCGGCTACGAATCCGATGCAGGCCTCATCCGCGAGCTGCGCCAGGCGATGCCGCTCGTCTTCCTCGATTCGCGCGCCGCCGAAGACCAGCCCTTCGTCGGCACCGACAATGCGCAGAGCGTCTCCTTGATGGTGGAATATCTCTGCCGCACCGGCGAGCGCCCCTGCTTCCTCGAAATGCCGCGCGTCAACCGCAACGCCACGGAACGCCGCGCCGCCTATGAACGGGCGATGGCCAATCTCGGCTTCGAGGCGCATGTGCTCTCCGTGGAATCCGCCGACTGGGATTTTGAAACCGTCGGCTTCGAGGAGACCAACAAGATCCTCGCTCGCGGCGGCTTTCCGACGCGCTCGGTCCTCTGCGCCAACGACCGCCTCGCCTTCGGCGTCATGGCGGCCGCCTATCAGCGCGGTCTCAAGATCGGCCGCAGCGCCGACGCCGATCTCCGGGTCGCGGGCCATGACGATCATCCCTTGAGCCGCTACACCTGTCCTGCCCTGACGACTGTTGCCCAGGATTATTCGGGGCTTGCGACCACAAGCCTGAAACGTCTTCTCGATATGATCGGCAAATCCGACGAAACGCCGTCGAAAACGGAACCAGCCGGGCCGACGCTTCTTGAAGCAAAGCTGATCATGCGCGATTCCGCCTGAGGCACGCGCTCGCGGTCCTGAGCACCGGGGCCTACGCAAATCTCAACCTCTCACCCGAACGAGGCCATCCTGTCCCCTTCCCGCTCGCTCAAAGGCGCTCTCCTCATCGACCTCGACGGCACGGTGATGGACAGCGATCCCTATCATTACGAGGCCTTTCAGAAGATCGGCGAGAAATACGGCGCCGAGATCGACGAGGAGATCTTCCGCACCCGCATCTCCGGACACACCAACGACGAGATTTGCGCCGAACTCTTCCCCCATATCGACGCATCGCAGCACGCCGACATCGCCGATGAGAAGGAAGCGCTGTTCCGCGAGCTTCTGGAGCGGGGTGCGGAGCCGATCGCCGGGATGCCCGAGCTTCTCTCCTGGGCGCGGAAGAAGAGCTGGGGGCTCGCGCTCGTCACCAATGCGCCGATCGCCAATCAGCAGGCGATCCTCGCCGGTGTCGGGCTTTCCGACGCGTTCGACATCCTGATCTCCGCTGACGAGCTTCCGCGCGGCAAGCCGGACCCGCTGCCCTATCAAACGGCGATGGAGCGGCTCGGCGTCGCCCCTGAAAACTCGGTCGCCTTCGAAGATGCGATTCCGGGTTTGACGGCAGCCGTGAGGGCCGGCGTGCCGACCGTCGGCCTTCGATCGAGCCTTGAAGAGAAGGCTTTGCTGGACGCGGGTGCGGCACTTGCAATCCGCGACTACCACGATCCGCGTCTGCGGCCCTTCCTTCTCTCCCACATCGAACGCTGAAGCAGCCCGCCGCGGGCGCCTTGCAAGAAGCATCGGCGGCACGCACTCAAACCGGTATTAAGCCGGCAAATCGTTAGGCATTTACGAGACCTGCCAGTCTTTTCTTAACCGCAACTGCGTATGCCTGTCGTAGTGGCCCTGCAGTTTGGGCGATGGCATTCAAAAAGAGACATTCTGGCAGGCAGCGTCTCCGCCAGCCACCGCCATAGACCCGAAGGCGAGACACCGTCTCCAGGAGCGCAGATGTCGGCCCCCACTTCCGGATCGATCCACAACCGCTTTCGTAAGCGCTGCCGGCGCGAGCACGACTGGATCGACGAACTCATCAATCGCAATGAGCCGCTCTCGTCCGACGAAGAGGCGGAGCTGATCCTGCGCGTGCATTCGCTCGCCGGGGCGGGCGGAACTTTCGGCTATCCCGAAATCAGCGAGCGCGCTTTGCGGGCCGAGCAGGTGATGCGGCAAACGTCCTGCACCTGCGCAGAAAGCCGCGAAGCGCTTGAAGCCCTGCTTCAGGCTCTCGAGGCGGCCGCGGAAGAATAGCCCGCGGCGCCGGCCTCACATTCTTCAGCTCAAATAACTGCGGGCCTGCTCGGCAAGCGTCATCGGATCGAAGGGCTTCCGGATGACGCCGGCCGCACCGATCGCCATGAAGCGAGCGATCTCCGTCGTCTGCGTCTTCGCCGTGACGAAGACGATCGGCACGTCAGCGGTCCGCGGATCGGCTTTCAGCTGCTTCAGGGTTTCCGGCCCATCCATACCTGGCATCATCACATCGAGCAGAATGAGATGCGGCTCGAACTTGGGAGCCTCGACGAGCGCTTCGGTTCCCGACGAACAGGTGCGCACCGTGAATGCCTCGTCGAGTTCGAGCGATAGCGCAGCGACCTCGCGGATATCCGGTTCGTCGTCGACATAAAGCACACGAAAGTTCATCTGATGGCTCCCATTTCGCGGCGTTGCGCGGCCTCATCCTTTTCAAGGTGCTCGAAGGCGAGCTTGCGCACCAGATCGGCGATCGCCTTCTCCGACGTCCGGGTCTTCGTCATCGCCGCCTGCACCCGTTTGGCGACATCCTTTTCCGCATCGGCAGCAGAAAAGATGATCACCGCCGTCCCGCTCGGGATCGTGCCGAGAAGGCAGGCGCCCTGTCCGTCCGGCAGGCCGAGATCGAGGATGACGAGATCGAACGTCGTGCGCGACAGAGCGGCTTTCGCTTCTGCGATCGTGCGCGCCTTGACGACCTGCATCTCCTCGCCAAGTTCGGCCGCCATCACCTCCAGAAGGCTGTCGTCGTCTTCCACATGCAGGATGGATGGACGCCGGTGCGATAGACGCGCCGCGATCACTGACGCCGCCCGCCGCAACTCCTCCATGTTCCTGGGCCGCTCCAGCCACGCGGCCACCCCGACGGCAGAGCCGTTGAGCACCCGCTGCGCATCGTCGATGCTGGCCGAAATCATGATGACCGGCATGCCTCGGTCGGCGGTCGCATCGCAGAGTTCGCGAATGAGCGACAAACCTGCCTCGTTCTCCAGATCGAGATCGACGATCACGGCCAGATAATCCTTGGCAGCAATGTCGCGGCGTGCAGCTGCGACATTGCGGGCGATCGTGCTCTGAAAGCCTTCCTGCTGCAGGTTCTCGGCAATCAGTTCCGCAACGTCCTCGGCATCTTCGCAGATCAAAACCGTCCGCGACGTCTCGGCAGGCAAAGACATCTCAACCGCCGGCGATGCCTCGCGCGTGACGTGCCATTCGGGAAGATCGACATGGAAGACGGTGCGGACGTCCGGCTCGCTCTCAAAGCTGATGTCCCCGCCGGAGCGCTCCACGATGGCTTTCGCAATATTGAGGCCGAGGCCGGTGCCGCCCTTCTGGCGTGTCGCCGAGGAATCAGCCTGCTCGAAGCGTCGGAAGATGCGGCTCCTGAAGGCTTCGGGAATGCCCGGCCCGTTGTCGATGACGGAGATGCGCAGACTGTCGCCATGGCGGCATAGATTGACGACGACGGTCCCGTCTTCCGGCGAATATTTGATGGCATTCGACAAGAGGTTCGTCAGCACCTGATGCAGCCTGTCGGGATCGACGTAGAGATTCGCATCCGGCGCATCGTCGACGACGCTGATCTCGACATTCCGGTCCGCAAGATAGTCGCGGCTCGCCTCCACCGCCTGTTCGACGGCGGGATGAAGCCCGACCGGTATCGGCTCGAAGGGCATGCGCCCGGATTCGATTTTTTCGATATCGAGGATATCGTTGATGAGGCGCACGAGCCGTTCCGAGTTGGAATGCGCGATGTTGATCAGGCTCGCGGCCTTCTTCGGCAGCTCGCCGGCCGCACCGCCGGCGACAAGGCCGAGAGAGCCGCGGATGGAGGTGAGCGGCGTGCGCAATTCGTGGCTGACCGTGGAGATGAAATCGTTCTTCATCTGCTCCATGCGCTTGCGGTCGGTGATGTCGAAGAGCGAGCCGTCCCAGATCACCTTGCCGCTCGGATCCATGCGGGGTTTGGCGGCAATACGCACCCACACCTTGCCGCCACCGCGAACGGCGAGCTCGGCTTCCATCACCCAGGACTGCATGCTGCTCGCCGAAGTGGCGAGCTTTTCCCTCACCCGGGCCAGATCATTGGGCGAAAACAGGCGGTCGATATGCGAGGAATCCGCCAGCAATTCCTCCACTCCGATGCCGAGGAACCGCTTCACGCCCGCCGACACATAGGTGAACGAGGCAGAGCCCGGCCGCTCCTCCTTGAGCTGAAAGAGAACCCCCGGCGCGTTGTTGACCATCGCCTGCAGCAACAGCCGGCTTTCGCCATAGGCGGCGATTGCCCAGCGTCTCTGCAGATCGCCCAGGAACAAAAGCCCGAGCACGATGACAGCGACGAAGTTGGTCGGCACCAGCAGCGACAGAAGGGAGAAGGCCATCTTCCCCGACAGATTCGGGATGAAGACGAGCAGGAGCGCCGGCGTCGCCGCTGCGATCGCGGCAAGCGCAAAGAGCCCGCCGATGTTGAGCCGCCCCTGATATCGCCGGTTGATGACGAACCAGACGACCGTCGAGCCAGCGCCCACGACAAGGATCGCGAAAATGCCGGCGACCATCCCGGCCCCGCCGAACCAGACGCGCATGGCAACGAGCATCGCGCCCGTGACGACCGTGCTGATCGGCCCGCCGAGACCAGCAGAGAGCGCCATCACGACATTGCGCGCATCCACCACGATGCCCGGCGCAAGCACGATCGGCGCCGCCATGCTCAACAATCCCGTCAATCCGAAAATCAGACCGGTGACGCCGCCCTTCAGCCAATGCGACCGGTCGAGCCGCGGCCCGAGAAACGACAGCGCCAGGATGGCGAGCGTCACAAGAGCCGCACTCTCGATCATATGGATAAACTGGAGCATTCTAATATCTTCGCCGCCTGCGCATCTTCACCCGTCAAAGTTGATGGAAAGGCTTAAGAATACAAGGCCGGCGTCGCTCTATCCGCCAATCTCGTAAACTGCGCACGAACAAAGCTCTGGCCGACGGCGTTCTCTCAACCGCACAAACACGCGAAAACCGCAGCACGATGTGCCGCAAGGCGCAAAAAACAACGACAGAATGTAAAATGAGCGCAACAGGCGCAAAGCGGCACACACATGCTTCGGCGCGCAACGGTCCCCCGCTGCCGCGCGCAGCCCTAGCGGGGCGCCTGAACCTTGCCGAAGGCACTCTCGACATGCACGAAAACGCGCTCGAAGGAGGCTTCCGCCCCGGCCACGGCCCGGGCCTCCTCTTCCGGCGAAAGCTCGACGGCGTCGAGCGCATTCGTGAAGGCTCGCCAGGACCGGGCCCGGCCCTCTTCCGCACCGGCGAGATGGCGCGCCCCGAAACTCTCCGACAGGCCGATCTTCTTGGCTTCCTTGATGAGAAAAGCCGCGCCGAGATTGGAGCCTTCGGTGACGTAGAGATAGCCGAGCGCCGTCGGCACATCGATCGCGCCCTTGCCGAAGACGGGCTCCAGTTCCGGCGGTGGCAGGACGAGCCCGAGATCGGCGAAATCCTGCTCGACGAGATGCAGCTGCCGCCGCTCGGGAAGGTCGGGCAGGAGAGCGATGAGCTCGGGATGAAAACACAGCGCGTCGACGTCGAAGAACACGCGATGCTGCATCTTCAAAAACAACCGGTAGCGTTCAAGGCTGGAAAACGGGTCGCAGGCCATGACCGTCTGGTCGAGCCGCTGATGCGTTTCGTCCGTCGCGGCCTTGAGCCGTTTCGCCCGGCTCGGTTCCACACATTGCGCGAAATCGGTGGCACTCATGAAACCGGCCATAACATGTGCGCGCCGTCGCGTCCCCCTTCAACTCGCCCGTCCCGGGAGGACCGGCTGACGCAGCGCTGCCCGCCCACAGCGCCGCCCCGCCTCATGGAACATCCCAGAACCCCTCGGCTGCACTGAGCTTCGGCGCATTCGAAAGCGCCACGAGGTCGGGGCCTTTCGGCGCCAACTCCGACAGGCCGGCAATCAAAGCTTCGAGTTCGGCCGCGACGGCAAGAAGCCGCAGATCGTCATGCCGTCGCCCGATGATCTGCAGGCCGAACGGCATACCGTTCTCGTCCCGCCCGCACGGGATCGTGATCGAGGGACATCCGGCGATCGTCGCGGCATAAGCGCAAGCCAGCCAGTGATAATAGCTCGCGGTCGGCCGCCCATCGATCTCCCTCGGATAGGCCTCGTGCCAGTCCCGAGGCTGCGCCGTGACCGCCGGCGACAGGATGAAATCGCACTCGTCGAAAAAACGCTGCCAGCGCCGGTCGTAATTGCCCTGCATGACCAGCGCCTGCGCCACGTCTTCGGCGCTGTAGGACCGTCCCTCGCGAACATTCTCCGTCACGTTCTCGCCGACGAGCTCGGGGCTCTTGTCGACGAAGGCCGCATGCGTGGAGAGAAAGATGACCGACCGCAGCACGGCAAAGATGCGATCGGCATCCGTGCAATCGGGGCTCGTCTCCTCGCACGAGCGTAGAAACGGCAAAAGGGCGTTGACCCCTTTGCGGAATACGCGCCGGCTCGTCGCCTCGACCGGAGCGAAACCGAAATCCTCCGTCACCGCAAAGCGGAGCGCGGCGAGATCGCAGCGCGGCAGATAGGCGAAATCATCTGGCTTCCACGCCGTCTTGCCGCCCACAACGGCCGTAAACGGATCGCGCGGATCGGGACGCGCCATGATCGAGAGCATCAGCCCGCAATCGGCGACGTTGCGCGCCATCGGCCCGGAGGTCGCAAGCGGCAACAGGCTCGTGCGGCGCGCGCCTCCCGGCACCACGCCGAAACTCGGGCGAAACCCGACGACCCCACAGAAGGCGGCCGGCGTGCGCAGCGAACCGCCGAGATCCGAGCCCGAGGCGAGAGGTGCGTAGCCGCAGGCGAGCGCGACGGCGGACCCGCCCGACGAGCCGCCGCAATTGCGGGTGAGGTCATGCGGGTTGGCCGTCGTGCCGTAGACGCGGTTGCGCGTATTGGCGCCGGCACTCCATTCGGGATTGTTGGTCTTGCCGAGCGGCAGCGCACCGGCGTGTCTGAGCCCCGCGACGAGCGCATCGTCGCGCTTCGGCACGTTGCCCCGAAAAATCTCGGAGCCGAACGTCGTCGCAAGACCCGCGACGTCGTTCATATCCTTGATGGCGACGGGCAGGCCGTGCAGAAGACTGAGAGCGTTCCCGGCCGCCCTGTCCCGGTCCGCCTTCCGCGCGCCTTCGATCACGGCGTCGAAATCGCGCGCCACCAGCGCGTTCACCGCCGGATCGATCGCTTCGACGCGGGTGATGCAGGCGCGGGCGAGTTCTTCGGCGGAAAGCTCTCCCCGCCCGATCAATCGCCGCGCCTCGATGGCGCTGAGATCGGCCGGATCTGACGCGTCAGGTCTGGAATTCGCGACCATGGCCACAGCTCACTCCCCCTCGGCGACGGCGTCGCCCCAGGCGCTCATCGTTTCCGTCATGCCGAAGCGCCTGTCGCCCTCATCCATCACCGCCGACGGACAGGCGAAGGGATAAGGCAGCATCGACCGGCGCACGGCTTTGACCGGCGCGATAGCCTCCAGAGCCGAGACGATTTCCGCCGGCAGCGCCGCATCGGCGACGATCTGCTCCCCGCTCGACGCATCGATGCGCGGCTGCCGAAACGCCGCGCCGAGATCCATGCCGAAATCGGCCATGAAAGAGGCAAGCTGCGTCACCGCCGAAACGATCTTGCGCCCGCCAGAGGCGCCTAGCGCAAAGCGCCGCCCATTCGCCTCGCCCAGCACCGGACAGACATTCATCAGACATGTCTTGCCGGGTCCGAGCGAGTTCGCCCGCCCCGCGACCGGATCGAACCACATGATGCCGTTGTTCATCAGAAAGCCGGTCGACGGCGACACCACGCGCGAGCCGAAGAGCGACAGCAAGGTCTGGGTGTGGGCCACCATATTGCCGTCGCGGTCGACGACGGAGAAATGCGTCGTCGAGCCGGCGCATTCGGGGATTTCTCCGTCATGCCCCATGCGCTCCAGCCGATCGCGATAGGCCGCAAAGAGGGCGCGCGCATAGGCGGGATAGGCCTTATCCGGCGACGGCAGCTCCGTCTTGGCGAGCCCGGCGATGGCGCCGGCAAAAGTCGCCCCGCCGGTGAGCCCGGGCACGGCGTGAAAGAGCGCATCGCGATAGGCGACCGACAGCGGCGCTTTGAACGCGGCACAGTTGCCGGCGAGATCATCGCGCGTGAGATAGCCGCCCTTGTCGCGGATATCCTGCGCCATCGCAGCGCCGAGATCGCCGCCATGCATCGCCGCCGCGCCCTCTCGCGCGAGAATGTCGAGACTGTCCGCCATGCGGCTCTGGTCGATCCGGTCTTCCCCGATCCCCGTCCATGAGAACGGCCGCGGCCACTGCCCGTCGGCGAGAAACATCGCCGCCGCATCCGGATCACGCGCCAGATCGCGGGTGGCCGTGGCGATGATGAGCGCCGCATACCAGTCGACCCTCATCCCCTCGCGGGCATGGGCAATGGCGGGCGCCAGCAGTTCCGCCCAGGGCATGCGCCCCCAGCGCCGATGCGCGGCCTCCAGCCCGTCGACTAGCGCCGGCACCGCCACGGCTTTCGCACCGATGACGTTGCGATCGTCGACGACGCGCTCCCACGGGAACAGGTCGGCGGTCGCCCCCTCGCCCGACAGAGGAAAATCCTCGATCTTCAGCCCCCCCGGCGCACGCATGCCGAAATCGAGCGCATGCGCCTCGCCGCTGTCGGCACGCCAGTGCATGGCTGCACCGCCGCCGGCCGGGCCGCTCATCCATGGTTCGAGGACCCCGCAGACGAAGCTGCAGGCCACCGCCGCATCGACGGCATCGCCGCCGGCCCGCAGCACTTCGGCGCCCGCCTCCGACGCCAGACGATGCTGCGAGGCGACGACGCCGCGTTCCGTCTCAACGACATGTTTGCGGATCTCCATCGTCCGCGACAGAGCTTCCGACATCACGCACCCAGCCGGCAGTAGAGCGCCGCGGCGAGCCTTGCCCGCTCGACGAGGCTGTCGACATAGATATGTTCGTTGAGCGTGTGCAGATCCTTGCCGCGCACGCCGATCGAATCGAGCGTCGGCAGGCCGAGAAAGCCCGTGAAATTGCCGTCCGAGCCACCGCCGGCGGAAGCGGCGCTCAGCTCGAAACCGATCTCGCCGGCGATCTCCTTGGCGAGCCCGAACATCTCCATCGTGCCCGCTTGATCCGGCTCCCAGACCGGCCGGGTGACGCCGCGTGTGACGTCCAGCGTCACATCGCCGTTGGAGGAGTTGAAGGCCATCATCTTGGCGATGCCTTCATCCAGAAGCTCCTGCGTCTTCGCCATACTCAGAACCTCGGCATCGCAGACGGAGGAGACGCAATTCACCCATCGCCCGGAATTGAAGACGCCGACAGAAAACGTGCAGTCTTCCGTCGTCATGCCTTCGATCTCCGCGACCTTCTTCGCCATCGCGGCGATCGCCGAACGCCCTTCGGCGAGCTGCCAGCCCGCATGGCTCGGCTTGCCGCGCGCCGTCAGGTTGAAGCGTGCGATGGCATAGCGCCCGATCACCGCGCCGCCGTCGGGGCGCGCCGGTTCCGGAACCAGGATATATTTGTGGCGCTTCGCCTCCGCCTCGATCAGCTCACGCGTCGAGGGCGTGCCGATCTCCTCGTCGGGCGTGAACAGGACGGTGACCGGCAGGGGTGTCTCGATCCCGGCGGCAAAGAGCTTCCGAAGCGCATCGAGATAGACGTAATTGCCACCCTTCATGTCCATCAGGCCCGGGCCGTAGCAGATCTCGCCCTCCCGCTTGAACGGCAGGACGTCGATCGTGCCGAGCGGATGCACCGTGTCGAGATGGCCGAGAAGCAGGATGCCCCCCTCGCCCGCCCGCGCATGCGGCATCGTCGCGCGCACGCTGTCGCCGAGCCCCATGCGGCCCGGAATGCGTTCGACCTTGCCCCCGAGCGCTGCCAGCTCGTGCTGCACGAGGTCCATCATGCGATTGACCGCCGCCGCATCGAAGGTCGGGCTTTCGGTCTCGATCCAGGGCTTCAGGCCCGCGAGCATCTCCTCCGCATGGAAGGGCAGATCGAGCGGATTCATCATCAGACAGCTCCTCTACCGGCCGCCGCTTCGGGCGGGCCGGGCTGGTTGAATATCGGAGAAGGAAAGTGCTTCGGCTGTGTCAGGCGCCGCGCTTCAGGCGGTTTTCGACGATGCGCGCATAGATCGAGGCACCGACGGGAAGGATCGCGTCGTCGAGCACGAAAGCCGGATTGTGCAGCCCGATCGACCCCGCATGCCCCACCCGGCAATAAGCCCCCGGCACCACCTTCAGCATGTCGGCGAAATCTTCCGAACCGGTCATCTGATCGCTGGTTTCGAAGGCCATGTCGGCACCCACGACCTCTTTCGCCGCATCGACATAGGCGGTGGAGAGTTCCGGGTCGTTCATCAGCACGTCGAAGACGTTGCGCAGATCGGCCGTGATCTCGATGCCATAGGCCTGGCTCAGCCCGGCGCAGAGATCCTTGATCCGCTGATGCGCCATCTCCGCCACGTCGTCGTGGAAATAGCGGATCGTGCCGGAAATCGTCGCCGTGTCCGGCACGACGTTGTAGGCGGCGCCGGCATGGAACGTCGTCACCGAGATCACCACCGGCTTCGTCGGCGGCGCGTTGCGGCTGACGACGCTCTGCAATTGCTGCACCAGCGCCGTGCCGATGACGATCGGATCCTTCGACTGATGCGGCATGGCGGCATGGCTGCCGGTGCCCTTCACGGCGATGTCGAAGAAGCTCGCCCCCGCCATCGCCGGCCCCGGCGCGACGGTGACGACCCCGGGCTCCGCATTCGGATCGTTGTGCATGCCGTAGATTTCGTCGCAGGGGAATTTCTCGAAGAGACCTTCGGCGATCATCCGTCGTGCCCCGCCGAGCCCTTCTTCCGCCGGCTGGAAGATCAACACCACGGTGCCGTCGAAATCGCGCGTTTCGGCGAGATATCGCGCCGCGCCGAGAAGCATCGTCGTATGCCCGTCATGACCGCAGGCATGCATCCGCCCCGGGTTTTGCGAGGCATAGGGGACACCCGACGCCTCCTCGATCGGCAGAGCGTCCATGTCGGCGCGCAGCCCGACCCTGCGGTTGCCGCCGCCCTCTCCCTTGATCAGCGCCACGACACCGGTGCCGCCGATGCCCTCATGCACCTCGTCGACGCCATAGGCGCGCAGCTTTTCCGCAACGATACCGGCGGTGCGCGTCTCCTCGAAGCCGAGCTCGGGATGCGCATGAAAGTCGTGCCGGATCGCAGTCAGCTCGGCAGCGAATTCTTCGATCTTCGGGATGACGCTCATGCGGAGGCTCCTTCGTTGAACGGCGGCGTGCCGAGCGCACGGAAATTGGCGAAGTCCCATTCCCGGCCGGGCGCGGCCTCGATCAGATTGCATGTGTAGGGATCATGCGGGTTCTGCAGGACGGCGCCGGCGGCACCATGCTCCACCACCCGGCCTTTCTGCATGACGAGCACCTCGTCGCAGATCTGTGCGGCGACCCGCAGATCGTGGGTGATGAAGAGCATCGCGATACCGAACCTCTCCTGCACGTCGTCCAGGAGGTCGAGCACCTGCGCCTGCACGCTCACATCGAGCGCGGAGACCGCCTCGTCGGCGATCAGCAAGTCGGGCTTCATGGCGACGGCGCGGGCGATCGCAATGCGCTGGCGCTGTCCTCCCGAAAACTGGTGCGGATAGCGTTTCAGGGCATCGCGCGGCAGGTCGACGAGTTCCATCAGCTCCGCGGCATGCTCCATCGCCGCAGCCTTCGACGTGCCGAAATTGATCGGCCCCTCGCAAAGGCTGCGCGCCACGGTCCAGCGCGGATTGAGCGAGCGGTAGGGATCCTGGAAGACGATCTGCAGATGCTTGCGATGCGGCCGAAGCTGCCGGCGCGACAGCGTCGAGATATCCGTGCCGGCGACATTCACCTGGCCGCCCGTCGGATCGATCAGGCGGATGATGCAGCGCGCCACCGTGGACTTGCCGGAGCCGCTTTCGCCGACGATGCCGAGGGTGCGGCCCGGCGCAATCGTGAAGCTCACCTCCTGCGCCGCCTTCACGCCGCCCTGGCGCTTGAGAAGGCCGCCGCCGCCATAGACCATTTCGAGATCCTGGACGTCGAGCACGTCCTTGGCCGAGGCAGCCGGCCGCGCCGGCCGCGGCGCCAGGTTCGGAACGGCGGTCAGGAGTTTTTTGGTGTACGCCTCTTTCGGGTTCGTCAGCAGCTCGCGGATCGGGGCCTTCTCCACGATCCGGCCATTCTGCATCACGCTCACCGTGTCGGCGATTTCCGCCACCACGCCCATATCGTGCGTGATGAAGAGAAGCGCCGTTCCCTTGCGCTCCTGCAATTCCGCGATGAGCTTCAAAATCTGCAGCTGCGTCGTGACATCGAGCGCCGTCGTCGGCTCGTCCGCGATCAGCAAATGCGGATCGAGAACGAGCGCCATGGCGATCATGATGCGCTGGCGCTGACCGCCGGACAGCTGGTGCGGATAGGATTGATAGATCCGCTCAACGTCCGGAAGATGCACCTGCTCCATGATGTCGAGCGTGCGTTTCTTGGCTTCCGCCTGCGACAGATCGGTGTGCATGTTGAGCACCTCTTCGATCTGTTCGCCGACCCGCAGCACGGGATTGAGCGCCGTCATCGGCTCCTGAAAGATCATGGCGATCCGCCGGGCCCGCAATTCGCGCAGCTGCGCATGCGTCGCGGTGGTGATCTCGAAGCCTTCGACGTCGATCTCGCCGCCCTGCACCTCGAGCGCCCCTTTCGGCAGAAGCCCCATGACGGCGAGCGAGGTGACCGATTTCCCCGAGCCGCTCTCGCCGACCAGGCAATGGTTTTCCCCCGCCCGGATATCGAGATCGATGCCGTTCAAGACCGGTGCCGCATTGGGGCGTCCCGTCAGGACGACCTTCAGCCCGCGGATTTTGAGGACGCGGTGCGCGTTCGAAAAGTCTCGCGATGAAAGCTGCATCTCAGCCCTCCCGCTTCTTCATCCGCGGATCGAGGAGATCGCGCGCGGTGTCGCCGAGGAGGTTGATCGCCAGAATGCACAGCGACAGAAGAAGTCCCGGCCAGAAGATGAGCCCGGGCTTCACCTGAAAATAGCTTCGGCCCTCGGCCATGATGTTCCCCCAGGTCGGGATCTCGGTTGAGACGCCAGCGCCGAGAAAGCTCAGGATCGCTTCGATCAGGATCGCCGAGGCGCACACATAGGTCCCCTGCACGATGAGTGGCGCGAGCGTGTTCGGCATCAGATGCTGGACCAGGATCTTCGGCATCGACGAGCCGAGCGCGATGGCGGCCTCCACATAGGGCTCTTCGCGCGCCGACAGCACGACGGACCGCACCAGGCGGACGACGCGCGGCACTTCGGGAATGGTGATGGCGATGATCACCGAGCCGAGGCTCGGACCGTTGAGGGCGACGAGCGCGATGGCGAGAAGGATCGCCGGGATCGCCATCAGGCTATCCATGATGCGCATGATGATGCCGTCCGCGGCGCGGAAGAAGCCGGCGACCAGGCCGATGATGAGGCCGATGACGACGCTGACGAGAGCCGCACCGACGCCGATGAGGAGCGAGACGCGCCCGCCGGTCATCACCCGGCTGAAGGTGTCGCGGCCATACTGGTCCGTGCCGAGAAGGTGCGCCTCCGAAGGGGGCTTCAGGCGGGACATCGAATCCATCGCCAGCGGATCGTAGGGCACGTAAAGCGGTGCCAGCAGCGAAGCGAGCACGATCGCGACAAGGATGACAGCCGCGATCATCGGGCCCGCGCCCAGACGCGCTCCGGCCGGGAGCGAAAACACCCCGGTCAAGACCTGGAAGGCGCTATGGCGGGATGGGGAAATCTCAGCCATGTCAGTAGCGGATCCTCGGGTCGAAGAAGGAATAGGAGACGTCGACGATGAGATTGACGAAGACGTAGATGCCGGCGGTGAACAGGATCATCGCCTGGATCACCGGATAGTCGCGCGCCAGGATCGCATCGACGGTGAGCCGGCCGATGCCGGGAATGTTGAAGACGCTTTCCGTCACCACGACGCCGGAGATGAGGAGCGCGAAGCCCGTGCCGATGATCGTCAGGATCGGCACCGCGGCGTTGCGCAGCGCATGGCGGAAAAGCACGACGTTCTCCCGCACGCCTTTGGCGCGGGCGGTGCGCACGTAATCCTCGCCCAGAACTTCCAGCATGGAGGCGCGCGTCATGCGCGCGATCAGCGCCACATAGATCGTGGCGAGCGTCAGCGACGGCAGGATCGCCCGCGTCAGGAACGGACCGATGCCCGAGGAAAGCGGCGCATAGCCCTGCACCGGCACCCAGCGCAGCTCGATCGCGAAAATCTGGATCAGGATGTAGCCGATCACGAAGACGGGGACGGAAAAGCCCAGCACCGAGAAGGACATCACCAGGAAGTCGACCCAGGTGCGATGGCGCCATGCCGCGATCACGCCCATCGGCACGGCCAGCAGCACCGAGATGATGATGGTCATGATGGCGATGCTGAGCGTCGGCCCGAGCCGGTCTCCGATCATGCCCGCAACCGGTGTGCTGGAAATGAGGGAGGTTCCGAGATCGCCGTGCAGCATCTGCCCGATCCAGGTGAAGAACTGGATATGCAGAGGATCGTTGAGGCCGAGCCGGTCACGGATGCGCTCGAGCTGCGCGGGCGTGGCGGCATCGCCGGCGAGAATCGCCGCCGGATCGCCGGGGGTCAGGCGAAGCAGAAGGAAGACGAAGACCGCGACGATCGCCATCACGGGGATCGTGGCGAGGATCCGCTTCAGGATATAGCCGAACATGATCGGTCTCCTTGCCGCGAGGCCTGTTCGAACCTCAGCGCAAATTGCGAGACAGGACGGCCGGAGACGCGCGCAAAAGCGCGTCTCCGAAGGTGGATCACTCCGCCTCTTTCGTTATGTTCCAGAAGACCGGAACCGGCGACGGGATCATGTTCTGGATCGAATTCCGCCGCGCCTGAGGCATGTTGTATTCGCCGAGATGGATGTAGTTCACATTGTCCATCACATGCTTCTGGATCGCGACGGCGGCCGCTTTGCGGGCCTCCTGATCCTCAGCGAGCGCGAAGTCGTCACGCAGCTTTTCGATCTCGGGATCGTCCGGCCAGCCGAACCAGGCATCGTCGCCACGCCCGTTCACCATCACGTTGATGAGCGGATCGGAAATCTCCGGCACCATCCAGTTCGTGAAGAAGATGTTCCAGCCGCCCTCGGAGGGAGGATTCTGCTGCGCGCGCCGCTGCACGACCGACTGCCAATCCATGGCCTGCATGTCGACGTTGAAGCCCGCCTGGCGAAGGGCCTGTGCGGCGACGACCGGCTGATTGGTCAGGCTGACGACGTCCGTCGGCTGCATGAGCACCACGGGCGTGCCGTCGTAACCGGCCTCTTCCAGAAGCTTCTTGGCCTCTTCCGGATGCGCGCCGGAGGTGATCGGCTCGGAGCCCGATTCATCGCCGAGCGGCGTTCCGCAGCCGAAGATCGCACCGCAGACTTTATAGTACTTGTCGGAGCCCATCATGGTGGCGAGCACGTCTTCCTGGCTCAGAGCCAGAAGCGCCGCCTGGCGCACCTTCTTGTTGTCGAAGGGCGGATGCAGGAAGTTCGGCCGCCCGATCGTGACGAAGCCGAGCGGGTCACGCATCTCGACCGTCACGTCCGGCGCGTTCTCGATCACCGGCAACAGGTCGACCTGCACCTGTTCCAGATAATCGATCTCTCCGGCCGCGAGCGCGTTCATCGCGGTCAGATTGTCGGGCATCGTCGTCCAGACGACATGATCGACATTGACCTTTTTGCCACCGGCCATCCAGGAGGGCGGCTCGTCGCGCGGCACGTAATCTTCAAACTTATCGTAGGTGACCGAAGCGCCCGGCTCGTATTTGTCCGTATTGAAGACGAACGGGCCGGAGCCGGTGTAATCGGTGATCGGCTCGTCCGGCGAGGTTTCCGCCACCCGCTCCGGCATGATGAAGGGCGGCACGGCCGATTGCTTGGAAATGACGTTGAGGAGCGGCGGAAAAGGCTCCGAGAGCTTCCACACGATGGTCTTGTCGTCCGGCGCCTCGAGGCTCTCCGTCACGTCGAAGATCATCTGACCGCCGGAATCGCGCTTGCCCCAGCGGGTGAGCGAGGCGACGACGTCCTTGCCGGTCACCGGCGCTCCGTCATGAAACTTCAGCCCGTCGCGCAGGGTGAAGGTGTAGGTCAGCTTGTCGTCGGAGACGTCCCAATCCGCCATCTGCGGCTGAGGCTCGAAATTCTCGTCCACGGCCGTCAGGACGTCATAGATCATATAGCCGTGGTCGCGGGTGATGTGCGCGGTGGTGATCACGGGGTCGAGCACGCGCAGACCCGAATGCATCACCGCCGTGATGGTCTTGCCATCATCCTGCGCGTTGGCGACAGCGGGTGCGGACAGCACGCCGCCTGCAAGAAGCGCGGCGGCGAGGCTACGCTTCATGCAAGAAAGTGGTTTCAAGCTCTGCATACATCCCTCTCTCGGATTCGATCTGTTTGTGCTTTATCGTTATTGGACCGCGGCGATGTTCTCCCCGCCTGGGTCGGAATGCGCCTTTGCGGCGCTCGCTTCTCCGAACAGAGGTCCGTTCGGGAAGAGTTTCATGTCGGCCGGAAGCCGCGTGAACGGCAGATCGGCAGGATTGAAAGGCATCGGGCCGGGCGACAGGGCCACCAGAATCTCTGAGGCGATGGGCGCGAAATCGGCGCGGAAATGCGTGGAGCTTTTCACCACCAGGATCGCCTGCTCCTCCGGGACAACGCCGACGAAACGGAACATTTCGCGGTCCGCCATCTGCGCGATGCCACTCGTCACGACGACGCGCACACCGCCGATGCGCAGGCACGCCGATCGCCCGAGGTCGAGCCGTCCGCTGCCGTAATAGGGACCCGTCGCATGAAGCCGCCCGTCGGAAAGACGCTCCACCACCGCCTCCGTCTCGACCGGATGGTCGCCTGGAACGCTGGGGTGACTGCCGATCGCAAAATGCGCCGTCGCCCCCTCGCCGAGCTGATGCGCCTTTTCCGCGCTCGCCGGATCGACGATGAGGCCGATCGCGGCATCTTGGGCATCGGCCGCGATGAGTGCCCGCAACATCCCGGTCGTCGCCGAAACGCCGCCCGCCCCGGGATTGTCCTGCGTATCCGCGATGATGACCGGACCCGTTTTGACGGCGGCGATGCGCGCCGCCTCCGCCACGGCTTCCTCGGCCGTAAAAGTGCGATTGTCGAAGAGCGGCTCGGCCGCCTCATAGGCGGCCGCGATACGGTCGGCGGCACGCTCGGCCTCCTCCTGCGTCGCCGCGAAGGCCATGGCCGTCGGGCCGCAATCGGGAATATCCGCCGCTGGAAAACCCATGAAGAGTGAGGCGGAGAGCACCCCCTCCCGCTCCAGCGCACCGATCTCGGCGTAGAGCGCATCCCCCGGCGCCATCTCCGTCGCCTGAAACGGGATCGGCACGAGATAGGACATGCGCCGGAAGGCTTTCGCAGGCCGCCTGCCCGTTGCCATCATCTCATGGAGAAGCCGGGCCGCCCGCGCGCCGGTCGCGGCCATATCGACATGGGGATAGGTGCGGAAGGCGACGAGCGCGTCGACCGTGTCGACAAAGGCCGCTGAGATATTGCCGTGCAGGTCGAGCGCCGATGTGATCGGGACGGCGTCACCGACCACCGCGCGGACGCGGCGGGCGATCTCGCCTTCCCCGTCGTCGAGATGCTCCGCCACCATCGCGCCATGGAGATCGAGAAAGACGCCGTCGAGCGGCCCGGCCTCGGAAATCCGCTGCACGATCTCGCCGGCGATCGACTCAAACGCCTCGCGCGTCACATAGCCGGAGGGAATCGCCCCGGCCCAGAGCGTCGGCACCACGTCCCAGCCCTGCTCCCTGGCGACGTCGAGCGCGCCGGCAATGCCGAGATTGACCTTCTGCGCCGCATCGAGAAGCGCGGCCCCCCGCGTCATCCCGATATAGCCTCCGCCGACCCGGAAAGCCTCGAGATCCGCCCGAACCGGAGCGAACGTATTGGTTTCGTGGAGGAAGCCCGCCACCGCGACCCTGAACGTCATCTCCGCCTGCCCCCACCCATCGGCACACACCGTTAAAAGAGGTTGTGTATCTCTATGCAATACAAATATATTGCACAACGATCATAGTAACCCCCTCGAACGAGCCGTCAAGCTATCCATGAATAAGCGTCTACGGGCTGACCCCTCCCAACCGATCGATTCCCTTCCCTATGAGGACGACAGCCTCTTCGTCCGCGCGGCCGGCCGGGCCATGCAGGTTTTGAGCGCCTTTCATCACGCGTCCGGCCCTCTCAGCCTTTCGGAAATCGCCCTTCGCGCCGGCATCGATAGATCGGCGGCCCAGCGGCTCGTCCACACGCTCTCGAAACTCGGATATCTGCGACGCGGCCCGGGCGATCGCGGCTATCTCCCGGGCATCCGCCTTCTCGACCACACGCTCGACGTGCTCCGGCTCGATCCCGTCATACAGAAAGCGACGCCCGTGCTCCTGGAGCTGCGCAAGACGATCCGCGAGCGCGTCGATTTCAGCCTCTATGACGAGACCCGCATCATCTACGCTCTGCGCATGCAGAGCAAACGCGAGACCTTCCACGCCACCCTCGTCGGCCACAGCGTGCCGACCTATTGCACGGCGGGCGGCCGCGCCCTCCTCTCGCTCCTGCCGGACGAGGCAGCACGCGACATCGTCCAGCGCACGCCTTTGCACAAGTACACCGCCAAAACGGTCGTCGAGCCCGACGCAATCATGAAGATAATCCAAAAGGCCCGCACCGACGGCTACGCTCTGGTCGTCGAGGAGTTTCTGCACGGCGAAGTGGCGCTCGGCGTGGCGATCTCGCGCGGCGACGGTGTCCCCCTCGGCGCGATCCACGTGGCAGGATCGCTGTCGGAATGGACACCTGAGGATTTCGTCAAACGGGCCTCTCCGCTCGCTATGGAAGCGGCGCGGGCGATTATGGGCAGTCTCTGAGGACCTCTCGATGGCTCAGAAACGGACCCAGACGGCGGAGAAGACGGCCCGCTCGCGAAGCGCGTTCTCTCCCAGGACAGTCGCAAAGCTGCCGGCCTGCACGGAGAGACGGGCGTTGACGTCGTAGACGGCACTCACCTGCAGCTTATGCTCCCGAACGCGTCGGAAGCCGCCCTGAACCTCTCCGACGCTCACCGTATTGAAGGACTGACCGATGAGGAGCAGATCCGGCCGCAAGCGGTAGCCGAACGTGAGATCGGCCCGCACTTCGTCCGCCGGTCCGGCCGTCCGGAACCGGTAGCCGGCCTGAATGTCGACGAATGCATCGTTCTCGCCGAGCTTGAAGCCGTAGCCGAAGAGACCACGCAGATCATATTCCGCGTTGGTGGAGCCGAGATTGGCCAAAACTGTGGGATCGGAGGCGCCCGGAATGCGCGCGATCCCCTGAAGTGATGCGACCGCCGCACCTTTCCTGAAGACCTGATAGCGCGCACCGAAATCGAAATATCCCGGCCCGCTGCTCGTCGAATCTCCGACCGAGGCACGGCGAAATCCAGGTGCCGCGATCACCGTCAGGTCGCGTGTGACGCCATATTCGGCAAAGAGCGTGAATTCCGTCTTCGTGGTGTCGTAGACGAGGCCCGTGAGGTCGCCTGGACTTTGCGAAAAGACCAACGTCCCGATCACCTGACCGGCGCCTTTCTGCAGCGTCCACGCACCTGCGAGTGCAGCAGAATTTCCGACGAGAAAAGACAAGGCGAGAGAAACGACGAAGAAGCTTCGGCAAGGAGAGCCGTCAGCGACACCCCCGCCCCGGCCCGACCGCTTGTCAGGCGAAACATGCGAGAAAACTCGCGGAAAGATTTCCGCCCTTTGCCTCCACAAAAATTGGAGCGGCAACACGCGAGAAGCGATGACCTCGACGAAACGCAAACTCTGACATACCGCCCGCCACACCACGCAAAACCCCACGCAGACGCCAGGCATCATCCCGATAAACTTTACAATATTCAATTATTATTTAATGTGAACTATAGTACAAACTCGATTGTGCGTTAGACCATACAGACATCTTCATCGAGAACAGTCCGGACCCGCACGAGTGTTTCATCGTGGCGGCGCTTCCCGCCGTCGCGCCAAAGGCCGCGACGACCTATGTCCATAGAAAGAGCGGCACGCGCCCGAACGGATATGCATCATGTCACGGACACCCTTGGTCCTAGTCCGCTGCAACCCGACTAGATCGTTTTCGCGTCGATGAGAGCTCGCAAGCGCTCGGCGTCCTCTGGCGATGCAGGGTTATAGACGATCATGCCGAGCTCGGGCCGCCCTTCGACGGCGAAGGAGGAGAATTCCAGATCGAGCATTCCCGCCTCCGGATGATGAATGCATTTCACGCCCTCGCCATGCGCGACCACGTCGTTGTCCTGCCACAGCGCCTCGAACTCGGGGCTCATCTCGCATAGCTCGGCAACGAGCCGCATCACCTCGGCGCTGCCGCTCGCGCCCGCTCGCGCCACATCCGCCCGGAACGAGCCGACGACGAAGCGAGCGACGCTCTCCCACCCCTCCTGCTTGGCGCGCACACGGGAGCTGCTGAACATGAGGCGGAGGATGTTGCGTCGCTCGCGCGGCAGCTTGGAATAGTCGGTCAAAAGCGCCGCCGCGGCCCTGTTCCAGCCGACAACATCCCACAGCGCCGTCTTGATGATGGCGGGGCTGAGCGGCATCGCGTCGAGCACGCGCTGGAGCCGCGGGGTGACGCCTTCGACCGGCTGGTACCGCACTTCCGGCGGATGGCCGAGGGCCAGCATATAGAGGTGCTCGCGCTCGGGCTCCGTCAGCATCAGCCCCTTGGCGATCCGGTCGAGCACGTCGGCGGAGGGCGCGCCGCCGCGCCCCTGCTCGAGCCAGGTGTACCAGGTCGGGCTGATATTCGCGCGAGCGGCGACCTCCTCGCGGCGCAGTCCAGGCGTGCGGCGCCGGCCTCCGACGAAACCGAACGACGCCGGATCGAGCCGCGTGCGGCGATCGCGCAGGTACATGCCGAGCTGGTTTGGCGTCTCGTCCGGCACGATCCATCCTGTTGCGAATTATACCATGATAAGCTCACTACTTTAACAGGTATCGGAAGCTCGCGAAATACGGATCCTCTCAAAGAGGAAGAACCTGATGCGTGTATTTCTGACTGGCGCAACCGGCTTTATCGGCTCGCGAATCCTACCCAATCTGCTTGCGGAGGGGCACCAGGTGCTTGGCAACACCCGCTCCGAGGCGGGTGCGCGCCGGCTGCAGGAGGCCGGCGCCGCAGTCCACCGCGGCGATCTCGACGACCCGAGAGCCCTGGCGAAGGGCGCCGAGGGCGTCGACGCCGTGATCCACACGGCATTCGACCATAATTTCGCGCAATATGAGGAGAATTGCGACAAGGACCGGCGGGTGATCGAGGCGATCGGCGACGTGCTGGCCGGGTCGGATCGTCCGCTCCTCATCACCTCGGGCACCGCGATGGGCAGCCCCGGGCCGGGACAGTTCGCCCGCGAGGATATCTTTGATCGCGAGCATCCGATCCCCCGGATCAAGAGCGAGCTCGCGGGCCTCGCCGTCGGGGAACGGGGCGTCTCCGTCGGCGTCGTGCGGCTGCCTCAGGTCCACGATCCCGTCAAACAGGGCCTGATCTCGCCACTGATCGACCTCGCCCGCGAAAAAGGCGTGTCGGCCTATGTGGATGAGGGCAGCAACCGCTGGTGCGCCGCCGCCGTCGAAGACGTCGGCCGCCTCTATGTCCTCGCGCTCGATCACCACGCGCCGGGCATCCGCTGGCACGCCGTGGCCGAGGAAGCCGTTCCGATGCGCGCCATAGCGGAAGCGATCGGGGCCGGCCTCGATGTGCCGGTCCAATCCTTGACGAAGAACGAGGCCGAGACCCACTTTGGATGGCTCTCAGGCTTTGCAAGTCTCGACATGCCGGCGTCCAGTGCCCTCACCCGCGAACGGCTCGGCTGGAAGCCGACGGGACCGACGCTTTTGGAAGACCTCGCTCGCATGGATTACGCAGCCAGCGCCGGTTGATTCACGAACGACCGCGCCGTCTCGCGGCATGACCTTGATCGATGCCGCCGGAAAGGCGGACCATCACGCCGACCTCCTCGACGGACGCAAAACCTTCGGCGCCGCGCCCCGCGGCGCCGAAGGTCACAAAGGACAAGAGTTAGGAGAGACGACAGCCGAAGCTTCGCGTCATGGATGCAGCTTCGCCCCCTTTGTCGCCTTGTCGACGTCCTTCTTCGGACCGCGGATCGCGATCCCGACGAGATCGGGGGCATCGGCGGGTTCGGCCTTGAACACCTCGCGGTTCGCCGCGTCGTGGCCCGTCGAGAACATCGCCCTGACATAGGCGGCCGTGAGAAGCCCTTTTTCTCCCGAAATGCGGTGGGCGCGCTTGAGCTCGCTTTCTCCCGCCGCGAAGATCAGCATCGGCTGTCCGAGGAGACTGGCGAACCGTCGTCCCGCCGCATCCTCATAGGGCTCGCCCATCGCCTCCGGAGCCATGGCGGCCACGCCGGTCGCGAGGAACGCAGTGACGTTCAGCTTCTGCCAGGTCGCGAGATCGTCCAGCACCAGAATGGCGACCTTCGTATCGAACATGCCTTACTTTCCTTCAGACTAAACGGGTATTTATTGCATTTCATAAGATCCAGACATCATAATGCCGAATGATATTCCGCACCAAAGGCATTTCGGGCGATGACGAAAGATACGAACCAGGTTCGGCAGCGGCTCGCACCGCCGGCCCGTTTGGACGACAAGGACCGAACCCTGTTAGGTCTTTTGGCTGAGGATTCCACGCGGAGCTATGCCGAGCTGGGCAAGCTGCTCCACCTATCGCCTCCGGCCGTGCACGAGCGCGTCAAGCGCCTGCGGCAGGATGGCGTGATCAAGGCCAATATCGCCGTTCTCGACGGCGCAAGGCTCGGAAGACCCCTTCTGGCCTTCGTGCATATCGACACGACGAGCTGGGCGGTGACGCGCCAGCTGCTGGCGCTCAAGGAGCTTCCCGAAGTGGAAGAGATCCACACTGTCACGGGCGAAAGCGCCATGCTCCTCAAGGTGAGGACGCGCGACACGCAGGCCTTGGAGGAGCTTCTGGAGCGCATCCATTCCATCGAGGGCTTCAAGGGGACCCGCAGCTACATCGCTTTGTCGACCTATCTCGAACGCGGACCGAGCCCGGTCGCGGACGATTAGGAGCATCGGCCGATAGAAACCGCGCGGGGCTCCCAAAGCACGGAAATGCCGGCCGCCGGCCGGCACCCGTTCCATCCGCAAGGGGGCGCGCCTCTCGCGCGTCCCCTCGCCTGTCATATTGATAGGGCCGGATGTCCCTACATCAGCCCGTTGATGAGGATCGCCAGGATCGCGACCGGGGCGACGAAGCGCAGGATGAAGATCCACAGAGTCAAGAAGATGCCGGGATGCTCGCCGTCCATGGTCACCTCGTTCGCGGCCCGCGGCCCCAGCACCCAGCCGACGAAAATCGCCACCATCAGGCCGGAGATCGGCAGCATGATGTTGGCGGTCAGGAAGTCGAGGAGATCAAGGAACCCCATGCCGAACAGCTTGTAGTCGGCCCAGATGCCCTGCGACAGCGAAGACGGAACGCCGAGCAGGAAGGTGACGACGCCGATGGCGATGGTCGTCGGCACCCGGCCGAAACCGCGGTCGCAGAACAGGGCGACGAGCGGTTCCAGGAGCGAGACCGAGGAGGTCAGCGCCGCAATCAGCAACAGCACGAAGAAGGCGGGTCCGAAGATCGCGCCGCCGGGCATGGCCTGGAACACCGTCGGCAGGGTGATGAAGGTGAGCGCCGGACCGGCTTCCGGGTCGAGACCGAAGGCAAAGACCGCCGGCAGAATGGCAAGGCCGGCCAGCACCGCCACCATCGTGTCGAGGGAGACGATGTACCAGGCCGAGCGGCCGATGCGGGTGTCGCGGTCGAGATAGGAGCCGTAGGTCAGCATCGCCGCCATGCCGATGGAAAGCGAGAAGAACGCCTGGCCGAGGGCGGCCATGAAAACCGTGCCGTTGATCTTGGAAAAGTCCGGCGACAGGAAGAATTTCAGGCCGGCTTCCGCGCCCGGCAACGTCATCGAGCGGGCGACGAGGGCGAGCAGGATCAGGAACAGGACGGGCATCAGGATCTTGCTGACCCGTTCGATGCCGGAGGCGACGCCCTTCAACACCACGAAAACGGTGAGCACGACGAACGCCGCCTGGTAGATCAACGGCTGCCAGGGATCGGAGATGAAGCCGACGAAGGAATCTCCGATACCGCCGATGTCGAGGCCGCTGAAGGCGCCGTCGGCGGACTTGATCACATAGGCGATCGTCCAGCCGGCGATGACCGAATAAAACGACAGGATCAGGAAGGCGACGGTCAGGCCGATCGCGCCGACCACGGTCCAGCCCTTATGGCCGAGCACCTTGAAGGCCGACAGCGCATCGCTCTGGCTCGCGCGCCCGACGGCGACTTCAGCCAGCAGCACGGACAGGCCGATCGTGAAGACGATCGCGAGATAAAGCAGGAGGAAAGCGGCACCGCCGTTCTCGCCGGTGATGTAGGGAAACTTCCAGATATTGCCGAGGCCGACGGCGGAGCCGGCAGCGGCAACGACAAAGCCGATGCGGGAATGCCACTTTTCGCGCGGAGCGTTCATGAACCGATCCTGTGGGGCTCTTGGCATGCCGACCGGCCGTCTTGGGGCCGAAACGGATGCGCTGGTGTGAGTTGATGCCGGCACAGGGAAGGATCATCGCGTGACCGGCTCAGGCTGGCGGACTAAAAACCCGGTCCGGAGCCGAAAGTCGATGACCAAAAGCAAAAAAGTTCGGCGATCCATGTTTTCGAGGGGCATTTTTGCCAGGTCGCGACGATTGGGCACATCGTACCATGTCGGCTTTCAAAGGGCCGGCAGTGGGCCGGCAGCAGGCGCATCCAGCGGAAGCCTGAGCCGCAGTTCACTCGGCTCGCTGCCCGCATCCCTCGAGCCAGACATCCGAAAAACCCGCAGGCGCGCACGCCCCCGCCACCAAACGGTGGATCCGGGCCACCCGTTCGTCCAGCTTGGCGTCGCTTCCAACGAGATCATAGGAAGCCGGCGCGATCAGCACCGCCACGAGCCTGATGAACTCGGCTTCGGTCAGTTCGGCTGGAGGCCGCCCATAAATCGCTGAGCTTGCCGAATGAAAGCCGACCATCCAGCCATCGGGACTGTTGCCCATTTCCAGCGTCTCCAGCCACAGGGCAAGGATCTGCTCCTTGGAAAGACGGCTCTCCATCCCGAGCGCATAGCCGGTCTGGCGCATCTTTCCGAGACAGGGGTGAAATTCCTCAAAGGCGAGCCGCTTGGCCGCCGATTGGATGATGGTGGTCAAGCCGGCGCCCGGGGTGGAGAAATCCACGCCGGGATGCGTTGAAAAATTCGGGTCTTCGACAGCGAGCAGGATATCCCGGCGGGCCGGCCCCAGAGAGCCCCCGCCTCGCCCTTGAGCAATCGCCGCGTCAGCCTGAGCACACAAGCCCTCGGCATCCGAGACCGCATCCCAGTATCCCTTGGCGCCATAACCCACGAGACCGACAAGCAAGAGAGCAAATAAGATGACCGCATATTTCAGTATCCGCGTCATTCTATTTGCTTGTCCCAGGTGCCGCCGTTTATCTCGTCACTCCCACTCGATGGTTCCCGGAGGCTTCGAGGTCACGTCGTAGACGACGCGGTTGATGCCCTTCACCTCGTTGATGATGCGGGTCGCGGCCGCGCCCAGGAAGTCCATGTCGAAGTGGAAGAAGTCGGCCGTCATACCGTCGACCGAGGTGACGGCGCGCAGCGCACAGACGAAATCATAGGTGCGGGCATCGCCCATCACACCGACGGTCTGCACCGGCAGAAGCACGGCAAAGGCCTGCCAGATCGCGTCATAGAGCCCCGCCTTGCGGATCTCGTCGAGATAGATCGCATCGGCCTTGCGCAAAATGTCGAGCTTGTCGCGCGTCACACCGCCCGGGCAGCGGATGGCAAGGCCCGGCCCCGGGAAGGGATGGCGTCCGACGAAGCTTTCAGGCAGTCCGAGCTCGCGCCCGAGCGCCCTCACCTCATCCTTGAAGAGCATGCGCAGCGGCTCGACGAGCTTCAGATTCATCCGCTCCGGCAGCCCGCCGACATTGTGGTGCGATTTGATCGTTACCGAAGGCCCGCCGGTGAAGGACACGGATTCGATCACGTCCGGATAGAGCGTGCCCTGCGCCAGAAATTCCGGCGCCTTGCGCCCGTCGGCGGCAAGCTTCTCCGCCTCGGCTTCAAAGGTCTCGATGAAGAGGCGGCCGATCGTCTTGCGCTTCGTCTCAGGGTCCGCCTCGCCTTCGAGCGCCGAGAGGAACATGTCCTCGGCGCGCACATGCACGAGCGGGATATTGTAATGGTCGCGGAAGAGCGAGACGACCTCCTCGCCCTCGCCGAGCCGCATCAGCCCGTGATCGACGAAGATGCAGGTGAGCTGATCGCCGATCGCCTCATGCAGGAGAACCGCGGCAACGGAGGAATCGACGCCGCCGGAAAGCCCGCAGATGACACGGCCGGAGCCCACATCCTCGCGGATGCGGGAGATCGCCTCCTCGCGGAAGGCGGCCATCGACCAGTCGTCTTTGAGGCCCACGACCTTGTGCGCGAAATTCGCAATCAGCCGCGCCCCATCCGGCGTGTGCACCACTTCGGGATGGAACTGCACGCCGTAGATCTTGCGGCTCTCATCGGCGATCGCGGCAAACGGCGCCCCGCTCGAGGCGGCGATGACGCGAAAGCCTTCAGGGATGGCCGTCACCTTGTCGCCGTGGCTCATCCACACCTGGTAGCGCGAGCCTTTGTCCCACACGCCTTCAAACAGCGGCGAGGCCTCTTTCACCTCGACGAAGGCGCGGCCGAATTCGCGATGGTCGGAAAGCTCCACCTCGCCGCCGAGCTGCCGGCAGATCGTCTGCTCGCCGTAACAGATGCCGAGCACCGGCAGGCCGGCCTCGAAGATCGCCTGCGGCGCGCGCGGCGTGTCGATTTCCGTCGTGCTGGCCGGACTGCCCGAAAGGATGATGCCACGGGGATTGAGCCGCTCAAGCGCCTCTTCGGCCTTCTGGAAGGGCACGACTTCGGAATAGACGCCGGCTTCGCGCACCCGCCGCGCAATGAGCTGGGTGACCTGCGAACCGAAATCGATGATGAGCAGCGTATCGTGCTGTTCGGAGGGATGCTCTTTCATGGCACGCCTTTAGGCGCATGTGCGCGTGAGCTCAATAACCCAATCGCCGGAGAAGGCCTCAGTCCAGAAAAAGCTTGTAGCCGCGATGCGTGTTCTGAAACCCGAGGCGCTCGTAGAAGCGGTGCGCGTCGCGGCGGGCGTTGTTCGACGTGAGGGAGAGCGAATGCGCGCCCTTGCGTCGCGCCTCGGCGATGGCAAAGCGGACGAGCTTGCCGCCGATCCCCTGCCCCCGCTCGGCGGAGCGCACCTGGACGGCTTCGAGCGTGGCTTTCAGAGCGCCGCGATCGGGTAGCGAATAACGAAATCCGAGCTGGAAGGTGCCGATCACCTCGCCGTCCTGTTCGGCGACGTAAAGACACTCGTCCGGGCTGCCCGCCAGCTCCTCGAACGCCTTCTGGTAGGACGGCAAGGCCGCAGGATGCAGCGTGTCGCCATGGCCGCCGATATCATCGGCCGCAAAGATGGCGATCAACGCCGCAAGGTCACCCCGTTTGGCTCGGCGGATCACCAATTCAACCATCTCATTGCATCCTCTCGACCATTCCTTCGCCGGCGCAAAGCCGCGGCATTACCTTCACGATGCCGGATTTGCGCCGCATTTCCGCCTCAACGCGGACACAAGTCAAAAACAAGATTTCAACTATCGACGGTGAGCTCTAAAGGCCAATTCCGGCCCAGCCAACACCGCCGATGCTTTCAGGATAGAGACGATGGCAAATACTCCGAAGCCGGGCCCGAAGGATCCGAAGGGCGGTAAGGGCGGCAAGAAGTAATCTCTTCCAGTCCAGGTATTGTGGAGGCGGCTGCACGCAAGTGCAGTCGCCTTTTTGTTCTTAAATGCTTAGAATAAGCGGGGCACTCGCGCAGAGACCGCGAGCTGCCCGCACATCGACTTTTTCCTACTCCCCGCCGTCACGCATTTGCCACGGACTTGGCGCGCTTTGCTGCCGCTTCGGCGATACCGATGGCGGCGAGTGCGACCACCACGTGCACGAGCTTCAGGAGCCAGGGTGCGCTCGCGATCGGCATGTGGAGCTGCGCCAGCCCGACGACGGGCAGAAGAAGGCCGAGCACGAAAGCTCCTGCAGCCACCCCCTTCGAAACCGGCATCACCTTGAAGGCGAGCGCCCACAAGATCAGCACGAAAAGCCCGCCGAAGGTCATATGCAGGTGGATGGGCAATTCGTAATAGCCGAACCACCACGCCGCCCCGAGGGCGAGCGCAACGAGGGCCAACACCCTGGCGGCCATGATCAGCATTTTCGTCATCGTTCGCTCTCCAATTCAGAAATTGATGTCTGTCGAACCGGCATGTGAGCCGGCGGTCATCGCTCGCCAACCGCGCAGGAAGATCTGATCAGCGTGAGGCATGGGACGGGAAAGAGGGTTGCAGCGGGCCTGCGGACGGTCCGCAATCTCGCGCTCAAGCCGCAAGCTTCAACCGTTCGGCGGTCATCTCCGCGACACCGATAGCCGCGACGGCGAGCAGGAGATGCAAGGCGCCCGTCACCCGCCCGTCGATCAAATTAAGGATCGGCGCAATGCCGGCAAGCACGACGAGGGGGATGAGAATGAAGCCCGCTGCCGAAATCCAGGGCCTCACCGTCAGCAGGCGGCGGCTCAGGATCCACAAGGCGGCGAGAAAAATGCCCCCGGCAATCATGTGAAGATTGAGGACGAGATCGGAAGCGCCCTCCGCCCAGATCAGCACGCCGAGAAAGAACGCGATGACAGAACAAAACCGCGCGGTCATCGCGAGAGCCTGCGAATCCATTCCGAACTGCGCCCCCCGGGAAAGGCAATCGGCGGGCGCCCCCACCGATCCGCTCTCGTTGCCGTCTCAGCCTATTCGATGCCGAGCTTTTCCTTCAAGAGGGCGTTGACGGCCTGCGGATTGGCCTTGCCCTGGCTCGCCTTCATCACCTGGCCGACGAACCAGCCGATCATCGTCGGCTTGGCCTTCGCCTGCTCGACCTTGTCCGGGTTGGCGGCGATCACCTCGTCCACCACCTTCTCGATGGCGCCGGTGTCGGTCACCTGCTTCATGCCCCGCGCCTCGACAATCTCGCGCGGATCCCCGCCCTCGCTGTAGACGATCTCGAAAAGGTCCTTGGCGATCTTGCCAGAGATCACCTCTTCCTTGAGCATGTCGAGAATTTCGCCGAGCTGCGCCGGAGAGACGGGCGATTCCTCGATCGTCCGACCGTCCTTGTTGAGCGCGCCCAGGAGATCGTTGATCACCCAGTTCGCCGCCTGCTTGCCGTCACGGCCCTCGGCGACATGCTCGAAGTAATCGGCGATGGCACGCTCAGAGACGAGGATCGACGCATCATAGGCCGACAGGCCGAAAGCCTGGATCAGACGCACGCGCTTGTCGTCGGGCAATTCCGGCAGATCCGCGGCCAGCGCCTCGACATAGGCGGCGTCGATCTCGAGCGGCAGAAGGTCGGGATCGGGGAAATAGCGATAATCATGCGCCTCTTCCTTGGAGCGCATCGACCGCGTCTCGCCCTTGTTCGGGTCGAAGAGCCGCGTCTCCTGATCGATCGTGCCGCCATCCTCGATGACGCCGATCTGGCGGCGCGCCTCATATTCGATCGCCTGACCGGCGAACCGAATGGAATTGACGTTCTTGATCTCGCAGCGCGTTCCGAAAGGCTCGCCCGGCCGCCGCACCGAAACGTTGATGTCGGCGCGGAGATTGCCCTTGTCCATGTCCGCGTCGGACGTCCGGAGATAGCGCAGGATCGAACGCAATTTGGCGAGATAGGCCTTGGCCTCGTCGGACGACCGGAGATCGGGCTTGGAGACGATCTCCATCAGGGCGACGCCCGAACGGTTGAGATCGACGAAGCTCATCGTCTCGTGCTGGTCGTGCAGCGACTTGCCGGCATCCTGTTCCAGATGCAGCCGCTCGATGCCGATCGTGATCTCTTCGAACTCGCCCTTCTTGTCCGGGCCGACCTCGACGATCATCTCGCCCTCGCCGACGATCGGCTGGTCGTACTGCGAGATCTGATAGCCCTGCGGCAGATCGGGATAGAAATAGTTCTTGCGGGCGAAAACCGAGCGGTAGTTGATCTCAGCCTTGAGGCCGAGCCCCGTGCGCACCGCCTGCGCCACGCATTCCTCGTTGATCACCGGCAACATGCCGGGCATCGCCGCGTCGACGAGGCTCACATGATCGTTCGGCTCGCCCCCGAACGCCGTAGCGGCGCCGGAAAAGAGCTTCGAGTTCGAGGCGACCTGGGCATGGACTTCCATGCCGATGACGATTTCCCAGTCACCGGTCGCACCGGCAATGAGGTTTTTCGGATTTGTATTGCGGTTTTCGGCGATCATTCGCAAAGGCTCCAGCGTTGCGCCCGCTATAGACCACCGTTTCGCCGAAAGGAAAGAGGCCAGTCGCCCGCCGCCGGCCGCGCATCAGATCGCAAAGCCGCACCCGGCATGCCGGTAAGGCTCAGCCCCCAGAGGCCAAACCTCAGTAGCAGCAATATTCCGGCGGCGGCGGGATCTCGCCCGGCAGGAGCGTCTCGCCGGTGGCGCAATAGAAATACGGCGTGCGCGCCGGAACGGTCGGCCGCCCTTCTTTGTCGAAGAGCTTCACGGTCTCCCCGCCGATCGGACACACCACGACCTGCGGCTGCGGATTGACCGGTGGATAATAGCCGACATCGAGATCGGCCGCTCTTGCGGCGGAAACGCTCGCCGCCAACATTCCGATGGCCGCCGCCGACAATGCAGCCACAGCGAGCATCTGCCGCGCCGTACGCCAGTATTCTCGTCTCATGCTACTCCCCAGCGCTCGATCAACCTTGCCCAAATTGAGGCAAATCGGGCTCGAAATGGTTAACAAGACGAAGTGTTCCCGGCCGAGTTGCTGCCATCGTAAATTTTCAGTTAACACGCGCAGGACCCGCCAATTGATCCTGATCAATGTTGGCCTTCGCACTCGGCCATAATTTCGCCGCAAGCGGGCAGCCCGCAGCACGGCGGAGGCGAGTATGGCACTCAAGAAGCGCTACCTCGAACACCTGAACCGGATGCGCCGAATGATGGCGATCTACGGCTTGGGCCCGAGCGATGTCACGAACAAGCTCGGCGACAACGAGACGCGCAACGCCCTCGGCCGCTGTATCACCTGCGACTCTGTATGCCCTTGCGAAGCATACCTTGCAGACGGTGAGAATGCGGACGCGCCGGTTTTTTGCCCGAACCTGCAACTTATCGAGGCACTCGCCGCCCAGTTGGACGGCGACCCGAGACAGGCCCGGTCCGAAAGCGCCGATGTGAGTGCCTGGCACTCGATTGATCGGCGCGGCGTCCGCTTCGGCGCCTCTGCCTGAACCTCGGAGGGCAGCCAAAGCGAATACGCCCACCGGATGGGGGCCGGGGTAGGCGGTGACGTGAGCGGCTTGGGGGGAGCTCGGGACTTCGGTCTCGTGCCAAGGATCCGCTCCGTCTCCGCCTGCCCCATTTTGCTTGGGGCGCATTTCCCCTGAGCCCAATCCGCTGGAGGCGTGAGACAGGAGACGACCTACCGGTCGCCCGAGAAAACCGCCATCACCACGCTTCACTGACGAGCCTCCCGCGCACAACCTCCGCGAGATTTCTGCCGCGACCGACCGATTCTCGCCGCACGCGCCGCGCCCGCCCGCTGATCGCATAACCCTCGCCGTCAGGCCCGCAGGTCAGGCCTTCCGCGTCTATCCCTGCATTGAAAAGATTGCGCCCTGCGACAAAACGCGGGAATAAGACCTCCGTCCCAGCCTTTCTTTTTCAATGCCCGCCCACCGTCTTATCCCGCTTATCGTCGCGGTCGCGCTCTTCATGGAAAACATGGACGCGACCATGATTTCCACGTCGCTCCCGCAGATCGCGGCCGACATCGGCACCACGCCGATCGCGCTCAAGCTCGCCTTGACCGTCTATCTTCTGTCGCTTGCGATCTTCATCCCGGTGTCCGGCTGGGCGGCCGACCGTTTCGGCGCGCGGCGGGTTTTCACCTCGGCGATCATCGTCTTCATGATCGGCTCGCTCGCCTGCGCCGCGTCCAATTCGCTCATGAACTTCGTCGGCGCGCGCTTCCTGCAGGGGCTGGGCGGCGCCATGATGACGCCCGTCGGCCGCCTCGTGATCATGCGCACGGTGGAAAAGCGCGATTTCGTCAATGCCATGGCGTGGTTTTCGATCCCCGCTCTGCTGGGGCCGATCTCGGGTCCGCCGCTCGGCGGCTTCATCACCACCTATTTCTCCTGGCACTGGATCTTTCTGATCAACATTCCGATCGGCATTCTGGGCATCTTCTTCGCGCTCCGCTTCGTGCCGGAATTGAAATCGGAGGAGACGCGCCCGCTCGATTCACTCGGCGTCGTTCTGATGGGCCTTGCGAGTTCAGGCCTCGTCTTCGGCTTTTCGGTCGCAAGCCTCGGCGTGCTGCCGGCAATCGCCTGGCAGACGATGATCGTCATCGGCGGCGTGTCCGCGCTTGCCTATCTCCGCCACGCGCGGCGCGTCACCTATCCGGTGGTCGATCTCTCCCTCATCCGCGTGCCGTCTTTCGGCTTGAGCCTCGGCGGCGCCACCCTCTTCCGCATCGGCGTCGGCGCCATGCCCTTCCTCCTGCCCCTGATGCTGCAGATGGGTTTTGGCCTCAGCCCGTTTCAAAGCGGCCTCATCACCTTCACCGGCGCGGCCGGTGCGCTGTTCATGAAGTTTCTGGCGCAGCCCATTCTGCGCCGCCTCGGCTTTCGCGCCGTCCTCGTGGCCAACACGCTGATCGGCGCGGCCTTCCTCGGCGTCATCGGTTTCTTCACCGAGGAAACCCCGGCGCTCGTCATGATGGGGCTGCTGCTTGCCGGCGGCTTCGCCCGCTCGCTGCAATTCACCTCGCTCAACGCACTCGCCTTTGCCGATATCGACCACGAGCGCATGAGCCATGCGACGAGCCTTTGGGCGACGGCACAGCAGATTTCGCTCGCGACAGGCGTCGCCGTCGGCGGCACGCTCTTGGAGGTTTCGATGCTCAGCCACGGCGGAGGGATCGAGATCGGCGATTTCCACTTCGCCTTTTACGGCGTGGCGATCGTCTCCGCCCTCTCCATGCTCTTCTTCCTGCGCCTGCCGGACGATGCGGGCTCGGAGATGAGCGGCCATATTGCTAGCCCCGCCGCCGGCAGCGGCGGCGGCCTCAGCAAGCTCTGAGAGAACCGTTTATTCGGAGATCACCGCCTCGAACTCGATCTCGACGAGCCAGTCCGGGTCGATGAGGCCCGCGGTCACCACCAGCGTTCCGGCTTGAATGAGCCGGCGGCGTCTTCGATCACCTGCCCGGCCTTGAACAAGGTCGCCTCGTCGAAGGGACGGCCGATGAGCTGCAGGCCGAGCGGCAGGCCCTTGGCGTCGAGGCCTGCCGGCACCGCGATGCCCGGAAGCCCGGCCATGTTCACCGTCACCGTGAAGACGTCGTTCAGATACATCTTCACCGGATCGGAATTCATCTCCTGATCGGCGATGCCGAAGGCGGCCGACGGTGTCGCCGGCGTCAGAATGGCGTCGACACCCGCGGCAAAGACGTCCTCGAAATCGCGCTTGATCAGCGTGCGCACCTTCTGGGCGCGCAGATAATAGGCGTCGTAATAGCCGGCGGAGAGCACATAGGTGCCGATCATGATGCGCCGCTTCACCTCGCGGCCGAAGCCCGCCGCGCGCGTCTTCTCGTACATGTCGATGATGTCGTCGCCGTCGACGCGCAGGCCATAGCGGACACCATCATAGCGCGCGAGGTTCGAAGAAGCCTCGGCGGGTGCCACGATGTAATAGGCCGGCAGCGCGTATTTGGTGTGCGGCAGCGACACTTCGACGATCTCGGCGCCTGCGTCACGGTACCAGTCGATGCCCTGCTGCCAGAGCTTTTCGATTTCCTCCGGCATTCCCTCGACGCGGTATTCCTTCGGCACGCCGATTTTGAGCCCCTTGACGCTTTCGCCGAGCGCGGCCGGATAATCCGGCACGGCGATGTCGACGGAGGTGGAATCCTTCGCGTCGACCGAGGCCATGGATTTCAGCATGATCGCCGCATCCTTGACGGTGCGCGCGATCGGGCCCGCCTGGTCGAGCGAGGAGGCGAAGGCGACGATGCCCCAGCGCGAGCAGCGCCCATAGGTTGGCTTGATGCCGACAGTGCCGGTGAAGGCCGCCGGCTGGCGGATCGAACCGCCTGTATCCGTCGCCGTCGCGCCGGCGCAGAGATTGGCGGCAACCGCGGCCGCCGAGCCGCCCGAGGAACCGCCCGGCACGAGATCGGTGTTCGACCCCTTCGCCCGCCACGGGCTGACCACCGGGCCGTAATGCGAGGTCTCGTTGGAGGAGCCCATGGCGAACTCGTCCATGTTGAGCTTGCCCAGCATGACCGCGCCGTCGGCCCACAGATTGGCGGTCACCGTCGATTCGTAGCGCGGCTCGAAGCCGTCGAGGATGTGCGAGCCCGCCTGCGAATGCACGCCTTCGGTGGCAAAGAGATCCTTGATGCCGAGCGGCACGCCTTCGAGCGTTCCACCCTCGCCCCTGGCGAGGCGCTCATCGGAAGCTTTCGCCATCTCGCGCGCCTTGTCGGGCGTCACGGCCACATAGGCGTTGAGCGCATCGTTCGCCGCATCGATGGCGGACAGATACGCCTCCGTCAGCTCCACGGCGGAGAACGACTTGGCGGCGAGGCCATCGCCGATCTCGGCGATGGTAAGGGAAGTAAGATCGGTCATCGAAATCGGCTCAGTTGGAAAGGCGTTTTTCCATGAAGATGGAGACGCCGTCATCGGGATAATCGAGATAGGGACCGCGGACGGCGAAGCCGGCCGAACGGTAGAGGTTGAGGGCGGCCGGTTGCTGGTCGCCGGTTTCCAGAAGAAGCGTGGCAAGCGCCATGTCGCGGGCACGCGCTTCGATCGCCGTGAGGATCAGCCGGCCGAGGCCACGCCCCTGCTGGCCCGGCGCCACATACATCCGCTTCACCTCACCCTCGTCCTCAGACAGGACCCGCAGCGCGCCGCAGCCGACCGCCTTTCCCCGCTCACGGGCGACGAAGAAGACGATATTGGGCTCCGACAATTCCGCCACCGTCATGTGGTGGCAGGCTTCGGGAAGGTAGAAAGACAGAAGATAGGCGTTGAGGTCGGCGATGAGCGCATGCACCTCCGGCTGATCGGGAGGCTCCGCAGCGATAGAAACCGATTGTTCCAGAACCGCCGTCACGGCTCATTCCACGACTTTGGGAACCAGGAAGAAATTGTCCTCGCTCAAAGGCGCGTTGGCGACGATGTCGGCGGCCTTGGCGCCATCGGTGATCTCGTCGGCTCGCATCTTGAGCGTCATCGCGGCGACGGAGGTCATCGGCTCGACGCCCTCGACATCGACTTCCTGCAATTGCTCGACAAAGCCGAGAATGGTGTTGAGCTCGCCGCGCAGGCCCTCGGCCTCTTCCTCGGTGACCTTGATGCGGGCGAGATGCGCGACGCGTTTGACGGTGGAAAGATCGACGGACATAAAAAACCCCTCTTCTCCGGCCCGCTATAGACCGCAGAAACCGGCGCGGCAACGCCCCGCGCCCCGGCATGCCAACCATCCGATGCCGGCAGGAGATGCGGGGGCGGACAAAACGCCGCCCCGCCCTCTCAGTCGTTCATAACAGGCAGGCCTCAGACCTCCATCGTCTCTCCGACCTCGGGCACCAGCACCTTGCCGGCATCGTCACCGAGCGCCGCCAGGAACTTGTCCGGCGTCTGATCGACGAGCGGGAAAGTGCGATAATGGCACGGGAAGATCTTCTCGAAATCGAAATAGCGCTGGCAGGCGAGCGCCGCCGTCTCGCCGCCCATGGTGAAGCGATCGCCGATCGGCACGATGCCTATTTCCGGCTTGTGGCGTTCGTGGACGAGAGCCATGTCGCCGAAAATGTCGGTGTCGCCCATATGATAGAGCACCTTCTCGCCCGGCGCCTTGACGACGAGGCCCATCGGATTGCCGAGATAGACCGGCTTGCCGTCGACCATCATCGAGGAGGAATGCAGCGCGTTGACGAAGGAGACGGTGAAGCCGCCGCAATCGACCGTGCCGCCGTGATTGCCGGGATTGATCTTGTTCTCGTCGACGCCCTGCGCGGCGAGATACATGCACACTTCGAAAGAAGAGACGAGCATAGCCCCCGTCTCCTTGAGGATAGGCAGCGTGTCGCCGGTATGGTCGCTGTGGCCATGCGTCAGCAGAACATGCGTCGCCCCTTTCGCCACATCCAGCGGGTCGCCCTCGAAGACGGGCGAGTCCGACAGGAACGGGTCGATCATCACCACCTTGTCGGCGAATTCGAGACGGAATGCGGAATGTCCGAGCCAGGTTACTTTCATGAGATAAGCCTCCCTTGTTCGGCGATAACTCTAGCGGGCTTTCACGACATGACGAGGGCGCCGGACAAAGCGCGCGGCATGATGAGGCCCGGCACGGCAACGTTCACGGTCGCGCCAGCGCCGTGCGGATAAAGGCCTGGCGCATCTCGGGCAGGCCGAGACCCCTGGGCGCGAGCACATGCCGATCGAGAAACAGCCCGGTAATGGCAAAGCCCGCCGCCAGATCTTCCTCGTCGGGCAGCGTCTCGTCGCCTTCTGCGCGCAGAAACGCCGGCAGAGGCAGCAATCGGTCCCGGTAAGGCGCCCCTGCCCCCTCGCTCACCGCACGGCCGGATTTCGGCGACACATAGACGAGCCGCTCCGTCGTGCCGGTCGCGGCACAGGCGGTGAGATCGAGCCCGACGCCGAGCTCCTCCAGAAGCATGATCTCGAAATGCACCATCCCCGCGGCAAAGCCCGCGCGCGCGGCATCGGCGCTGAGCGCCCCGTCGAGGAGTGTCCTGAGCGCCGCATGCAGGGCCGGATGCGGGTCCCGCTCCGCCAGGAGCCTGAAATGCGCGGAGAGAAGCTGCATGCCGTAGGACGCGGTCCGGTCGGCCATGATGGCAGCGGCACGTTCGGTGATCGGCTCGGCGCGAAAATTACCGAGATGCGCGTCGAGCCTCGCCCGCCAGGTGAGCGACAAGGTATTGCCCGGCTGCAGGATCGGCCGCTGGCGGCGCGAGCGCCCGCCCTTGACGAGGCCGAGATGACGGCCGCGCGTTTCCGTCATCACCTCCAGGATGATGTCCGCCTCGCCATGCCGGCGCGTGGACAGGACGATACCGTGCTCCGACCATTCCATGGCGCAGGCTTAGAGTGTTTCATCCGGCGACGGAAACACTTCTCGTTCGCCCGCGATGGGGCGATCCGGCACGAACACAGGCAAGCGCGACACGGGCATAGAGCAAGCGGCGCGACGCACCGGGCGTCGCGCCGCGTCTCGTCGATGCTTACTTTTCGGCGCCCTTGGCCTTGGCGCGCTCGATGCCTTCCAGGACGAGCTGTTCGGCACCTTCGGTGTCGACCCAGCGGCCGACATCGACCCACTTGCCCTTCTCCAGATCCTTATAATGCTGGAAGAAGTGGGCGATCTGCTCGCACATGATCTGCGGCAGATCGAGATAGCTGCGCACGCCGGTATAGAACGGATGCAGCGCGTCGACCGGCACGGCGATGATTTTCTCGTCGCCACCCGATTCGTCTTCCATGATCAGCGCCCCGACGGGACGGCAGCGGATGACCGCGCCCGGCACCACCGGCACCTGGCTCACCACCATGATGTCGCAAGGATCGCCGTCCGGCGACAGCGTGTGCGGGATGAAGCCGTAATTGCCCGGATAGAACATCGCGGTGTGCAGAAAGCGATCGACGAAGATCGCGCCCGACTTCTTCTCGAGCTCGTATTTCACCGGAATGCCGCCAAGCGGAATTTCGACGATGGCATGAAGATCCCGGGGCGGGTTCTTGCCGACAGAGATATGACGTAGGTCCATGAAGATCCTCGCAGCGGGCTGCTCGTGCTGCCCTTCTTAAAGTAGATTCGTAAGTTTGAAATCGCCCGCCAGCCCTTTGAGACGATTCAGGAAGATTCCGGAGCGCAGCGTCTCTTGGCGAAAGCTGCGCCGGCAAAGCCAAACGCGAGATGGCCTTACCGCTGAAAGAAATGCGCTCTGCCATGCCGGCAGATCGGGCTCAATGCACCTTTCGGCTGGGATCGGCATCATCGACTGGAAGAGCTTATAGGCTGAGGAAAGTGAATTTCGCTTTACGACAAGCGCCGCAACGCCGCTATTTCGGAAATTCCAGGCCCATTTCCCGGTAGCGTTCGGGATCGTTGGTCCAGCCTTCGCGCACCTTCACGAACAGGAAGAGATGCACCTTGCGCTCCAGCATGTGGTGCAGCTCGCGGCGTGCGGCGATCGAAATCTGTTTGATCGTCTCGCCGCCCTTGCCGAGCAGGATCTTGCGGTGGCTTTCGCGCTCCACGAAGATCACCTGGCTGATCCTCACCGATCCGTCGCGCTTTTCTTCCCAGCTTTCCGTCTCGACCGTCGCCGAATACGGCACCTCCTGATGCAGGCGCAGCATCAGCTTCTCGCGCGTCACCTCGGCCGCGATCGCGCGTATCGGCAGGTCCGAGACCTGATCTTCGGGATAGAGATACGGCCCCCCCGGCATCGCCCCGGAGAAAAACGTGAGAAGGTCGCTGACGCCGTCGCCGTTCGCCGCCGACACCATGAAGGTGCGCGAGAACGGCAGCCGCGCATTCGCCTCCGCCGTGATGGCGAGAAGCGCGTCGCGGCGCACGAGGTCGATCTTGTTCAAGATCAGGACGCGCTTGTCCTCGCGCGCCCCGGATTCGCCCAGGCGGTCGATGATGCCGAGTGCGGCTTCGTCGAGACCGACACGTGCATCGATGAGAACGGCGGTGATATCGGCATCGGCCACCTGCGCCCAGGCGGTGCTCACCATCGCCTTTTCCAGACGCTTCTTCGGCGCGAAGATACCCGGCGTATCGACGAAGACGATCTGCGCGCCCTCATGCATGGCGATGCCCCGGATGACGGAGCGTGTCGTCTGCACCTTATGGGTGACGATCGCCACTTTGGTCCCGACGAGCTGGTTCAACAGCGTCGACTTGCCCGCATTCGGCGCGCCGATCAGGGCAACGAAGCCCGCCCGCGTTCGCTCTTCGCTTTCAGATGATGCCGGGCTTTCAAGCTCGGTTGTCACAGCCATACCCCCTCGCGACGCAGAATGGCGGAAGCGGCCGCATGTTCGGCCTCTCGCTTCGACGGGCCTCGGCCCTCTGCCCCTTCTGCGCCTTCGATCAACACTTTGACGGAGAATTCCGGCGCATGGTCCGGTCCTCTGCGTCCACTCTCTTGATAGCGCGGCGTGCCGTGCCCGTTGCGATGCGCCCATTCCTGCAATTCGGTCTTGGCGTCGCGCAGCGGGCCCTGCATCGTCCGCAGCCGCTTGATCCAGAAACGGTGAATGATGACTTTGGCCGCATCCAGGCCGGCATCACGGAACACCGCGCCGATCACCGATTCACACGTATCGGCGAGGATCGACCGCGCCGTGCGCTCCGTCGCCCGCGCCAGGCTCTCCCCGACGCGGTAATGCTCGGCGAGATGCATCTCCTCCGCCACTTCCGCACAGGCGTCGCGATTGACGAGCCGTGCGAGCCGGCGGGACAACTCGCCCTCCGGCGCCTGCGGATATTCCTCGATCAACAAATCGGCGATCACGAGGCCCAGCACCCGGTCGCCCAGGAACTCCAGCCGCTCATAGGTATTCAGCGGATCGCCGCGCCGCTCGTCGCCGATGGCGCTCGCATGCGTCAGCGCGCGCTTCAGCAGGTCCGGGCGGGTGAAATGATGGCCGATCCGCTCTTCAAGATCGCCGAGCGAAGCCTTGCCGCTCATAATGCTTCAAGCAACCGGTTGTAGCGCAACGACCACGGCCACCGCCAGAATTCCCAGACATGGCTGTCCTCCTCGACCGAGAAGAAGATGACCTCGGCGCGTCCGACGAGATTCTCTTCCGGCACGAAGCCGACGAAATTCAGAAAGCGGCTGTCGGAGGAATTATCGCGATTGTCGCCCATCATGAAATAATGACCGGCCGGCACTTCGTAGACGCCGGTATTGTCCTTCTCGCCGTTCGGCGTGAGGTCGAGCGTCATGTAGCTGACGCCGTCCGGCAGCGTCTCGCGGTACTGCGCGACCTTGATCTCCTGACCGAAGGCGTTCTCGCCGGTGTAATCCTCGACGCGTTCGCGCTCCACCGGCGTGCCGTTGATGTAGAGAAGGCCGTTCTTCATCTGGATCTTGTCGCCAGGCAGTCCGATGACGCGCTTGATGTAATCGGTCTTGGGATCGCGCGGCAGCCGGAAGACGGCGACATCGCCGCGCTTCGGCCCGTCGCCTTCCCAGATGCGGCCATGGATGAACGACAGGTCGATCGGGAAAGAGTAGCGCGAATAGCCGTAGCTGAACTTCGAGACGAAGAGATAATCGCCGACGAGAAGTGTCGGCATCATCGATCCGGAAGGAATGTTGAAAGGGTGATAGAGAAAGGTGCGGAAGACGAGCGCGATCAAGAGCGCCTGGATAACGACCTTGAGCGTTTCGCCCAGGCCTCCGCTCGATTTGGCTTTCTCGGATTCGGCGCTGCGTTCGGCCACGTTCATGGCTCCGTCCTTGGGAAATTGCTCGCGGGTTTAACGGCAGCGTCCCCCGCCTGCAACGCCGGGCCGTCTCCGCTGCGCATTAATTCTGTTTTTGAGGCCTGAATGCGGCAGCGCCGTCAGTCTGCGCGCACCGCCTCGATCACCACAAAAGCCTGCGCCAGCGGGCCGTCGTCGGTGATGGTGAGATGGATGAGCGCTTCGTAGCCCTCGGGCGTCATGCGGGCAAGCACTTCCGCCGCCCCGCCGGTCAGCCGCATGGTCGGCTTGCCGGATGGGAGATTGACCACGCCCATATCGCGCCAGAAGACACCCTGCCGAAGCCCCGTCCCGAGTGCCTTCGAACAGGCCTCCTTGGCAGCGAAGCGCTTGGCGTAAGACGCCGCCCGCATCCGCCGGCGTTCCGATTTCGCGCGCTCCACCTCGGTGAAGACGCGTTCGACGAAGCGCGTGCCGAAGCGGTCGAGCGTCTGTTCCACCCGGCGAATGTCAATGAGGTCGGAGCCGAGCCCGATGATCATGCCGCCTCTCCCGCCTCCGCGCGGGCCGCATCCATCAGCCGGCGCATCTCGCGGATGCTCTCCTCAAGCCCGACGAAGATCGCCTCGCCGATGAGGTAATGGCCGATATTGAGCTCGCGGATTTCGGCGAGCGCGGCGATCGGCGCCACATTGTCGTAGCCGAGCCCGTGGCCGGCATGCACTTCGAGCCCGATCGAAACGCCGTAGCGCGCCATCTCCGCAATGCGCTGGCGCTCTTCCTCGGCGCCGGCCTCGTCGCCCTCGCGCCAGAGATCGCAGAAGCGCCCGGTGTGCAATTCGACGACGGGCGCGTGAAGCGTCCGCGCCGCATCGAGCTGCGCTTTCGCCGGCTCGATGAACAGCGAAACGCGCACGCCCCTTTCGTTGAGCGCCCTCACGATCGGCCCGAGCCGCGTGAGGCTGCCGGCCGCGTCGAGCCCGCCTTCCGTGGTGCGTTCCTCGCGCCGTTCGGGAACGAGGCAGGCCGCACGCGGGCCGTGCTTCAGCGCGATTTCGAGCATCTCGTCGGTCGCCGCCATCTCCAGATTGAGCGGCAGCGAGATCTCGCTCATGAGCCGGTCGATATCCCCGTCGCGGATATGGCGGCGATCTTCGCGCAGATGTGCGGTGATGCCGTCGGCGCCAGCCGCCTCGGCGATTTTCGCCGCTCTTAAGGGGTCTGGATGGTCGCCGCCGCGCGCATTGCGCACCGTTGCCACGTGATCGATGTTGATACCGAGCCGAAGCGAAGAGGTCATTGAATTCCGTTGAAGCTTGCACCGTTCTGCGGGGCATCGCTCGCCGCGGGCTTGCGCCGCGCGACGAAACGCTCTCGCCGGTTTGCCTGATAGGCCGCCACGAGCCTGTAGACAATCGTGTAGGTGATGATGCCAGCGACGAGCCCGAGCGGGATGGCCCCGACCGTCATCGGCTTCAGGATCGGCAGGAGCTGCTCGAAGGATTTTTCCACCAGATCGTGCCCGAGACGGGGTGGCGGCAGTTCGTGTGCGCCGCGCCACAGAAGATGGCCGAGCTTGTAGGTCGCGGCCCAGATGAAGGGGAAAGTGAGCGGGTTTCCGATCGAGGTGCCGAGTGCGGCGGCGATGAGGTTGCCGCCGATGAGCCAGGCGATCGCAAAAGAAATCACGAAATGCAGGCCGAGAAACGGCGTGAACGAGGTGAAGACGCCGGCTGCGCAGCCCGCGGCGATCGCATGCGGCGTCGCGGAGAGCCGCAAAATCCGCTTCATGAAATAGAGAAACGAGCGTCGCCAGCTCGAACGCGGCCAAAGCCAGACGCGCAAGCGTTGAAAACGGCCTTCCTCTATACGTCTGCGAAACAGCATCTTTCGCCTTCTGATCTCTCCGCCCGCATGACGCAGCGGCTTGAAATCCCAACTATCCGTTGACGCGCACCACGCCGCTCACCACCGATTTCGCCCTCAAGTTCCGCATGATGTGGTTCAAATGCTTGAGGTTCCAGACTTCTAGATCGATTTCAAGCTCGGTAAAGTCACGACGGCGCTGCAGCATCCGAAGATTGTCAATATTCCCGTCACTGCGGCCGATCGAATCTGCAATCTCGGCAAGAGACCCCGGCTCGTTGAGCGTCGACACCCTGATCCGCGCCGGAAATCTCTCCGCCGAACCGCCCGGGATATCCCAGCGCACGTCGACCCACCGATCAGGCTCGTTCTCGAATTCCGTCAGGGCCGGAGAATGGATCGGATAGATGGTAATCCCCTCACCTGGTGTGAGGATGCCCACGATACGGTCGCCCGGCACAGCACCGCCTTCCGGATCGAAACGAATCGGCATGTCGCCGCTTGCCCCGCGGATGGGCAGAGCGTTGTCGTCATGCGCGCCACGCCGGCCTTCCTCGTCGAGGCTGAAGCCGAGGCTCGCTCGCGCCGTATCGTGCCAGGTATTGGTGCGCGTGCCCGCCTGCGTCGCGACCATGCGCTCGGGGAAGACGGAGTTCATCACCGCTTCGGCATTGACCTGACCGCGCCCGACAGCGGCGAGGAGATCCTCGACGTCTTCGAAGCCGAAATGGCCGACATGCTCCTTGAGGCGCGCTTCCGACCACGGCTCCTCCAATCGCTCGAAGGCCCGGTGCAGCGTATGGCGGCCGAGCCCCGCATATTGCTTGCGCACATGGGCGCGCGTAGCACGCCGGATGGCGGCGCGCGCCTTGCCGGTGACGACGACGGATTCCCATGCGGGCGGCGGCCGCTGCGCTTCGGAGCGCACGATCTCCACCTCGTCGCCGTTCTCCAAGGGCGTCACGAGCGGCGTCAGCTTGCCGTTGACCTTCGCGCCGACGCAGGTGTCGCCGATATCGGTGTGCACCGCATAGGCGAAGTCGATCGGCGTCGCGCCACGCGGCAGCGCGATGAGGCGCCCCTTCGGCGTGAAGCAGAAGACCTGGTCCTGAAAGAGCTCGAGCTTGGTGTTTTCCAGAAACTCTTCCGGCGCGTCGCCATGGGCGATGTGTTCCACCGTCTGCCGCAGCCAGGCATAGGCAGAGGATTCGCGCGCCAGCCGGTCCCGGTCGGCGGCGATACCGTCCTTGTAGAGCGGATGCGCGGCGATGCCGTATTCGGCGATCCGGTCCATCGCATAGGTGCGAAGCTGCAGCTCGACGCGCTGCTTGCCCGGCCCGACCACCGTAGTATGCAGCGATTGGTAGCCGTTCTGCTTGGGCGTGGAGATGTAATCCTTGAAGCGCCCCGGCACCATCCTCCATTCCGTATGCACGGCACCGAGCGCCCGGTAGCAGTCGCTCACGTCGTGAAAAAAGATGCGGAAGCCGAAGATATCCGACAATTGCTCAAAGCCGACGGCCTTGCGCTGCATCTTGGCGAAGATCGAATAAGGCCGCTTCTGCCGGCCGCGGATCTCGCCGTTGATGCCGCTGTCCTGCAATCTCTTTTCAAGCGCCACCTGGATCGTCTCGATGTCGCCGCCGGTGCGCTCGCGAAGATCGACGAGCTTCGCCGCGATCGTCGCATAGGCTTCCGGATTGAGCGTGCGAAAGGACAGCTCTTCCAGCTCCTCGCGCACGGCCTGCATGCCCATGCGCCCGGCGAGCGGCGCATAGATTTCCATCGTCTCTTCGGCGATGCGTCCGCGCTTCGCCTCCGGCACGTATTGGATCGTGCGCATATTGTGCAGACGGTCGGCGAGCTTGACGAGAAGCACGCGCACATCGTCGGCGACGGCGAGAAGCAGCTTTCTGAGGCTCTCCGCCTGCCGGGCCTCGCGCGAGACGAGATCGAGCCGGTCGATCTTCGTCAGCCCGTCGACGAGGCGGCCGATCTCGGTGCCGAAGAGCTTGTCGATCTCGTCACGCGTGGCACTCGTATCTTCGATCGTGTCGTGGAGAAGCGCGACGGCGACGGAGGCGTCATCCATCCTGAGTTCGGTGATGATGGCCGCGACTTCGAGGGGATGGGAAAAGTAGGGATCGCCGGAGGCGCGCTTCTGCGTGCCATGCTTCTTCATGGCATAGACATACGCGCGATTGAGCAGATCTTCGTTGACGGCTGGATTGTAGGCGGCGACCCGCTCGACCAGCTCGTATTGGCGCATCATCCCCAGACGTCCTCGCGGCCTTGTAGCCCTGCGCGGCTAGTGAACCGCTTTCAATCCATTTTGCCGGATATAGGCTTTACAAAGGCTGAGCGCATCCGTGCGAAAAAAAAAGCCCCGCACCGGCGGGGCTTTATCGTCGCGGCGGGGAAAACTCCCGCCGCCGATGTCCTGAGGCCGTTCTCAGTCGTCGCGCCGCTCGGGCGGATCGAGGCTCTCCAGACCGCGCAGAAGCTCTTCTTCGCTCATCCGATCGAAGGTCATTTCGTCTTCTGCACCGCCGCTCTGGGCTTCGATCTCTTCCGGAGCCGGCTCCGGCTCGTCGACCTCGACGAACTTCTGCAAGGAATGAATGAGATCTTCTTTCATATCCTCGGGCTGAATCGTCTCGTCGGCAATCTCCCGCAAGGCAACGACGGGGTTCTTGTCGTTGTCACGGTCCACCGTCAGCGGCGAACCATTCGAGATCGTGCGCGAGCGGTGCGCCGCAAGAAGCACGAGATCGAACCGGTTATCGACCTTGTCGACGCAATCTTCCACGGTGACGCGCGCCATGGATGCACCTCCTCAAAAATCGTTCGAAAACGGGAATTGGGTTCCCCATAGGCCTTTTTCAACAGTCCCGCAAGGTTTACGAACAGCCTGCCTTGAAAGCGCCGAATCCCTCACTTAGGCGTTGGCAACTTTCTTGGTGCGGCAAAAATTTCCAAGAAAACACATTGTCTTAGAGGAGGTTCACGATGTTCGATGCGCGTGAAAAAGTTGCCTTATTTCTGGATGGAGCCAATCTTTACGCAACATCCCGCTCGCTGGGTTTCGACATCGACTACCGTCGTCTTCTCGATAGTTTTCGCAAGAAAGCCTATGTCTTGCGCGCGGTTTATTATACTGCGCTTGCCGAGGATCAGGAATATTCTTCGATCCGCCCTTTGATCGATTGGCTCGATTACAATGGCTACCGTATCGTCACCAAGCCCTTGAAGGAATTCACCGACGCGCAGGGTCGGCGGAAGGTCAAGGGCAATATGGACATCGAGCTCGCGGTCGATGCAATGGAAATCGCCGAGCACATAGACCACCTCATCCTCTTCTCCGGCGACGGAGACTTCCGCTATCTGGTCGATGCCTTGCAGCGCAAAGGCAAGAAGGTGACCGTTGCCTCGACCTTGAAGTCGCAACCGCCGATGATCTCCGACGACCTTCGTCGCCAGGCCGACCATTTTCTCGAGCTTGCCGACATGGCAGCCGAATTCGGTCGTGCCGGCCCCGCCCGCACACGTCCCGCCTCCGATGACCAGAACGACGGCAGCCCCGGCTCCTATGAGGACGACGAGTTCGATTATTACGACGATGATGATGAAGTCGACACGAGCGCCCGGTGAAATACGCTGAAAACCCGGCCGCGGGGGAATTGCAGTCTTCGTCGGAAGCCTCCCGCGGCGCCTGTCCGCCCGCAAATCCTCCGAGCGACTGCCCCCTCTGCCCGCGCCTCGTCGAATTCCGCAACGAATGGCGAGCCAAAGAGCCCACCTGGCACAACGCGCCCGTGCCGACCTTCGGCCCCTCCTCGGCCCGGCTCTTGATCATCGGGCTGGCGCCGGGCCTGCGCGGCGCCAACCGCACGGGACGCCCCTTCACCGGCGATTATGCCGGCGATCTCCTCTACGACACGCTGATCGAATATGGCTTCGCGCGCGGCGAATACCGCGCCGATCCCAACGACACGCTCGAACTGATCGATGCGGCGATCGTCAATGCGGTCCGCTGCGTGCCGCCGCAGAACAAGCCGGTCGGCGCGGAGATCAACAATTGCCGGCCGTTCCTCGCCGCGACCATCGCCCGCCACACCGAGCTTTCGGCCATCCTGGCGCTCGGGCGCATCGCCCATGACAGCGTCGTGCGCACCCTCGGCCTGCGCCTCAAGGACGCGCCCTTCGGCCATGGAGCGATACACGAAATCCCGGGCGAGGCGTCAGGCGGCCTCCGCCTTTTCGACAGTTACCATTGCTCGCGTTACAACACGAACACCGGTGTTCTGACGGAAAAAATGTTCAAAGGCGTGTTCGCAGAGATCCGCAATCTCTTGAGCAAGCCGCGTTAATCGTTCTCTAACCAAGAAATTCCAGCCGGCATCCAGACATCGGCGCAACCTTGCCGCGACATTGGTTGAAAGGCTACGCCGTTATCGGAATGGGGGGGGAATGGCATGGCCGAGCCGACACAAGATCTGACGACGATCGCGCATGTCTATGGTCCGAGCCAGACATCGCTCGCTATCTGCATGCTCAAGGCCCACGGCATCGTCGTGGTGCCGGTGGGGCCGCAGCACATCTCCGTCGCCTGGCATTACAGCGTTGCACTCGGCGGCGTCGCCTTGCGCGTGCCATCGAGCCAGGCCGAGGAAGCCCTTGAAATTCTAAAAGGTTTCGGCGCGCCGGTGCGGCGCTTCAATCTGATCGCAGCAGCTTTTATGGTGCTCGCATTCCTGCTCGCCGGCGTCGCCGTTCCGCCCCGGGCGCTTTATCTCGCAGAGAGAAGCGCAGGTTCAGGCGAGCTCCTCTCGTGAGCCGCCACTGAACCGCAGCAGAAGCCCGGCTAGCCGAGCTCCTTCAGCAACCGGTTCTTCTCGCGCTGCCAGTCGCGCTTCTTCTCGGTTTCGCGCTTGTCGTGGGTCTTCTTGCCCTTGGCGAGCGCGATCGCGAGCTTGGCGATGCCGCGATCGTTGAAATAAAGCCGCAGCGGCACGATGGTCATGCCTTCGCGGTCGACGCTCTGCGACAGCCGGTCGATCTCGCGTTGATGCAAGAGCAGCCGGCGTTTGCGTCGCGGATCATGGTTGAACTGGTTCGCCTGGACGTATTCCGGGATGTTGCCGTTGATCAGCCACACCTCACCGCGTTCCGGGCTCACATAGGATTCCGCGATATTGGCTTTGTTCTGCCGGAGGCTCTTCACCTCAGTTCCGACGAGCTGCAGGCCAGCCTCGATCGTCTCGCCGATTTCGTAATCGAAACGGGCGCGCCGATTGTCGGCCACAACCTTGTTGTTCGTCGTCGTCTTCTTCGCCATCGAAATCCAACTGCAACCTTGCGTTAATTGAGGAGCCCGGCATGGCGAAGCGCGTCCTGCACCTCGCTTTTGGTCTCCTCTCCGATCGTGGTGATCGGCGAGCGCACTTCCTCGCTCATCTTTCCGAGCACCGAGAGTGCATATTTGGTGGGTCCCGGGCTCGGCTCAAGGAACAATGCGCGATGGAGTGGCATCAGTCGGTCCTGATAGTCGAGCGCGGTTGAGAAATCGCCCGCCATGCAGGCCTTCTGGAATTCCGAACAGAGTTTCGGCGCGACGTTCGCCGTCACCGAAATACAGCCATGCCCGCCATGCGCCATGAAGCCGAGCGCCGTCGGGTCTTCGCCGGAGAGCTGGTTGAACTCCGTGCCGATCGCCTGGCGCTGCAGGCTGGCGCGCACCAGATTGGCCGTCGCGTCCTTGACGCCGGTGATGTTCGGGCAATCCTCGAAGAGCTGCTTCATCGTCTCCACGCTCATGTCGATCACCGAGCGCGGCGGGATGTTGTAGATGATGATCGGGATGGAGATCGCGTCCGCCACAGCCTTGAAATGTGCGTAGAGGCCCTTCTGGCTCGGCTTGTTGTAATAAGGCGTCACCACCAGCACGGCATCGGCACCCGCCTTCTCCGCATGTTCGGCAAGCTCGATCGCCTCGCGCGTATTGTTGGAGCCTGCGCCGGCGATCACCGGCACCCTTTTGGCCGTGACCTCGACGCACAATTCCACCACCCGCTTGTGCTCGGCATGCGACAGCGTCGGTGATTCGCCGGTCGTGCCAACCGGCACGAAGCCGTGGCTGCCCTCGCCGATCTGCCATTCCAGGAAGTTGCGGAACGCCTCTTCATCGACATTACCGTTGCGCATGGGCGTCACCAGCGCCGGAATTGACCCCTTGAACATAACTTGGCCCAAAAATTCTGTCCTTTTGACTGTGGCGGCGGACGATAGTGGCGCATCCTGGCAAGAGCAAGCGCACCGCCTCCGCTCTGGGGCCGCAAGGAAGCAGAACCGAACACGTGATCTTGCCGAGCAGGAAACTCGCGGCGATCGCCGCAGCGTTCGCCCTGGCCATCGCGGCTGGGGAGTCTCTGCTCGTGCTTTCAGCCCCCGTGGCGACCGCCGCACCCGCAACGCCGATGCTGCCGAAGCCGCGCCCGGTGGAAAAGGCCCCGGCGAGCGTTGAAGCCATGCCCGCGCCCCGCCCTGCCGCAGACGCAACTCCAGACGCAAAGCCGGGCGATGTCGCGGAAGCGAAGGCGACACCCGCCTCTGCATCCGAAGATTCGACCGCCGAGAATGCGGCCCCCGAGAATGCGGCCCCCGAAAACGCTGCGCCTGAAGAAACGGCCGCAGCCGACGCCGCAGCCGCCAGCGCCGATGAAAACCCGGCCCAGGAGACGGATGGGGACGCCTCGGCCAGCGGCGAGCCCGAAACGACCACCGGCTCGATCGGAACCGGCGAGACGCTCTCGGCCCAAACGGAGAAGCCGGCCCCGTCACAGGAGAACGCTGCAGAGAAGACCGGATCGCAGGAGCTTGCCTTTCTGGCGCCGCGCCCGCGTCCGATCCCGATGGGTGCCGCAGCTGAGCGGCTGAACCGGATGAAGAACGATCGCCCGCCTTACGGCTTTTCGCAGGCCGACCTCCTGAAGCGCGGCCTAGATCTCGTGACGGCCGATGCCTATACGAGCGCGCTCGCCTTCTCCGAGACCCTGCCGAACGCGTTCGACCGCGAACTCATTCGCTTCTTCGTCGCCCGCGCGCCCTTCTCCGGCCTCGCCCCGGCCACGATCGAGGAAGTCGCACGCGACCATCCGGACTGGCCCGATCCCGACCTCCTCAGGCTGCGCGCCGAACAGGCGCTCCTGCGCACGCATCCGACGGGCGAAGCCCTTCTCGCCTTCTATGCCGAAGGCGCGCCGATGACGGATGATGGCTGGCTGCGGCTCGCCGATATCTATTCGGAGCGCGGCTGGCACAAGCGCAGCCGGAAAATCGTTCGCCGGATCTGGCGCGAGGAATCGCTGTCGAGCACGCAGATGGCGCATATTCTGGCCGAGCATGCCGACGCGCTGACACGAGAGGACCACCTCTACCGCTTCCGCAGACTTCTCCTGCACAAGCGCACGGGCGAGGCGATCCGCGTCGGCCAGGCGATCGGCCCGGGCTATGACCAGCTGGCACGTGCCGTCGCCGCCGCCGTCGACCGCGGCGGCTCGACCGCGAGCCTGATGGCCATCAAGACGCGTTTCCGTGGCGAGCCCGCCTGGGAATACGCCCGCATCCTGATGCTCATTCGCAAAGACCAGCTTGTCGAAGCCGCGTTGCGCATGAGCCTGGTGGAGCGCGACGGCAGCAAGCTGGGCGATGCCGACCGGTGGTGGGAGCTGCGCAAGGATCTGGCGCGCATGCTCCTGGAAGAAGGCTACCCCGCCCTTGCTTATTCAGTGGCGGCCACCCATGCCGCGCAATCGCCTGAGGCGATTGTCGAAGCGGAATTCCATGCCGGCTGGCTGGCACTCCGATATCTCGATTCCCCGCGTGCCGCGCGGGCGCATTTTGCGAGGATCGCCGCCGTCGCCACGCAGCCGCGCTCCATCGCGCGCGGCTATTACTGGCTCGGTCGCGCCCATGCCGCGAGCGGCCATGCCGATCAGGCGGCCAAGGCCTATTCCGTCGCCGCCCGCCATGGCGCCACATATTATGGTCAGCTGTCGCGCGAAGCGCTGGGCCTCACCCATACGGGACTCGAACTCCGGCCGCGCCCGACCGCACTCGACAGGCTGCGCTTTGCCGCAAGGCCGGAAGTGCACGCCATCAAACGCCTCGCGGCGGCACAGCACAATTTCCGCACCCGCGCCTTTTTCATGGCGCTCGGCGACAAGCTTGATAGTCCTGGCGAGCTTTCCCTTCTCGATACGCTGTCCCGGCGCATCAACGAACCGCATTACGGCATGCTCGCCGCCGCCCGTGCCGATGCCCGCGGCGTCGAGGTCGGGGCCCTGCGCGCGCCGCTCATCGTCGTCCCGCCGGACATTCCGCAGCCGGCAATCGTCGATCGCGCACTTCTATATGCGGTCTCCAAACAGGAAAGCGCCTTCAACCCGTCGGCCACCAGCCATGTCGGGGCGCGCGGGCTGATGCAGTTCATGCCCGCGACCGCGCGCTATACGGCGCGGCAGATCGGCCTTCCCTTCTCTCTCGTGCGCCTGTCGAGCGACCCCGCCTACAACGCCACTTTGGGCGCCGCCCATCTCGGCGAACTTCTGACCAATCTGCGCGGCTCATATATAATGACCTTCGCGGGCTATAATGCCGGGCCAGGCCGCGCCATCGATTGGGTGAAACGTTACGGCGATCCACGCGGGGCGGAGACCGATCCCGTCGACTGGGTCGAGCGCATCCCCTTCGACGAGACGCGCAACTACGTCCAGAAGGTGATGGAAAACCTTCAGGCCTATCGCAGCCGCCTCGGCCATACGCTCTCCATCTCCGAGGATCTGGCGCACGGCGATCCGGTCCGTTAGCCCTTTCACGCGCCCTCTGCCGTCAGAGACCGCCGTCCAAGACGGGCTGCACCGCCCCTAAAACCGCAAGCAGGTATTCATTCGGACGTGACGCCGGCAGACTCCATCGGCCGGCGCACCGTCGCGTATCCGAAATTATTCGGTGACGCGAAAGTCGTACAAAAGAACAATTGATAGGCGAGCAGAACCTGTTTTACATTTGCAGGTGGAGACAATACAAATACGCAGTCAGAATTAATATTATATTCACCTACTGACCAGACAGGTTCAGGGAGCATCGTTCCTCTAGGAAATTGGTCATAAGGCTGGGGGAATCTGCACCGGTGGTTGGAGAGGACGAGCCGATGGGGGAACAAGCGGCGAGTGCGAGAGCTGTCGCGGATTCTGAGCCGCCGCCGTGTCCCATCACGCGCCCGCAGACGGGTGGGCCGCAATCGAATGCACCTCAGGCGAATGCACCTCAATCGAGCGCGCTCCAGACGAGCGCACCGGCGTCTCTGTTCGATCAGAACATCGTCGCCGCGGCCCAGATCCGTTTCGCCGACGGCGGCGTCACCCGGATCAACCATCGCTGTGCCAGCCTTCTCGGATTCGAGCCGGAGGGGCTCGCCGGCCGCTCCCTGATCTCTCTCGCAATTCCGGAGGAGCGCAATATCTGGGGCGAGCGCCTGACGAGCCTCAGCTGCGGTGCTCTTTCGGAATGCAGCGGCGAAATGCACTGCATCGGCGGCAATGGCTGTCCCGTGCGGGTCAATCTCACGCTGAGCGCCTTCACGAGCGGCGGCACGCGCGCCGATGAATGCGTCGCCATCCTTCATGGCATCGCGCCCGAGCCTGCACAGGCCCCGGCTCTCCGGACAGAGCAAGAGCCGGAGGCGACGTTCCGCGCCATCTACGAGAACATTCAGGAAGGCGTGTACCGTTCGTCCATCGACGGCCGCCAGCTCGCGGCAAATCCCGCCCTCGTGCGCCTCAACGGCTACGACAGCGAGGCGGAGATGTTGGCGAATGTCCACGACATCGCCACCGAATGGTACGTCGACCCGACGCGGCGAGCCGAGTTCCAGACCGCCCTGCGCGAACACGGTCGGGTGGAGAGGTTCATCTCCGAGGTCTACCGTCACAAGACGCGCGAGCGCATTTGGGTGGAGGAGAACGCCCATCTCGTACGCGACCCGGCGACCGGCGAGACACTCTATTATGAGGGGACCGTCCGCGAGGTGACCGGAACGATCGAACAGCTAAAGCTGCATGAGCGCCTGCAACGGATCGGCGCCGTCATTTCGGCCTGTCTTTTTCAACTGCGGCGGCGGCCGAACGCGACCAGTGCGGTCCCCTATGCCGGTCTCGGCCTTGAACCGCTTTTCGGGGTCGCCCCTGAGGACGTGCGCAACGACGCCTCTCCTCTCCTCGCCGCCGTCCATCGCGACGACCGCCTGCGTCTGTCGGCGAGCCTGTTGCGCTCGGCAACCCGCATGACGCCCTGGGCGCTGGAATTTCGCGTCAATCATCCCTATCGCGGCACGATCTGGCTTTCCGGTCGCGCCGTGCCCGACCGCGAGCCCGATGGCTCCGTCCTCTGGCACGGCCTCGTTTCGGATGTCACCGCCCTCAAGACCAATGAGCGGCAGATCTATGAGCTCGCCTATTTCGATTCGCTGACCGGCCTGCCGAACCGGCAGATGCTGCGCGACAGGCTGGCGATGGCGCTCGCCGCGAGCCGGCGGCGCAAAGGCTTCGGCGCCCTCCTCTTCATCGATCTCGATAATTTCAAGGTCATCAACGACAGCTACGGCCACGATGTCGGCGACCTGCTCCTCGCCAGCACCGCCCAGCGTCTGCGTCTGTGCCTGCGCGAGCTCGATACCGTCGCCCGGCTCGGGGGCGACGAGTTCGTCGTGCTCTTGCAGGATCTGGGGGATACGGAAGCGCAGGCGATGCGCCACGCCGACAGGGTGGCGCGCAAAGTGCTGCAGGCGGTCGACCAGCCCTGCCTCCTCAACGAGCAGCGCTTTCAGACCACCTGCTCGATCGGCCTTACCTTGCTGGACGGACGCGAGAGCGATCCGGAAGAACTCCTCAAACGCGCCGATCTCGCGATGTACGAAGCCAAGGCCGCCGGCCGCAACGGCCTCAGCGTCTTCAGCGCCGCAACGCGAAACCCCGCCCGCGAGCATGTCGGCGCAATTGCCGACTTTCGCCGTGCGATCGACAGCGGCGACATCGAGTTCCTGCTCGACGCTCAATATGATGTCGACGGCAACTGCCGTGGCGCCGAGCTCCTGCCCTCCTGGCACCATGAAAGATGGGGGGCTTTCCGCAGCCAGGAGCTGACAAGCTTCGCCGAAGAGGCCGGGCAGGCAGAAGCCCTGACGCGCCAGGCGATCGCTCAGGCCTGCGCGCTCCTCGGCAGCTGGGGCACAAGGCCGGAACTCTGCCGGCTGTCGCTTTCCGTGGGTGTCAACGCGCGCATGCTGCACGAACGCGGCGCCGTCAGACGGATCAACCGCTTTCTTCTGGATGCCGGCGCCGACCCCAGGCGCCTCACGCTCGAATTGCCGGAGATCATCGTCGGCAAGAACGATGTGGCGCTCGCCGACAAGATGCATCGGCTGCGCCGTTCCGGCGTACGCTTCACTCTCAAGAGTCTTGGCGCCCGCCTCACGCGCCTCGCCCAGCTCAAAGCGCTGCCCTTCGACGAGATCAAGATCGATCCGGCGCATATGCGCGATATCGCAGCCGAGCCGCCTCCCCTCATCCGCAAGGTCATGCGCATCGCCGACAGCCTCAACCTCATGGTCATCGCCGAAGGTGTCGAGACGGAGGCGCAGCGGCGGGCTCTGGCAGCCGCCGGTTGTGACCGCATCCAGGGGCCTTTGTCCGGAGCGCCGATGCCGCCCCAGGTTTTCGAAGAGAGATTCGCGTCCCCGGTGATTCCCCTCCGCGCGGCCCCGCTGACGCAACAGAGATTCGCCTGATCCGAATCTGAGCCCATCCAAAATGTGTGGCTTCGGCGCACGATTCTCTCCCGGCCCCCGACCTTGAAGGCTGTGCGCAAGGCCCCCAGAGGCACGAAAGAGCCGCGAAACGGCGTCCACGTTAAGCCTTTCTTAGGGTTTGGGGCCCGCTTCGTGGCAATTGTGCAACATCGATTGCCAAAGCCGGCAGCGCGGGCATTCTGATGTTGCCTGTGCAGGGCGGATGAATAGTGTGGCCTCAGGCAGCCACGAGGCAGCCCACTTCTTCGAAACGGAGAAGGTTGAGGGGCGGGGGACGCCACTCAGAACCGATGCCAACAACGGCGCGGACTGGAACGCAACTCCCCCGGCTCGTGCAACTTGGACTGGAGGTCTACAAATGAAACTCAAGAGCCTTCTTTTCGGCTCGGCGGCTGCTGTGATGGCCGTCACCGGAGCACAGGCCGCCGATCTGCCGGTCGCGGAGCCGGTTGAATACGTGCGGATTTGCGACGCGTTTGGCGCTGGATTCTACTACATCCCGGGCACCGACACCTGCTTGAAGGTCGGCGGTCGGGTGCGCGTTGAAGCGCACTACGTCAATGGCGACGACCAGGGCGACACGTTCAACGAGTTCACCTCGCGTGCTCGTGGCTATGTCCGCCTCGACGCTCGTACGCAGACCGATTTCGGTCTTCTGCGCGCCTATGTGAGCTCTTCGCTCCAGATCGGCCCGTCGAGCTTCGCCGACAACTACGATGAGGGCCAGTATCTCGAGAACGCTTTCATCCAGCTCTCGAATGACATGGGCACCCTCACCGTCGGTCATGCCTCGTCGTTCTTCGACTTCTTCGGCACCTACGGCTACGGCACGCGTATCGGCATCGACGATAACACGACCGAGCAGACGCTCTTCGCGTACACCTTCAACGTCGGCAATGGCGTTTCCGCCACGCTGTCGTTCGAAGACGCCGCTTCCGGCGGCCGTCGTGCGCACTTCGATGGCGTTGTCATCGACGGTCAGGAATTCCCGGACGTCGTCGCCAACGTGCGCGTCGATCAGGGCTGGGGTTCGGCCCAGATCATGGGTGTCCTTCACGACACCGGCGTCGACTCCGTGTCTGACGACCTCGGCTTGCTCGACGACGACGACAGCGATCTCGGCTGGGCCATCGGCGCTGGCGTGACCGCCGGCATCCCGGGCACGGGCTTCGAGGCTTCGGTTCAGGCCAACTACACGCAGGGTGCTGTTTCCTACATCACCGCCGGCGTGAACAGCCTCATCCTCGAGAACACGCTCTCTGACGTGACCATCGACGAAGACGGCTCCCTCGAGCTGACGAAGGCATGGAACGTCCGCGGCGGCATTTCGGCTGACTTCGCCACGCAGTGGACGGCGTCTCTGAATGCGTCCTACACGGACATCGACTACGAAGCCCTTGGTGACCTCGACTTCTACGGCATCACGGGTAACGTCGCTTGGACGCCGGTTTCTGGCTTCCTGATGGGCGTCGAAGTTGCCTACAACAATGTCGATTGGGAGTTCGCCGACGAAGACTCTCCGGACGACATCTGGGGCGTGATGTTCCGCGCACAGCGCACGTTCTAATCGCTTCAAGCGATCGGAATTGGGAAGGCCCGGCGGCAACGCCGGGCCTTTTCTTTTGGGCCAGCGGCTCGGCTTCTTCCGACTCTGCGGGTTTTCAGAGCGCCAAAGAGCCTCAAAGCGTGGCACCCTTTGCGTGAAATCCTATCAGGCTCGCGCGACAAGCCTCAGCTCCCCCGTTCGGACGAACATGCAGGCTCGGCCAGGGCCCAATCGGCCCGGCTGATCGGAACTGCGCGAAACGAACTTGGCAGAGCGACATGAGGCCGTGCGAACTTGGCAGAACTCGGCAGGCTTCTCAGCCTGCCCGATGAAGCCGCAAGCGCCGCCCCTCGCCTCTCCCGAAGCCAGGACGTGAGCCACCCCGACCTTTGTCGCGGCGGCAGAGGCGCCTCACGAAAGTCTCAGGGGGAATTCGGCGACACCTCTATGGCTTCGCAGGCTGATGGAGATCGCAACGGCGTGCGAAGGCCGCGATCCGATCGAGCGTCGGCTGATCGCGCAGCAGAGGCGCATGCCCCTGCCCTTCGACCGTCAGCCGCTCCATGCCGGGATGGCGCCAGGCCATCTCCTCCACGGTCGCAGCGGTCAACAGATCGGAATTCTCGCCCCGGATCGACAACAGCGGCACGTGCCGCAGGCTGTCGAATTGCGGCCAGAGCGTCGGCACCGCCTCTTCGAGATCGAGCGTGGCAACGGTCTTCAGAAGCTTCGGATCGTAATCCGGCTTGATCGCCCCATCCCGCTCCACGAACAGCGCCTCAGTATAGGCGCGCCAATCGTCATCGCTGAGGGCGGCAAAGGAATGGCTGGCGATCTGGCGAACCATCTTCTCGGCGTCCGACATCGATTGCGGCGTGCGCATATTGGAGAGATAATTCTTGATGCGCGCGAGGCCGGTTCCCTCGATCTTGGGGCCGATATCGTTGAGGACGACACCCGCGATCAGGCCGGGGCGCATGGCGCCCAGGATCATCGAGATGATGCCCCCGCGCGAGGTCCCAACGAGGATCGCTCTCTCGATGCCGAGTGCCGTCGCGACGGCGAGAACGTCGTCGGCCTCCACCATCGGCGTGTAATGCGTCCAGTCCGGATCGTAGCCGGACAATCCGCGTCCGCGGTAATCGAGCGCCGCAACCATTCGCGGCGTGTCGGCATGGGCCGAAAAAAACCGCGCCAGTTTGTCGAAATCGCGCCCGTTGCGCGACAGACCCGGCAGGCAGACGAGCGGCAGCGCCGGGCTCTGCCAATCGCCATAAAGGCGCAGGGCGAGCTTCAGCCCGTCCTGCGCCTTCACGTATAAGACGCGCCCTTCACGCTCGCCTGTCCCGGCCATCGCTTCGTCGTTCATAGGGACAGGCAATAGCGCCTTTCATCCCATCCGTCCAAGGATTGGGGGATCGTCAGCCCAGACACTCCTGAAGCGCCGCGGCATTCTCCTCGAGCAGCTCGAAATAGAGGTCGGGTCCCGCCTTGAGGTCGGCGCCGAGCGGATCGAGCACGCCGCTCTTGGCGTCCGTGCCTTCGGTGACGACCGCGATCAGCTTCGGCGTGAACTGGGGCTCGGCAAAAACACAGACGACGCCGAGATTGCGGATCTTCGCAGCGATCTCCGAAACCCGCTGTGCGCCGGGAGAGACTTCCGGGCTCACGGTGACGGAACCGGCCGCTTCGAGCCCGAACCGCTTCTCGAAATACTGATAGGCGTCGTGGAAGACGATGAAGGGCTTGCCCTTCAGTCCGGCGAGTTCGTCGGAAAGCTCCGATGTGAGACTGTCGAGCCGCTCGCGCGTCTTGTCGGCGTTCCTGGCATAGGTCGCAGCATTGTCGGGATCGATGTCGGCAAGCTCCGTCTCGATCTCGTTCACCATCGCCTTCGCATTCTCCGGATCGAGCCACAAATGCGGGTCGATCTCGCCTTCATGGTCATGCCCGGCATGGTCATGGTCGCCATGGTCATGATCGGCATGATCATTGTCCGCATGCTCGTCGCTGGCATGCGCGTCGCCCTCATGGTCGTGCCCGGCCTCTTCATGAGCGCCATCCGCCTCATGCTCATGTCCATGGTCATGGTCATGGTCGTGGTCGTGGTCGTGAGGCTCGAAAGCGCCATCTTCGCGCGGCGGCAGAAGCGTGACGCCGGGCGCCCGCGACAGCGCAACCTTCTTGGCATCGGGCGCGATCGTCTCAAGCGGCTCCGTCAGAAACGCCTCGATTTCCGGTCCGACCCAGAAAACGATGTCCGCCCCCTCCAAGGCCCGTGCATCGGACGGCTTCAGGGCGTAATCGTGCGGCGAACCGTTCGCGACGATGAGATGCGGACTTCCGACCCCCTCCATGACGGCCGCGACCAGCGAGTGCACGGGCTTGATGGAAACGGCGACATCGGGAGCCGCGGCCATCGCCTGCGTGCCCCAGGACAGAACGAGCCCTGCCGCAAGCCCCTGAGCGAGGGATGCAAGAGGATGCCTTTTGCGCATGAAATCGACCTCTGAATTGTGCAAGTTAGATATGTTATTACATTACATACCTTGCGTAACCCTATAACATGGGTCATAGAGCGCGGCAACCGGAGACGATGATGCGCAGCGAAAAAAACGGAAAGGACGCCGACCTCCTCGTCGAGATCGAAGGTCTCGGCGTGCGCAGGGGCCGCAAATGGCTGGTGCGGGGCGTCGATCTCTCCATCCGCCGCGGCGAAATCGTCACGCTCATCGGGCCGAACGGCAGCGGCAAGAGCACCACGGCAAAATCGCTCCTCGGCGTCATCTCCCCCGACGAAGGCGAGATCCGGCGCGCCCCGAAACTGACGGTCGGCTATGTGCCGCAGCAATTGACGATCGATCGCACCATGCCCTTGTCGGTCAGCCGCTTCATGGCCTTGACCGCCCGTTTTCCGGCCGACGCGATCACCGCGGCCCTCGCCGAAACCGGCGTGGCGCATCTCGCCGGCGCCGCTTTGCAGCAGCTCTCCGGCGGGGAATTTCAGCGTGTCCTCATCGCCCGCGCGCTCATTCGCAAGCCCGACCTCCTCGTTTTCGACGAGCCCGTGCAGGGCGTCGATTTCACCGGCGAGATCGCGATTTACGATCTGATCGGCCAGATCCGCGACCGGCTCGATTGCGGAATCCTGCTGATTTCCCACGACCTGCACATCGTCATGGCGCAGACGGACAGGGTTCTGTGTCTGAACGGCCATGTCTGCTGCTCGGGTCCGCCGGAACAGGTGGCCGCGAGCGAAGCCTATCAGCGTCTTTTCGGGCCGCGCGCTTCCGAAACGCTCGCGATCTACCGCCACCATCACGCCCATACTCACGACGCCGCCGCCCCCCTGTCGGCCAACAGCGACGATGTGGAAGAAAACACTCTCTCTCAGCCGGCCCGCACCGGCACGGAGGGAGGCCACCGCCATGCTTGATGATTTCTTCGTCCGCGCCCTTCTCGCCGGCATCGGCGTTGCGCTCGTCGCCGGACCGCTCGGCTGCTTCGTCGTCTGGCGGCGCATGGCCTATTTCGGCGACACCATGGCCCATTCGGCGCTTCTCGGCGTCGCCATCGCCTTTCTCTTCGACATCAACCTGACCTTCGGCGTCTTCGCCGTCGCCACCTCCGCCTCGCTCGGCCTCGTGGCCCTGTCGCGCAACCGCTCGCTCCCCGCCGATGCGCTTCTCGGCATCCTCGCCCATTCGACGCTCGCTTTGGGTCTCGTCCTCATCGCCTTCATGACCTGGATCCGCATCGATCTGATGAGCTACCTTTTTGGCGACATCCTTGCCGTTTCGCGCACCGACGTGATGCTCATCTACGGCGTCGGCGCCGTCGTTCTCGCCATTCTCGTCGCCATCTGGCGCCCGCTTCTCGCCGGCACGATCTCCCCGGAGATCGCCGTCGCCGAAGGCCTTGCGACCGAACGCGCCCGCCTCGTCTTCATGCTTTTGATGGCGGCCGTCATCGCAGGCGCCATGAAGATCGTCGGCGTCCTCCTCATCACCTCGCTGCTCATCATTCCGGCGGCAACGGCGCGTCGCTTTGCCTCGACGCCGGAGCGGATGGCGGTGATTGCGGCGATCGTCGGCGCGCTCGCAGCCTCGGGCGGCCTCTTCGGGTCCCTCGAATTCGACACCCCCTCCGGCCCCTCGATCGTCGTCGCCGCATTGATCCTGTTCCTGGCAAGCCTCACATGGAAGATGGTCGAGCCGGAGCGCAGCAAGGCCGAAGAAGTCACGGGAACGGAGTGAGACAATGCATGAAACGCCCGCCCTGACCAAAAACCAGTCGCTGGTGATGTCGGTTCTCAGCGAGGCCAAGAGCCCGCTCAGCGCCTATCAGATCCTCGACGAATTGCGCCCCAAAGGATTGCGGGCGCCGCTCCAGGTCTATCGTGCTCTCGACAAGCTGACCGAGCACAAGCTCGTCCATCGCATCGAATCGCTGAACGCCTTCGTCGCCTGTTCGCACGCGGCCGAGCATGGCGGCGAAATGGTTGCGTTTGCGATCTGCGAGGCCTGCGGTCGGGTGGAGGAATTCTGCGATCCCGTCCTGCAGAGCCGGCTCGCCGCCTGGAGCCGCGAGCACGATTTCATCCCGACCCGCACCACTTTGGAAATCAAAGGGCGCTGCGCCGCCTGCCACTGAGACGTTTCCCGGCGGCGCCTCTCGCCACGCTCCCCGGCGGCGCCCTCCTCAGGCCGCCGCCTGGCGGGACCGCGCCTCTTTCGCAAGCCGCACCAGCATCGGCTGCAAATCCTGGGGGGACGCAAGTCTCTCCGGAAAGACGAGCCGCTCCACGAGATCGCCGGAGACGAGATCGGCCCCTTCCGGATCGAGCGAAGCCATCCACCATTCATCGGCCGGGGCTTTGCCTTTGCACAGAACCGTCGCGTAAAGCCCGATCGCCTCGCGGTGATCCTCGTTCATATGCTTGACGGCCCCATACTCGACCGGCTCCAGCTCCTCCACGAGGTCCGTCGGCAGCACGAAATCCGCGCGGTCGAGCAGAAACGCCTTGCCGAAGCCGCCATTGAGGCTCGCCCGCTCCGGCTCGATGCGGAAGAAGGCGAAATCGGCGAAATCCACGTAAAGCTGCGCCTTCGGCTGGCGCGCGAGATAGCGGCGCTTAAGCCGCGGATGCGCCGGATCGTCCGCATCGACCCGCCGCGCCTTGCCCATCATGGTCAGCCGTGGATGCGCCAAAGGGTCGCCCCGTCCGGGTTCGCCCACCATCAGCGAACAGCGCGGATCTGACATGAGCGCGTGGCGATGCGCGGAGAGTTCCGAGATCAGAATGATCGGTGTACCATCCATATCGGTAGCAAGCGCCGTGCGGGTGGCAAGCGGGTGACCGCTTTCCGCCTCGAGCGTCGCCAACGCGCCGAAACGGGCCATACGGATGAGCCGCTTGGCGAGGCTCCGTGCCTCGTCGTCCGTCGGCCGGATCACTTTGTTCTTGTCGTTCATAGGCCTGCGGCCCTCCGCTGTCTCCCACCATCGCGACGTCTTGCGCGACGGACATTTGGTCGCTGCAAATCAATGTTGACTCTAAAAGTCAAGAAGAGCTAACCCCAAACTGTTCTTTGGACGAGGTCTTAAATGCTATCGGAAACGCAAACCCTGCCGCTTGCGGCTGTCGCACCCGATCGCGCTGCGTTTCCCGACGCCGGCAGGCGAAAGATGAAGGCACGCCCCCCGCTTTCGTCTTTCGCCTGGCCGGCGCTCCTGGTTGTGCTTCTGCTCGCGGCCTTCTTTGCCGCGCCGTCTTATGCGGCCGAGCCCGACTATCGCGGCTTGGTAAGCAAGATCGAAGAGCGGCTGGCGAAAGCTGCCGACAGCTATGACGCAGGCGATGCAGACACCGCCAAAGATCTCGTCCAGGGCTCTTACTTTGAAATCTTCGAAAATCTTGAAGGCCCCATCCGCATCAACATCTCGGCCAGGCGCAGCTACGAGCTGGAGGCGGAATTCGGCGACATTCGCAAGGCGATCATCGACGGCGCTCCCGCCACAACGGTTCGCGAGCGCATCGAAGCCCAGATCGCTGCACTCGAAGAGGTCGTGCCGCAACTCGAAGAGGGCGTGCACATCAAGGCGGAGACGGGCCATGCCGCAGCCACGGCCGACGCCTCCGCAAATCCCCCGGCAGACGCCGCGCCCAAGACGGTCGAACCCTACTGGCAGCAGGCGATCGATCATGTCGGCAAGCTGATGTCGGACGCGGCCGACGCCTATGAAAACGGCAATGCCGACAAGGCCAAGGCGCTGATTACCCAGGCACAGTTCGAAGGCTACAAGAATTCTCTCCTCGAAACTGTCATCCGCCGTCACGTCTCGCAGCGCCAGGACGCCGAATTCAACGCCGAGTTCACCCGCATCCTCGGCCTCGTCGAAGACGGCAAGCCGGCGCGCATGGTGCGTGCCTCGGGCGACATTCTGGTTGCCGACATCGAAGACGACCTTCCGGGCCTGCCTCTCCTGCCCGGCATGGAAAACCGCGCGACGGCAGCTTCATCCGCAAATTCCAAGGACTGGCAGGGCGTCATCGCCACCATCGACGAGCGTCTCGCGGCCGCGATCGAAACCTACCGCGCCGGCGACACCGGAAAGGCGATCGGCGAGGTTCAGGACACCTATTTCGACGTCTTCGAAGGCAGCGGCATGGAAGCCGCGATCGGCGCCCGCGACACGGCGTTCAAGACGAAGCTCGAAGGTCATTTCACCAAGCTCGTCGGCGCCATGCGCGCCGGCCTCGAGCCGGCAGCGCTCGAAGAAGACCTCGCCACGGCAAACACGGATTTTGCGACTGCCGCGGAACAGCTCGGCGGCGGCACCGCCGATTCCCCGTGGACGCTCTTCGTCTATTCGCTCACCATCATCCTGCGCGAAGGCTTCGAGGCGATGCTCGTGGTCACCGCGATGCTCACCTATCTGGAAAAGATCGGCCACCGCGAGAAGAAGCGCGTCGTCTACAATTCCGTCGTCGTCGCCCTCGTCCTCAGCGTTGCGACCGCCATCCTCGTGCAATGGGTCTTCGACATCGCCGCCTCGCAGCAGGAGATCCTCGAAGGCGCGACGATGCTGATTGCCACCGTCGTCCTCTTCACCATGAGCTACTGGCTCATCTCCAAGGCCGAAGCGCAGAAGTGGACCGCCTATCTCAAGGGCAAGATCGGCGATTCCCTGTCGACCGGTTCCCTGACGGCGCTCTGGCTCGCGGGCTTCCTCGCCGTCTACCGCGAGGGTGCGGAAACCGTCCTCTTCTACAAGGCGCTCGCCGTCGGCGCCGATGCGAGCGGCGGCTCGTCGATCCTCGCCGGCTTCATCATCGGCCTCGGCCTCCTCGCGATCATCTATTTCGCCATGAGCTACGGCGCCCTGAAGCTGCCGATCCGGCCCTTCTTCATCTTCACCAGCGCGCTCCTCTATTACCTCGCCTTCGTCTTCGCCGGCAAAGGCGTCATGGAGCTGATCGAAGGCAAGGTTCTGGAGCCGACGCTCATCGCCTGGGTGCCGCAAGTCCCGCTTCTCGGCATCTTCCCCTACGTCCAGACGCTCGCGCCCCAGCTTGTGCTGATTGCGCTTGCGCTTCTGGCCATCCCCCTCGTCCGCCGCTCCGGGAGGCCCGCCCATGCCGGCTGACCTCCGCCGCGGCGCCGAGCCCGGACGAAAGTCCGCCTGACAACGACCAAGCTTCTCACCCGCCAGACAGGAGAATTGGCGATGATTGCAAGATGTACCAAGTTATTGACTGCGGTGATTTTCTCCGCCGGCATGGCCAGCGCCGCCCATGCCGAATTCAAGGAATATCCGGCCGGCGAGGCCAAAGAGATGGCCAATATGGAGATCGCGGCCGTCTATCTCTCGCCGATCGACATGGAGCCGCGCGGCATCGACCTTCCGGCCGATCAGGCGGACATTCATATCGAGGCCGACATCCACGCCACGCAGGGCAACCCGAACGGTTTCGGTGCCGGCGAGTGGATTCCCTACCTCACCATCGGCTATACGCTTGAAAACCTCGACACCGGCAAGGTGACGAGCGGCAACCTGATGCCGATGGTGGCCATCGACGGGCCGCATTACGGCTCCAACATCAAGATGTCGGGCCCCGGCAATTACCGTCTCAGCTATCACATCGATCCGCCGTCGCGGCAGGGCTTCGGTCGCCACACCGACGAGGATACGGGCGTCGGCCGCTGGTTCGAACCGCTCGACGTCGAATACGAATTCAGCTTCGTCCCGCTCAAGGACTAAGCGCAACGACATGACACGTGTCAGGCTCCGCTTTTCGAAGCGGAGCCTGGGGCGTGAGTGAGGGATGACGTGAGTTTTTATCTCGCCGATATGTTTCGCGCCTTCGGGCCCGCCACGTTCATAGCGGCGCTTTATGCGGGCCTTCTTCTGAAAGCGGCAAGAACGACGCTCGCCGCAGAAGAAAGGCTGCGTCGTCACCTCACCTTCATCGCCGTGCCGGCGCTGATCGCAGGAATTGCGATCGGCGCTTTCGCCTTTTTCTGGGCGGACGGCGCGGCGGCGTTGACGGAAGCGAAGATGGTCATGGAGGGCGCGTGTCTGGCCGCCGCCCTCCTGGCCCTTCTTTCCGCCCCCTTCGCCTTGCGCTTTTCGGCGGCGCGCTTCGTCGCGCTGCCGATCTTCGCGCTTCTCGTCGCGATCCTGACGGCACAGGCGGCGCTCGTCTTCGCCGACGACACCACCACCCATGCCTTGACGGCGACGAGCGTCCTCAACACCGAGCTCATCCTCAACGTCCTTGCCGTGACCATCGCGGCGGCCGCCCTCGGCGCCTTCGCCGCCGCCGTCAGCCACGCCGCGAGCCGCACGCCGCTCATCGGCCTCGGCCTCCTCGTTCTCGCCGTCCTCATCGAGGCGGCGGTCTGGGGCGGCGATGTCATGCTGGGCCTCCTGCAGGTCGGCTGGCTGCAGGTCACCTCGGCCCGCGTCTCGCTCGTCGCCAAGGCCGATTATTACGCCGAAGCGGCCGTTTACGCCGAACTCGTCCTGGCCCTCATCCTCGGCGCCGTCTTCCTTCTGCGCGCGCCACGCCCTGCCACGCTGAGCGACGACCTCGCCGGACAGGCGCGCACCGAGCGGCGCAAGCTGAAGGCGTTTGCGCTCGGCGAGCGGCGCTGGTTCCGCGGACTGGCCGCGGCGATGACCTTCATCGTCGCCTCGATGCTCTATTACGACCTTTACGCCTCGCAGCCGCCGCGCCTTTCGGAGGCGACGCCCGTCACCGTCGACGATGACGGCTCCGTCCGCATCCCGGTCGATCAGGTGAAGGACGGCACGCTGCACCGTTTCGCCTACGTCTCCAGCGACGGCCACCGGGTGCGGTTCTTCCTCATCAACCGCTTTGACGCAGAGCATGTCGCCATCGGCGTGGTCTACGATGCCTGCATGATCTGTGGCGACAAAGGCTATATCCAGCGCGGCAACGAAATCATCTGCATCGCCTGCAACGTGCGCATCTTCGTTCCTTCGATCGGCAAGGCCGGCGGCTGCAATCCGATCCCGCTGAAGCATGAGGAAGCGAACGGCGACATCGTCATCGCGCAGCTGGAGCTCGAAAAAGGCGCCCGCTTCTTCTCCGAGGTCGTCTCCACCGATGTGACAGATCCCGTCACCGGCGAGACCCTCGTCAACACCGACGCCCCCTTCAGCTTCGAATTCGAAGGCCGGACCTATTATTTCACCGGCGAGGAATCTTACGACGCTTTCCGCGACGCGCCCGAGAAATACAGCCACGAACCGCTCGCACCTGCCCGCGTCAGCTGGCAGCCGGAGGACTGATCATGTTCACACGCCTCCTCCAGCAATCCTTCCGCCGCGACTGGCGCCGCAAGCTTCTGGCGATCTTCACCATCGTTCTCGCCACCACGCTGATGACGGCGCTGGCGAGCCTGTCGATCGACGTCGGCGACAAGATGGCCCGCGAGATGAAGGCCTATGGCTCCAACATCAAGGTCGTGCCGAAGAGCGATTCCATCCCGCTCACGATCGGCGGCGTCAATTACAACCCCCTGAGCGGCCGTGATTATCTGAACGAGGCCGACCTGCCGAAGATCAAGGACATCTTCTGGCGCAACAACATCACCGGCCTCACTCCCTTCCTCACTTTGCCCGTCACGCTCGGCAGCGCCGAAGACGACCATGTCCCCCTGATCGGCACCTATTTTCACAAGCTGATGCCGGTCGAAGGCTTCGACAATTTCTTCACCGGCGTCACCGTCACGCATCCCTTCTGGCAGGTGACGGGCACCTGGCCGGAAGAGGATTCGCTCAATCAGGTTCTCGTCGGCGAAGCGCTCGCGGATAGGCGAGGCCTCAAGCCCGGCGCGACGCTCACGCTCACCTCCGCCGAGGGCAAAAGCCGCAACGTCACGGTGAGCGGCATCGTCGCGGCGAGCGAGGAAGAAGCCGGCGGCATCGTCGCCCCGCTCGCTCTCGCCCAGGATCTCGCAGGCCTTTCCGGCAAGGTCGGCTCGGTCAGCGTCAGCGCACTGACGATCCCGGAGAACTCGCTCTCCCGTCAGGCCCGGAGCGATCCCTCCTCGCTCGACGCGCAGCAATACGACACCTGGTATTGCAGCGCCTATGTGAGCGCCATCGTCCACCAGATCGAAGAGGCCCTGCCCGACGCCTCGGCCCGCCCCATCTGGCAGGTCGCCGACAGCGAAGGCGTGGTGATCGGCAAAATCCAGCTCCTGATGGCGGTCGTGGCGCTCGCCGCCTTCGCCTCCTCGGCGATGGCCATCTCCTCGCTCCTCAACACCTCCGTCATGGAGCGCAGCCGCGAGATCGGGCTAATGAAGGCGCTCGGCGCATCGGAGACGGCGATCCTGTCGCTCTTTCTCGGCGAGGCCGTCATCATCGGCATCATCGGCGGGCTGATCGGCGCCGCCCTCGGTGCCGGCCTCTCGCAGATCATCGGCCTCACCGTCTTCGGTGCCACCATCACCTTCCCCGGTGTCGTCGTCCTCGTCGTCGTCATCGCTTCGATCCTGATCGCGCTCGCAGGCTCCGTCCTGCCCTCGCGGACCATTGCCGCTCTGGCTCCCGTGGAGACGCTTTATGGCCGCCGCTGACCGTCCAACCACCGCCGTCCGCCGTGGCGGCATGGGCGCGCGCCTTCTCTGGCGGGCGCTTCTGGTGCGCCGCAGCCGCGTTCTCGCCGCCGTCACGGCGATTGCCGTCGGCGCGGCTGTCATCGCGGCGCTCGCGAGCCTTTATTTCGATATCTCCGCCAAGATGAGCCGCGAGCTCAGAGCCTATGGCGCGAACTTCATCGTCGCGCCGGCCTCTGCGGAGGGCGACAAGACGTTCAGCGAAGCGACTTATCGCAAGCTCATCGCCGAACTCCCGGCCGACCGGCTCGTCGGCGCCTCGCCCTTCCTTTACGGCGTCGCCCGGGTCGAGGACCGCGAAGCCGTCATCGCCGGCCTCGATTTTGCCGGCGCGCAGAAGATTTCGCCCTACTGGCAGGTCGAAGGCAATTGGATCGGCGTCGATTTCGACGAGCGCCGCTGCATGCTGGGCGAACGTCTTGCGGAAAGCCTCGGCCTTCACCCGGGCGATACCATCGAGGTCTCCAACGACGACGGCTCCTTCAAAACCGAGCTCACCGTGCGCGGCATCGTGGAGACCGGCGAGGCGGAGGACGATCAGATCCTCGTCAACCGTTCGCTCGCCCAGAAACTCCTCGGCATGCCGAACGTCATCAACCTCGCCATGCTGAGCATCCAGGCGGAGGGCGAGGAGGCCGACAGGCTGGCGAGCACGGTCGAAGCCGATTTTCCCGGCCTCGACATCCGCCCCATCCGCCAGGTGTCGCAATCCGACGGCGAGCTTCTCGACAAGATCAAGGTGCTGATGGCCTTCGTCGCCGGCATCATTCTCGTCATCACGGCCGTTTGCGTGAATTCCACCCTGACCGCGATGATCGTGGAACGGCGGCGCGAGATCGGCCTGCAGAAGGCCCTCGGCGCCGACGATTCCGCCATCATGCGCCAGTTCCTGATCGAAACCGTCACCCTGTCTCTGATCGGCGTCGCCGCCGGCCTCGTCATCGGCTTCGGCCTCGCCCAGCTTCTCGGTCAGGCGGTCTTTTCAACGGCGATCTCGTTCCGTGCCATCGTGGTGCCGGCAACGCTCGCCATTTCGCTTGTTGCGGCGCTTGCCGCCGCCATCGTCCCGATCCGCAGAGCGATCCGCATCGTTCCTGCGCAAGTGCTGAAGGGAGAGTAGACCATGCTCCAGGCTTCGAGCGACGAGCTGGAGGAGTTCGAGACGAACTCCGAAAGCCATACCCGTCCCGTAATCGAGACGCGCGGCCTGACCAAACGCTTCGGCACGGTCACCGCGCTCGATCACATCGACCTCACCATTCGCGCCGGCGAGTTCGTCTCCGTCATGGGCCCGTCGGGCTCGGGCAAGACGACCTTCCTCAATCTCATCTCCTGCCTCGACACGCCGACGGAGGGCTCCTACCTCCTCGACGGCATCGATGTGTCCACCTTCACGGAGAAGGAGCGCGCGGTGATGCGGCGCGAGCGCATCGGCCTCGTCTTCCAGCAGTTTCACCTGATCCCGTATCTGAACGCTCAGGAAAACGTCATGCTGGCGCAGCACTACCATTCGGTCGTGGATGCGGAAGGGGCGACGCGGGCGCTCGAACGTGTCGGCCTCGCCGACCGCGCCCACCACCTGCCCTCGCAGCTGTCTGGCGGCGAACAGCAGCGCGTCTGCATCGCGCGCGCCCTCATCAACGAGCCGTCCTTGATCCTCGCCGACGAGCCGACCGGCAATCTCGACGCCAAGAACGAACACCTCGTCATGGAGCTCTTCTCCGAGCTTCACCGTGAAGGCCGCGTCATCGTCCTCATCACCCACAATCCGGAACTCGGCCGCCGCACCGATCGCACCATCTGGTTCGAGCACGGCCGCCGCGTCCGCCGTGCATCCGAGGCCGCGTGATGATCAAGCTCCTCTCCGCCCTCGCTTTGTCGACGACCGTCGCCCTTTGCGGATGCAACAAGAAGGACGAGACGGCGGAAGTCGGCCAGCAAGCACCGGCGATCGCCGCGCTCAACGACGACAGCCAGCCGGTCGATCTCGCCGATTACCGCGGCAAGGTCGTGCTGGTGAATTTCTGGCGCGCCGAATGCGGCCCCTGCCTGCGCGAAATGCCGGAGCACGACAAGGTCTATCAGCGCCTGAAGAAGGACGGCTTTGAAATCCTCGCCGTCAATGTCGGCCAGAGCCAGAAGGTCATCCATGACGCGCAAAGGCGCATCGGCGTGAGCTTCCCGCTCCTCTCCGACGAGCTCGAAATCACCTCGCGGCGCTACCGCGTCATCGCCGTTCCGACCTCCGTCATCGTCGATCGCGAAGGCATCGTCCGCGCCTGGAAGCCCGGCCCGATGACAGAGGACGAACTTGAAGAAAAGGTCGAAGCGCTGCTCTGATCCGCAATCTGTGCGGGAGCGTCGCACGCTCCTCCCATTGCCCTCGCCCCGCGCCGCGACACTTTCAAAGGCTGACGCGGCGCGACGAGGCCGCATAACAGGGAGACCGCATGGAAATCGGATCGACGCGAGGCCAGCACGCAAGGCGCACGGCCTGGATCACGGGCGCGAGCACCGGCATCGGCCGGGCCCTGGCGCTCCGGCTGGCGCGCGAAGGCTGGAAGGTGGCCGTCAGCGCCCGCAGCGCCGACAAGCTTGATGCGCTCGCCGCCGAGGCGGAGAGCCTGAAGGGCGACATCCTCGCCTTCCCCCTCGACGTCACCGACAAGGAGAAGACCGCCGAGGCCGTCGCCGCGATCGAAGACGCGCTCGGCCCCCTCGACCTCGCCGTTCTGAACGCGGGCACCTACAAACAGCGCAAGGTCGAGAATTTTTCGGCAGATGAATTCCGCCAGGCCGTTGAAGTCAATCTGATGGGCGCAGTCCATGGACTTGAGCCCCTCCTGCCGCGTTTCATGGAACGCGGCCGCGGCCATGTCGCGATCGTCGCCTCCGTCGCCGGCTATGTCGGCCTGCCGACCGCGGCCGCCTATAGCGCCACCAAAGCTGGGTTGATCGCCCTGGCGGAATCGCTCCAGCCGGAGCTGAAGCGCAAGGGCGTCGCCATCACCGTCATCAATCCGGGCTTCGTCGACACGCCGCTCACCGAAAAGAACAGCTTCCCGATGCCTTTCCTGATCCCGGTCGACCGCGCCGTCGATGCCATCGTCTCAGGACTTGAAAAGAAGCGCTTCGAGATCGTCTTTCCCTGGCAGATGGCGCTGTCGATGAAATTCCTGCGCGCGCTCCCCTACCCGCTTCTCTTCCTTTTGACGCGTTTCATGATCCCCAAATGAGGCTCAGCCGCGCGCCAAGAGGAACTGGCCGACATCGACGCGCCCGCCTTTGAAGCCGACGGCGCAATAGGTGAGATAATAGCGCCACAGCCGGCGGAAGCGCTCGTCGAAGCCGAGCTCGGAAATCGCCGGCCAATGCACGAGAAACGCCTTCTCCCAGCGCCGCAGCGTCTCGGCATAATCGCGCCCGAAGAAGAAGGCGTCGCCGATCTCGAACCCCGCCTCGCGCGCACGGCTCTCGAAAGCGGAGCGCGGCGGCAGCATCCCGCCCGGAAAGACGTAGCGCTGAATGAAATCGACGTTCTTGCGGTAATGCTGGAAGCGCCCCTCGTCCATGGTGATCACCTGGATGAGCGCGCGGCCGTTCTCCTTCAGCCTTCGATGGACGACGTTGAAGAAGGTCGCCCAGTTCGCCTCACCGACCGCCTCGAACATCTCGATGGAGACGATCTTGTCGTAGGAGCCGGCCGTATCGCGGTAATCTTCCAGACGGATCTCCGTCTTCCCGTCGAGCCCCGCACCGGCAAGCCGCTCACGCGCAAAGGCCGCCTGCTCGCGCGACAAGGTGAGCCCGGTCACATGACAATCGGCCTCCTTCGCAGCGATCTCGGCAAAGCCACCCCAGCCGCAGCCGATCTCGAGCACCCGCTCGCCGGGTTTCAGCTTCAGAATATCGATGATGCGGCGGTATTTCGCCCGCTGCGCCTCGGCGAGATCCACGTCGGAGCGCGCGAATAACGCCGCCGAATAGGTCATCGTCTCGTCGAGCCAGCGTCGGTAAAACTCGTTGCCGAGATCGTAATGCGCCGCAATGTTGCGCCGGCTGCCGCGCCGGGTGTTGGCTCGGCCGAGATGTCGCAGGCGCTCCCACGCCCCCTGCAGGCGATTGAGCGCCACGGCATCGCCGACGGCCGGCTCGTTGAGAAGCGCGAGCTCGAGCACCGCTTCAAGGTCGGGCGACGACCAATCCTCGGCGATGTAACCCTCGGCAAGCCCGATCGCGCCTGAGTTGAGAAGGCGCAGAAAGAACCGGCCGCGATGAATATGCATGACGGCGTGCGGACCTGCGGTGGCGCCGGCGGCCGTCATATGGCTGCCGTCCGGGAAATGCAGTGTCAGCTCGCCGACCGCAATCCGGTCGACGATCTGGCGGGCAAGGCGCGACCAAAGAGCGGCGGGGAGCGCCGGCCATGATGAGGACCGGCGTTCGGCGTGGCTCATTGCGGATTGTCTCCATTTTGGGCTTGCGGCAGGACGATCGTGGAAGCGTAGCGCTGCGGCGCCTTCTCGTGGCGGAAGAGCGGCATGCCTTTCCACCACAGGCGCAGCGCCTCGTAATAGATGCCACCCGTGACTTTCCACGTCATCAGCGGATGGGACATGAAGGCCTTGAAGAGCCCCCGATCGCTCATGGCGCGCCGTTCCCCCGCGAACGAGGCGATGAGGAGCGGTCCCTCACTGTCCTCCTCGGCGATGCGCACGAGAACGCGCTCCTCGGGCGGCGCGATGCGGAAGTGATAGCGACAGTCCATCGGAATGAACGGCGACACATACATGAGCTTGTCGCAGGCCTGCTCGATCGTCTCCTGCGCCTCCCCCGTCACCGGGATCACATAAGTGTGCTTTTCGGAAAACGTGTTCGACACTTCGTGCAGGATCGCAACGAGCCGATCTTTCGCGTCGTAGCAGAAATAGACGCTGAGCGGGTTGAAGACATAACCCAGAACCCGCGGATAGGTGAGAAGCGCAACCCGCCCGCCTTCGGCCTCGATGCCCGCCTCTGTGAGCCGTTCCGACACCCAACGGCGCAAGCCACCGGCCTCTCCGCGGCCATGGTCGGAATCGTAAAAGCTGAACAAAGAGAAGCGGTTATAGCCGAAAAGACGCAAGCCCCGGCTGAGGCTCTCGAGCTCGTCGAGATCGACGAGCAGCGAGAACACGCGATAGTGCAAGCGGTGGCGGCGGGGCCGCATCCGGCTGTGCACCACATCGCCGGCATAGATGGCGGATCGAAAGGTCATTGCGCCATCTCAAGATGGGGCGAAAGCGTGATCCGACCAGATTGTGCGGCAACGTTCCACGGCCGGCGCGCCCCGGAAAGCGCCTCGGCGGCGGCAAGCCCGGCCTGCAGCCCGTCCTCATGGAAGCCGTAACCGAAATAGGAGCCGCAGAAGAAGGTGTTGCGGCGCCCCTGCAGACGCCAGAGCTCACGCTGCGCCTGCAAAGCGGCCGAATTGAACAGCGGATGCTGGTAAGAAAACTCTTCGATCACGCTCTCGGCCGCCGGCTCGCGCACCGGATTGAGCGTCACGAACAGCGGACAGGCGGGATCGAGATTCTGTAGCCGGTTCATCCAATAGGTGACGCACAGTTTCGGGTCTGCTCCCTCCGCCGTCTCCGCGACCGTCTCGCCGACATAGTTCCAGCTCGACCACACGCGCTGACGGAGCGGCATCAGGCGCGCATCCTGGTGCAGAACGGCGCGGTTCTGCGTGTAGGAGAAGGCCGACAGCGTGTCGCGCTCCTCCGCATCGGCATCACCCAGCATTTTGAGCGCCTGGTCGCCGTGACTTGCGATGACGACGGCCGCAAAGCGGTCCCGGTTGCCCGTGTCGTCGACGACGGTGACGCCGTCCGCCTGCCGCGTCACCTCGGCGACCGGCGTGCCGAGCCGAAGGTCGGAGCCGAACCCGTCGAGGATGCGCGCCACATATTCCCGGCTGCCGCCGCTCACCGTGCGCCAGGCCGGCCGGTCCTTCAGCTGCAACAGGCCGTGGCTCACGAAAAAGCGCACGAAAGCGAGAACCGGATAGGCACGCATTTCCTCAGCCGTCGTCGACCAGATCGCCGCTGCCATCGGCAGAAGATGGTCTTTGACGAAAGGCTCGCCGTAACGCTGTTCGGAAAGGTAATCCCCGAGCGTCAGAGAAAGCGCCCTCTCCTGTCCGATCAGCGCCGGCGCCTCGCGGTAGAAGCGTAAGAGATCGCGCAGCATCGACCAGAAGCGCGGCTTCACGAGATTGCTGCGCTGGCCGAAAAGCCCGTTGAGGCCGGTGCCGGAATATTCCAGCCGCCCCCCGTCGAGCGAGGCGGCAAACGACATGTCGGAGGCCTCCGTCGCCACGCCGAGATACTCGAACATGGCAACGAGATTGGGATAATTGGCGGCGTTGTAGACGATGAAGCCGGTATCGACCGCGATCCCGCCCTTGTCCGGCGGCAGCACCACGGTGTTGGAATGCCCGCCCGGCCGACCCTCGGCCTCATAAAGCACGACCTGCCGCCCGCTCCGGCGCAAGAGCCAGGCGGCCGAGAGGCCCGAAATCCCACTGCCGATCACCGCGACCTTGCCGCCCTCGGCCTCCCCGGTCGCCGTTTCCGGCCCGTCATTCACGAATCGCTGCATGTCCGCCCCTTCCGTGCGGCCACGATAACGGCTTCAGGTAAAAATCCTGCGTCCGACTTTGGTGGCGCACACGAAAGCCGGTCGATTTTTCTTCCCGTCGATTTTTCTTCCCGTCGATTTTTCTTCCCGTCGATTTTTCCGCCCGTCGATTTTTCCAGTGTCGCCTGAACTGGCACGGCCCCTTGCGCGTATGTATCCTCGAACACGCGCGTCACTCCAAGTCGCCACACCTGCCAGGTCGCCCCGAAAGGATCTTCCATGCCCACATCTCTCACCGCCTACATTGCGACGGCAATCGTCTTCTTCGGCCTCGATTTCGTGTGGCTGAGCCAGATGGGCGGCACCTTCTACAAGGACCGGCTGGGCGACCTGATGGCGGCAAAACCCGATCTCGCCGTCGCCGGCCTCTTCTACCTCGTCTATGTCTTCGGCATCATCTATTTCGCCGTCTGGCCCGCCATCAACGGCGGCGGCTGGACGACGGCCCTCGTCGCCGGCGCCATCCTCGGCTTCATCGCCTACGGCACCTACGACATGACCAACCTCGCTACCCTGCGCGACTGGCCGGCCTCCGTCAGCATCGTCGACATCTGCTGGGGCACCTTCCTCACCGGCTTCTCGGCGCTGATCGGCTATCTTCTGACCCGCTGGATCAGCTGAGCCGGCGCAATGTCGGCAGAGGCCGCGGAACACTGCGCCTGCGGCTATCAGAGCCCTGAAAAACGCCGCTAAGCGCTTAGCCGCACAGCTATTTTCTCAGGAACTCCGGCCCCGACCTCTCATTGGTTCTGCGTCGCAAGCAGGCGCCATTCGCCCTCGCGAAGGCGCCGCTCCACGCAACAATGGGAGGACCTCATGTCGAAACATCTTCTTGGAATTTCCGTCACCGCACTGGCATGTGCGCTTGGCGCCGCTCCGGCACTCGCCCAGACGAGCGGCGGCTCCACCGGCACAAGCAGCGGCACGACCACTTCCGCCACGAGCAACATGGGCAGCGACAAGAGCCCGTCCGACATCACCTGCCGCGAGGTGACGGCGCTCGATCGGGCCGCCGTCCCGGGCGTGCTCTATTACATCGCCGGCTATTCGGCGGCAGAGAAGGAGCGTGGCGGCTCCATGGGCACGAGCGGAACGTCCACCGGCACGAGCGGCACGACATCGACCTCGTCCGGGATGAGCGCCGACACCGCGACCTCCGGCAGTATGGGGGCCGACACGAACACCAGCGACATGACCTCGGACAGCAACGCCATGTCATCGGACGCAGGCAGCATGTCCTCAGACGGCAGCAGCGCCTCCCGCGACAGCGCCACGTCGGGCATGGCGAGCAGCCAGGACAAATCCGGGCATCCGAGAGTGGTCGCCATGCGTGGCTTCTATGAGGTGCCGGTCGAACGCACCCTGATCGCTTGTGGCGAAACGCCGGAAAGCCGCGCCTCGGACGTCATGGACAAGCAGCAGCGCTCGGGCGCGACGGATAGCGGCTCGATGAAGAACGATTCGATGAACGGCGGCGACAGCTCGTCGGGCACGAGCCAGTAACCCATCAAGGCACGAGCCAAGGGCTCCGTCTGCGGCCGCTGCGGCGGTCGCGGGCGGGGCTTTTTTTATGCGCCTCCCTCCCCGCGGCTCGGCCCGCCACCATTCCTCCCGCGTCATGAGAAAGCCACGAATCTCGAAGCCGGAAGAACGGCTTCGAAATTTCAACTGTGACGAATTGACAGCTCCCTGAGCCGCGATGCTACACAGCCGGCCCTTCCATAGTGCCGGCGCGCCGGTGCGTTGATCTTTCCATTCGACCGATGTCGTTCTGCGCCTGCGGAGGCATCGGCATGACCGGGAGAGCCCATGACCTGCGCCAGGCTCCGCGCCTCAGTTCTCGTTGCGGCCGCCCTCGCCGCATCCCCCGCTTTCGCACTCGACAATTGGCCGCGGAGCTGTGACTGGCAGAAAGATGTGGCGGGCTGCTTCCACAGCTTCCACGAGGGGCTGGCGCTCGTTCCCACCGGCCCGCTCGATGGCGCGCCGGTCTACGGCTATCTCGACCACGACGGCAAAATGGCGATCGCCCCGCGCTTTACGGAAGCGGCGCCCTTCGCCAACGGCCTCGCCGCGGTGAAACTCGACGGCAAATGGGGCTATGTCGACAAATCCGGTGCCTTTGCGATCGAGCCGCAATACGACGCCGCCCATTCCTTCAACGCCGCCGGCGTCGCCATCGTCGAAAAGGAAGAGGCGGTCAGCCTGATCGACAAGACCGGCGCCGTGGTGAAGCGTTTTCCGCTCGGCGCGCGCTACTTCGAGCCGGCGAACCAGGCGGAAGTGCAGCTCACCCCCATCGAGGCGCCGCTTGCGCCCGTCGTGTGGGACGCAGCGAGCACGAAATCCCTCTCCCTGCCCGACGGCACCATGCGGGTGGAGCCGGCCCCCTTCATCGAGGACGGCGTCTTCGTCCAGATCCGCGAAAGCCGCTATCGCGGCTCCTGGGGCCTTCTCGGCATGGACGGCGCGTGGGTTGTCGCGCCGGAGGTGCTCGGCACGCAAAAACTGCCGATCACCGACGGAAAAACCTTCGCCGTCGACCGCGAAGACGGCTGGCAGATGGTGGATGCCACCGGCAAGCCCCTGAACGACACCTTCTTCCGCGGCCTCAGGCTGATCGCGCCCGGCACCTGGCGCGCCAGAACCGAAGGCCGCACCGAGCTGCTGCTCGATGCGGCGGGCAACACGCTTGCCGAACTCGGCAAGGGCACGCGGGAGATCAAGTCCGACGAGACCTCCACCTATTTCCAGACCGAAGACGGCGTGATCATCGCCAGTGCCGGCGGCGAGGTCGTCGAAAGAGACTTTCCCGACATCGGCTATGCGCGCGAGCAGGGCGATACGCTGTGGATCTACGACAACGACAACAGTGCAATCCAGGCGCTCGGCCCGGACGGCACACCGCTTCTCGACGACGAGACGCTGGCAAAGCTTGACGCCTATTCCATCTCGCGGGTGTCCGCTGCCGACGGCAAGGCGGAAAGCCTGCCGCTTGCGACCTTGCGCCCGAACGATCGAAATGCGCCGCCTGCGATCCTCACCCACGAGGGCGAGATCGTCACCCGCGCGGACTGGTCCGACATCGACGCCTATTATGCGGACGAAGGTCCGCTCGTCGTGCGCGCCGACAACGATCTTTACGGCGCCATCGCGGCCGATGGCGACTGGGTCGTTGAGCCGGCCTACCGGCAGCTTGCCTCCTTCCACGACGGCTATGCGCTCGCCCAGAAACCGTCCGAGGACGACGGCCTGATCGTCGCCGCCGATGGCAGCGAGCATCCGGTGCGGCGCGCCGTCTTCCGCGGCCGCGACAAGATGGCGGATGGCATCCTGACCTATCGCGAGCGCGATCCCGACACCCGGAGCACGCGTGCGGGCCTCTGGGATATCGCGGCGGGCAAGACGGTGGGCGAGCCGAAATTCGTCGAGATCGGCGAGTTCGCAGACGGCTTCGCCCCGGCGAAGAAGGCCGCTCCAACCTACGGAGGGCGTCATTGGGGCATCATCGACCGCAATGGCGGATGGGTGATCGATCCGGACGAGACGATCTCGCGCGAGCCCAAACGTCTTGCCTCCGGCCTCTATCTTCTCGAGCACCGGGTCGACGGCGAGCAGACCTATGCCCTCGCCTCCCCCCGCGAAAAGCGGGTGATCGTCGAAGGCCTCGGCGAGAGACCGACCGAGATGCCGGGCGGAGGCTTTCTGGTTCGCCCGGCGGACGGCGGCGCCCTGCTCCTCGACGAGGCCGGCGAGACGCGCATGCAGGCGGACGGCAATCCGGAAGACGTCACGACCGCAGGCAATTTGGCGATCCTGACCTTCCGCTCCGGCCAGGGCGCCGTCGATGCAAGCGGCGCATGGCGGGTTCCCCCGCGTTTCACCCAAAGGCTGGACTTCGTCCTGCCGCAGCGTGTGGCGCGTGCCTATGACCGCAGCGAAACCCTGCTCGTCGGTGCCGATGGCAACATCCTTTCGCTCAATGCCGACGCGACCGTGCCGATCCCGGGCATGGACCGCTATGCCCGCACTCTAGACAAGGAGGGCGAGACCACGCTCATCGACCGCGAGGGCAAGGAATTCGCACGCATCGACGGGCGCTACGCCCTGCGCGAGGAAACGGGCGGCGAGGGTCTGGTCGCCTATCGCGACGAAGAGGCCAGCAAGGTCGGCTTCATGGATGCCGACGGCAACAAGGTCATCGGCCCGTTCTTCGAAACGCTCGGGCCGATGAGCGAGGGGCTCGCCTATTTCCGGCGCCTCGACATTTCGGGCAACCGGCTCGGCTACCTCCGCCGCGACGGTACGCGCGCCACGCCCGCCATCTATCTCTCCGCCAAATCCTTCAGCGAAGGAAAGGCCCTCGTGGTCGACCGCGACGGCGATCTCTTCTTCATCGACAAGGAGGGCGAGCCGACGATCCGCTTCGCCGCCCAATGCGGCAACATCATCGTCGAGGATGGGAAAGGCAATCGCACCTGGCCGGACGAAGTGACCTGCGAAACCGACGCGAGCGGCGATGCGCCCGACGACAGGGCATCCGAAAACAATGCGTCCGAACAACGTGCAGACGACAAAGGCAGCAAGCAGTGAGGCGGCCCATCATGAGCAAGACGGCATCCTTGACGACACTTAGCGCCGCCCTCCTCGCGAGCGCCCTCACCGCACCGATGGCACATGCGCAGACGCGAACCTGCGACGTCATGGGGAGCTCCATACTCTTCTCCGCGCTGGATCCGAACTCCGGACAGACGCCGAGCCGCAGCAACGACTGCATGTCGGCGCTCGGCGAAGGCATGGCCGCGGTGCAGCTTCCGAGAGCCGACAGAAACATCGATGACATCGCGGCCGGCCAGCGCCAGGGCTACGGCCTGAGCGATCACAAATGGGGCTTCGTCGATCGCGACGGCAAGCTCGCGATCCCGCCGAAATTCGACGCCGTGCAGCCCTTCGCGCATGGTCTCGCCGCCGCCAGGGACGGAAGCCATTGGGGCTTCATCGACACATCGGGAGACTGGGTGATCGAGCCCGGTTTCGGCGAGGCCAAGGCTTTTGCCGAAATCGGTGTGGCGCCGGTCTGGAAACTCTATGAATGGGTGCTGATCGGGCGCGACGGGAAGCGGCTCGATATCGATCTCGGGGGGCATCTCGCCTCCCTCTCCGTCGGGTCCGGCGAGCCCGCTCCGGTCCGGACCACGTACGCCCCGGTCTATAAAAGCCCGGACGGCAAAGAGATCAGCTCGATGCCGGATCTGGAGATCGTCGGTGGGTTCGGCGCTCCAGAGGCGAACCTCTTCCTCGTCCGCGCCCATGGCGCGCTCGGGATCGTCGATAGCGACTTGAACGTTCTGGTGCCGCCGCTCTTCGATTACATCGACCCACCGCGGCAGCCCGGCGGATTGTGGACCGCGGCTGGCGGCGCGACCTATCAGGCGCTCCTCAAGCCCGACGGCACGGTCGTCGGCTCCGAATACCGGGAGATCCGGCAAATCAGCAACGATCTCTGGTGGGCCTCCGGTGATGACGGAGAGGTCTTCATCATCAATCGCGCAGGCAAAACGCTCGCCGAGATCGACCGGCCGGGCCGCACCTCGATCGGCCAGTTCGGCCCCTTCGTCACCTATCGCGCGGAGGATGGCACACAGGTCTTCGCGCCTCAGGCGGACGCGCCGGTGGTTCTCGAAAAGGGTTTTCTCGCCGAGCGGACGATCCAGGACGAACTCCTGCTCGTTCAGGACGAGAACGGCGCCGTCGCCGGGCTCATCTCGCGCGACGGACATTATCTCTCCCGCAAGGATCATGACTGGGTCGGCCAGATCGATTCCGTCGAGATCAAAGGCGGCTGGTACTGGCCGAACGACATCGACGGTCGGCTCAACATCCTCGGTCCCGACCTTGAACCCCTCCTCACGCCCGAAGCGGTCGAGAAGCTCGACGGCTTCGGCGTCGAGATCGTGCCGCGCGTCGACAAGGGCGAAGGCCCGGTGCCGGTCGCGATCCTCGGCCAGACCTGGTGTCAGTGCAACGAGGAGGGCACCGGCCTCCTCCTCTCCGATGGCAGCATGGTGGTCGACAAATCGTGGGGCAACGTGAGCCTCCTGGAGGACGAGCCGCTCACGACCGACGAACCCCGCTTCGCCATCGCCACGGCCGAAGGCGTCGGCATGATCGACGAGACGGGCAAAGTGCTGCTGGAACCGTCACAGGATCACATCAGCCGCTTCCACAACGGCTACGCGCTGACCTCCCGCAACGGCGACATCCAGGCGCTCGGCCGCGACGGCACACTCCACGACATCCCCTCAGGCTTCGGCCTGAAGATCGTCTCCCCCGGCCTCGTCACCTATCAGGAGACGGCCGCGGCCGATGATCTCCTCAGGCTTTACGACATCGCGGCCGGGGAGCCGGTGGGCGAGGCCCGCTTCCGCACGGTGCAGGACTTCGTCGCGGGTCAGGCGATCGCCAGGACCGCCGAGGGCCGGCTCGGCGTCATCGACCAGAGCGGTGCCTGGATTATCGATCCCGATTACGCCGAGATCGAACGCATCAACGGCAAGCTTTGGGCGGTGCGCGAGGAACCCTCCGACGAAATATTCAGCACAAAGCCAAAGGCGGTCGTGAATGCCGCGGGCGAGACGGTCGTGGCGTTCACGCCCTCGCTGCAAGTCACAACCTGGCCGGACGGGCGTGTCGAAGTCCTGTCCCACGAGGCCGGTCTCCATCTACTTCTGTCGGAGAACGGCGACGTTGAAATCGATGGCCGCGAGACGCAATTCGCCCGTGTCGGGCATTGGCTGCGCACCATCCGCCGGCCCGCCACGGGCTATCTGACAGCCGAAGGCGAATGGGCTCTGCCGCTCCGCCGCGGCGTCGGCTCGTCCTTCCACGGCGATCGCGCCCTCTTCGCCACCGCCGAGGGCGCCCATCTGATCGATCGCGACGGCGAGACGACGGCCGACCTCCCCGCCGCGCAATGGGCATGGCCCGCGGACGCCGACTGGCTCGTCGGCTGGAACGACGACGAGGACAAGACGGTCTATGCCGACGCGCAAGGCGATGAGACGCTCAGCGTCGAGGGCCGCGGCGGCTCCTTCCGCAACGGCGTCGCGCTCAATCGTCCGAACCGGAACGAAAAGCCCGGCTGGATGGACCGTTCCGGCGAGCGCCTTGAGATCGGCCGGTACCGCGATCTTTCGCGGCCTGACGATGAGGGCCTCGCCTATGCGGCCGCGCAGGAAGGCCTTTACGGCTATATCGACAGCGAGGGCCGCTATCTCATCCCGCCCGTCTACCGCGATGCGTCGCGCTTCTCCGACGACCGGGCGATCGTCACGACCGGCGCCAACGCCATGATGATCGACAGAGAGGGCCGCCCCCTCGCCCGCGTCAACGAAACCTGCGGCGTGCGCGTACTCTACGGCCCGGACAACCGCCGCCTCTGGCCGGAAAGCCTCCCCAAGCGCTGCCGCTGACACAGCTGGCGGGGGTGCTTGCACCTCCGCCAGCTCGCATATGTAAGAAGACGAAGAACCGGCCGGCTTCCGCCGGATCGTGAAGCGCTTTAGAGAAGGCCGGATGCAGCGCGAGCGCACCACGTCTCTGGCCACCGCCATCGTCTTTGCAACGGGCGTCCTGTGGGGATTCTACTGGCTTCCGGTGCGCACGCTATCGGGTCTCGGCCTCCCCGGCGCCTGGGGCACGCTGGCGATCACCTTCGCCGCGGCCCTTCTTCTCTCTCCCGCAGCCATTTTCCGCCGCCACGCCATTGCCCGTGCCGGCCTCCCCGCTTTCGCCTCGGTCGCGCTCGGCGGCGCCGCCTTTGCGCTCTATTCCATCGGCCTCGTCTATGGCCGCGTGGCGATCGTCATCCTTCTTTACTTCCTGACGCCCGTCTGGAGCACGCTGATCGGCCGCTACGTCATGGGCTGGCCGACGCCGCCGATGCGCATCGCCGCCATCGCCGTCGGGCTTGTCGGTCTCGTCGTGATGCTCGGCGCCGATGGCGGTGTCCCGATGCCGAAAAGCACCGGCGAATGGATGGGGCTTCTCGCGGGCATTCTCTGGTCGGTCGCCACCACCGGCATGCGCACGAAATCGGGTCTTCGCCCGCGTGAGGCGGCCTTCGTCTTCGCCATCGGCGCGGCGGCGACCGCGCTCCTTCTCGCGCCCGTCCTGGAGCCCTGGCCGCAGCCGGAGGGCATTCGCACCCTCCTCTCCCTCCTTGCGGTCACGCTTGCCGGCGGCGGCCTGTGGTGGGGCCTTTCCATCGCCGCGCTCATGTGGGCGACCGTCCGCCTGGAGCCGGCGCGTGTCGGAATTCTCTTAATGGCGGAGGTTCTCGTCGGGGCGGCCTCGGCCGCTGTGCTCGCCGGCGAGGCGCTGCAGCGGCTCGAAATCATCGGCGGCGCCCTCGTCCTCGTCGCCGGCATTTTGGAGATCTGGCCGGTGCGCGGATTACGCCAGGAAACCGAAAGCCAAAGACGGTGAGCGGCGCCCACGCCGGAGCCAGGCCATCACCCGTTTCTCCGGGCCGAATACTCAGAAAATGGTGACCCCGACAGGATTCGAACCTGTGACCCTCGGATTAGGAATCCGATGCTCTATCCTGCTGAGCTACGGGGCCTGATCGATCGCACCCGAGCCCCGACACGCGGCCGACGGGCACAGGCGCCAAGCTCCTGCTATCTACCGTCTCGAGGAAGAGCGAACAAGCCCCGCTTCCTTCGTCTTCTGTCGCGCCCCCGCTCGGTCGCGCCCCCCTTTGTCGCGCCCCCCTCTGTCACCCCGGCGAGTTCTGCAGGCGCCTCTCATCGGTCGACATCGCCCCGCAGCACTCAGGCGCCGCCTCACCTAACACCCCAAGTCAATCACTTTACGAGTTAAAAAAACCGTCAGTTATCTTAGAAATCAGATCCACAAAATTTGCCCACAAAAGTCTCTCTTCACCGCCCTGTGACGCTGTCTTTCTACATCGACTCAAGACTTCTACTTGAACTCAGACGTTTTCCAGGCTCAGATATGCCGGCAAGCAAAAGACCGGCGACAAAAGCCGGAAACGACATCCGGGAGGAAACATGTCTGAGAACAAAACGCCCGTATCGCGCCGATCTTTCTTGAAAGCCGGAACCCTCGCCGCGGGGAGCGCGGCAGGCGCGCTTGCCGCTCCGGCCATCGTCTCCGCCCAGGGCACGCAAACCTTGAAGATGCAGTCGTCCTGGCCCGCCTCGGACGTTTTTCAGGACATGGCGAAGCAATATGCCGACCGCGTCGAGGCAATGTCCGGAGGTCGGCTCAAGATCGATCTTCTGCCGGCGGGTGCCGTGGTCCAGGCCTTCCAGGTCCAGGACGCGGTTGCCGACGGCGTCATCGACGCCACCCACACCGTGACCGCCTATTGGTACGGCAAGAACAAGGCCGCCTCCCTCTTCGGCACCGGCCCGGTCTTCGGCGCCGACGCGTCGCAGATCCTTGCCTGGATCCATTTCGGCGGCGGCAAGGACCTTTACCGCGAGCTCGTCCAGGACGTTCTCGGCCTCAACATCGTCGGCTTCTTCGCCCTGCCGATGCCGACCCAGCCGCTCGGCTGGTTCAAGGAGGAAATCACCTCCGCCGATCAGATGAAGGGCCTCAAATACCGCACCGTGGGCCTCGCCACGGACATCATGCAGGGCATGGGCCTGTCGGTGACGCAGCTTCCAGGCGGCGAAATCGTGCCGGCGCTCGAGCGCGGCGTCATCGAAGCCTTCGAGTTCAACAACCCGACCTCCGACCGCCGCTTCGGCGCCCAGGACGTGTCGAAGAACTACATGCTCGGCTCCTATCACCAGGCGGCGGAGTTCTTCGAAATCGCCTTCAACAAGGATCTCTTCGATTCCCTCGATCCCGATCTCCAGGCAATCCTGGAATACGGGGCGGAGGCGGCGAACACCGCCAATTACGGCCTCGCCATGGATCAGTATTCGAAGGATCTGCAGGGCCTCATCAACGAAGACGGCGTCACCGTTTCGCGCACGCCGGACGCCATCATGGCGGCCCAACTTGAATCCTGGGACAACGTCCTCGAAGGCCTGATGCAGGACGAGTTCTTCGCCAAGGTGGTCGACAGCCAGAAAGCCTGGTCGGAGCGCGTCGCCTTCTACAGCCTGATGAACCAGGCGAACTACAAGCTCGCCTACGAGCATTACTTCCCCGGCAAGCTCGGCTTCTGAGACCTTCCGGCGGGGGTTTTGGGCCCCCGCCCCTTCCCCGTTTCCCAGCCCGATCCCGAGCGGTTTTCCGATGGAAGCCTATATCCGTTTCGCCGACAGGGTCTCCGCCTGGTTCGGCAAGGCCTTTGCCTGGTCGATCCTCGTCATGACGTTCGGCGTCGGCTACGAAGTCTTCGTGCGCTATGCGCTCGGGGCCCCAACGAGCTGGGCCTTCGACATTTCCTACATGATGTACGGCGCGCTCTTCATGATGGGCGGCGCCTACACCCTGTCGCGCGACGGCCATGTGCGCGGCGACGTCGTCTACCGGCTCTGGCGGCCGCGCACCCAGGCGATCGTCGAGCTCGTTCTCTATTTCCTGTTCTTCTTTCCGGGCATCCTCGCCCTCATCTTCGCCGGCTGGAAATACGCCTCGCGCTCGCTCCGCTACATGGAGGTGAGCGTGATGAGCCCGGCCAACGTGCCGATCTTCCAGTTCAAGCTCATCATCGTCGCCGCCGGCATCCTCCTCTTCCAGCAGGGCATCGCCCAGGTCTTCCGCTGCATTCTGTGCATCCGAAGGGGCGCCTGGCCGCAGCACGAAAGCGATGTGGAGGAACTCGAAGAGCAGCTCATCAAGGAGCATGAGCGCGACATCCTCCACCATGGCGGCGAGGCGATCGACATCGTTCTGCCCGCCGGCCAGACCCGCAACATCTTCCACCGCGATCACCCCCGCCATCGCGACGAACGCGACGATAGCGGGCCGCCCGTCGAGCGACCCGGAAGCCCCGGCACGAAGGGCGAAAGATGACCGACCCGCAAATCGCCGTGGCGATGCTCGGCATCTTCATCTTCACCATCATGCTGGGCTTTCCGATCGCCTTCACCTTGATGGCGCTCGGTGTGGGCTTCGGCTACTACGCCTATTTCGACGCCGACCGGCAATGGCGCCTCTACGAGCGCGCCCTCACCGACGGTGCGGATCTGTGGACGCGCATCGAAACCTGGCTCGGCGGCTTCTTCAACAACCGCATCTTCGATCTCTTCGTCAATCAGACCTACTCGGTCATGTCGAACGACGTTCTGACCGCCGTGCCGCTCTTCCTCTTCATGGGCTACGTGGTGGAGCGCGCCAACATCGTCGACCGCCTCTTCTCCACGCTTCAGATCGCGGCCAAGCGCATCCCGGGCTCGATGGCGGTCGCCGCCCTCATCACCTGCGCCCTCTTTGCGACTGCCACCGGCATCGTCGGCGCCGTCGTCACGCTGATGGGGCTGCTGGCCTTCCCGGCGATGCTCAACGCCCGTTACAACACGAGCTTCGCCTCGGGCGTCATCTGCGCCGGCGGCACGCTCGGCATCCTCATCCCGCCCTCGATCATGCTGATCGTCTATGCGGCGACTTCGGGTGTCTCGATCGTCCGGCTCTATGCCGGTGCGCTCCTGCCGGGGCTGCTGCTCGCCGGCCTCTACGTCCTCTATGTCGTCGGCCGCGCCTGGCTCAATCCGAAGATCGCGCCGCGCCCGCCCGAGACCGAGGAGACGCAGATCTCGGGTCTCGCTCTTTTATGGCTGCTCGTCACCTCGTTCTTTCCGCTGGCGATCCTCATCCTCTCCGTGCTCGGCGCCATTCTCTTCGGCCTTGCGACACCGTCGGAGGCCGCAGCGGTCGGCGCCCTCGGCGGCCTCATCCTGGCCCTTGCCTACCGAGCCCTCACCTGGCAGCGGCTGCAGGAATCCGTCTATCTGACGGTCAGAACCTCGGCGATGGTGTGCTGGCTCTTCGTCGGCTCGTGGACCTTCTCGTCGGTCTTTTCCTATCTCGGCGGCGAACAGGTCATCTCCGATTTCGTCACCGGCCTCGACATCTCGCCGATCGTCTTTCTGATCCTCGCCCAGATCATCATCTTCCTGCTCGGCTGGCCGCTCGAATGGTCGGAGATCATCATCATCTTCGTGCCGATCTTCCTGCCGCTCCTGCCGCATTTCGGCATCGATCCCCTGTTCTTCGGCATTCTCGTCGCGCTCAACCTGCAGACCTCCTTCCTCACCCCGCCGATGGCGATGTCGGCCTATTACCTCAAGGGCATCGCGCCGCCGCAGGTGCAGCTTGTCGAGATCTTCAAGGGTTGCATGCCCTTTCTCGGCATGGTCATCCTCGCCATGGCGCTCATCTACGTCTTCCCGGGGGTGGTCTACTGGCTGCCGAATCTCGTTTACGGACGGTGAGCGAATGGGGAGAACGAGATGACGGCCGAACGAACCTTGGATGCCTGCGAGTTGCGCGACCACCTCGCCCGCGGCGAGATCAGCGCACTTGCCGTGGCGGAGGCCTGTCTCGCCCGCGTCGCGGAGAAGGAAGGCGAGATCGAAGCCTTCGCCTTTCTCGATGCCGACCATGTCCTCGCCCAGGCGCAGCGTCTCGACGATTGGCGCAAGGCCGGCAAGCCGATCGGCCGCCTGCACGGCCTGCCGGTGGCCTTGAAAGACATCATCGACACCGCCGATATGCCGACGGAAAACGGCACCGTGCTCGATGCCGGCCGCCGTCCGCGCCAGGATGCCTTCGTCGCCGCAAAATTGCGGGCGGAAGGGGCGATCCTCTTCGGCAAGACGACGACGACCGAGCTCGCCTTTCTCGCCCCGACGAAGACGCGCAATCCGCATGATACGACGCGCACGCCGGGCGGGTCTTCGGCCGGCTCTGCCGCCTCCGTCGCCGCCGGCATGGTGCCGCTCTCGGTCGGCACCCAGACCAACGGCTCGATGCTGCGCCCGGCGTCTTATTGCGGCGTCGTCGGCTTCAAGCCGGGCCACGGCGTCATTCCCCGCACCGGCCTCATCGTACAGTCCGAGCCGCTTGACACGATCGGCGTCTTCGGCCGCTCGGTGGAAGATGCGGCCCTCCTCGCCGAGGTGCTCCAGGGCTACGACGCCGGCGACCACGACACGCATCCGATCGCCAGCGACCGGCTTCTCGAGGCGGCGCGGAGCGCGCCTCCCGTCAAACCGCAATTCGCCTTCATCAAGACGCCCGTCTGGGACAAGGCCGATGCCGACATGCAGGGCGCCATGCAGGAGCTCGCAGGCCTCCTCGGCGATCAATGCGACGAGGTCGAGCTGCCGGCCGCGTTCGCCAACGCCCATCCCGCCCATCGCCGCCTGATGATGGCGGGCTTTGCACGCAATCTCCGCCCCTGGGCCGAGCGCGGCTGGGATCAGCTCAGCCAGCACATGCAGGACGCCATCGAAGAAGGCCGCGAGATCAAGGCCGTCGACTATCTCGCCGCTCTCGACTGGCGCAACATCCTCAATGCCGGGCTCGACCGCGTCTTTGCCCGCTACGACGCCATTCTGACGCCGGCCGCGCCCGGCGAGGCGCCTGCGGATCTTTCAACGACCGGCGATCCCGTCTTCAACACCATCTGGTCGCTCTGCGGCGTGCCGGCGCTCAGCCTGCCGCTGGCGAACGGGGCAAACGGCATGCCGCTCGGCATCCAGATCGTCGGGGCCCGCGGTCAGGAAGGGCGTCTCCTGCGCACCGCGCGCTGGCTGATGGATCATGTCGCCGCGTCGCCGGAGCCGGAGGACCGCCCATGACCGATTGGAGCAACCGGATCCTGGCCTTCGTGGCCCTTGCGGGTTTCGCTCTCTTCCTCTTCATCATCGCCTGGTGGGTCCGCGAGCCGGACCTCGTCATCGTCCTCGCCGTTGTGGTCGCAATGGCGGCCTATGATTTCTGGGGGCATCCATGGCGGCAGCGGCGGGCCGAGGAGCGCGCGCAAGGCGAGAGCGACACCTGAGGTTTCGGGCGCGCCGCGCCCGATTGTGCGGCGCCTTCCTCTGCCTGTCGCTCATCGTCTCGCCCCTGCCGGCGCGGGCGGGCACCTGCGAGCTCGCGGGCGGCGAACGTCTTTTGACCGCGCACGCCGAAGAGCCGCGCACCATCGTCACGGAAGCGAAAAGCTTCGCGCTCGCCGGCATCTCTCCGCCCTCTCTTCTCGATGAGCGCCTGCCGGACGAGCCGTTGCTCGCCGCAATCAACGATTTTCTGGTCGCTCGAACCGCTCGGGCGGTCCCGCTCTCCCAAAAGTCCGACCGCTGGAACCGCATCCCCGCCTGGATCATGACCGACAGCGTCTTCCTGCAGGAGGAGCTTCTCCGGCAAGGCCTTGCCGTCGCAGTTCCTTTTGCGGGTGACGCTCTCGGCGAGACCTGCGCCACACGCCTCTTTGCGGCGGAAGAAGAGGCGCGAAAAGCCGGCCGTGGCATCTGGAAAACCCCGGGCCTTGTCCACAAAGCCAAGGACGCGGCGGCGCTTTCGTCACAATATGGCCGTTACGGCATAGTGGAAGGGACCATCATTTCTGTTGGGAACCGGCCCTATCGCACCTATCTGAATTTCGGACGCGACTGGTCGCACGATTTCACGGCGGAGATTGACGGCCGGGACGTCCCGGTCTTCGGCGGGGAACAGCGACTTCTGGGCCTTGTCGGAAAGACCGTCCGTCTGCGTGGCTTCCTTGAGGAGAAAGGTGGCCCGATGCTTCTTCTGCGAAGGTCCTCGCAGCTTGAAATGATGGACGCGCTGCAACACCCCTGAGGTTTCGCAACAGAGGTCCCCAAGGCTGATGTTCAAGAGCTTGATTTGCGACCGAAAGACGCGCATGGGCGTTGGTATGCGCAGGTCGTTGCTCTCTCTGTTCGTCGTCGCCTTGCTCGGCGGTTGCCAATTGGGACCGTCTCCGAGCCAGATCGGCCGTGTCGAGCCGGTCGCAGCCTTGCCTCAGCCGGGTCCGACAGTGTCGCCGGCGGAGAGCGCCATCGGCGCGCGTGAGCATCAGCGCGTCCTCGCCCAGTATGGCGGCGTCTACAGCGACCCCGACGTGCAGCGCGAGACCGAGCAGATCGTCAAACGCCTCGTCGAAGCCTCCGACGAGCCGGGCCGCAGCTACCGCGTCACCATTCTGAACTCGCCCGTCGCCAATGCCTTCGCGCTGCCCGGCGGCTATGTCTACGTCACCCGCGGCCTGCTCGCGCTTGCCGACGACCGCGCCGAGGTTGCCGCCGTCCTGTCGCACGAAATGGCGCATGTCATCCTGAAACACGCCATTGCGCGCGCCCAGAAGGCCCAGACGAGCGAGCTCGTGGAACGAGTCGCAACCGACGTCCTCTCCGATTCCAAGGCCGGGCAGTCCGCGCGTCTCAATTCGCGCATGACGCTTGCGAGCTTCTCCCGCGATCAGGAGGCCGAGGCCGACAGAACTGGCGTGCAGATCGCCGGCCGCGCCGGGTACGACCCCTTCGCGGCCTCCCGCTTCCTCGACAAATTGCAGCGCTATGCGGCGTTCCGCTCGGCAAGCGGCGAGAAGGATGACGCGCAGAACTTCCTGTCCTCGCATCCGGCGGCGCTTGAGCGGCGCGCGCTCGTCGTCAAGGCGGCCCGCCAGTTCGGGGCGCCGGGCGTCGGCGAACAGGGCCGCATCCCCTATCTCAAGGCGATCGACGGCCTCGTCTACGGCGACGATCCCTCGGAAGGCTTCGTGCGCGGCCGCGAATTCCTGCATCCGCGCCTCGCGATCGGCTTCAAGGTGCCCCCGCAATATCGCCTGGAAAACACGCGCGAGGCGGTTCTCGCCGCTGCCGGCCGCGATACGGCGATGCGCTTCGACGGCGTGAAGGCCACTGAAAATCAGAGCCCTGAATCCTATCTCGCCTCAGGTTGGATCAACGGTCTGGAAGAAGGATCGATCGAGCCGCGCACCGTCAACGGCCTTCCCGCCGCCGTCGCCACGGCCGTCGCGGGCGACTGGCAGTTCCGCATCGGCGCGATCCGGCTCGGCAGGTCCATCTATCGCTTCATCTTTGCCCAGCGCGGCGGTTCCGGCGACATCGATGCGGCCTTGTCGCAGACGCTTGCAAGCTTCCACCGCCTCGACCCGGCGGAAGTCGCGCGCCTGCGCCCGCTCAGGATCGACCTCGTCATCACCAATCCGGGCGACACGGTGCAGAGCCTCGCCACCCGCATGAAGGGCGTTGAACGAGGCGAAGAGCTGTTCCGTATCCTGAACGGCCTCTCCGACGACGAACCCATCGGCGCCGGCCGCATGGTCAAGGTCATCTCGGACTGAGGCACCTGATTGCGGCACGGGCGCCGCTCCCGGTCTCCCGGCAGCTTCGTCCCTTGCTTCAAGCCAGAAATCGTTCGGGTAACGCCGTCCAGCCCGGACGGCCGCGGGGATCAGGCCGCGGCGAAACCGGCAAAAGCTGAGGCGACCCGCTCATAGACGTCGCGCTTGAACGGCACGATCAGTTCCGGCGTCCGCTCCAGACGCTCCCAGCGCCATTTCAGGAATTCGGCCTTGTGGCCGTCGCGCGGGCCGACATCGATCTCGCTTTCGTCCCCCTCGAAGCGGAAGGCGAACCATTTCTGCGTCTGGCCGCAATAGCGCCCCTTCCAGGCGGAGCGGCAGAGTTCTTCCGGCAGATCGTAATGCCACCACAGCGGGGATTCGGCGAGAAGCGTGACGGAGCGCATCGCCGTCTCCTCGTAGAGCTCGCGCTTGGCCGCCTCCAGCGGCGTCTCTCCGGGGTCCATGCCGCCTTGCGGCATCTGCCAGGCATAGCCGGACGAGACGCTCTCCTCGCCGCCCGTCCTGCGCCCGACGAAGACGAGCCCCTCGGCATTGAACACGGCCAGGCCCACGCACGGACGATAACCTTCGAGCGGCTCCGCAAAGCCGGTTTCATGCAACATTTTTTCGTTCATTCCTCTTGCTGCGCCAGCGCGCTCACCGGCACGAACGCGATCCCGCGCGCCTCCGCCTCGGGGATCCATTCCGCCAGCGCGGACACCGTCGACGGGAAGGCCGAGGCAACGCCGACGGCGCGGCCCTTCTGCCGCGCAATCGCCTCCAGATCGTCGAGCGCCTTTGCAATCAAGGCCGGCTGCCTTTGCTCGTCGATGATCCGGTCGGCCACCACGACGGGCGTGCCGAGCGACGGGCCGAGCCGGGCCGCAACGCTCAGATCCGAACTGCCGTCGTCGACATAAAGAAGGCCGCGCTCGCCGAGATTGGCGAGAAGCGGCCGCATCGCATCCGCCTCGGCCGTGAACCGGCCGCCGAGATAATTCATGATGCCGGTATAGCCACCGGCCCGGCTCAAAATCCACGCCAGACTGTCGGCATTCGCCCCGCTTTTCGCACTGACGAGGAGCGTATGCTCGCCCGGATCGGTGCTCGGATAGCCGAAAGGCTCCATCGGCGCCTGCAGCAGGATTTCATGGCCGTCGGCGCGCGCATCGCCGGCCCAGCGATTGAGGCTCGATCCGGTTGCTGCGAAGGCGAAGGTGACGTCGCTCGGCAGGGCCCGGATGGCGCGCTGCGTACCCGTCTGGCTGATGCCGAGCCCGCCGACGACGATGGCGATATGCGGCTGATCGGGCGCCAGATAGGCCGGCCGCGCATAGGCTTCGCGCGGCATCGTGCCATCGTCGCCGATGCGCGGCAGCGGCCCGTAGGCGGAGCTTTCCTGCAATTCCGGAAGCGGCGCACCGGCGAAGAAGGCGGTGCTCGACGGCGCCTGCTGCAAGGCCGCCTGCATGCGCTCGAAATCCGTTTGCGGCTCGGAAGAGGCGGCCGCGCCAGGCTGCGCCGGATCGGTGAAGAGCGAGCCCACATCGGAGGGGGCGCTCGCGCCCGCCTCCATCTCCCAGCCGGGAGCCGCAAGCGCCTGGCGGCGCGCATCTTTAAGGGAGGTCTTGTCGATGCTGCCGGTCGTTTCGGGCCCGGCCCCCTTCACGTCGGCAACCGCGACGGCGCGCCCGCCATCGGGATCATCGACGAGCGCCGTCCACATCAAGGCGGTGACGAACACCACGCCGGCGAGAACCAGCGGAACATAGAAAAGCCAGCGCAGCCGTCCCTTTCGGGCCGGCCGCGCCGGGCGTTTCAAAGGTGCATTGAGCTCGTCGGCCGCCATCGATTCCCGTCGGCTGGCTCATGCAGCGGGGCGAAATGCCCCGCTGATTCGTCAGTTAGGTATACCCTGGGACGGGTCTGCCGGAAACCGGTTGTTGACCTGGATGCCGCGCAGAAGATCGAGCGCATATTGCAGCTGCTTGTCGTCCTTGGCGTCCGCCGGGACATAGGCCGACGCCGCGGAGACCTTCTCCTCCTCGCCGTCCTCGCTCGACAGATGGCCGCGCAGATTGGCCTCGCCCGTCGCTTCCTCGCTGCCCTTCAGCTCTTCCGGCAGCTCCTGCACGACCTCGATGTCCGGCTCGATGCCCTTCGCCTGGATCGAACGGCCCGAAGGCGTGTAGTAGCGCGCCGTCGTCAGCCGGATGGCACCGTTGCGGCCGAGCGGAATGATCGTCTGCACCGAGCCTTTGCCGAAGGAGCGCGTGCCGACGATCGTCGCGCGGCGGTGGTCCTGCAGCGCACCGGCCACGATCTCCGAAGCCGAGGCGGAAGCGCCGTTGACGAGAACGATGACCGGCTTGCCGTCGGCCTTGTCGCCGGCCCGCGCCGTCGCACGCTGCACGTCGTCTTCCTTGCGGCCGCGCGTGGAGACGATCTCACCCTTGTCGAGGAAGTCGTCCGACACGGCGATCGCCTGATCCAGAAGACCGCCCGGATTGTTGCGCAGATCGAGGATATAGCCCTTGAGCTTGTCCTTGCCGATTTCCTTCTTCAGCTCGCTGAAGGCGTCGTTGAGGCCGTCGGCGGTCTGCTCGTTGAACTGCGTGATGCGGATATAGCCGACATCCTCTTCGGCGCGGTCGCGCACCGAGCGCACCTGAATGATGTCGCGGATGATCTTGATCTCGAGCGGCTTCTCGACGCCCTCGCGGCGGACCGTGAGCGTGATCGGGGAATTCACCGGGCCGCGCATCTGATCGACGGCCTCACGCAGCGACAGACCGGCGATCGGCTCGCCGTCGAGATGCGTGATCACGTCGCCGGCGCGCACGCCCGCTTTGTCGGCCGGCGTATCTTCGATCGGCGTCACGACCTTGATGAGGTCGTTCTCCTGCGTCACCTCGATGCCGAGCCCGCCGAATTCGCCGCGCGTCTGCACCTGCATGTCGCGGAAGCTCTTCGGATCGAGATAGCTCGAATGCGGATCGAGCGAGGTCAGCATGCCGTCGATCGCCGATTCGATCAGATCCTTCTCCGAAGGCTCCTCGACATAATCGCTGCGCACCCGTTCGAAGACGTCGCCGAAAAGGTTGAGTTGGCGGTAGGTTTCAGAGGAAGCGGCCGTCGCCGAACCGGTCTGCCCGACTTGCACGACAGCGCCCATGGCCACCGCGCCAACCACCGCACCTGCGGCCAGCAGGCCCATCTTACGCATCATCCTCGAACCTCTTTTTGCTCGCGCCGGTCCCACCACGGATCCGGGTCGATCGACCGTCCATCCTTGCGAAACTCGACATATAGAACGGGCTGGGCGGAAGTGTGGTCAATATCACTAAGGCTTGCAAGCCGCTCCGCACCCATAACCGCGACCGGCTCCCCAGCCAGCACGAACTGGCCAAGTGCCACATCTATGCGTTCAAGCCCAGCCAGAACAACATGATATCCGCTCCCGACGTTCAGGATCAAGACCTGCCCGTAGCTGCGGAAGGGTCCCGCATAGACGACCCAGCCATCGGCGGGTGAGACAACACGCGCACCCGGGCGGGTGGCGATCGAAATTCCCCCGGCATGCGCCCCGAATTCGTCCTTTTCGCCGAAATGCGTCAGGATCGGGCCCGCCGCCGGCAGCGGCAAAATCCCGCGTGCCTTGTCGAATTCCACGGCCGGCGCCATGCGCGCCGTATCCTGGAGATCGCGCGCCGCCTCTTCGGGTGTCTTGTTGCGGGCAGCTTCCTCGGCCCGGCGCGCCTCTTCGGCGGCCCGTGCCGAGGCCTCGACCTCTTTTTCCAGCGAGCCGATCAGGTCTTCGAGCCCGCTCGCATCCTCGGCGAGCGCGGCCGCTTTCTTCTGTTCGTCGGTGAGTGCGGCCTCGGTTCTTTGGCGCTGCTCTTTCTTCGATTCGATCAACAGATTGATGCGCGTCTGCTCTTCGCCGAGCGTCGCATATTGCTTCTTCAGATCCTCGTGCTCTTCTTCGATCCGCGCCTTGAGCTGCGTGAGCTCGGCAAGATCGGCGGCGAGCGCCTCCGCCTCCACGCGAATATCCGGCAGAACGGCGCCGGCGAGGATCGAACCGCGGATCGCCTTCAAGGCATCCTCCGGCCGCGACAGGATTGGCGGCGGCGGCGTGCCGCCCATGCGCTGCAAGGCCGCAAGCACTTCGCCCAGAACTTCGCGCCGTGCCTCCAGCGACTGCCGCACCCCGTCCTCGTTCGCCTGCAGCCGGTCGAGCCGGATCTCGGTTTCCTGGATGCTGTTTTCCGCCCGGCGCAGCCGTTGCGCCGTCGCAATCAGCTCGCTGCTGAGCTTCGCCCGGTCGGCCTCCACCGTCTCGATCTCGCGGCGGAGCGCTTCCTGGCGTTTCTTGGAGACTTCGATCGAGCGCCGCACCGCTTCGAGCTCGGCCGCGCGCGCCCGGCGTCTGGCTTCGGCGGACAGGGACATGCCCCCCTCCGTCACAGCTTCGTCCGCGATCGCCGCCTCGTCCGGCACCTCCGTCTCGGTGGCAAAACTCGGCCCGAACGCGAGCGGCAGCCCGGCGCAGACGAGCACCGCCGCCCGAATGCCGTTCCTCAGGATCCGCGCCCGATATGTCGGAGAGTGATTCGTCACCGTCTCACGATGCCAGTCGATCAAGGCCTTGCGCCACGCCTTTTGGAGAGACACCCACGCACGCCCGTCCGGTCAAGTGCGTTCTCGCAGGCGTCTTTCACACGCCCCGGCCCCTCATGCACGGTGACCCCTCATGCACGGCGAAACCTCACGCCCGGTGATAAGGATGCCCGCTCAAGATGGTGACGGCCCGGTAGACCTGCTCGGCGAGCATCGCACGGGCGAGCTTGTGCGGCCATGTCATCCGCCCGAAGGCAATGGCCGCGATCGCCTCCTGGCGCAGGCTCGGATCGAGCCCGTCCGGCCCGCCGATCACGAGACAAAGGCCGGAAACGCCCTTTTCTGCCTCGCCGCCGATGAGCCCGGCGAAATCTTCAGATGAGAGATTGCGGCCCGTCTCGTCGAGCGCGACGATCGGGTATCCGGCCGCAAGCTTTTTGAGGCTCGCGGCCTCCTCCGCCTTGCGGTCGTCTGCCCTCGAGGCGGAGGATTCGGCAATTTCGCGCACGCTGATCCCGCTGATGCCGACCGACCGGCCGGCTTTGCCGACCCGCTCGAGATAGCGGGCCGCAAGCTCGGCTTCCGGTCCGGCCTTCATCCGGCCGACCGCGAGAACAAGGATCTGCAACGCGTGTAACCCGGCCTACTCAGCCCTGGACGCGGCGCTCCGCATAGGGCTCCGCCGACCACATCTTTTCCAGATTGTAGAACTCGCGAACTTCCGGACGGAAGACATGGACGATCACGTCCCCGGTATCGATCAGCACCCAGTCGCAATGGGGCAGCCCTTCGACGCGGGGAATGTTATGGCCGAGGCCCTTGAGCTCGCTGATCACCCTTTCGGCGATGGCGCCGACATGGCGATGCGAGCGCCCCGAGGCGACCACCATGTGATCCCCCAAAGCGGATTTCCCGGCGATGTCGATGGTCACAACATCCTCGGCCTTCGCATCATCCAGGCTCGAGAGGACGGTTTTCAGCTCATCCGCCGCTATAAGGTTGGCGCCGGCATGAGACGCGTGAGGCGCAAACATCGGAATGCTCGCCTCGCTCTGGCTAGTAGTCAGGAGTAAGATCCTCTTTCCTTCCTGCCGTGAATAGGCCGGGCCAAAGTAAGCCACATGCCTACGGTGACGTTGTGTCACCCCTTAAAGATAGAAACGACACCATGACGGTTTCAAGTCCAATCTCTCCGGAAGAGGCCTGTCATGGACGATGTGACGCGAAAAATCGCGCTTTCCGGCATAGCCTTAGTGCAAGTCAGCCGCTCGCGGCCCGCAGCGCCGTCGACGAAACCGGCGTGCGCGGACCAGGCAGGACGACGAAGGCGGGCGCTCTCAGGTCGGCGAGGCAGGCCGCCGATTCGTTGCCCTGGCGATAAGGCGCAAGCGCCCGCGCTGCCGGCGCGGCCAGCGGCGCACTCAATGACCCCGGCCGCGGGACGATGGCGATCGGCACGCTCGCGGCGATCTCCTGCCAGCTTTCCCACAGATGAAAGTTCTGGAGATTGTCGCCACCCATGATCCAGACGAAGCGCGTCGCCGGTTCGCGCGCCGCAAGTCGCGTCACGAGATCGGCCGTGAAGCGGATGTGCCAGCGGTTTTCGATCGCCGTCACCTTGAAGCGCGGATGGCTCGCGATCCGCGCCGTCGCTTCCAGGCGCTCCCGCAGCGGCTTTAAGCCATGCGGCGCCTTCAACGGATTGCCCGGCGTCACCAGCCACCACACCTGATCGAGCCGCAACAGCCGCAGCGCCCGCAGCGCCACCTGCCGGTGACCGATATGCGGCGGATTGAACGAGCCGCCATAAAGCCCGATCCGCTGCCCCCGCCCATGCGGCGGGAGGCCCTCGTAAATCCGGCTGTCGCGGGCGATATGGATCGAACGGGAGATCGTTGCGCCTCGCGCCTAGGGCCGTGTCTGGCCGCTGCCATAAACGCAATATTTGAAGCTCGTCAGCTGCTCCACGCCGACGGGACCGCGCGCATGCATCCGCCCCGTCGCGATGCCGATCTCCGCCCCCATACCGAATTCGCCGCCATCGGCGAATTGGGTGGAGGCGTTGTGCAGCACGATGGCGGAATCGACGAGCGCCATGAAACGGCGGGCGGCCGCCTCATCCTGCGTGATGATCGTCTCCGTATGCCCGGACCCGTAGCGGGCGATGTGCTCGCTCGCCGCCTCGACGCCGTCCACCACCTTCACGGCGATGATCTTGTCGAGATACTCCTTCGGCCAGTCCTCCTCGCTCGCCGCATGGGCCTGCGGGAAGAGCGCCCGCACGCTCTCGTCGCCCCGGATCTCGCAGCCGCCCATGGAAAGCGCCGACAGGATCGGTTCAAGATGCGTCTTGGCAACGGCCTGGTCGACGAGCAGCGTCTCCGCCGCCCCGCAAATGCCCGTGCGCCGGAGCTTGGAATTGACGGTCACGTCTACCGCCATCTGCAGGTCTGCCGCTTCATGCACATAAACGTGGCAGACGCCTTCCAGATGCGCGAAGACCGGCACGCGCGCCTCCTTCTGCACCCGCTCCACCAGGCTGCGCCCGCCGCGCGGCACGATGACGTCGAGATTGCCGGCGAGGCCTGCGAGCATTTCGCCGACGGCCGCACGGTCGCGCAGCGGCACGAGCTGGATTGCATCCTCCGGCAGCCCGGCGACGCGCAGCCCCTCGCTGAGGCAGGCATGGATCGCCGAAGAACTCTCCAGTGAATCCGAGCCCCCGCGCAGGATGACGGCATTGCCCGCCTTGAGGCAGAGTGCGCCCGCATCGGCGGTGACGTTCGGGCGGCTTTCATAGATCACGCCGATGACGCCGAGCGGCGTGCGCACGCGCGAAATCTTGAGCCCGTTCGGCCGCTCCCAGGAGGCGATCACGTCGCCGACTGGATCGGGAAGCGCCGCCACCTCTTCAAGGCTCTTCGCGATCGCCTCGATGCGCGCCGCATCGAGCTTCAGCCGGTCGAGCATTGCGGGCGCGAGACCCTCCGCCTCGCCGCGCTGCATATCGCGCGCATTGGCCTCCAGAATTTCGTCGGCCCGTCCGCGTACGGCATCCGCCATCGCGCGAAGCGCCGTATTCTTCTCGTCCGTCGTCGCAAGCCCAAGCGTTCGCGAAGCCGCGCGGGCACGAATGCCCATTTCAGCCATCAAGGCAGCGGCGTCGTTGTTCTGTCGCAGGGCTGCGAAAACCATCTTCGTCTCCACGTTTTTGGAGGGGAACAAGTGCTGTTAGCGCGCCAGGCGCAAGAGGAGCAAGGCGCAACAGGGGCAAGGTGCAGAGCCTTATCGCTGATAGGGCAGGCCCTCGTCTTCCAGCTGCGCCTGCACCAGCGCAGCCAGATAATCTTCCATCTCGGTGAAATCGAGATGGCCGTTTTCCCAAGCCTGATCGGCTGCGGCTAAAGCGTCTTCATACCCGCGTCGGTCCTCGCGGATGCGCTCTGGGAGGATCTTCCGGCCCGGCAGCAAAGCCCCCGCGCGGACGCAAAGAAGATAGTAGCTGGCCGCTCGCGCGGTTCTGCCGTTGCCCTCGACGAAGGGGTGTATCCAGTTCAAACGCCATAACCCGTATGCGGCGAGTTCGGTCGGGCTCCAAATGTACCAGTTTTCATGCACGTTGGAGATGAAACGGTCCATCCAATCGCCGACATCTTTGAAATGCGGGGGCTTGTGGTCGCCAACGTAGATGGGCTCCTCCCGATAGCGCCCGCCGAATGCCGAGATGTTGGCAACCGCGATATGGTTAAGCACCCACAACATGTATTTGTCGAAGGCACGTCCCTGCTGCAGCCCGATCTCGACGCAGTTTGTCATGTAGTCGTACTGACGCAGAAGATTTTGCTCCTGCATCCGCACGTACAGGTCGCCGTTCTCTTCTTCCAGAACCAGCATATCATCGACCTCGACTGGAAGCCGAACCACTTCGTCAGGCGGGGTTTCGGATCCGAATATGTCCGGCCGCCTCCTTGGCGGATTCCTTGGTTATTCGAGATCCTCGTGGCGCATTCCCGTAGGCGAAACTGGCCCTCTGCTCGAGAATTTGCTCATCCGTCATCACGACATTCTTCGCTTGCTCCAAGCGCGCATGCAATTCGGGTCGATCGGGCGCACGCTTCAGGGCTGCCTTTCGTTCGGCCATTCGTCCCTCCAACAAGTCCTACAGAACCATATCCCAACGACCCTTGCCCGCAAGTGACACGCGTCGGGCCGCGTATCCCCTTCGCTCGTCGGCCGCTCACGTCTCTCGGAGCACGAGATCGTCGTGATGGACGATAGCCGAGCGCCGCACATAGCCGAGAATCTCTGAGATTTCCTTCGATTGGTGCCCGATGATCTGCGCCGCCTCGTCGGCATCGTAACCGACGATGCCGCGGCCGATCTCGATCCCCTCAGGATCGACGAGAAGCACCGTATCGCCACGGGCGAAATGACCGGAAAAGCCGCTGACGCCCGGCGGCAGCAGCGACCGCCCGGCCCTGAGCGCCGTCACCGCCCCCGCATCGAGGCTGAGCGAGCCTTTCGGCTCCAGATGGCCGGCAATCCAGGCTTTTCGCGCCGTGGCGGGCGTCGTCTGCGGCCGGAACCAGGTGACGGGCGCCCCGCTGTCGATGCGCGTCAGCGGATTGAGGTGATGGCCGGAGCCGATCACCATGGCCGCGCCGGCCGCGACCGCGATCTTCGCCGCCTCGACCTTGGTGCGCATGCCGCCGCGCGACAATTCCGAGCCGGCGTCGCCTGCCATCGCCTCGATCTCGGGCGTGATCGCCGTCACCTCGGGAATGAGATGGGCATTGGCATCCTGCGCCGGAGGGGCCGAATAAAGCCCGTCGACATCCGACAAGAGCACCAGAAGATCGGCGCCGACCATGGCCGCGACGCGCGCCGCCAGCCGGTCATTGTCGCCGTAGCGAATTTCGGTCGTCGCCACCGTGTCGTTTTCGTTGACCACCGGCACGACGCCCATGCCGAGAAGCGTCGTCAAAGTGGCGCGCGCATTGAGATAGCGCCGCCGCTCTTCGGTGTCGCCCAACGTCAGGAGCACCTGCGCGGCATGGATCTCGCGCGTCTGCAGCTCCTCTGCCCAGGCCTTTGCCAGCGCGATCTGGCCGACGGCCGCCGCGGCCTGCGCCTCTTCCAGCTTGAAGCGCCGGCCGTTGAGGGAAAGCCGCCCGCGCCCGAGCGCGATCGCCCCGGACGAGACGACGAGGCATTCCGCCCCCTCCAGGCGCAAAGCCGCGAGATCGGCGGCCAGCGAGCCGAGCCAGTCGCGGCGCACGCCGCCGCCGCGCTCCACCAGAAGGGCGGAACCCACTTTGACGACGATGCGCTTGTAACCCGATAGCTTTCTCATTGCCCCCTCGCCCGGCTCCCGGCACCGCAGCCGGCCCCCCCGACGCTTGCCCACGCTCCCGCGCCAGGCAAAACCCGTGTCATCAAAGAACGCGCCTCATTAGAGCGGCGTCCATTCGCCGTCCTCTTCCGCCTCCTTCTTGCCGCCGCGCGGCAGCGCCGCAAGGCAAGCGTCGAGAACCTCCGAGACGCCTTCGCCCGTCCCGGCAGACACCAGGAACGGCTCTTTGCCCGACGCGTCGACGATCTCTGAAATCGCCACCTCCCGCGCGCCCTCGTCGAGAAGGTCGACGCGCGACAACGCGACAATGACCGGCTTTTCGGCAAGACCGTGACCGTAAGCGTTAAGTTCCTCGCGCACCGTGCGATAGGCGGCCGCGGGATCGCCGGAGGCATCGACGAGATGCAGAAGCGCACGGCAGCGTTCGATATGGCCTAAGAACCGGTCGCCGATCCCCGCCCCGTCATGCGCGCCTTCGATCAGGCCCGGAATGTCTGCGAGCACGAATTCGCCGCCCTTGTGGCGCACGACGCCGAGATTGGGATGCAGCGTCGTGAAGGGATAATCGGCAATCTTCGGTTTCGCCGCCGAAACGCGGGCAAGAAACGTCGATTTGCCGGCGTTCGGAAGCCCGACGAGCCCGATATCGGCAATCAGCTTCAGGCGCAGCCACACCCACATTTCCTGGCCTTCCTGGCCGGGATTGGCCCGCCGCGGCGCCTGGTTGATGGAGCTCTTGAAATGGATGTTGCCGAAGCCGCCATTGCCGCCATGGAGAAGCTTCACCCGCTCGCCGACATGGTCGAGATCGGCAAGAATCGTCTCGTTGTCTTCGGCAAAGACCTGCGTGCCGATCGGCACTTTCAAGACCACGTCCTTGCCGCCGGCACCGGTGCGGTTGCGCCCCATGCCGTGACCGCCGCGCTCCGCCTTGAAATGCTGCTGGTAGCGATAGTCGATGAGCGTGTTGAGCCCGTCGACCGCCTCCAGCCACACATCGCCGCCGCGGCCGCCGTCGCCGCCGTCCGGCCCGCCGAATTCGATGAACTTTTCGCGCCGGAACGAGACGGATCCCGAACCGCCGTCGCCGGAGCGCAGATAGACCTTCGCCTGGTCGAGGAACTTCATGGCGTTCTGCCTCCAACGGTCTCAAATTCGGACCGGGTCACCTGCATGTCGTCGACATCGACGTCACTGTCGCGGGCCCGGCAATAAAGCGAATAGCTGCCCGACTTCGTAAAGCCGAGCTTTTCCAGAACCCGGCGCGAGGCGGGATTGTCGACGAAGACGCCGGCGCCCACCCTCTCGGCCGGCGCATCGCCGCCGAAACCGGGTCGATCGAAGATCGCAGCCACCGTCGCGGCCAGCGCTTCCGTCGCATAGCCGCGCCCCCAGAACGGCCGGCCGACGAAATAGCCGAGACGCGGCATCTTGCGCGGCGGCGTGCCCGATCCGGCGCGCTTCACCGTCACCTCGCCGACGATCTGTTTGCCGCAGAGCATCGTGAGATGATGAAAACCCTCGTCCTGCTCCACCTGCTCGGAACGCTGCACGAACGGCCAGGCCGGCATCGCCAGCATGCGCACCACCTCCCAATCGTTCTTGAGGTGATCGAGGGTGGCGAGATGACGGGCGCGCTTCGGCGTCAGAACGAGCCGGTCGGTGGTCAAATCGCTGAGCGGTGAATGCATCGTCTCGTCAACCTTGCGGGCCAAAAACCTAGCGGCCTCTTCTGAGATTTCGGCAAGGGCCGGCGGGCGCCCCCCGGCCCGGCAGCACCCGAGGCGGGCGAACCGCAAAACAGGGCCCCAAATCGAAAAGGGCCTGGATCGAAAAGGGCCCCGAATCGAAAAGGGGAAGCGGTCGCCCGCTTCCCCTTCATCACTTGCGCTGGATCGGCGGGAGGCCGCGTCGCAACGCAGCTATTCGGCAGCCTCCACCGGCGGCAGCACCGAAATATAGGTGCGCCCCTTGAGGCCCTTGTGGAATTCCACGCGTCCGTCGGTCAGCGCGAAGATCGTGTGGTCCTTGCCAAGCCCGACATTCTGGCCCGGATGCCACTGCGTGCCGCGCTGGCGAACGATGATGTTGCCGGAGACGACCGCTTCGCCGCCGAACTTCTTGACGCCGAGGCGCCGGCCAGCGGTATCGCGGCCGTTTCTCGAAGAGCCGCCTGCTTTTTTGTGCGCCATGGTTACTTCTCCTTCGATTCGTCAGCGAGGGCCTTGGCCTGCGCGACCCAATCCTCGTTTTCGGCCTTGCCCTTGAGCTTCAGAGCCTCGTCCAGCTTCTGAAGGTCGTCCTTCGAAAAGCCGGCGATCTGGTCGTAGCGCGTGACGCCGGCCGCATTCAGCTTCTTTTCCATGGCCGGGCCGACGCCGCTCAGCTTCTTCAGGTCGTCCGGCTCGCCCGCCGGCGCCTCGAAGACGGCACCGTCCGTCTCGGCGTCCTTGGCAGGCTTCTTGGCTTCCGCCTTTTCGGCCGCTTTCGTCTCGGCCTTCGTCTCCGCCGGGGCGTCCGCCTTCGTCTCGGCCGGCTTCGCCTCGTCCTTCGGCGCCGCCTTCTTCGCCTTCGAAGGCTTCTTGCCGTCGGTCAGGATGTCGGTCACGCGGATGAGCGTGTAATCCTGGCGATGGCCGTTCTTGCGGCGCGAATTCTGCCGCCGGCGCTTCTTGAAGATGATGACCTTGCGGCCGCGCGTATGCTCCACGATTTCCGCGGTGACGGCGGCGCCGCCGACAAACGGCGAACCGATCTTCGGATCACCCTCGCCGCCGACCATGAGCACCTCTTCGAAGGTGACCGTGTCGCCGGCTTCGCCTGCGAGCTTTTCGACTTCCAGAAGCGTATCGGCGGCAACGCGATATTGCTTGCCGCCGGTTTTGATGACTGCGAACATTTCGTCCTCAATTCCCGTCCTGGCGGTGGCCCGCCGGATCGGCTTTTTGTTCAGTCTGAACCGGTTGATATGGGGCCGCTTGCGGCCAAAGCAAAACGGCGCCGGGCAGAGCCCACGCCGATTTCAGCCGCATAAAGATCAGCGAGCCCCGAAAGTCAAGGCCGCCGGCACCTGAAGACAGCCCTCGCTGCGCCCTTGCGTATCCCCCCCCCGAGGCTCCTCCTTCGGAGCCCCGCGAAACATCCTCGCTCGGCGCTCCCTGTGAGCGCACCCTTCGGCAAGCCTTCCGACCTCCCTGCTGCCGGACGCGCCGGACGCTCCCCATTGAGCACCGAAGCGTCTCTTCGGGAGCACCGCTCTGGGCGCCCCATCAAACACCCCTTAGGAACGCCCCGAAGCGGCCCGGCCGGTCCGAAACGCTGTCACGAAAACGGCCGATCTTGCGACAGGCTTGCACTTTTCCAGGAAATCTTTCCGACACCCTTGTCAGACGCATCATGCATGCGTAGATACGCGGCGCCTCGAATTTCAGCGCCCGCGGAGGGGTGCCGGAGCGGTCGAACGGGGCGGTCTCGAAAACCGTTGTGCGCGTGAGCGTACCCAGGGTTCGAATCCCTGCCCCTCCGCCATTTCCCGCTGATTGCCCTCTATTATCCGATATTGTTGCCGATGAGCGCACATTCGCCGTGTGGCCTGACGAAGGACCGATTCTACACTACAGCGCGATAAGTCTTGGAGGCCAGCGCCCGGCAGTTATCGACCTCATATCGAACATTCAGAATTAGCGATCTAATTCTCGTTAACTGCCATAGCATTCTCGGAAGTCATAATTGGAACGGCCATGTCAATAGCGGCCCATCCGCTGCTCGCCGATGCCAGCTCCAAGAATATGACAAGCTAATCCCTACACGAGACCACCAAGAAGCGTCATGAAACTCGCCTTATATGTTGGCCAAGTCGCCGTGGCGAACACGCCAGACAGTTTCTCCCTAATGACGTCGTCCGTTCCTTGGGTACGCGTCTTCAGATAGTCAGTCATCTCTTCGACAATCAATTTTGCCGCTTTCCTCTGGTCAGCACCCTCGAGATTTTTATCATATTTCGAGAGAATGCTCGTTATCTGCAGCAGATTGTCTCCAAATCTTGTTCGCATCTTCTGTTCGAACGCAGCAGAATTGCTGCCTGCATACTTCATCAAACCAACCTCCGGAGTGAAGGGTAGGAACGCGATCTGCTTTCTTAGTTGATTGTATTTTGACATCTTCGCATGGTTGTTCGATTTTTTCCAAGCTGAAATCACCTCGCCTGAAACGTCGCTGTCGAGCACGGCCATCTGTTTGACCGAAACGGGAAGCACAGAACGATTGCGGTCCAAGAAACCGACAACTTCGTTGAACCCTCCCACGGGCACAATTTTTGCCGATGGACGAAGGGTGGGGTTGGTGTATTTCTCGTTGACGAAAAGTTCGTAGAAAGAGGCCAAGAAATCTCTGGCGAAGAGATCCTCGACATATAGCATGATGTCAGGAAGGGCCTCCTCGTCCGATGCGATGTTGCCAATCGCATATGTTGGGAAGCAACCAACGATGGGGCTGATCTCGCCGTCCTCCTGCTTCTCAAGATAGATGATGCGTGTGTGGTCAATCGTCTTGAGCAAGGTAACGGAGTGGGTCGAAAAAATGACCGTCAGTGACTTATCTTTAGCTTGCTGCTCCAGATAACGAAGCAGTTCCACCTGCGCTCGCGGGTGGAGTGCCATCTCCAACTCGTCGACGATGATCATGCTGTTATTCGCAACGTTCTTCAATAAACGCAGCAATTTTAGGACGCACAACTCCCCAAGGCTGAAGTGCTTCTCCGAATGATAGGTCTGAGGTGACGTGCCCAAGGCCAACACGAAGGCATCATTTCCGATTCCTCGAGCGAGGTTAATCGAGCGCAGGTTCAAGAATTTTTTAGTCTGGAAGATCTGGTTCGCGGCAGAGATGATTTGCTTGTCTACAGTTTTGACGTGTCGCGTATCGAAATCTTCGGGCCTCGGCGTAATACGATCCGCCGTTGCGCCAATGTAGGTGACCGAGGAATATCCGAAGCTTTGAAACATGTGCGATGCGCTGCGCGGCCTTGGGGTCCAACGCTCGCCCCGATAAGCGTACTCGACTGTGATGCCGTTGACTTCATAGGTCACAGTCCCCGTTGTGTGATTGTCGAGGCGATCAGAGCGCAGGGACGACGGGAAGTGTACGGGAAAGGCGTTGCGAGTGCCCAATCGCCGAATGCAGGCCAGTAGGGAGGTCTTTCCTGAGCCATTGGCGCCGGTCAGTAGCCATACGCCCCGGTCGGGGATTGAGAATTTTAAGCGTTGAATATTGCGTAAATTGCAAATTTCGATCGACCCAGGCATTCGCTCCCCCAAACGATGGTTCCAAGTTAACAAAATCACTCATAACTGAAGATAAGCTTATCAAAGTTTAAATCTATCGCTTTGAGCAATTCGTCTTTGTTCGTGGGAACAGCCATACGTTCCTGCCTTGTTGCCAGATCCCGAAAGCTGCGACGGTCTGCTTTCGGCTACGTCCCTTCTCAGTGCCGGGCCATCCAAGGGTCGATCACCGGAACGCCTGCCGCGTGGAAAGCGCTGGCGTCGCGGGTCGCGACCGTAAAACCATGGGCGGTCGCAATCGCGGCGATATAGCCGTCCGGCGTTGGAAGGTCCTTGCCGGCCTTGCGGGCTGCAATCGCAAGATCTGCATAATGACGGGCGGCATCGGTGTCGAAGGCGAGGATTCTGCCCTCGAACAGTGGCAACATCCCGTCGACCATCGCCGCGAGTGTCTGCTTGCGCCGTCCATCCGGCAGCGCGCCGATGCCGAACAAGAGTTCCGCCACGCTCACGCTGGAGATGTAGAGGGTTTCGGCAGCCTGTTCGTCCAGCCAGTCGCGCAAAGCGGGCTCCGGCTCCGGCTTCATCGCTTCGGAGACGACGTTCGTATCCAGAACGATCATTCAAAGCTCATCGGCGTGGCGGCCGTCTTGTCGCGGGCCTGTTCCAGCGCCTCGAAATCGGCATTCGTCAGCCCGGCCTCGCGGCTCAACGCCGACAGGGCAGAGCCGAGGCGCAGGCGCTCGGCCGGACGCACGGCCGCTTCCAGAATGTCGCGCATTTCGGCTTCGGTGCTGCGGCCATGCTGCGCCGCGCGCACCTTGAGAGCGCGATGGGTCTCGTCCGAAAGATTGCGAATGGTCACCGCAGGCATCTGATGGCATCTCCGACCCAGTGATAGCAATGATATCATTGTGGCCAATATGACATCATCCGACAAGGCGTGATCGTTATCGGGCGGCGGGGCGTGAGCGGACCCACGAGATCGGCAAAGGCATTCTCACGCCCGCGATTTCCCCCTAAAGCTCTCGGCGAAACGGAGAGACCCCTGCGATGAAAGCCGTCCTGTTCGAAAAATTTCAAGAAGCGCCCCGGCTGGTCACGGTGCATGACCCGAGCCCCGAGACGCATGGGGTCGTGCTGAAGGTCGCGGCGACCGGCGTCTGTCGAAGCGACTGGCATGGATGGATGGGGCACGACAGCGACATTGAGCTGCCGCATGTTCCAGGCCACGAACTCGCCGGCGTCATCGCGGCCGTCGGCCGGAATGTCACCCGCTGGAAGGTGGGCGACAAGGTCACCGTGCCCTTCATCTGCGGCTGCGGCAGCTGTCCGGAATGCGCCGCGGGGCATCAGCAGGTCTGCCTCAATCAGGAGCAGCCGGGCTTCACCCATTGGGGCTCGTTTGCGGAATATGTCGCCATCCATCAGGCGGATCTGAACCTCGTCGCCCTTCCCGAAGGGATGGCGTTTGCGACCGCGGCGAGCCTCGGCTGCCGCTTTGCCACCTCTTTCCGGGCGGTGATCGATCAGGGCAAGGTGCGCGCCGGCCAGTGGGTGGCCGTGCATGGCTGCGGCGGTGTCGGTCTCTCCGCCGTCATGATCGCCTCGGCGGCCGGGGCGAACGTCATCGGCGTCGATCTCGATGAGGCAAAGCTCAATCTCGCGAAAGACCTCGGTGCCGTCGCCGTCATCAACGGCCAGGAGGCGGATGTCCCCGCCGCGATCAAAGAGATCACCAGGGGCGGCGCGCATGTCTCTCTCGATGCGCTCGGCCATCCGGTGACCATGACGAACTCCATCCTCGGCCTCAGGCCCCGGGGCAGACACATTCAGGTTGGGCTGATGCTCGGCGAACATGCCGCCCCTGCGATCCCCATGCCCAAGATCGTCGGCCAGGAGATCGAACTCATCGGCTCTCACGGCATGCAGGCGCACCGCTATGGCGCCATGCTCGACATGGTGGCGAGCGGCAAGCTCGATCCCGCCCGCCTGGTGGGCGATCAGATCAGCCTTGCCGAGGCGCCCGAGGCCCTGATGGCCATGGACAAATTCCAGTCCGTCGGCGCCACCGTCATCACCCGCTTCTGAGACGGGCCGAAAATCTCTCATCGGAACGTTCCGCATCGCGGCGAGGCTCTTCGGCGGGGGTGAGGAGCCCGCCTCATCAATCCTGAGCGGTCGGACGCACGACAATGCTGCCGATCTCGACATCCTCAGGCTGGTCGATGGTGAAGGCGATCGCCCGTGCGATCGCATCGGGTGAAATCGCCAGCTCGTCCTTGCGCTTTTGGATCGCGGCCTTGATGTCGGGATCGCTGATCGCGCGCTCTGCAAACGACGTGTCGATGAAACCCGGAGAGACTTCCGTCGTACGCAGATTGGGCGATTCTTGCCGCAGCGCTTCGGTGGCGGTGCTCAGCGCGTTCTTGGTCGCCGCGTAGACGCCCATTGTCGGCACGATTTTGAGGCCCGCCGTCGAAACGACGTTGATGATATGCCCGCTTCCCTGACGGCCGAAAACGGGAAGTGCCGCGGCGATGCCGTAAAGCGCGCCCCGCAAATTCACGTCGATCATGGCGTCCCAATCATCGACATGCAGAGAGTCGAAGCGCGAAATCGGGCCGATGCCCGCATTGTTGACGATGACGTCCAGCCGGCCGAACCGCTCGCAGGCGAGTCCAACCAGCGCGTCGAGGTCCGCGCGTCGGGTGACGTCGGTCGCACGATAGACGGCCTTGCCGCCCTCTCGCTCGATCTCTTGCGCCACGGCGGCGATCTCCGCCTCGCTTCGTGCGCCGAGCACCAGATGCGCTCCGTGCGCGGCAAGATGAAGGGCGGTCGCCCGGCCGATCCCGCGGCCGGCTCCCGTCAGGACGACGACTTTGTTGGCGATGGTCACGGTGAAGGCTCCGTCTCCCGATTGGAAGCACGAGCCTATGCGGCCATTTCCGGATGATCTATGCTCGATAAGCCATGTCTTCGTCGCGATACGCCGAAATATCCATGGATCCCTTCTCGCAGGTTCTGGCCGCGCTTGGCGCTCGGAGCGTTCGGGGAACGGGCCTAGAAGCCGCTGGAGACTGGGCCCTCGCCTTCGACGGGCGCGCCCGGCTGAAATTCGTGGCGGTGACCCGCGGCCGATGCTTTCTCCTCCTTCCGGGCCAGCCACCGGAGATGCTGGAGGAAGGCGATGTCGTCCTGATCGCCAACACGCGCTATGTCGTCGCCAGCGATCCGGCGGTCGAGCCGATCGAAGGCATGCCGCTCTATGAGAACCCAGGCCAGGACGTGGTGCGTCTCGGGGCGGGCGACGAGACGGTCATGATGGGCGGCGGCAGCGGCTTTTCCGGTGGCAGCGCCGCGTTCGTCCTCGACGCGCTGCCGGCGTTTCTGCGCATCGACCGGACCTCACCCGCCGCCGCATCTGTCGCAACGACGCTGCAATCCTTGCGACATGAGGTCGACAGCAAGGAGCTCGGCGGCGCGCTCGTCGCCGAGCGATTGGCGGAAATTCTCGTCATCGAGGCGGTCCGCGCCTTCGTCGCCACCCGTCCTGCAAACAAAGTCGGCTGGATCACCGCGCTGGCGGACCCGCGCATCGGCAAGGCGCTCACGGCGCTGCACGGCGATGTCGCGCGCCGTTGGACAGTCCCGATCTTGGCGTCGGAGGTCGGCATGTCGCGTTCAGCCTTTGCGCAGCGTTTTGCCGATCGTGTCGGCCGCCCGCCGCTCGATTACCTCACCCGCTGGCGCATGGTTCTGGCACAGCGCCAGCTCAGCGCCGGCGAGAGCGTCGCAACCGTTGCGGCCGCGGTGGGTTACAGCTCACAAAGCGCCTTCTCACATGCCTTCAAACGAACCTTCGGCCATACGCCGAGCGCAGGCGGCTGATCGTCCCCGCCTCAAACGCGCAGCGCTCCGCCTGTTTCGATCCACGCCCCTGCGCGAGGGGCGACTGTCCCCAGGATAAGCCAGCGAAACGGCAGAGGAAATGGCGCCGTCTGCGCGAAACGGCGCTGCTGGCGCCCGGCGCGTCGGGCCGGAGAGCTCAGGGACAGAGCCCGCCACGCATCATGGCAAGGCGCACGCGCCTTACCGCATCTCAAATAGCAGACATGATCCCGTTACGCGGCGTTGCGGAAATTCATGAGATCGACGGCATGGCGGGCGATCATGAATTCCTCGTTGGTCGGGATGATCGCGACGGGAAGCGTCGCGGGTGCGGAGATGAGGGTCTCTCCGCTTTCGTTCGCCGCCGCGTCGATCGAGATCCCGAGGAAGGCGAGGTAGTCGCAGATCCGCGCCCGTACCGGCGCGGAATGCTCTCCGATGCCGGCGGTGAAGACGAGCGCGTCGAGCCCGCCCAGCGCACAGCAGAGCGCCCCGATCTCCTTCGCCACGCGGTAGCAGAAGAGATCGACCGCCTCTTTCGCCTCCGGCCGGTCACTCTCCAGAAGCACGCGCATGTCGTTCGAAATGCCCGAAACGCCGAGAAGTCCCGATTCCTGATAAAGGAGATGTTCCAGCGCGTCGGCATCCATCCCCATCTCGCGCATGAGATAGATCAGGATGCCGGGATCGAGGCTGCCGGACCGCGTCCCCATCGGCACGCCTTCGAGCGCCGAAAAACCCATCGTCGTGTCGATGCTGCGTCCGTCTTTGAGGCCGCAGAGGCTCGAACCGTTGCCGAGATGGGCAACCACCACCCGGCCCTCGGCCACCTCCGGCAGCGTCTCGCGCAGCTTGCCGGCGATATATTCATAAGAGAGGCCATGAAAGCCGTAGCGCTGCACACCCTTCTCGCTCAATCGCCGCGGCAGACCATAGGTCTTCGCCATAAACGGCTGCGAATGGTGGAAGGCCGTGTCGAAGCAGGCGATCTGCGGCAGACCGTCGAAACTCTCGGCGAGCACCCGGATCGCCGAAACGTTCTGCGGCTGGTGCAGAGGGGCGAGCGGAACCAGAGTTTCCAGCTCGTCGAGAACGTGGTTCGTCACCCGCACGGGATGATGGAAGCCGGCCCCGCCGTGAACGACACGATGCCCGGCGGCGAGAAGCGGCAGATCCGGCAGGCGCGCGCGGATCCAGGCGATGAGATCGCGCAACAGAGGCGCAACACCGCCCGTATCCCGCTCCGCCCAGGATTCGCGGGCAAGCGAGGCGCCATCGACATCCTTGACGGAGAATTCCGCCGCCGTGCCGATGCCGGTCACCTGGCCGGAAAACAGAGGGGAAATGTCTTTCCCGGCATCGGCGACCTGAAAGACGGTGAACTTGATGCTGGAGGAGCCGCTGTTGAGAACCAAGAGGGCGCCTTCGCGCGACATTTCTGAGGGCATGGCAAACTCCATTTCACGCGACCGCGGCATGGTTGGCGACGAGAGAGGCGAGCGCACAGGAGGACAGGCGGGAATCGAGGCTGTCGGCGCGGCTCGTCAGCATCACCGGAACGGCGGTGCCGAGAACGATGCCTGCGACCTCGGCACGCCCGAGGAAGGTGAGTTCCTTGACGAGCATGTTGCCGGCCGCGAGATCCGGCACGAGCAGGATATCGGGACGGCCCGCGACTTCCGAGACGATGCCCTTGGTTTGCGCCGCTTCGGCCGAGATCGCATTGTCGAAGGCGAGCGGCCCGTCGATGATGCCGCCGCGGATCTGGCCGCGATCGGCCATCTTGCAGAGCGCCGCCGCATCGACGGTCGACGGGATCTTCGGATTGACCGTTTCGACCGCGGAAAGAACCGCGACCCGCGGCGCCTCCACGCCCAGCGCCCGCGCCAGATCGATGGCGTTTTGCGCAATATGCGCCTTGTCTTCGAGCGTCGGCGCGATGTTGACGACGCCGTCGGTGATCATCAGCGATTTCGGATAGGTCGGAACGCGCATCATGAAGACGTGGCTGATGCGCTTTGACGTGCGCAGGCCGCGGTCGCGCTTGACGACGGCGCCCATCAATTCGTCGGAATGCAGCGCCCCCTTCATCACCGCGCCGGTCTCCCCTTCCCGGGCGAGATCGATACCGCGCGCGGCAGCGGCGGCCGCATTCGGCGCCTCAACGATGCGCAGGCCCGAAATGTCGATCTCATGGGCGAGCGCGAGCTTCTCGATCATCGCACTCGGACCGACGAGCACGGGATCGATCAGCGCCTCGCGCGCACCGTCGGCCGCACTGCGCAGAGAGGTCTCGTCGCACGGGTAGATGACGGAGGTCGGCAGCGGCGGCAGATGCGCGCACAGCTCTTTGAGGCGGGCGAGCTGCGAACGCGTTTCGGGGATCTGAGAAAAGGCAGTCATGGGAAAAGTCCTAGGATAAGCGGGGGGCGTGAGCGGGGGACGAATGGGCGGAGGAAGCGGGCTCCCTGCCGCCTCCCGCCCGGAAGTGTGGACGGGCGGGAGGCGCGACCGCCGGACCGATCTGGAATGGGAGGGAGCTGTCGGGCCGGAGGTCGGGGGGAGCGAGGGAGGAGGATGACGGGTGGTTCAGCGCCTCAATCGCGAGCGACGCAGAGCGCCATGCCCATGCCGCCGCCGATGCACAACGTGGCGAGGCCCTTCTTGGCGTCGCGGCGCTGCATTTCGTTGAGAAGCGTCACCAGGATGCGCGCACCGGAGGCACCGATCGGATGGCCGAGCGCGATCGCCCCGCCATTGACGTTGACCTTGTCGGTGTCGAAGTCGAGCTCGGTGTTGACGGCGATCGCCTGAGCGGCAAAGGCCTCGTTCGCCTCGATCAGATCGAGATCCGTGGCCGACCATCCGGCCTTGTCGAGCGCCTTGCGCGAGGCCGCGATCGGGCCGGTGCCCATGATCTTCGGATCGACGCCGGCGGTCGCCCAGGAGACGATGCGGGCCATCGGGGTCGCGCCGCGCTTTTCGGCCGTCTCCGACGACATCAACACCACGCCGGCCGCGCCGTCGTTGATGCCCGACGCATTGCCGGCCGTGACGCTGCCCGATTTGCTGAAGGCGGGGCGCAGCTTCGCAAGGCCTTCCGGCGTCGTGTCGGGACGAATGAATTCATCCGCATCGACAATCGTCTCGCCCTTGCGCGAATGCACGCTCACGGGAACGATCTCGGCGGCGAAACGACCCTCCTCGCGGGCCGCTGCGGCCTTGCGCTGCGAGGCGGCGGCAAAAGCGTCCTGCATTTCGCGGGTGATGCCGTAGCCGTCGGCGACGTTCTCCGCCGTCATGCCCATGTGATAATCGTTGAAGGCGTCCCACAGGCCGTCCTTGATCATCGTATCGACCATCTCGGCCGGCCCCATCTTCACGCCCTTGCGCAGATAGGTGGCATGCGGGGCAAGGCTCATATTCTCCTGCCCGCCGGCAATGATGACATTGGCGTCGCCGCAGGTGAGAGATTGCAGGCCGAGCGCGACGGCGCGCAGCCCCGAGCCGCAGACCTGGTTGACGGTCAACGCCGTCGTGGTCACCGGCAGCCCGGCCTGGATCGCCGCCTGCCGCGCCGGGTTCTGCCCGAGCCCCGCCGTCAGCACATGGCCGAGGATCACGTCGTCGACCTCCTGCGGGGCGAGCCCCGCGCGGCTCAGAAGCGCGCGGATGACGACGGCGCCGAGCTCTGCTGCCGGAACCGTGGAAAGCCCGCCTGCGAACGAGCCGATGGCGGTGCGTGCGGCTGCGGTGATTACGATGTCAGTCATGATGGGATGTCCCATGAGAAGAGGTTGCTGCGACCCCCTCCCCGCCCCGTTGAAGGCGCCCGCGCTTTCTGCCGGGCGGCCACGGTGCCGGGAGAGGATTGTTGTCGGCGGTCGCTCAGGCGGCCACCTTCATCTCGCCCACGGCGTCGGGAACGATGAGGCTCGCTTCGGTTGCCGCAAGGACGTCCTCGACGCTCGTTCCGGGTGCGACCTCGCTGAGGACGAGGCCGTCCGCGGTCGGCTTGATGACCGCCATTTCCGTCACGATCAGATCGACGCGGCGTTCCGCCGTCAGCGGCAGGCTGCATTCCTTGACGATCTTCGGCGCGCCCTTGGCGGTGTGCGTCATGGCGACGATCACCTTCTTCGCCCCGGCGACGAGGTCCATCGCCCCGCCCATGCCCGGCACCATCTTTCCGGGCACCATCCAGTTGGCGAGATAGCCGCGCTCGTCGACCTGCAGGCCGCCGAGAACCGTGACGTCGAGATGCCCGCCGCGGATGAGGCCGAAGGAGAAGCCGGAATCGAAGCCCGCCGCTCCCGGCACGGCACCGATCGGATTGCCGCCGGCATCCGTCAGATCGAGATCTTCCAGGCCCGGATGCGGCAGCATGCTCATGCCGATGATGCCGTTCTCGGACTGAAAGAAGACCTCCAGATCCTTCGGCAGATAGGAGGCGACGAGCGTCGGCATGCCGATGCCGAGATTGACGAGATCGCCGGATTTCAGCTCCTGCGCGATCCGCTTGGCGATCAGAACCTTGTTATCCATGGCAGGCTTCCTTCGAGACCAGATAGTCGACCAGGACGTGCGGCGTGGCGATCACATCGGGCGCCAGCGTTCCGACCGGGACGATCGCTTCGGCTTCGGCGAACACCTTGTCGGCCGCCATCGCCATCAGCGGATTGAAGTTCCTCGCCGTCAGCGAATAGGTGAGATTGCCGAGATAATCGGTGAGCTTGGCATTGATGAGCGCCACATCGGCGCGCAACGGCTTGGCGAGCACATAAGTCTCACCGTCGACCTCGAGCGTCGTCTCGCCTTCGGCCGCCAGCGTGCCAACGCCAGTGCGGGTGAGAACCCCGCCGAGGCCGAAGCCGCCCGCCCGGATGCGCTCGGCGAGCGTGCCCTGCGGCACCAGCTCCACGTCCAGCTCCTCGGCGATCATCAGCTTCTGGGTGATCGGATTGGTGCCGATATGGCTGGTGATGACCTTGCGCACGAGACCGGCATCGATGAGCTTGCCGATGCCGATGCCGGGTTTCGCCGTATCGTTTGAGATAATCGTGAGATCGGACTTCTTCTGCCGCACCAGGGCATCGATCAGCCGCGGCGGTGTGCCGGAGCCCATGAAACCGCCGATCATCACCACCGCGCCGTCTTCGATCCGTTCAACGGCATCGTCGACGCAGATGACTTCGCACATGATATTTTCCTTGCCTGCGAGAGGGTTTCTTCGGGGGAGGACCGGTCTGCGCCGAAGGCCTGCCGGAAGGGGGGAGTTCCTCCCCCGAAGAGGGGCTCAGACGTCGCTGTCGGGGATTTCCAGCGCCAGAAGCGCGGAGCCGAGACATTTGCCGTGCGGGTCGAGAGCGAGCGAGCGGGTCACGCCGCCGCCGAGCGCTTCGTACATGACGAAGTTCAGGGCGCCGATGCTGGGCAGTTCGTAGCGGACGACGTCGCCGTGAACGATGCCCTTGAAATGCTCCTTCACCCGTTCGGCCGTCACATGGGTGGCAAGCCGCGCATAATCTTTCTCGTCATAGGCAATGACCGAGATGTTGGAGATGTCGCCTTTGTCGCCGGTACGCGAATGGGCAATGTCGAAGAGTTTCATGATTGCACCTCAATGATCTGGATCCGCGGGGTCACGGCTGCCCGTGGCACGAGGGCGGAAAGCATCGCCACGACCTGTCGGGCCGATTTGGTCGCACCGCCGCCGCCGGCCGGGCCGTTCGTGTAGAGGGTCTCCACCTCGTTGCCGATGCGCACGGCCTCTTTCATGCTCTCGCAACGGCCGGTGACGCGGGCGCGCACTTCGGTCGGCTCGGGCTGGGGCGCGAGGACGTCGCGATGGATGGCGTTGACGCCGATGAGGTCGTAGCGCAGCTCGCTGCTCTGCAGTCCGATGATGTCGAGCCGCTCCTGGACGATCTCGAGAGCGAGCTTCGCCCGGGCCAAGGCGCCCGGCCCCGCATAGGAGATCTGCCCCTCGCCGATATACCCGTCGACATAGCCGACGGAGACCTTCAGCGTCGCCGGCCTCTCGCGGCCCGTCACGCCCTCGACCCGCACGCGGTCGGGGCCCTCCTGGGTGAAGGTGATCTGCGAGAAATCGGCCGTCACGTCGGGCGTCAGATAGCTCTTCGGATCATGCACCTCGTAGAGGATCTGCTCTTTGCAGGTGTCAGTCGTGACGTGACCGCCCGCGCTCTCCACCTTGGTGATGACGAAGCTGCCGTCCTCGCTGACTTCCGCAATCGGGAAGCCGAGATGGCCGAGACCCTGCACGTCCTTGCGGCCCGGCTCTGCGAAATAGCCGCCGGTGACCTGGCCGCCGCATTCCAGGAGATGGCCGACGGCCGTCCCCTTGGCGAGATGCGCCCAGTCGTCGAAGGCCCAGCCGAACTCCTTGATCTGCGGAGCGAGGAACAAGGCCGGATCCGCGACACGGCCGGTGATGACGACATCGGCCCCCTGCTCCAGCGCTTCCACGATCGGCGCGGCGCCGAGATAGGCATTGCCGGAGACGAGCACGTTCGACATCGACGCCGCCGGCTGCCCGGTCTCGGTGATCTTGATGTCGCCGGACTTCAGGGTCTCCAGAACATCGTCGCCGGAAACGGCAGCAATCTTCAGGGAAAGCCCCTGTGCGGCCGCGATTTCCCGGGTCTTTTCGGCCCCGGCTTCAGGGTTCGCCGCGCCCATATTGGTGATGATCTTGATGCCCTTTTCGGCACAGACCTTGAGAACGGCCTCCATGCGATCGGCCAGAAGGGCGTCATAGCCCTTGGTGGGATCGGCGAGCTTTGCCTTCTGGGCGATGGCGATCGTGCGCTCGGCCAGGCACTCGAAGACGAGGTAGTCGATCTTGCCTTTTTGGGCGAGCTCGAGCGCCGGCTCGATGCGGTCTCCAGAATACCCGGCACCGGCACCGATACGAATGGTTTTCATGATGAAATACTCCTGGAATGAAACGTCAGGCTCGGAGCGGGCCGGGCGTTAGAAGGGGAAGACACCGATCAGGGCAGCGACGAACGTCATCAGGACGGAGGCGCCGAACAGGAAGGGGATCGCGAATTTCTGGTGTTCGCCGAGCGAGATGCCGGTCAGACCGACCACCAGGAAGGTGGCGGGGGTGAGCGGGCTCACCGGGAAGCCGGTGGTCATCTGGCCGAGGATGGACGCCTGGGCGATTTCGATCGGAGCACCACCGAAGTTCTCGTAGACATGGGCCACGACCGGCATGACGCCGAAGTAGTAGGAGTCCGGATCGAAAAGGAGGCTGAGCGGCATGGCGATGATACCGAGGCCGAACGGGATGTGCTGGGCCATCGCCTCCGGCACGAAGCCGGCAGCACTCTGCGCCATCGCGGTCAGCATGCCCGTACCGCGCATGATGCCGGTGAAGGAGCCTGCCGCGAAGAGGATGGTCGCCATCATCAAGGCCGCCTTGGCATGGGCGTCCACCCGGGCCTTCTGATCGTCGACGTTCGGATAATTGATGACGAGGGCGATGACAGTGCCGATCATGAACATGATGGCGGCAGGAACCACACCCGACATCATCGTCCCGAGCACGCCGAGGGTGAGCAGGATGTTGACCCAGAAGAGCTTCGGACGGCGGGTTTTCTGTTCCGCTTCGGTGAGCACGCGGCCGGTGACGACAGCTTCGCCGGTCGCATCGGCCCCGCCGGTCAGGCCGAGACGCTTCTCTTCGCGACGCCCCATGATGTAGGCGGTCGTGAAGGTGAACAGGAGACCGACGACCTGCACCAGAATGAGCGGGTTGAAGATGTCGGTGACGGGAACGCTGAGAGCGGCGGAGGCGCGCAGCACCGGACCGGTCCACGGCAGGAAGTTGACGCCGGCGGCGAGTGACGCGACCAGAGCCAGAACGCGACGATCCATGCCGAGCCGGTCATAGAGCGGCAACATGGCAGGGATGGTGATGAGGAACGTCACCGCACCCGACCCGTCCAGATGGATGATCAGCGCAAGCAGCGCCGTCCCCATGACGATGCGTGTCGGACGCAGGCCGACGGCCTTCAGGATCCGGTCGATGATCGGGTCCATCATGCCGGCGTCGGTGACGATGCCGAAGAAGACGATCGCGAAGACGAACATCGCCGCGACCGGAGCAATTCCTTTGAGCCCATCGACGATGAACTTTGCGGTCTCAAGACCGAAACCGCCAAGGAGGGCGGCAATCAGAGGCACGAGGATCAGAGCGACCAGCGGCGACAGCCGGTTGGTCATGATCGACGTGAGCAGAACGAGGATTGTTATGAGTCCGAGTAGAGCCAACATGGCTTGACCTCAACTGGCTTGCCCCAAGTAACGTATATGTTGGTTCAAGGGGCCCGTTTTTGGGATCTACTGATTTAACAGAAAATACAGGCGCCACTTCTCGTGCGGATTTACCGTCCGCATGACAAAGATATACGTCGCTTAACTGCTTTTGATCTGAGGCAACCTCATCTCGGGAAGAGAATGTGTCAGAAGAGCGACGTTTAAGGAATTGAATTTATTGGAACGGACTAATAGGAAAAAATTATAAATGGACACCTTGGCCTCGCTCTGAGCCGGCGAAGAATGCCCGAAAAGTGAGCGCCTTACGCCGACGGCACGCTGTTCCGAGCCTTCGCCCGGCGAACACGCCGAAAGCCGGCATGTCCTTACAGCAGAATTGAGTACACTCCAGAGCAGCCGGCTCACCAGCCGTTGAATCGGGATGGAGCCTTGCAGGCATTCCACCTCCGTTTGGGCGCGCGGAACGAACACCGGAGGGAAAGCCGACGCGGCTGCACAGGAAATATTCTTTGCCGGAAAAACGGGCGGACGCGACGCATGGGCCCCCGCCGACAGAGCTATGGCCTGGCAAGTAATACGGTTTTCGCCATGCCGAGACCGCCGGACGGCCATCGGCTCGCCGCCTTTTCGTCCCAATGTCAGATGCGGGCGACGCCCCTTTCGCGGTCGCCGAAGACGCCGAAGAACGCCGAGGGTCTTCCCTCTCCGTCCCCTCTCTTCGCCTTATCAGGAGACCTTGCGTTCCACCGCTGCGATCGGCTCCGAACGGCGCACGGAGCGGAAATTCGCACTCGGAAGGTTGCCCGCCGTGTCCTGCACCGCCTGGATGAAATGCTCCACGACCGGGCTCAGATAGCGGCCGGATTTGCGTATGATGCCGACGCGGCGGTTGAGCCAGGGCGCGTCGATGCGTTTGAAGCCGAGCCCCATCGTATGGCCGGAATCAACCGCCGATGTCGGCAGGATGCCGATGCCGTAGCCCGCCCGCACCATGCCGAGCGCGGTCGACATGTAGTTCACGTCGCCGGCGATATGGACTTCCACCCCCTCACGCGCGAGCGCGCGTTCGAACAGCACCCGCACGCTGCTGGTGCGGCTCGTCAGGATGAGCGGATAGGGCGCGCAATCCTTGATGGTCAGCACTGGCGGCGCGTCCTCGATCGGGTGCCCCCGCCGGAAGAAGGCGCAGATATGGTCGGTGATGAAATTCTCGACCTTGATGTCCCGGTCGGGCGTCAGACGGATGCCGATGCCGAAATCGACCTGTTCGGCCTTCACCATGTTGATGATGTCGTCGGCAACCACGTCGCGGATGCGCACGCTGATATTGGGATGCGTGCGCCGAAACGAGACGAGCGCCTTCGGCAGCAGGCTCGCGGAGACGGAAGGAAGGGCGGCCACGCGTACCGCCCCGCGCCGCGCATAGGCGAGATCGGTGCTGGCGATCACCACGTCTTCGAGATCGGTGACGATGCGTTCAAACATCGGCAAGAGGTTGCGACCCGCCGGCGTCAGCGACACCTGTCTCTTGTTGCGATCGAAGAGCTTGATGGAGAGCACCTCTTCAAGCTGATTGATCTGCACCGTCAACGCCGGCTGCGAGATGTTGAGATCTTCCGCCGCCCGGGTGAAGCGCAGATGCTTCGCGACGGCGAGAAAGGCCCGAATCTGGCGGACATTGGGTGTCCGTACCGGAGAAACTCTCGCCATATCAGCCTCGCTGAACCCAAGGGGGCGCCGATTGGCGCCGGTGCCGCCCGCCGTCGACGGCAGGCGCTCACAGCCGCATCGAGCGGACATTTCGGTCCCGAACGCTGGCACCAGAGTTGCGCGAAGAGCACCAGAAAGAACCGCGCCGCTCTTCTAACTCATTCTTTCCACGCAAGAAACGTTCTGCGACGATCGCACCGACGCAGAAGGTCGCAGGCCGGCGCGGAAGCGATTGATCCGCCCGATCTTTTTCGCTGCGCCCCGCAACCGCGGCTGCATCCGAGAGCGGCAGCTCCACGCCCTGGCAGAACGAAAACCTCAGGCGCTCGCGATCCGCATCAGCACGAGCCCCGAAACGATCAGGAGCGCAGCCAAAATCCTCGCCGCATTCAGCGGCTCCCCGAGAAAGACGATCCCGACGACGAACGCCCCCATCGCGCCGATGCCGGTCCAGATCGTATAGGCGGTGCCGAGCGGGATGCTGCGCATGGCGAGCGCGAGAAGCCACAGGCTCACCGCCATGGCGGTCACTGTAATGAGGGTCGGGACGGGCCGGCTGAAGCCATCGGACTGCTTCATCGCAAAAGCCCAGACGACCTCGAGAATACCGGCGACGACGAGATAGATCCAAGGCACGAGCCCCTCCACATCTGATGGGCCAGGCCGTCCTGGACATTGCAGCCCGAAATGAGCGACCCGAGCTTGGGCAACCCGAAACGGGAGAGGTCGTCCTCCTGTGTGCGGGCAAACCTATCGGCCGCCGCCTCCTCCGCCAAGGCCCCCTGCCGACCCCCCCGGGAAGGGCCGTCAAAACACCGCGTGGTCGCCGCGTTCCACGCGCGCTTCGCCTGTGACGAGCCGCGCATAGAAATCGAACAGCGTTTCGGTGCCGTAGGACGGCGTCGCCGCCGCGTCGTAGCGCCCGGTCTCGGGGTTGAGGAGCAGCATCGATTCCGTCGCGTAATAGCGCCCGATCCGGGCGAGCTCCGCCTTGGCGCGCAGTTTCGGCGAGAACCTGCCAAGCCCGCTCAGCCCGGCGATGATCGCATCCATCAGCGCCACCGGCACATGCTTGAATTTCGGCTCCTTGCCCAGAAGCTGAAACAGCCTTTCCCCCTGCTCGATCGGCGTCACCGCATCGCCCGGCCCGCCGATCGGCAGGATCTTGTCGTGGCGGTCCTCGTCATCCACGCATTCGGCGAGATAGCGCCCGAGATCGTCGTCGCTGATCGGCTTGCACGCCGTCAGCCGCCCGTCGCCGAAGAGAAGATAGGGCTTTCCGGCACGCAGCCGGTCGATCTGGCCGGCAAGCGATTTGAAGAAGGCCGTCGGCCGCACGATCGAATAGGTGAGCCCCGACGCGATCAATTCCTTCTCGAAGGCGAGCTTTGCCTGCTGGAAGGCGAGAAGCGGTTTCTGCACGCAGATCGCCGACAAGAGCACCATCTGGCTCACGCCGGCCTCCCGCGCGGCGGCAAGCGCGTCTGAATGCGCCTGATAATCGATCGCCCAGGCATCCTTCTCACCGCCGGTGCGCGAGGCCAGGCAGGAGACGAGAACGTCGAACGGCTCGCCGGAAAACCCGTCGCGCCTGAGCGAGGCCGGGTCCGTCACCTCGCCGAAGCGCAGTTTTGCCCCCTCCAGAAGCTTCGCCGTCCCCTCCGGCGTCAGCGCCCCGCCGATACCGGCTTTCGGCCGCACGAAACAGACGACCTCATGGCCGCAGGCCATGAGCGCCTTCACAGTGGCACGGCCGATCGTCCCGGTCGCGCCCAGAACGAGGATGCGTTTGGGCTTCAGATCGCTCGCATTCTGTGGATCCGTCATCGCTTCGCCCGCAGGACTGGCATGGCGCAAAGAAAGTCGTGCATCGCGTCAGCTAGCGGACCGAACCGACTGAACGCAATGGGACAAGACCTCGCTGCGGACCCGGGACAAGGCTCACCCGCCCCGCCTGCGCACCCTCACCCGCGTTCGATCGTGACCTTCACGTCGCTCGGCCGGCCGAAATAGGGCGCCGATGTCACCAGCACGTCGCAGCCCGTCGCCGCATAACGCGCCGCATTCGCCTCGTTGACGCCGCCGGCCATCGCCACCACCGGCCGCGGCGTCAGCCCGGCCACCCGCCGCACCATCTCCGCAACCGCCTCGGGCTCCAGCTTTTCCAGCTGGATGACGTCGACCCCGGCCTTCGCGAGCGCCTCGGCCTCGTCGAGATCATCGCTCTCCACCACGATCTTCTTCTCCGGCGCGTGCCGCTTCAGCGCCGTCATCCACGCCGCCATGGCGCCATCCAGAAACACGCGGTGCTCCGGAAAGACGAGGATCGTTTCCGACAGCCCGAGCCGGTGGATGCCGGCCCCGCCGGCCATCACCGCCTTGATGGAGATCTCCTTGGTGCCGGGAAAATTCTTGCGCGTGCAGGCAACGACGATCTCCGGCGCCTCCGCGCGCGCCGCCTCGACGATCCGGTTGGCGCGCGTGGCGATGCCGGAGGCGTATTCGACGAGCGTCTGCGACACCTTCCAGGCCTTGTGCAGCGCTGCGGCCGGCCCGACCGCACTCAAAAACACCGTCCCCGCCTCGATCGTCGATCCGCTCGGCAACACCGAAGCGATCTCCCCGCCCGCGCGCCGGATCATCCGTGCCGCCTCTTCGGACGCACACAGCACCATCGCATCGCGGGCGGCAAAGCTCATGCGCCCGGCCTTCCCGCCGATCTGCAGCGCCTGCGTGGTGAGGTCCCCATAAGGCGCATCCTGCGCGAGAAGCCGGTTGAGATCGGCATCGGAAAGATCTGGCATGTGGGATTCCTTCTGATCGTCTGAGAGCGGCGGCTCCGTCCAGCATCGCTGTTGGCGAGACCGGGCACGGAGAAAGCGTATTCAGCAGCATGGCGCGTCACTCCGCGTCTCCGCGAGAGAGACTTTTCGACGCGACGGCTTCCCCGTCCATTCATCCTATCCACGCGGTCTCCAGCCCCCGGGCCAAGGGACACGTTCCATTGACCGCTGTAAGTTGAGCTCTATCAGTTATTGCTCCTCCCAGCTGCAAAGGGGTCGACATGTTTGAAATCTGGGGGCCTCTCGCAGGGGGACTTATCCTGCTGGTCGTCGGCGGGGAGCTGCTGGTACGCGGCGCCGTTCGGGTTGCGGCCGGACTTGGGGTCTCACCTCTGGTCATCGGCCTGACATTGGTCGGCTTCGGAACGTCCACGCCGGAACTGGTAACCTCGGTGCAGGCGGCGCTCTCCGGTGCACCCGGCATCGCCTACGGCAACATAGTCGGCTCCAGCATCGCCAACATACTCCTGATTGCAGGGATAGCTGCACTGGTCAGCCCGATGATCATTGCCTCCGGCGCTTTGAAACGGGATGGCGTAGTCATGCTGGCGGTTGCGATCGTTTTCTCGGCGGTGGCCTTTTCGATGCCCCTCGGCCGCATTGCGGGCGGGCTCTTTGTGGCGGCGCTGCTCGCTTACATCTACCTCGCCTTCCGGCAGGAAAGGGCCGCAGCGCCGGCAGGTCACGGAGCGGTCTATGAAAAGAGCGCGGCTTTGCAGGAGACCGACGCAGCCCTTGTGCCGGCGCAACCGCCGCAAACGTCCTTGCTCGTCTCGGCATTGATCGCGATCGGCGGGCTTGTCCTCGTCGTCATGGGAGGACGCCTGCTCGTCGATGGTGCCGTGGCGCTTGCCCGCAGTTACGCGATCTCCGAAACGGTCATCGGGCTGACCATCGTCGCCGTCGGCACGTCCATGCCCGAGCTCGTGACCTCGGTCGTGGCGGGAATTCGCAAGCAGGGCGACGTGGCCTTCGGCAACATCGTCGGCTCCAATATTTACAACATCCTGGGAATAGGCGGGTTCACGGCACTGGCATCACCGGGTGCCGTCCCTCAGGAGATCGTCGCTTTTGACAACCTCGTGATGATCGGGGTGTCACTTGCATTCGTGGCTTTCGCCTGGACGGGACTGCGTATCGCGCGCTGGGAAGGGGCAGCTCTTCTCTGCGGATATGTCGGCTACGTCTATGCGATATGGCCCTGATCGCGGCGAGGCGCGAATAAGGTTCACACCATGCCCGGCACGGCGGCCCCGCACATCGGCCGCCCCTAATTCGTCCAGCGCCTGATCGCACCACGCAGGCGCGCACAGGCAGGGGGCACGAGGGACGGCGGAGCTTCTGCCCCTCTCTCCTCCATGACCGCCCACCAAATCCCGGCTGCCTGGTTGCCTCCCCGAAAAGCCGGTGCCAATCATCTGAGGAGGCCCGCTCGGAGAGATTGGACGTGAACGAAACCCGCACCCGCGCACTTCTCGCGCTTCTCGTCGTCCTTCTCGCCCTTCTCTTGCTGCAGCCCTATGTCGACCGCTTTTTCTTCTCGGCGACCGCGCCGCGCCCGATCGCCCCGCGTGCCGAACTCTCCGATTTCGAACGCTCCAGCGTTTCCGTCTTCGAGGAGATCGCCCCCTCCGTCGTCCAGGTCGTGGCGCGCCCGCGGGGAAGCCGCTTCGGCCAGAGCAACGGCCTGCAATCGGGCACCGGTTTCGTCTGGGACGAGGCCGGCCACATCGTCACCAACAACCATGTGGTGGAGAACGCCGCATCGATCTCCGTGCGTCTCGCCGATGACGAGGTGGTGGCTGCAAGCCTCGTCGGCCGCGCCCCCAATTACGATCTCGCCGTCCTCCGGCTCGCCCCGCGCACGCGCCTGCCGCCGCCGGTGCCGCTCGGCACCACCGACGATCTAAAAGTCGGCCAGACCGCCTATGCGATCGGCAATCCCTTCGGCCTCGACCAGTCCTTGACGATGGGCATCATCTCCGCGCTGAAGCGGCGCCTGCCGACGAGCGGCGGCCGCGAGATCGCCGACGTCATCCAGACCGACGCGGCGATCAATCCCGGCAATTCCGGCGGCCCGCTGCTCGATTCGGCCGGCCGTCTCATCGGCATCAACACGGCGATCTTCTCGCCGTCCGGCGCCAATGCCGGCATCGGCTTCGCCATCCCCGTCGATGTCGCGAACCGCGTCGTCCCCTCCCTCATCTCCTCGGGGCGCGTGCCGACACCCGGCATCGGCATTCTGGCGGCGGATGAATCGATCGCCGCCCATCTCGGCATATCTGGCGTCGTCATCGCCGGAATCGTGCCGGGCTCGCCCGCCGACCGGGCCGGCATCGAAGGCCTCAATCAGTACCGCGGCACCATCGGCGACATCATCGTCGGCATCGACGGCGACGAAGTCCGGGGCCTCACCGGCCTCACCAAAAAACTCGAAGCGGCGGGCGTCGGCGGCACCGTCGAGCTCACGCTCGAACGCGACGGCCGCACCCGCGACGTCACTGTCGACGTGGTCGATATCGGCCAGCAATAAAGCGCGGCCCCCAGGTTTATCTCAGCGTCACTTGCAGAGCCCCGTGCGGCGCCCCTCACGGCACCTCGTCACGCCCAAAAGACATCGCACAATGTGCGTATACGTGAATGCTCAGGCAGCGTCGTCGGCTTTCCGCTACCGCCGTCCGCGGCCTCATCTTCCAGAATTTCCAGAGTTTTTCGGCCGTTTTCCGCATTGTTGAGGAAACGGTTGCACAGCGCCGGAAGAGCCGCCACTATAGCCATAACGAATACATTAATAATCCAAGGCGAGGAAACGTATGGCATCGGTGACGTTCCGCGACGTCCGCAAGGCGTTCGGATCGGTGGAAGTGTTGCACGGCGTCTCGATCGATATCGAGGAAGGCCAGTTCGTCGTGCTCGTCGGCCCTTCGGGCTGCGGAAAGTCCACGCTCCTGCGCATGCTGGCAGGTCTGGAACACATCACCGCCGGCGAGATTTTGATCGGGGATCGCGTCGTGAACGCGCTGCCGCCCAAAGAGCGCGACATCGCCATGGTGTTTCAGAACTACGCGCTCTACCCCCACATCACGGTGGCGGAGAACATGGGCTTCTCCCTGAAGCTCAAGGGCGTCTCCAAGAAGGAGATCGAAAGCCTCGTCTCGCCCGCCGCCGAAATGCTCGGCCTCTCCCATCTCCTCGACCGCTATCCGCGCCAGCTCTCCGGCGGCCAGCGCCAGCGCGTCGCCATGGGCCGCGCCATCGTCAGAAAGCCGCAGGTCTTCCTCTTCGACGAGCCGCTCTCCAACCTCGACGCCAAGCTGCGCGTCTCCATGCGCACGGAGATCAAGAACCTCCATCAGCGCCTGAAGACCACCACCGTCTACGTCACGCACGACCAGATCGAGGCGATGACCATGGCCGACAAGATCGTCGTCATGCATGACGGCATCGTCGCGCAGGTCGGCGCCCCCCTCGATCTCTACGACCGGCCGGAAAACCTCTTCGTCGCGGGCTTCATCGGCTCGCCGGCGATGAACATGGTGACGGGCACCCTCGACGCGAACGACCGCAACATCTTCGTCACCGGCGACGGCGAGCGCCTGCCGATCGCCGAGCCCGGTGATGCCGAACCCGGGCGCGAGATGATCTACGGCGTACGTCCGGAACACTTTCAGCTCGGCGGCGACACCACGCTCCGCGTGGAGGTGGTCGAGCCGACGGGCTCTGAGACCCATGTCGTCGCCTTCCTCGGCGAGACGGAGGTCGTCTGCGTCTTCCGCGAACGCATCTCCGCCGGCCCCGGCGACGAACTCAAAGTCACCATCGACGCGGGTTCCGTCCATCTCTTCGATGCGAAGGAGGGCGACCGGCTCTCCGTGTGAGCGCCTTGACGATCTGAATGGGTGAAATCTCCGGCCAAAGGCCGGCCAGAAGGGCAGAAAGCCCTCATCGCTGCGGTCGCGGGAGCCGCAAGAAGCGCATCAAAAAAACATCCCGCAACGTGGAGGAAACCGACAATGCCAATCGATCGCAGAACCTTTCTGAGCGGCACGGCGAGCCTTGCCGCCGGCGCCGCCTTTTCCGGCGTTCCGGGCGCCCGCCGGGCGTTCGCCCAATCCGCCGGCATGACGTTCCAGCCGGAAGAAGGCGCTTCGCTTCGCCTCCTGCGCTGGGTGCCCTTCGTCACCGGCGAGGAAGAGGCCTGGAACGCCAACACCAAGGCCTTCACCGAGGCGACGGGCGTCGAGGTGCGCATCGACCAGGAAAGCTGGGAGGATGTCCGTCCGAAGGCTGCGGTCGCCGCCAATGTCGGCTCGGGTCCCGATATGGTGATGAGCTGGTTCGACGATCCCTTCCAGTATCCCGACAAGCTCGTCGACGTGACCGACCTCGCCACCAAACTCGGCGAGGCGCATGGCGGCTGGTACGAAGGTCTCGAAGGCTATGCCCGTCAGGACGATAGCTTCATCGCCGTCCCGCTCTGCGCCATCGGCAACGCCGTCTGCTACCGCCAGAGCCATATGGAGAAAGCCGGTTTCTCCGAATTCCCGAAGGATACGGACGGCTTCCTGGAACTCTGCAAGGCGCTGAAGGCGAACGGCACGCCCGCCGGCTTCCCGCACGGCAAGGCCGTCGGCGACGGCAACAATTACGCCCATTGGCTTCTCTGGAGCCATGGCGGCATGATGGTCGACGAAAACAGCAAGGTGACGATCAACAGCCCCGAGACCAAGGCCGCGATCGAATACGCCAAGGCGCTCTACGAGACCTTCATTCCGGGCACGGAAAGCTGGCTCGACATCAACAACAACCGCGCCTTCCTCGCCGAACAGATCTCGCTGACGGCAAACGGCGTCTCGCTTTATTACGCCGCCGCCAAGGACCCGGCGATGAAGGAGATCGCCGAGGACATCCGCACGGTGAACCTGCCGGTCGGCCCGATCGGAAAATCGGTCGAGCTTCACCAGACCTCGACGCTCTCGATCTTCAAGCACTGCAAATATCCGCAGGCGGCGAAGGCCTATCTGGAGTTCATGTACCAGTCGGACAAGATGAACGCCTGGATCGAAGGTGCGAGCGCCTATTGCTGTCAGGCTCTGAAGGAATTCGCCGACAATCCGGTGTGGACGTCGAACCCCGTGCACGAGCCTTATTCGCGCGCCTCTGAAAGCCTGCGGCCGAACGGCTATGCCGGCCCGCTCGGACCGGCCTCCGCCGGCGTCATGGCCGATTACGTCCTCGTCGACATGTTCGCCGAGGCCGTCACCGGCCAGCGCTCGCCCGAAGACGCCATGGCGAACGCGGAACGCCGCGCCAGGCGCTACTACAGCTGAGGCACCGGGGGGGAGCCGGGCGCCGGCTACGGCCGGCGCCCGTTATCTCAAAGCCCCTCAGACCAGCCAGGCCCGCGCCGCCAAGGTGCTGTGCCGACCAAAAGATGAGACAGGCTCACAATGACGGATGTGCCGCTGACACCACGCCGCTCGCTGCTTTCGAGGTTCCTGGAGAGCCGCAACGGCCTCGGGCTTCTTTTCATGCTGCCGGCGGCGGTCTTTCTCCTGTGCTTCCTGACCTATCCGCTCGGTCTCGGCGTCTGGCTCGGCTTCACCGACACGCGCATCGGCCGCACCGGCGAATTCATCGGCCTTGAGAATTACATCTGGCTCTTCGATGACCCGATCTTCTGGTTGTCGGTCTACAACACCATTCTCTACACCGTCGTCGCCTCGGTCCTGAAATTCGGCCTCGGCCTCTGGCTCGCCCTCATCTTGAACGAGCACCTGCCCTTCAAGACCTTCTTCCGGGCGATCATCCTTCTCCCCTGGGTGGTGCCGACGGTTTTGTCCGCGCTGGCCTTCTGGTGGATCTACGACAGCCAGTTCTCGATTATTTCCTGGGTCTTGATGCAATGGGGGCTGATCGATGCGCCGATCAACTTCCTCGGCCAGCCGAACCATGCCCGCGCCTCAGTGATCGCCGCCAATGTCTGGCGCGGCATTCCCTTCGTGGCGATCTCGCTTCTCGCCGGCCTGCAGACGATCCCGCAATCCCTGAACGAGGCGGCAGCGCTCGACGGCGCCACCTCCTGGCAGCGCTTCACCAAGGTGACGCTGCCGCTTCTGACCCCGATCATCGCCGTCGTCATGACCTTCTCGGTGCTTTTCACCTTCACCGACTTCCAGCTCATCTACGTTCTGACGCGCGGCGGACCGGTCAACGCCACGCATCTGATGGCCACCCTCTCCTTCCAGCGCGCCATTCCCGGCGGCCAGCTCGGCGAAGGTGCGGCGATCGCGGTCGCCATGATCCCCTTCCTGCTCGCCGCCATTCTGTTCTCGTTCTTCGGGCTGCAGCGCCGCCGCTGGCAGCAGGGCAACGACTGAGGAAACGCACCCATGGCCAAGAAAAGCCTCAGCCCCGCAGCCTCCACCCGCGACGACACGGAGGGCATGGATCAGTTCAACACGGTGACGCGGCGCATCCTCGTCGTCTATCTGCCGCTCGCCGTCTTCATCTTCGTGCTGCTCTTCCCGTTCTATTGGATGGCGATCACGGCGATCAAACCGGACCACCAGCTCACCAATTACGACCGCTACAGCCCCTTCTGGGTGGTCGAGCCGACGCTCGACCATATCCGCTACCTGCTCTTCGAGACGTCTTATCCGGGCTGGCTGTGGAACACGATGCTGGTCGCCTTCGCCTCCACCTTCCTGTCGCTGTTTGCCTCCGTCCTCGCCGCCTATGCGATCGAGCGCATCCGCTTCACCGGCGCACGCACCACCGGCCTCCTCATCTTTCTCGCCTATCTGGTGCCGCCGTCGATCCTCTTCATTCCGCTCGCCTTCATCGTCTTCCAGGTCGGCATCTTCGATTCCCGCCTGGCGCTCATCCTCACCTATCCGACCTTCCTCATCCCGTTCTGCACCTGGCTGCTGATGGGCTATTTCCGCACCATCCCCTTCGAGCTTGAGGAAAGCGCCCTCGTCGACGGCGCCTCGCGTTTTCAGATCCTGACGAAGGTGGTCCTGCCGCTCGCCGTCCCCGGCCTCATCTCCGCCGGCATTTTCGCCTTCACCCTGTCGTGGAACGAGTTCATCTACGCCCTCACCTTCATCTCCTCCTCGGAGAACAAGACGGTGCCCGTCGGCGTCCTCACCGAGCTCGTGCGCGGCGACATCTACGAATGGGGAGCCCTGATGTCCGGCGCCCTCCTGGGCTCGCTGCCGGTCGTCATCCTCTATTCCTTCTTCGTCGACTACTACGTCTCGTCGATGACGGGTGCGGTGAAGGAATAGGCGTGCCGGGCGGGGACCCGTCGCCCTCAGATCCAAGCTGGAACTACGAAAATCGGCGCCAAAAAAATAAACGATACAAAGAATTCAAATATTACTGGAATATCACGTGATTACCGCCACGCCTTTGAGCAACTACAAAAGACATTTCTTGAATAAGTTAGACGATAATCGTATAATTCATGCGTTGGCTTCGGAAGAAAGCACTCTGAAGCCCGAAAGCAAAGGAGAGAGCCATGGCTGACAAACCCGTATGCAGCAGCTGCGCTTTCTTTGAAGATCACCACGCCAACAACGACCGCGAGATCAGAGATGCTGGTCTCTGCCGGTTCAACCCGCCCGTCACGCAGCCCGTGGCGGATGCCGTTGGATACTGGCCGGTCGTGAAAGAGAGCGATTGGTGCGGCCATTTCGCGAAGGAGGGCCTGGCGGCCTGATTTTCCGAAACGCGCATGGCGCGGCTTGGACCGCGCAACGGGGCGCAGCATGGCGCTGCGCCTCCTTCAAAGGGCCGGACGACATAGCCTGATGACAGTCTGAGGACGACAGGGCGGCATGCATGCCGCCCTTCTGCGTTATGGCTCGAAGTCCTTACCGACAGCAGACAGCCGGCCTTCCCGCCCGCCTCAGGCGACGGGGCTCAGAAGCGGCTCGCCCTTGAGATGCGCCCGCAGATTGTCGACCACCATCTGCCCCATCGCCGCGCGCGTCTTGTGCGTGGCGCTGCCCTGATGCGGCGACAAGACGACATTGTCGAGCGCCTTCAGTTCGTCCGGCACGTTGGGCTCGTCGGCAAAAACGTCGAGCGCCGCCCCGCCGAGCCCGCCGGATTTCAGAAGCTCGATCATCGCCGGCTCGTCGACGAGCGAGCCGCGCGCCATGTTGACGAGCCTCCCCTCCGGCCCGAGCGCCTCCATCACGCCGCGGCTGACGATGCCCTGCGTTTCCTTCGAGCCCGGCGCGATCACCACCAGCCAGTCGCAGGCCTTCGCCATCTCGGTGAGGTCGGCGAAATAGGGATAGGGCTCGTGCGCCTGCTTGTGGCGGCCGTGATAGACGATTTCCATCTTGAAGACCTGCAGTCGCCTGGCAATTTCCTTGCCGATGCGCCCGAGGCCGAGAACGCCGGCGCGCGCCCCGCGCAATTCGTCCATCAACGGAAAATCTCCGCCCGGCCAGCGGCCGTCGCGCACATAGCGGTCCGCCTGCGGCAGCCGGTGGGCGAGCGCAATCATCAGCCCGACCGTCATTTCCGCCACGCAATCGTTGAGCACGTCGGGCGTGTTCGTCACCCGCACACCGGCGCGCTTCGCCGCAGCGACATCGACCGCGTCATAGCCGACGCCGAAGGAGGAAATGATCTCGAGCTTCGGCAGCGCCTCGATGATCTTCGCCGAACAGCCGTGGTGCCCGCCGGTCGCGACGAAGCGCACCCGCTCGCCGATCTCAGAGAGAAGCGCCTCCTTGTCGTCCGCCGCGAAATAGCGGTGAACCGTGAAATCCTTCTCGATCTCGGCAATCACGGCGTCGGCGAGAGGGCCGACCATCAAAAGCTCGGGTCGCGTCATGACATCTTCCATTCGTTTTCAGGGGCGCTCCTCATCCTTGCGGGAGATCCTCCTTGGGAGAGGCCGCGGAGGCCGTCCATCGCCGTCGCAGATAGAGGATGATCGGGATCGACCAGACCACGATCGTAAAGATGCCGAGCCCCGCCGCGATCGGCCGCTCGAAGAAGGCGAGGAAGCTGCCATCGGCCTTGATCATCGAGGTGATGAAATTCTGCTCCAGCATCGGCCCGAGGACGAGGCCCAGGATCGCCGGGGCGATCGGAATGTCGTTCTCCTCCATGATGAAGCCGAGCACGCCGAAGATCAGCATCAGGAGAACGCCGAAAACGGAATTGTTGATGGCGAACGAGCCGACGATGCAGAAGAGCAGAATGACCGGCATCAGCACCCGGTTCGGGATCGACAACAGCGTCGAGGCGCCTTTGATCGCCACCCAGCCGAGCGGCAGCATGATGATGTTCGCCAGAAAGAACACCATGAACACCGCATAGATCAGCTGCGGATCGTTGATGAACACGGTCGGGCCCGGATTCATGCCTTTGACGTAGAGAACGCCGATCACGATCGCGGTGATGGAATCGCCCGGAATGCCGAAGACGAGCGCCGGGATCCAGGCCCCGGAAACGGCCCCGTTGTTGGACGCCCCGGCCTCCACCAGCCCCTCCACATGCCCGCGCCCGAACTTCTCCTTCTGCCGCGAAAACTGCTTGGAGACGGCATAGGAAATCCACGCTGCGATATCCGCACCCGCCCCCGGCAACGCGCCGATCGCCGTCCCCGTCGCGCTCCCACGTAGCATCTGGATCGGATAGCGGCGGATATTCGTCCATTGCCGCGTGAACACCGTATGCTTGCCGGAGCGATCGACACTCGGCCGATCCTTCGAATAGACGATCGAGCGCAGAACCTCCGACACGGCAAAGAGCCCGATCATCGCCGGGATGAACTGCACGCCGGCCAAAAGCTCGACATTGCCGAAGGTGTAGCGCGGCTGTCCGGCCGGATTGTCGATGCCGATCGTCGCCGCAAAAAGCCCGATCAGAAGCGCAATCATGCCGCGCGTGACGGAGCTCGGCGACACGAAGATGGCGCAGGAGAGCCCCAAAAGCACCAGCCAGAAATATTCGAACGATGAGAATTTGAGCGCGATTTCGGCAAGCGCCGGCGCCGTCGTCACAAGCACGATGGTGCCGAAAATGCCGCCGATCGCGGAAAACACGAGGACGGCGCCGAGCGCCTCGTCGCCGCGCCCGTCCTGCGTCATCAGATAGGCGTCTTCGACGTAAGCCGCACTCGCCGGCGTCCCCGGCATGCGCAGAAGCGCGCCCGGAATGTCGCCGGCGAAGATCGCCATCGCGGTCGCCGTCACGATCGCCGCGATCGCCGGCACGGGATCCATGAAAAAGGTGATCGGCACCAGAAGCGCCGTCGCCATCGTCGCCGTCAGGCCCGGGATCGCACCGACGAAAAGACCGAAACAGGCCGACGCGAAGATGACGAGAAGCACATAGGGCTGAAAGACGAGGCCCGCGGCCTGCGCGAGGATATCCATCGCCATCACCACAAAAAGGAAAGAAAGTCGTTGCGCGGCAGCGGCACCAGGAGAAGCCGCCCGAAGGTCTGCTGCACCAGGATCGTGGCGAAGATCGCCACCGGCACGGCGACGATGATGCGCGTGCGCAAGGTCAGCATGAAGACGAGGAGAATGAGGAAGGCGATCGGCACGAAGCCGACGCGCTCGGAAAAGACGATATAGACGACGATCAGCGCCAAAGCCGTCGCCACCCCGACCACCGCCGCCGGCGATCTCGCCCAGTCGGCAAGCGCCACCGCCCGCCCGGGAAAGCCCGCCAGCGCGCTTTTCGCCACCATGAAGATGCCGAGCCCGGCCGCCACGATGCCGATCGCATTCGGCATGGTTTCGGCCCCATAGGCCTGGCCCGGAATGGGAGAGAAGTTCCTCGCGGAGACGAGGATCGCGGCCGCACCGATCAGAACCAGCACGCCGAGCACGAAATCATTGAATTTCATCGCAGGTTCCCGGCAGATGGCGGCGCCAGAAGACGCCGCCGATCGCCCTTATTCGGCCGCGAGCCCGGCCTCTTTCATGACGCGCCCAAGGCTCTCATCGTCGGATGCGACGACCTCCGTCGCCTCTTCCGGCCCCGCCCAGCGCATGCCGAACCCGCGATCGGCCATGAACTTCTTGTATTCTTCGCTGTTGTAGGCCTTCTCGACGGCCCCCGCGAGTTTCGCCTTCACGTCGTCCGGCAGACCCTTCGGCGCCGCAACGGTGCGCCACACCGCAAGCGTCCAGTCGGACCCTACGGCCTCTTTCAGCGTCGGCACGTCCGGGAACATCTCCTGGCGCTCCTCCGACATCGACGCGAGCGGGCGCACCTTGCCGGCCTCGATCATCGATCGGCCTTCCGCCAGCGACGACGGAACGAGGTCGACACCGCCCGCCACCATATCGGTGATGCCCGCGGCCGAGCCCTGGCTCGGCACCCAGGTGATCTGATCGGGCGGCAGATCTTCCGACAACATCCAGCCGAGAAGGCCGAGATGCCAGATGCCGCCCTGGCCCGTGCCGGACGCCTTCAAAGACCCCTTCGGCTCTGACTTGATCGCGTCGAGAAGATCCTGCGCCGTCTCGTAGTCGGAATCAGCCGACACCATGACGCCGCCCGGATCGGCATTCACCATCGCCAGGAAATCGAAGTCCTTGTAGGTGAGATCCGTCAGCCCCTGCCAATGCATCATGTCGATCTCGATCGTCACGATGCCGATCGTGTAGCCGTCCGGCCTGGCCGTCGCGATGGCGCTATGGCCGACGACGCCCGACCCGCCGGTGCGGTTGACGACATTGACCGGCACGCCGAGCTCTTCCTGCAAAATCGAAGCGAAGATGCGCCCGACGGCATCCGTGCCGCCGCCCGCACCCCACGGCACGATCATCTGGATCGGACGATTGGGATAATCGGATTGCGCCATCGCGGCCGGCGCGCCGAACACGGCTGTGGCGAGAAGCGCCGCGGCCGCGGCGAGAAAGGTTCTTTTGCGCATATGTCCTCCCGGTGCGCGATGTCTGTTCGCAGCAGGCCTCTTCTGCGGAGGCTCTGCCCGGCTGCGTCATGCGCAGCTCTTTTTGTTCACGGAGAGACTATCTCCCGCAGTACCCGGCAATGTCAATGTATACGTTGTGGCTAAGCCGAGAGCCGCAACGCTTTTCCATTCGCCGGCGCAGCATGGACTGCGCCGGCGGAAATCCTCCTCCTCAGGCCGCGACGACTGTCTGCCGCTGCGTGCCGAGCCCCTCGATGGCCAGTTCCATCACGTCGCCGACCTTCAGATAGACGGGCGGCTTCATGCCCATGCCCACGCCCGGCGGCGTGCCGGTGGAAATGACGTCGCCCGGCATCAGCGTCATGAACTGCGACAGATACGAAACGACATGCGGCACGTTGAAGATGAGCGTGTTGGTGTTGCCGCTCTGGCGCCGCTCGCCGTTGACGTCGAGATGCATGTCGAGATTGTGCGGATCGGCAACCGCATCGCGTGTGACGAGCCAGGGTCCGAGCGGGCCGAACGTGTCGTGGCTCTTGCCCTTCGTCCACTGGCCCATGCGCTTCGTCTGGAAGTCGCGTTCGGAGACGTCGTTCATGATGGCGAAGCCCGCCACATGCTGCATCGCCTCGTCTTCGGAGACGTATTTGGCGCGCTTGCCGATGATGACGGCAAGCTCCACCTCCCAGTCGAGCGCCTTGGAGCCGCGCGGCATCTCCACGTCGTCATTGGGCCCGCAGAGCGCCGACAACGCCTTGGCGAAGATGATCGGCTCGCTCGGCGGCTCCGCGCCCGTCTCCGCCGCATGGTCGGAATAATTGAGGCCGATGCACAGGATCTTCGAGACATGCCCGACGCAGGGGCCGAAACGCGGCGTGCCGTCGACCTTCGGCAGCGTGGTCGGATCGAGCGCGCGCAGTCTCTCGAGCCCGGCATCGGAGATCACCTCCCCGGCGATGTCGTCGACCTCGCCGGACAGATCGCGCAGCGCGCCCTCGTCATCGATGAGGCCGGGCTTTTCCTGGCCGGCAGGGCCGTAGCGAACGAGCTTCATGGCATCCTTTCTCGGATTGTCCTGGGGGATTTCTGAGGATCAGTAGACGGCGCGGCCGCCGGAAATGTCAAAGACGGCGCCCGTCGAAAACGAGCATTCCTCCGAAGCGAGCCAGCAGATCATCGCCGCCACCTCGGACGGCTCCACGAACCGGTTCATCGGGATCTTCGACAGCATGTAATCGATATGCTCCTGCGTCATCTGATCGAAGATCGCCGTGCGGGCCGCCGCCGGCGTGATGCAATTGACGAGGATGTTGTGGCCGGCGAGCTCCTTGCCGAGCGATTTCGTCAGCCCGATCAGCCCCGCCTTCGAGGCGGAATAATGCGAGGCGTTGGGATTGCCCTCCTTGCCGGCGATCGAGGCGACGTTGACGATCCGCCCGTAGCCCTTTTCGAGCATCAACGGCACGACGGCATGGCTCGTCAGAAACGGCGCGACGAGATTGACCTCGATCACCTTGCGCCAGGTGTCCGGATCGAGCTCCCAGGTCTTGGCATTGCCGCCGGTGATGCCGGCATTGTTGACGAGAATGTCGATGCCGCCGGCCTTCTGGGCCGCCTCTTTCGCGGCCTCCGCGACCGCTCCCGCATCGGTCAGCTCGACGACGGCACCGCTCGCTTTCTCGCCGAGTTCGCCGAGCGCCGTCTCGATCGCCTCCCCGTCGATGTCCCAGATGACGGCCCGCCCGCCGCTGTCGAGCACGCGTTTTGCGGTCGCAAAGCCGATGCCGCGGGCGCCGCCGGTGATGACGGCCGTGCGGTTTTCCAGGTCGATCCTGTTCATGGGGCGTGTTCCTCGTATCGTTTATCGCTGCCGCTTTGCCGCGGCTTGGTCGTTTGCGCAGAGAAGATGGATGCGGGCGGCCTCACGCCGGCCCCCGCCGCAGAAGTTCGAGCGCCAGCCGGTCGGCGCGGTCGCGGTGCTGCTGATGCAGGTGCGCCGCGCGACGGATATCGCGCTCCACCACCGCCTGAAGGATGGCGCGATGCTCGCGGTCCGACTGCGCCGTGCTCGGCCGCATATGCACGATCGCCATGCGCGCCCGGTATTGCTGGTCCCAGTATTGCCGCAGCGTCGCGCACAGCCGGTTGTTGCCGCTGAGGCTGACGAGCTCGGAATGAAATTGATCGTCGAGATGCGACCAGCGCACCGGGTCTTCGCGCTGCGTCGCCCGCTCCAGCTGGTCGAGAATGCCGGAAAGCCGCCGCCCGTCGTTCGTCTCGATGCCGCGCCTTGCGGCAAGCTCCACGGCCTTCACTTCGAGCGTCGAAAACACGTCGTAGATGTCGGAGAGATCGTCGATCGACTGCGCCCGCACGCTGATGCCGTGACGCGGGCGCACATCGACGAGCCCCTCCTCTTCGAGCTTGATCAGGGCTTCCCGCACCGGCGTGCGCGACAGGCCGAGAAGGTTCGCCACCTCCGCTTCGAGAAGCGTCGTTCCGGGCGGCAGCCGGCCTTCCATGATGCGGAATTTGAGCTCGTGATAGGCGCGCTCGCGCGCCGGCATGTCGGCGACGCCTTCAAGGCTCGGCCGCCCGCGCGCACCCGTCACCGCCGGCGGCACGGGCCGCCGCCGGGCATTGTCCGCCGGCGCTCTCACGCCCGCCGCATCCAGGGGCTCGCCGCCCGCAGCGTTGTCACGATCCTGTCTCATGTTTGATGCCGTTGAGCTCCGCCACGATGTCGGCGATGCGCGGCAGATATTCCTCGCCATGCCCGGTCGCATCGGCGGTGGCGAAATTGTTCTTCACCGCCGAGGAGACATGCGAGGCGATGCCGCTTTCGTTCGCCAGGGACACGACATAGCGCATATCCTTATGTGCATTCTTGAGCGCGAATTTGTGCGCCTCGGGATCGCGCTCCACCACCCATTTCATAAAAGTCTGGTAGAAGCCGCAATCCATCCGCCCGCCGCCGATGATGGAATGAAACGTCGCCGCATCGAGGCCGTTCTTCGCCCCGATCGCCAGCGCCTCCGAATAGATCGCGGCATAGCCGAGCGACAGGAAATTGTTGAGAAGTTTCATCGTGTGGCCGGCACCCGGCTCGCCGACGCGCACGATCTTGCCGGCCCAGGTGGCGATGATCGGCTCAACGCGGTCGAAATCCGCCTCGCTCGCCCCCACCATCGCATCGAGAAGCCCTTCCCAGGCCTCCTTCGGCGTGCGCGACAGAGGCGCATCGATGAGCATCGCGCCTTCCGCCCGGCACTTTTCGACGAGGGCGCGCGTCGACACCGGATTGCTGGTCGAGGTGTCGATGATCGTCTTGCCCGAAGCCCCCGCCGCCAGGATTTTTTCCACGACGGCCTCGACCTGCGGGCTTCCCGGCAGGCACAGAAAGATGACGTCGGAGGCCTCCGTCAGCGCCGCGACATTCTCCGCCTCCTTGGCGCCCCGGCCCTTCAGGTCCTCCACCGGCGCGCGGTTGCGGTGGCCGAGGATCGTCAGGGGATAGCCCTTTTCGACGAGATTCTTCGCCATGCCCTGGCCCATCAGCCCGACGCCGATGAAGCCGATCTGCGGTTTCTCGCTCATCATCCCGTCTCCTTTTCGCGTCGCGCCTCTTCGTCGGTGATATGCGCGCGGATGATGGAGGCGAAATCGGCATCGGCGGAAAAGCCCGCCTCGCGCGCCCGCTGTGTCTCGAAGTCGCGCGGCCAGCCATGGACCATGCCGCGGATCGCCTCGTCCGGCTCGCGCCGGATGCGCCCCGTGACCTCGTCGCCCGCCACCTCCTGCAGGGTCGCGATCATCTCGCCGACCGTCACCGAAAGCCCTGGCATGTTGAGCGAGCGCCGTGGCCCGAGCGTCGACGTATCCATTGTCGCCGCATGCACCAGGAAGCCGACGGCGGCTGCCGGGCTCGCGATCCAGTGGCGCACATCGTCCTCGACCGGCAGCACGGCCTCGATCCCCGCCAGCGGCTCGCGGATGATGCCGGAGAAGAAGCCGGACGCCGCCTTGTTCGGCTTGCCCGGCCGCACCACGATCGTCGGCAGGCGGATGCCCACCCCGTCGACGAACCCCTTGCGCGTGTAATCGGCGAGAAGCAGCTCCGAGATCGCCTTCTGCGTGCCGTAGCTCGTCAAAGGCGCCGACAAAAACGTGTCGGAAATTTTCTCCTCGAACGGCGCGCCGAAGACGGCGATCGAGGAGGTGAAGACGAGCCGCGGCCGATAGGCCTCGCCCGCCTGCCGGATCGCCTCCAGGAGATGGCGGGTGCCGTCGAGATTGATGCGGTAGCCCTTGTCGAAATCCGCTTCCGCCTCGCCCGAGACGATGGCCGCGAGATGGAAGATCACGTCCGGCTGGCGCGTGATCAGCCCTTCGACCGTCTCCGCGAACGCGATATCGCCCGCCTCGCAGGTCACCGTGATCGTCTCCGGCACATCCGGAAAGTCCGGCGCCACCACGTCGAAGGCATCGATGGCCGCAATCGCCCGCCCGCCGAGCTCCTTGTCCGCAAGCAGCCTTTCGACCAGGCGCCGCCCGACCATGCCGGCCGCGCCGAGCACCAATATCCGCATCAAATCCTCCCCGACCCTTCGGGCCTTTTATCGTTCAAAGCGACCAGCCGCCGTCGATCACCTGCGTCGTGCCGGTCGTGAAGCGGCTCTCGTCGGAGCCGAGATAGACGGCGAGATCGGCGATCTCGTCGGGCGTGCCGATCCGGCCGATCGGCTGGCGGTCGACGAACATCGCCCGCGCCTTTTCCACGCCGCCCACCTCTTCGCCGAGCGCGGAAATCCGCGCCTCGAGCGACGGGCTCTCGATCGTGCCCGGGCAGATGGCGTTGCAGCGGATGCCTTTGCGGATGAAGTCGATGGCGATCGAGCGCGTCAGTCCGATCACCGCCGCCTTCGTCGCCATATAGACGTAGCGATTGGGCGCGGCTTTGATCGAGGAGGCCGCCGACGACATGTTGATGATCGACCCGCCCCCGTTCTCCAGCATGCGCGGCAACAAGGCCGAGATCGTGCGGTGCATGGAGGTGACGTTGAGGTCGAAGGAAAAATCCCAGTCCTTGTCGTCGCAATCGAGCACCGTGCCGTGGTGCACGAAGCCCGCGCAATTGAAGAGGATGTCGGGCGTGTCGACGGTCTTCATATAGGAGCCGACAGCGCGCCCGTCCGTCACGTCGAGCACGGCCGTATCGACCTCGCCCAGAGTATTAAGCCCCTTCAGCTTCTCGGCGTCGAGATCGGTCGCATAAACCCGCGCCCCCTCTTCCAGAAACCGTTCCGCCACGCGGCGGCCGATCCCCTGCCCCGCCGCCGTGCACACTGCGATCTTTCCCTCAAGTCGCCGCCCCATCAGGCTTCCTCCGTTCCTCGTTTATTGGTTTTTGCGGGAGGGTTAGCCCCTCCACACGTTCTTGAGATGCTTTGCTTTTCACGCCGCCCGCCGCCCGTCTGACACCGGCCGCCGCGCCGGACGCGGAGCCCACGAAGCCATGACCTCTAGTGCATGACCTCTAGTGATTGTCGCGCGGAATGCCGCTCGTCTGGGCGATGCGGTGGTATTTGACCGCCGGCTCCAAAACCATGCCGGTTTCGAGCTGCGAGACCATGGCGCGCTGGATCTCCTGCCAGGGCGTCTGGCTCTCCGGGAAGGGATAGCCGCCCGCCTCTTTCAGCGCCTCGCGCCGCTGTTCAAGCTCCTCGTCGCTGATGAGGATATTCGCCTCCCCGCGGCCGAGATCGATGCGCACGCGGTCGCCCGTCTTCAAAAGTCCGAGACCGCCACCGGCCGCCGCCTCAGGCGAGGCATTGAGGATCGAGGGCGACCCCGACGTGCCCGATTGCCGCCCGTCGCCGATGCACGGCAGCGAATGCACGCCCCGCTTCAGGAGATAATCGGGCGCGCGCATGTTCACGACTTCCGCCGCCCCCGGATAGCCGATCGGCCCCGCCCCGCGCATGAACAGGATGGTGTTCTCGTCGATCTGAAGTTCCGGATCGTCGATGCGGTGATGATAATCCTCCGGCCCGTCGAAGACGGCCGCCTTGCCCTCGAACGCCATCGGATCGTCGGGATTGGAGAGATAGCGCTCCCGGAATTCGGTGGAGATCACCGAAAGCTTCATGATCGCCGAGGAAAAGAGATTGCCCTTGAGGACGCGGAACCCCGCACCCTTCAAAAGCGGCTGGTCGAACGGGCGGATAACGTTGAGATCGGCAATCTCGGCGCCGCGGCAATTGTCGCCCATCGTCTGCCCATTCACCGTGATCGCACCTTCGTTGATGAGCCCCGCCCCCATCAATTGGTTGACGACCGCCGGCACGCCGCCCGCGTGATAATAATCCTCGCCGAGATATTCGCCCGCCGGCTGCAGATTGACGAGAAGCGGAATGTCCTCGCCATAGGTCTGCCAGTCGTCGATCGAAAGCTCCACGCCCACATGCCGCGCGAGCGCGTTGAGATGGATCGGCGCGTTGGTCGAGCCGCCGATCGCCGAATTCACCCGGATCGCATTGATGAAGGCATCGCGCGTCAGGATATCCGACGGCTTCAGGTCGTCGCGCACCATGTCGACGATGCGAAGCCCCGTCAGATACGAGACCTCCTGCCGGTCGCGGTAGGGTGCCGGGATCGCGGCCGACCCCGGCAATTGCATGCCGAGCGCTTCGGCGAGCGAATTCATCGTCGAGGCGGTGCCCATCGTGTTGCAATAGCCGGTCGAAGGCGCCGAGGAGGCGACGAGCTTGACGAAGCCCGGATAATCGATCTCGCCCGCGGCCAGCAATTCGCGCGCCTTCCACACGATCGTGCCGGAGCCCGTCCGCTCGCCGCGGAACCAGCCGTTCAGCATCGGCCCGACGGAGAGCGCGATCGCCGGAATGTTGACCGTCGCCGCCGCCATCAGGCACGCCGGCGTGGTCTTGTCGCAACCGATCGTCAGAACGACGCCGTCGAGCGGATAGCCGTAGAGCACCTCGACGAGCCCGAGATAGGCGAGATTGCGATCGAGCGCCGCCGTCGGCCTCTTGCCCGTCTCCTGGATCGGATGCACCGGAAACTCGATCGCGATGCCGCCGGCCTCGCGGATGCCGTCGCGCACGCGCTTGGCGAGCTCCAGATGATGCCGGTTGCAAGGCGAAAGATCCGACCCCGTCTGCGCGATGCCGATGATCGGTTTGCCCGATTGCAGCTCTTCCTGGGACAGGCCGAAATTCAGGTAGCGCTCGAGATAAAGCGCCGTCATATCGGGGTTGTCGGGATTGTCGAACCAGGCACGCGAGCGCAGTTGCGGCAGATTGGCAGCGTCGGTCATCTCATCTCCAAAGGGTTTGACCCGCCGGAAAGGCTCGTTGCGGGTCGCCCGATTGCCAACAACGTATACCTCATTGTTAGGGCCTTTCAACGGCCTTTAGGTAGAGAACTGGCCAGGCGGAAATCCTACTGCATACGCAAAATGCGGGCGAAAGCCCGCTCCGCCTAGCGCGCCCGCCGCGCAAATCCCCCAAAAATCGAGAAAGAAAAAGGCCCACCCGCAACCGGTGCGGGCAGGCCTCTGCAGAAAGCGAAATGTCGATGCGCGGTTAGCGCGTGCCGTCGAGATAGCGCTGAAGCGTCTTCTCGGTCCCCTCGTCCCACAGCGTGCGCAGCCAATGCGCGAAAAGCTCGCGGAAATCGTCGGAGCGCCCGACATCGCCGTAGACATCGTCCATGCCGAGCCATTCGCCGGGATCGGCGCGCGCCGCCTGCGCCTTCGGCACGAGCAGATCCCAGTTCGGGTCGTTCGGCTCGATGACGGCCCCGCTTTCCGTCTCGCCGAAGCAATAGCGGCACCAAAGCGCCGATTCGAGCGCGAGGCCGGTCACGTCGCGCCCATCCTTCAGCCGGTCGGCGATCGTCGGCACGATGAATTTCGGCTGCCGGTTGGAGCCGTCGAGACAGAGACGGCGCACCGTGTCGCCGATCTTCGGATTGGCGAAGCGGCGCTTGATCTCGCCGAAATAGACCTGGAGATCCGTATCCGGCACCGGCGGCACGGCCGGTACGATCTCATCCTGCTCGATCTTCTCCAGGAACGCCGCCACGAGCGGATGCTCCATCGCCTCGTGCACGAAATGGATGTCGAGAAGCCCCGCCGGATAGGCGATCACCGCATGCCCGCCGTTCAGAATGCGGATCTTCATGATCTCGAACGGCGTCACGTCCGGCACGAACTGCACGCCGACAGTCTGAAGCGCCGGCCGCCCGGCCGGGAAATTGTCCTCAAGCACCCATTGCTTGAAATCCTCGCAGAACACCGGCCAGGCATCTTCGACGCCGAATTCCTCTTCAAGCAGCCGCCGCTCCCGATCCCCCGTCGCCGGCGTAATCCGGTCGACCATGCCGTTCGGAAAGGCGACGTTCTCGGTGATCCAGTCGGCGAAGGCGGGGTCTGACAGCCGCGCCGTCCCGGCGACGGCGTTCTTCGCCACCACGCCATTGTGGGGGATGTTGTCGCACGACATCACGGTGAAAGCCTGAAGTCCGCGGCCCCGCCGTTCCTTGAGCCCCGCAGCAATCAGCCCGAAGACGGTCTTCGGATCGTCGGGCGTCTTGCCGTCGGCGGCGATTGCCGGATGCTCCGGATTGAAGCGCCCGGTGGAATCGATGAAGTAGCCGCCCTCCGTCACCGTCAGCGAGACGATGCGGATTGAGGGATCGGCGAGTTTTTCGATGATCGCCTGCGCATCGCCCACGGGCAGCATCCCGACCATGGCGCCGGTGACGCGCGCATTGGAAGCTGCCGCCGACTGATCGACGACCGTCGTCAGAAAATCCTGGCCGCTGAGCGCCTGGCGCATCTTTTCGTCGCCCGCCATGACGCCGGCGCCGAGGATCGCGAAATCGTGGTCGCGCCCGGTTTCAAACAGCTCGTCGAGATAGACGGCCTGATGCGCGCGGTGAAAATTGCCGATGCCGAAATGCAAAATCCCGGCCGACAGCCCGGCCCGGTCATAGCCGGGGACATGCACCCTCGGCGCCATTTCGCTCAGGTTCTCGGCTGAAAGCTTCGTCGTCATGTCACTCCTTCCGGGGTGGAGGAACGTCCTCTCCGAACCCCTCGGGGGCCGTGCCCCATTCGGTAAGTCCGCACTTCCCGGCCCTGCGAGACCGCGCGAAGAGCGGATCGTCATGCGTCCCCCTCCCCCTTGTGGGGAGGGGACAGGGGTGGGGGTCGTCGGTCAGAAGAAGGGCCTGTATGAATTCGCAAGCACAGCCCCCACCCGCGAGCTTCCGGTTGGGATGCCCCCCTCAACTCATCCAATTGCCGCCGTCGACATTGTAGGTCTGGGCGACGATGTAATCGGCCTCCGCACTTGCCAGAAACACGGCCATGCCGGTCAGATCCTCCGCCCGGCCCATGCGCCCGTAAGGCACCGCCTCGCCGACGAGTTGCTTCTTTTCGCCGAGCCGCCGGTTCTCGTACTTGGCAAAGAGCGCATCGACCCCGTCCCAGTGCTCGCCGTCGACCACGCCCGGCGCGATCGCATTGACGTTGATCTTGTGCTGGATGAGATCGAGCCCCGCCGATTGCGTGAGGCTGATCACGGCTGCCTTCGTCGCGCAATAGACCGCGACGAGCGCTTCCCCGCGCCGCCCCGCCTGGCTTGCCATATTGATGATCTTGCCGCCTTCGCCCTTGTCGATCATCGCCTTCGCCACCGCCTGCAGCATGAAGAGCGTGCCGGAGACGTTGATCGCAAAGAGCCGGTCGAAACTCTCCCGGCGGATCTCCACGATCGGCGAAAGATCGAAGAGGGCGGCGTTGTTGATCAGAATGTCGATGCGCCCGGTGCGGTCCAGAACCCGCGCCACCGCCGCGTCGATCGAGGCCTGATCGGTGACGTCGAGCGGCACCGCATAGGCCGCCTCGCCGATCTCGGCTGCCGTCTCTTCGGCGCGTTCGAGGTTGATGTCGGCGATCGCCACCCTCGCCCCTTCGCGCACATAGGCCTCGGCAAAGGCGCGCCCGATGCCGCGCGCCGAGCCGGTGATGATGGCGGATTTGCCTTCCAGCCGCCTCATGACAGCGCCATGCCCTCGGCATCGAAGCGATGGATCTTGTCGTCCTGCGGCGTCAGAAACACGCGGTCGCCGTGGCGCACCGGAAACTCGCCGTCGGCGCGTGCCGTCAGCATGCCGGCGCGTTCGGTCTCCACATGCAGAAACGTGTCGGAGCCGAGATGTTCCGAAACGCTGACAGTGCCTTCCCAGCGGCCTTCTTCGAGCGACAATTGCATATGCTCCGGCCGGATGCCGACCTTCGCCGCATCGCGCCGCTCCGCCACCGCACCCTCGATGAAATTCATCTTCGGCGAACCGATGAAGCCCGCAACGAAGAGATTGCGCGGCTTGGAATAGAGTTCGAGCGGCGTGCCCACCTGCTCGATGATACCGGCGCGCAGGACGACGATGCGGTCGGCCATGGTCATGGCCTCCACCTGATCATGCGTGACGTAGATCATCGTCGTCTCGAGCTTGTTGTGCAGCTCGGAGATTTCGAGGCGCATATTCACCCTGAGCGCCGCATCGAGGTTGGAGAGCGGCTCGTCGAACAGGAACGCCGCCGGCTCGCGCACGATCGCCCGCCCGATGGCGACACGCTGGCGCTGGCCGCCTGAAAGCTGCCCCGGCCGCCGGTCGAGATAATCAGTGAGGTTCAGAACGCGCGCCGCATCGTCGATCTTACGGTCGATCTCGGCCTTGTCGAACCCCGCCATCTTCAAAGGGAAGGCGATGTTCTTCCGCACACTCATATGCGGGTAGAGCGCGTAGGACTGGAACACCATGGCGAGACCCCGCTTGGCCGGCGGCGTTTCCGTGGCGTCCCGCCCGTCGATCTTGATCTCGCCGGACGTCACGTCTTCGAGCCCCGCAATCAGCCGCAGAAGCGTCGACTTTCCGCAGCCGGACGGGCCGACGAAGACGATGAATTCGCCATCCTCGATTTCGAGATCGAGCGGCGGGATCACCTGGACATTGCCGAAAGTCTTGGTGATCTGGTTGAGCGAGATGTGTCCCATATCCGTCCCTTTTCGCCGCGTTTGTCGCCGCGCCGTTTATTGTCGGCTGCCGCCGGGCGGCAGCCGCGTCTTGGCCGCGCCCCTATTTGACCGCCCCAAAGGTGAGCCCACGCACGAGCTGCTTCTGGCTGAACCAGCCGAGGATCAAAATCGGCGCGATCGCCATGGTCGAGGCGGCGGAAAGCTTGGCGTAGAAAAGCCCCTCCGGGCTCGAATAAGACGCGATGAACGCCGTCAGCGGCGCCGATTTCGCGGCCGTCAGGTTCAAGGTCCAAAACGCCTCGTTCCAGGCGAGGATGATGTTGAGGAGAAGCGTCGAGGCGATCCCCGGCACCGCCATCGGCGTCAGCACGTAAAGGATCTCCGAGCGCAGCCCCGCCCCGTCCATCCGCGCCGCCTCCAGGATCTCGCCCGGAATCTCGCGGAAATACGTGAACAGCATCCAGATGATGATCGGCAGGTTGATCAGCATCACCACGATGACGAGCCCGGTCAGCGTGTCGAGAAGCCCGGCATCGCGGAAGATGAGATAGATCGGGATCAAGACGCCGACGGGCGGCAGCATCTTGGTCGACAGCATCCACATCAACACATTCTTGGTCTGCTTGCTCGGCACGAAGGCCATCGACCACGCCGCCGGAATGGCGACGAGGAGGCCCAGAACCGTCGAGCCGATCGAGATCACCACCGAATTCCAGAAATGCCGGAAATAGGCGGAGCGCTCCTGCACCTCGACGTAATTGTCGAGCGTCCAGTCGAAGAACACGAAGGAAGGCGGCGAAGCGATCGCCTCCGCCTCCGTCTTGAAGCTCGTCAGGATCGTCCACAGGATCGGAAAGAAGATCAGGAAACCGATCGTCCAGGCGATCAGCGTGAAGAGCAGCTTTCGACCTTTTGTCGGAGTGTGGGCCATGGCTCAGACGTCCAGGTTCTTGCCGATCATCCGCATCAGGAAGATCGCGACGATATTGGCGAGAATAACGGCGACGATGCCGCCGGCCGATCCGCCACCCACGTCGAACTGCAGGAGCGACTGGGCGTAGACGAGATAGGTGATGTTGGTCGTGGCATAGCCCGGCCCGCCATTGGTGGTGACGAGGATCTCCGCGAACACCGAAAGCAGGAAGATCGTCTGAATGAGCACGACGACGGTGATGGCGCGTGCCAGATGCGGTAGCATGATGTGGAAGAAGCGGCTCAACGGCCCCGCCCCGTCCATCTCGGCGGCTTCCAGCTGGTCGCGGTCGAGCGATTGCAGCGCCGTCAAAAGGATCAGCGTCGCAAAAGGCAGCCACCCCCATGAGACGATGAGGATGATGGAGGCGAGCGGCGCCTGTCCCAGAAAGTCGAAGGGCTGCATCCCGAGCGCCCGAAAAATGTTCGCGAAGAGCCCGTTCACGGGATTCATGAACATGTTCTTCCACACGAGCGCGGAGACCGTCGGCATGACGAAGAACGGCGCGATCACCAGAACCCGCACGATCCCCTGCCCCCACATCGGCTGATCGAGCAGGATCGCCAGAAGCACCCCGCCGACGATGGTGATGACGAGAACACCCCCGACGAGGAGAAGCGTGTTGATGAGCGCGGAGAAGAACGCCGGATCGGTCAGGAAGAACCGATAATTCATGAAGCCGATGAAATCGTGCGCTCCCGGCATCAGAAGATTGTAGCGCAGGAACGAGAAGTAGAGCGTCATCGACAAGGGGATCAGCATCCAGCCGAGCAGAAGAAGCACGGCGGGAGAGATCATCAGTCGCGCGGCGGAACGCGAATGCGCAGTGGCCATGAGCGAACCCTTTCGGGCGATGAGAAACGAGCCGGTGAAGAGGGCCCGGGCGGACGCCGCAACGACATCCGTCCGCGCCGATCATGTCGAGGCGGTCACGGCGTCGGCGACCGCCCCAGGCAGGTTCGTGAAGCCGGCGATATGCGGCCGGTCACGCGCCGCGCATCACTTCGGATAGCCGGCCTTCGTCATCTCGCGGTTCGTCAGCTGCTGGGCGTTCTGGATCGCCTGGTCCGCACTCATCTGTCCGGCGAGAGCAGCTGAGAACATCTGCCCGACGGCCGTGCCGATGCCCTGGAACTCCGGAATGGCGACGAACTGTCCGCCCGTATACGGCACGTCCTGAACGGACGGTTTGTCGGGCGTCGCCGCCTGCATCGAGTTCAGCGTCATTTCCGCAAATGGCGCTTCCTTCTGGTATTCCTCGTTCTCGTAGAGCGAGGTGCGGGTTCCCGGAGGTGCCGCGCGCCAGCCTTCCTTCTCGGCGACGAGCTTCGTGTAATCCTTCGATGTCGCCCAGGCGATGAACTGCTTGGCGGCATCCTCCGAATCCGTCGACGTCGGAATGGCGAGGTTCCACGACCACAGCCAGTTGCCGTGGTTGTCGACGCCTTCCTTGTTCGGGAACTGCGCGAAGGCGACCTTGTCGGCAACGGTGGATTCGTCAGGATCGGTCACGAAGGAGGCAGCGACCGTGGCGTCGATCCAGATGCCGCATTTGCCCTGCTGGAAGAGCGACAGGTTCTCGTTGAAGCCGTTCGAGGAGGCTCCCGGAGGCCCGTATTCGTTCATCATGTCGAGGTAGTCGTTGACCGCCGCTTTCCATTCGTCGCTGTCGAGCTGGGCCTTCCAATCCTTGTCGAACCAGGCCGCGCCGTAGGAATTCGCCATGGCGGTCAGAAACGCCATGTTCTCGCCCCAGCCCGGCTTGCCGCGCAGGCAGATGCCGTAGACCTCGTTGGACTTGTCGGTCATCGCCTCGGCAGCTTTCTTGATGTCCGCCCAGGTCGGCTGATCGGGAATTTCCACACCGGCCTTCTCGGCGAGATCGGTGCGGTACATGACCATCGCCGATTCCCCGTAGAACGGCGCCGCATAGAGCTTGTCCTCATAGGTCAGCGCACTGCGGATAGACGGCAGGATATCGTCGGTGTCGTAGCCGTCCGGCATGTCGTCGAGAGCGACGAGCCAGTTCTGCTTCGCCCAGATCGGCACTTCGTAATTGCCGATGGTCATGACGTCGTACTGACCGCCCTTGGTGGCGATATCCGTCGTCACGCGCTGGCGCAGAACGTTTTCTTCCAAAGTCACCCATTCCAACTGGATATCGGGATGATTTTTGGTGAAATCCTCGGCGAGCTTCTGCATGCGGATCATGTCGCCATTGTTGACGGTGGCGATGGTGATCGTTTCGGCATGCGCTGCGGCAGTGAAGGCGAGGACGGATACAGCGCCGACCGCCCAAAGGGAGCGTCTCATCAGGTTTCCTCCGTTGCGCGTCTTCGGCCCGAAGGCCTCGCGGCTTATCATTACGGGAAAGACACGACACCGGATGTCGACATCGCATCCCTCTGCCCGCGCCGAAAGGCACGGACATGAAGGGCGAAGTTGCGCGAAACCGCGGCCCTCGCCTCATCTTCGGATATCTAAATTGTCGTCCGCTGCACGAAGGGAAAGACCCGACGGCAACTTGCACAAGACTAGATCACGCGGTTTTGCCGCTGTCAAATAAATAAATCACTTTGATTTTGCAATTAGCATGACAGCAGAATAAGTCCCGATTCCCTCGTGACTTAGCGCCAATGTCACACAGTCTATAAAATTTGAAACTGCCGAGTATCAAATCCTGAAAGGCGCGTTTATTCTTCGCGCTCCCAGGGCGGCACATTGCCGAAATGCGCCCTCAGATAATCGATGAAGGCGCGCACCCGCGGCGACAGATTCCGCTTTTCCGAATAGAGCGCCAGAATGTCCGACCCGTCGTCGGCATAATCCGGCAAGAGCCTGACGAGCCGCCCGGCCTTGATGTCCTCGCCGACGAGATAGGTCGAAAGCCGCGCGATCCCGAGGCCTGAAAGCGCCGCGTGATAGATCGCATCGGCGCTGTTGGCCTCGAAATTGCCGGTGAGCGGCACGGGATCGGCCCCCTCCGCCCCTTCCAGATGCCAGTCGTTCCAGCGCGTCACGGTCGACAGGCGCAGGCAATTGTGATGCGCGAGATCCTGGCGCGTCGTGGGCGTGCCGGCGCGCTTCAGATAGGCGGGCGCGGCGCAGATCACGCGCCGGTTGCGGGCGAGCTTGCGCGCCACCGCAAAACTGTCCTCCACCTGCTCGGTGAAGCGGATGGCGACGTCGATGCCCTCCGCCGCGAGATCGATCGGCCGATCCGTCACCTCGAGCGAGACCTTGAGCTCCGGATAGCGCGCCATGAACTCCGGCATGATCGGCAGAAGCTGTGCCTTGGCGAAGGCGACGGTGGCCGCGATCCGCAAGACCCCGACAGGCTGGCCGCTGATCGCGGTGGCGAGGTTTTCCGCCTCCGAGACCCTGGCCGCGAGATCGGCGCAGCGCTCGTAGAAGGCGCGCCCCTCTTCGGTCAGCGACAGGCCGTGCTTGCTGCGGTTGAGAAGCCGCACTTTGAGCCGATCTTCCAGAAATCCGATCTGCCGGCTGACCGCCGATGGCGTCAGGCCGAGGGAGCGCGCCGCCGCCGAAAAGCTCTCGCTTTCGACCACGGTCGCAAACAGGATCATCTGGCTCGGAAGTTCCATCACACCTCGGCTTTGCAGCTGGGTCACAGCCCCTTTGACCCAAGGGCGCCTTCGCAAGCGCCGCCGCCGTCATTATTTGTGCATCACAGCACGATTATGATGCGCCGCAATATCGGCGTAGGGCCCGACACCATCAAGATAAAAACGGGTTCGTGGAAGCGCACCAAAGAGCGGTTGCAGGCAACTACCGCAATGCAACACAGGCCGGCGAAAGCCCGTCGAGGCAGACTGCCTGCCCACGAACAGAAATTCAGACGGCAATTCCCCCTGCCGTCCCATGATGGAGAAGCCACATGAAGACCCTCACTCTCGCACGCCCCGCTTCCGGGCCGCTCGCCGCGCCGGCCTCGACCGTATCGATGGGCGATGGCGCTCGCACCCTCCTGTCGCGCGCCTGGACGTCCGTGAAGCAGCGCTACCAGTACGGCGAACTCGTTCGCGAGCTGGAAGGCTATCGGGACCGCGACCTCGCCGACATGGGCTTCGACCGCAGCGAAATCCGTCGCGTGGCGTATGAAGGCGCCTACGGCCGCTCCCGCGCCTGATCTGCCGTTCTCCGAGCGGCCGTCCGTTCGCAAGACCGCTCGAAAAAACCTCCATCACCCGTCCAGGCTGGCGGCAGCACCAAGCTCCGCTCGCCGGGGCGGATCGGCGCCGCGGCGTCCGCAGGTGATGCCGGCCGCCTCCGTGGCGAAGGCGAGAAGCGCCTCCACCTCGTCCCGGCGCAGCAGGGACAGCGCCTCGCGCGATTTCGTCGAGCGCTCTGAAAGGCCTGCAATCAAGGCGGCCATGAAACTGTCGCCCGCCCCGACCGTATCGACGACGTCGACTTTGGAGCCTTTGACGGACACCCGTCCGAACGAGCCGAAGGCTTCCGCCCCCTCCCGGCCATAGGTGACGACGACCAGGGTCGCTCCTGCCGCCCGCCAGCGTTCGGCGGTCTCCGCCGGCGGCGCGCTCGGATAAAGAAGCCCGAGATCCTCCTCGCTCACCTTGATGAGATCGGCCGTCGGCACGAAGGCGTCGAGACGCTCGCGCCAGAGGGATAGATCCGGCTCCACGTTGATGCGCACATTGGGATCGAGCGTCACCAGCCGCTCGCCAGCCTCTCGCCCCAGGAGCGACAGAAGGCTCGTGCCGATCGGCTCGGTGACGAGCGAAAACGAGCCGGCATGCACGCCCCAGATATCGCGGCTGAAAACCGGCAGATCGGACAGGTTGACGGCCCGGTCCGCCGCCCCGTCTCCATAAAACGCATAAGACGGCGAGCCGTCTTTGCCGAGCGTCACAAGGCTGAGGGTCGTGCGTCGGCTGGAGCGCAGAAGAAACCCGGTCTCCACGCCTTCCGTCTTGAGCGCCGCAAAAAGCTTTTCGCCCAGAAGATCGGTCGAAAGACCGGTGAAGAGCGCCGCCTCCTGGTCGAGCCGGGCGAGCCCCACGGCGACGTTGAAAGGCGATCCGCCGATGCGCGCGTCGAAGGAGAGCCCTTCGCCCTGATCCGAACCGTAAAGATCCCAGAGCGCCTCGCCGCAGACGACGAACATCAGGCCGCTCCTGTCGGAATGTGAGGAAAGCCTCGCTGCATCTTCTCCTCCCGCCGGCTGCCTGTTTTTCTCGGCCCGTTTTTGGCCTGTCTTTCCGGCCTTATGATCTTGCTCGGCGGGCCGGGATGGTCGGCGGCGCCGCGCTCGGGCCGGCGGCTTCCACACGAGCCGACCCCCAGAGATAGGCAGCGCAGCGCCGCCTGACCGGCAGCCATGGCGCACGCACCCATCCACATCGGACACCTAAAGTCAATAACTAAATCACATTGGTTTTTTAATTTCCTTTCAGCTAGCCTGCCCTGCCGCAAGAGGACGAACCGCAAGGACTGCGAAGGCACGGCGAGATGCGAGGCGGAGACACAACCGGGCTGCGCGCCTACAACGAGCGCCTGATCATCCACGCGCTCCTGCGCGCCGGCGCCTTGTCGAAGGCGGAGATCGCGCGCGAGACCGGCCTCTCCGGCCAGGCCGCCTCCGTCATCGTCAACCGGCTCCTCGCCGAAGGTCTTCTCATCAAGCGCGACAAGGTCCGCGGCCAGGTCGGCCAGCCTTCGACCCCGATCGCCCCCAATCCGAAGGGCGCCTTTTCGCTCGGCGTCAAGATCGGCCGCCGCAGCGTCGAGGCGATCCTGGTCAATCTCGTGGGCGAGGTCATCGCATCCGCCCAGGAAAGCTACGACGCACCCCTGCCCGAAGAGACGGTCCGCCTCGCCATCGCCCAGGCGAGCGACCTTCTCGCCTCCCTCGACGCCGCCTCCAGAAAGCGCGTCGTTGGCCTCGGCATCGCCATGCCGAGCGAGCTTGAATCCTGGGCGCCGGAGCTCGATCTCGCGCCGGGCACGCTCGACGCCTGGCGCGACATCGACGTCGCCGCAGCGCTTCAGGAGGCGACGGGCCTCCCCGCCTCCCTCCACAACGACGCGACGGCCGCCTGCGCCGCGGAAGTGATCCTCGGCGACGCCGTCACCCGCCGCAGCGCGCTCTACCTTTATCTCGGCACCTTCATCGGCGGCGGCATCGTCATCGACGGCAAGCTCTATCGCGGCGAGCAGTTCAACGCCGGCGCCATCGGCTCCATGCCGACCGCGCATCAAAGCGCCACGGGCGCCCCCCAGCAGCTCATCCACACCGCCTCCATCATCCAGCTGCAGCAGGCCTTCATCGAGGAAGGCATCGACGCCGGCGAGGCGCTTCTGCGCGGCGACGACGTTCCGGGAGCGGCACGTATCTTCGATGTCTGGGCCCTGCAGGCGGCGGAGGAAATGGCGCGTGCCGTCATCTCGGCCATGAGCGTCATCGATTTCGAGACGATCGTGGTCGACGGCCTGCTGCCACCGGCCTGGCGCACCCGCATCACCGGCCACCTCGCCGAGGCCGTGCAGGATTTCAACCGTCTCGGCCTCAGCCGGGCCGAGATCGTCTCAGGCTCCGTCGGGCCAGTGGCGCGGGTTCTGGGCGCCGCCATGCTGCCGCTCCAGGCACGCTTTTCGCCGAACACCGACCTCCTCGTGCGCCAGACGATTACGCGCCAGAGCGACGCCGAAGCCCCGCCTTCTTTCGCAAACGAGCCGCAGACCGGATAGCCGCCGTCCGCAGCCGCAATCCGCAGGCGTTGTCCGCCCGCTCTTTGCATTCGGGCCGGCTTGTGCCCATCATGGCTCCAAACAAGAAAACGATTTCTCTCGGGGGTCCATCCTCGCGAGAAACCGAGGAAACCCTCTTGAGGACCGTCCATGAGCCTCGCCCCATGAGCCTCACTGCCGCGCGCAGCGTTGAGCCTGCGCCGCGCGTTCCAGAATTCGGGCCCTGGCTCGCCCAGGCCTCGATCCTCGTCGTCGACGACGAGCCGGGCATGCGCAATTTTCTCGTCCGCACGCTAAAACCCCGCTGCAAGCGCCTGGAAGAGGCCGCCGACACGGCCGAAGCCTCCAAGAGGCTCGACGAGCACCATTTCGACGTCGTCATTCTCGACAACATCATGCCCGGCAAGAGCGGCGTCGAATGGCTGACGGAACAGCGCGAGATCGGCCTTTTCGCCGATGCGATCCTGATCACCGCCTATGCCGATCTCGAAACCGCCATCCAGGCGCTGCGCGCCGGCGCCGTCGATTTTGTCCTGAAACCCTTTCGCTCCAACCAGATCCTCAACGCCGTCGCGCGCTGCCTCGACCGGATCCGCCTGCAGCGCGAAATCCATGTTCTGCGCCACGAATTGCGCTCCACCGCCGATCACATGCTTCTGCGCGACAAGCTGATCGGCCATTCCCCCGGCATCGGCGAGGTGCGCGACACCATCGCCCGCGTGGCGCCCCTGCCGACCTCGGTTCTGATCACCGGCCAGTCCGGCACGGGCAAGGAGGTGGCGGCGCGCTCCATCCACGCCCTCTCCGAGCGCGCCGACAAGCCCTTCGTCGCCGTCAATTGCGCCGCCGTACCGACCGACATGCTGGAGGCGGAGCTTTTCGGCCACCTCAAAGGCGCCTTCACCGGCGCCGATGCGGGCCGCGAGGGCCTCTTCATCCATGCCCATGGCGGCACGCTCTTTCTCGACGAGATCGCCGAACTGCCGCTTCCCATGCAGAGCAAGCTCCTGCGCACGATCGAAGACCGGCGCGTGCGCCCGGTCGGCTCGGAGCGCGAAGTGCCGGTCGATGTGCGCTTCATCTTTGCCACCAATGCCGACCTCGAAGCCGCCGTCGAAGAGGGCCGTTTCCGCACCGATCTCTTCTACCGCATCAACGTCATGCAGATCGCCATGCCGCCGCTCGCCGCCCGCGGCGAGGACGTGATCGAGCTCGCCACCCTCTTCATGCAGCGCCTGTCGAAGCAGCTCGGCATGCCCCCGGTCGAAATCGACGCTGCCGTGCGCGCGGGCCTTGCCGCCTATGACTGGCCCGGCAATGTCCGCGAGCTCCGAAACCTCATCGAGCGCTCGCTCATCCTCGGCCGCTTCCCGCCGGAATTTCGCGGCGATCCCGCCCCCGGCGCGGAAAGCACGCATGCCCCCGATATCACCGGCGAACCGGGCGAAGCGCTCGAAGAGGTGGAGCGCCGCCATATCCTGCGCGTTCTCGAAGCAACCGGCGGCAACCGTGCCGAAGCCGCCCGCCGCCTCGGCATCTCGCGCAAGACCATCGACCGCAAATGCTCAGCCTGGAACATCTGAGCTGGAGCCGCTGAAATGACGTCGGAGCCGGCGCGGTCCGGACTTGCGCAGTCCAGCTTTGCGCGGCCCAGTCCGGAAAAAATCGGCCGGCACCGCTCGGTTCGCTTCCGTCTCCTGGCGATCGCGCTCCTGCCGACCTTCGTCATCCTGCCGCTTCTTCTCGGCGTCACCATCGTCCGCTGGAACGCGAAATTCGACCAGCTTCTGAAGTCGAAGGTGCATGGCGACCTCACCATCGCCGACCAGTATTTCAACCGCATCCTGGAGACGACAGGCGACGAGATCGATGCGCTCGGCCGCTCCGCCGAATTCCGGGACGTGATCGAGGCCGATGCCCCCGCCCCGCTCGCCGCCTATCTGGAGAAGAGCCGCAAGGCGCTCGGCCTCGATTTTCTCTATCTCGTCAGCACCGGCGACGGCGTGCGCGCCACTTCCCCGTCCGGCGCAGCCCCGGACCTTTCGGGCGACCGGCCGGTCGTCCAAAGCGCCCTTGCCGGCAAGCCCACGACGGCAGTCGACATCTTTTCCGGCGACGACCTCGCCGCCATTTCGCCGGCGCTGGCCGCGCAGGCGCGCCTTCCCCTCGTCGACACGCCCAACGCCGTGCCGACCGACAAGACGGCCGAAACCCGCGGCATGGTCGTGCATTCGGCAAGCCCCGTGCGCCTGCCCGGCCAGGGCCCCGCCGCCCTCGTCGGCGGCCTTCTCCTCAACCAGAACCTCGTCTTCATCGATACGATCAACGACCTCGTCTACCGCGAGGAGAGCCTGCCCGCCGGCAGCCAGGGTACGGCGACCCTTTTTCTCGACGATGTGCGCGTCTCCACCAATGTCCGGCTTTTCGAGGACAAGCGCGCCCTCGGCACCCGCGTCTCCGCCGCCGTGCGTTCCGCCGTTCTCGGCGAAGGCCGCGTCTGGCTCGACAGCGCCTTCGTCGTCAACGACTGGTACATCTCCGCCTACGAGCCGATCACCGACAGTTTCGGGCGCCGCGTCGGCATGCTCTATGTCGGCTTCCTGGAAGCGCCGTTTCAGCGCACCAAGCTCGTCTCGCTTCTCACCCTCATCGCCGCCTTCGCCGCCGTCACCGCCTTGAGCGTGCCGCTCTTCCTGCGCTGGGCGGGCTCCGTCTTCCGCCCCTTGGAGCGCATGACGGAGACGATCTCCAAGGTCGAGGCCGGCGATATGAGCGCCCGCACCGCCCTTCCCGACAATGAAGACGAGATCGCCCGCGTCGCCGCCCATCTCGACGGGCTTCTCGATCAGGTGCAGGAGCGCGACCGGCAACTCCGCTCCTGGAACGAGGAGCTCAACGCCCGCGTCGCGGACCGCACGCGCGAGCTGAGCGAAGCGAACCGCCAGCTCGAGGCGACGACGAAACAGCTCATCATGTCGGAAAAGCTCGCCGCGATCGGCGAGATCACGGCGGGCGTCGCCCACGAGATCAACAATCCCGTCGCCGTCATGCAGGGCAATCTCGAAGTCATGCGCTCGATCCTCGGCGACGCCGCCGCCCCCGCCGAAACGGAGATCCGCCTCATCGACGAACAGATCGACCGCATCGGCCAGATCGTGACGAAACTCCTGCAATTCGCCCGGCCGGAGGAATATGCGGGCTTCATCGAGAGCCACGCCCCCGCCGATGTCGTCGCTGACTGCCTGCCTCTCGTCCAGCATCTCCTCAACAAGGCGGAGATCGAGGTCGCGCGCCGCGACACCGCCACCCGCCTCGTCCTCATGAACCGCACCGAGCTGCAGCAGGTGCTGGTCAACCTCATCGTCAACGCCATCCACGCCATGCCGGACGGCGGCCGGCTGACGATTACGACCTCCGATACGGATCGCGACGGCACGCCGGGCATTCAGATCGCGATCGAAGACACCGGCACCGGCATCCCTCCGGAGGTGCTGTCGAAAATCTTCGATCCCTTCTTCACCACCAAGCGCCAGGAGGGCACCGGCCTCGGCCTCTCGATCAGCCAGACGCTGATCGTTCAGCAGGGCGGCGCGCTCACGGTCACGAGCACGCCGGGCGAAGGCACGACCTTCGTGATCTGGCTCCCCGAAGCGCGCTGACGGCACCAGATCGCCCCGCTGCAAACTCGGCGTCACAGAGACAATTTGTCCTATTTTTGCTGGCGTCTCTTCCCGTCCGAGGGACGTTTTGTCCCTCTGCCCCTCGACAGGACTCCCGGAAAACCGCGGCTTTCCCACCGCCCCCGCTCTGGCATCCCTCTTGCGTAGCGTCCTCACGCCACGCCGAAAAAACGGGCGGGCGCTGCGCGGCCATGCTCCGCGCAGGGAGGAAACGACAAGGGGCGCTCACTTGCCGAAAGACCGCGGTCACGCGGCGCGGCGGGGCGAGCCCGGGAGGGAAAATCGCGACATGTTCGACAGCCTCAAGAAGGAACACATCGTCGCCGGCGAGAACTTCAACCGTTGGAAGGTCCCGCCGGCCTCGATCGCCATCCATCTGTGCATCGGCTCCGTCTATGCCTGGAGTATCTTCAACCCGCCGCTGACGCGTGAATTCGGCGTCGTCGCCGCCTCCGCCGGCGATTGGAGCCTGCAATCCGTCGTCTGGATCTTCTCCGTCGCCATCGTCTTTCTGGGCCTTGCCGCGGCCTTCGCCGGCAAGTGGCTCGAAGAGGTCGGCCCGCGCATGGTCGGCGTCGTCGCCGCGCTCTGCTGGGGCGGCGGCTTCATCGTCGGCGGCCTCGGCATCGTCACCCACCAGCTCTGGCTCGTCTATCTCGGCTACGGCGTCATCGGCGGCTGCGGCCTCGGCCTCGGCTATGTCTCGCCCGTCTCGACCCTGATCCGCTGGTTCCCGGACCGGCGCGGCATGGCGACCGGCATGGCCATCATGGGCTTTGGCGGCGGCGCCATGATCGCCACGCCGATCAAGGAATTTCTGCTGCGCACCTTCTATGAGGTTCCGACCTATCTCGGGCCGGAAAGCGCCGTCTCCCTCGTCACCGAGGGCGGCCGCCGCATGGCCGAGGTCAACGGCCAGATGGTCGAGGTCGTCGTCGCCGGCGCCAAGCAGGTCGCCGCAGCGCCCGTCGCCATCGAGCCCGGCATCTACGTCGCCGGCACCGGCAACACCGGCGCCGCGATGACCTTCTTCACCCTCGGCGTCATCTATTTCGTCGTCATGGTGATTGCCTCCTTCTCCTACCGCGTGCCGCGGGAGGGCTGGAAGCCGGCCGGTTGGGAGCCGGCCGCCGCGCATGTCGCGCAGCGCAAGATGATCTCCGACAACGACGTCCACATCGACCAGGCGCTCAAGACGCCGCAATTCTATCTTCTGTGGATCGTGCTCTGCTTCAACGTCACGGCGGGCATCGGCGTCATCGGCGTCGCCAAGACCATGATGACGGAGATCTTTGGCACCACCCTGCCCTTGATCGTGAATTCCGCCTTCGCGGCGACCTACGTCTTCATGATCTCGGTCTTCAACATGGTCGGCCGCTTCCTGTGGGCCTCGGCATCGGACTATATCGGCCGCAAGAACACCTATTATTGCTTCTTCGTTCTCGGCACGATCCTCTACCTGTCGATCCCGTTTGCGGCCCAGCAGGTGAGCGTCGATCCGGCGGTGACCTGGCTCGTCATGTTCTACGCCGCGACGATGATCATCTTCACCATGTATGGCGGCGGCTTTGCCACCATCCCGGCCTATCTCGCCGACATCTTTGGCACCAAATATGTGGGCGGCATCCATGGCCGGCTTCTGACGGCCTGGAGCACGGCGGGTGTTCTCGGACCCCTCGCCATCACGCAGCTGCGTCAGATGTCCCTGTCGAACGCGATCCACGATCTCGCCGCGCGCGTCGATCCTTCCGTTTTCCGGGAGAAATTCGGCGCCGGCATCGATCAGCTCGACCAGATGATCGCCGCCAACACGGTGACGATCGGCCGGCTGATGGAGATCGCCCCTGCCGGCACGGTCGACCCGACACCGAGCCTCTACAACACCACCATGTATTGCATGGCGGGGCTCCTGGTGCTGGCGCTCATCGCCAATTCCCTCGTCCGTCCGGTGCACGAGAAGCACCATATCGACGAGACGACGGAAGAGGTGGAAGGGCGCGTCGTCGCCGCTGCCGAATGACAAAGCTTGCGGCCGGGCACATCGCCCGGCCCTCTTTCCCGCCCCTAGCCGGGCCTTGCAGCCGGCCGCTTTGCCGCCCCGCGTCTGGGCCTGTCGCCCGGACGCCTTTCCAGAACGCCCGCATCCTGTATCGTGGGCACGTCGCAGGCGGGCCGAAGATCCGCAAGGCGGCGGGAGACGCTCATGATCGACAAGCTGGAAATGTTCATCGCGCTTGCCCGCGAGAAGCATTTCGGCCGTGCCGCAGAGGATTGCCGCGTCACCCAGCCGACGCTCTCCTCGGCGATCAAGCAGCTCGAAGACCAGTTCGGCGTCATGCTCGTTCGCCGCGGCTCGCGCTATCAGGGGCTGACGCCGGAAGGCCAGCGGGTGCTCGAATGGGCGCGCCGCATCGTCGCCGACGTCCGCTCCATGCAGGAGGATCTGCGGACCGCGCGGTACGGCCTCTCCGGGCATCTGCGCATCGCCGCCATCCCGACGGCGCTCTCCGCCGTCGCCGAGCTGACCGCGCCCTTTGCGGAAGCCCATCCCGGCATCACCTTCACCGTCCTGTCGCGCAATTCGGTCGAGATCCTGTCGCTTCTGGAAAATCTCGAGATCGATGTCGGCATCACCTATCTCGACAACGAGCCGCTCGGCCGCGTCACCACGGTCCCGCTCTACGAGGAGCGCTACGCCTTCGTCACCCAGGCGGACGGGCCGCATGCCGGCAAGTCGAGCATCACCTGGAAAGAGGTGGCGGGCGCACCCCTCTGCCTGTTGACGCCCGACATGCAGAACCGCCGCATCATCAATCAGAAGATGGGCGAGGCCGGTGCGAGCGCCGATCCGACGCTCGAATCCAACTCCGTCATCACCCTCTTCGCCCATGTGCGCACCGGCCGCTGGTCGAGCGTCATGCCCTGGCGGCTGGTGGACGCCTTCGGCCGCCTGGACAATCTGACGGCGATCCCGATCGTGGAGCCGGAGGCCGCGGAAAGCATCGGCCTCGTCGCCGCCTACCGCGAGCCGCACACGCCGGTTCTTGCCGCCCTTCTCGCCGAAGCCCGCAAGGTTTCGCAGCTTCTGCCCCGAGAGAAACGGCCCTCGGCCTAGCGCTCGATAGGTTTTCCCGATCACTCGACGGGATAACACTATTGATAAGACATGACGTCGCGCGTCAAAATTACCGCAATAAGAAATCCGGCAAAAACAATCGCCGGCCATGGGAGGAAGAATGACTGCCCAGACAGGCGCAGCGGACATTGCCGTCCGTGCCACAGCGATCGTCGATGCCAACGCCGCCCTCGAAGGCCCGCTCCTGCCGATCCTGCACGATCTCCAGGAAGAGTTCGGTTGCGTGCCGGAAGAGGCCGTGCCGGTCATCGCCAACCGCCTCAATCTGAGCCGCGCCGAAGTCCATGGCGTCGTCAGCTTCTATCCCGACTTCCACCACACCCCCTCCGGCCGCCATGTCCTGAAGGTCTGCCGCGCCGAGGCCTGTCAGTCGATGGGCGGCGAAAAAATCGCCGACCGTGTCCGATTAGCCCTCGGCATCGACTGGCATGAGACGACGCCCGACGGCGCCGTCACGCTCGAACCCGTCTACTGCCTCGGCCTCTGCTCCTGCGCCCCGGCCGCGATGCTCGACGGCGAGGTGACCGGCCGCCTCGACGAGACCCGCCTCGCCCCGCTTCTCGACGAGGCCCGGCGATGACCGATCCCGTCAAAGGCCCCATCAAGGTTTACGTCCCGCGCGATGCCGGCGCGCTGGCGCTCGGCGCCGACAAGGTCGCGGCCGCAATCGCCCGCGAGGCGGAGGCGCGCGGCCTCGACATTCGCCTCATCCGCAACGGCTCCCGCGGCCTCTTCTTCCTGGAGCCGATGGTCGAGGTGGCGACCGAAGACGGCCGCCTCGCCTATGGCCCGGTCGCGCCCGAAGACGTCGCCTCCCTCTTCGATGCGGGCTTTCTCACGGGCGGCGACCACCCCCTCGCCCAGGGCAAAACGGAAGAAATCCCCTTCCTCGCCCGCCAGACCCGCCTCACCTTCGCGCGCTGCGGCATCATCGATCCGCTCGATCCGGCGGATTACGAGGCGCATGGCGGTCTGAAGGGGCTGCGCAATGCCGTGATGATGACGCCCGAAGAGATCGTCGAGACGATGATCACGTCGGGTCTTCGCGGTCGCGGCGGCGCCGGCTTTCCGACCGGCATCAAGTGGAAGACCGTCGCCGAAGCGAAGGGCGAGCAGAAATACATCGTCTGCAACGCCGACGAGGGCGACAGCGGCACCTATTCCGACCGCATGATCATGGAGGGCGACCCCTTCATGCTGATCGAGGGCATGGTGATCGCGGGCCTCGCCACCGGCGCGACGCGGGGCTACGTCTACACCCGCTCCGAATATCCGCATGCCATCGCAACGATGCGCGACGCGATCGCCATTGCCCGCAGCCACGGCTTTCTCGGCTCCGACATTCTGGGCTCCGGCCACGCCTTCGACATGGAAATCCGCATGGGCGCCGGCGCCTATGTCTGCGGCGAGGAAACCTCGCTTTTGAACAGCCTGGAAGGCAAGCGCGGCGTCGTGCGCGCGAAGCCGCCGCTTCCCGCCCATGAGGGCTTTCTCGGCCGCCCGACCGTCGTCAACAACGTCATCTCGCTTGCCACCGTGCCGGCGATCCTCGACCACGGGCCGGAATTCTTCCGCGATTTCGGCGTCGGCCATTCGCACGGCACGATCCCCATTCAGATCGCGGGCAACGTCAAGAATGGCGGCCTCTTCGAGATCGCCTTCGGCCTCACCTTGCACGAGCTCGTCGACGAGATCGGCGGCGGCACGAGAAGCGGCCGACCGGTCAAGGCGGTGCAGGTGGGCGGCCCGCTCGGCGCCTACTTCCCCCGCGCCCTCTTCGACACGATCTTCGATTACGAAGCCTATACCGCGAAGAACGGCCTGATCGGCCACGCCGGCATCGTCGTCTTCGACGACACCGTCGACATGCTGAAGCAGGCCCGCTTCGCCATGGAATTCTGCGCCATTGAATCCTGCGGCAAGTGCACCCCCTGCCGCATCGGCTCCGTGCGTGGTGTCGAGGTCGTCGACAGGATCGCGGCGGGCGAAGACCCTGACGCGCAGATCGCCCTCATGACCGACATCTGCCAGACCATGCGCTTCGGTTCGCTCTGTGCCCTCGGGGGCTTCACGCCCTTCCCGGTCCTGAGCGCGATCGAACATTTCCCCGACGATTTCCGCCCAACCCCCTTCGCCGAAGCCGCCGAGTAGAGCCGAGGAGCAGCCTGATGAGCCTCATTCACGAAATCGACTACGGCACACCCGCCTCCACCTCCGAAGAGACGGTGTCGCTCACGATCGACGGCTTCGAGATCAGCGTCCCGGCCGGCACCTCGGTCATGCGCGCGGCCGCCGAAGCCGGCATTCAGGTGCCGAAACTCTGCGCCACCGACATGGTGAAATCCTTCGGCTCCTGCCGCCTCTGCCTCGTCGAGATCGAGGGACGGCGTGGCACGCCCGCCTCCTGCACCACGCCGGTCGCCCCGGACATGGTCGTGCATACCCAGACGCCGCGCCTCAAGGAGATCCGCCGCGGCGTCATGGAGCTCTATATCTCCGACCACCCGCTCGACTGCCTCACCTGCGCGGCAAACGGCGATTGCGAACTCCAGGACATGGCGGGCGAAGTCGGACTGCGCGACGTGCGCTACGGCTATGACGGTGCCAACCACGTCAAGGCGAGGAACAACGGCGAGGCGAACCCGCGCTACCGGCCGAAGGACGAAACCAATCCCTATTTCACCTTCGATCCCACGAAATGCATCGTCTGCTCGCGCTGCGTGCGCGCCTGTGAGGAGGTGCAGGGCACCTTCGCGCTGACGATCGAAGGCCGCGGCTTCGGCTCCGTGGTCGCCGCCGGCCAGGACGAGGCATTCCTGGCATCGGAATGCGTCTCCTGCGGCGCCTGCGTCCAGGCCTGCCCGACGGCGACGCTCCAGGAAAAATCGGTGATCGACAACGGCCTGCCGGAGCATGCGCGCGTCACCACCTGCGCCTATTGCGGCGTCGGCTGCTCCTTCAAGGCGGAGATGCGCGGCGAGGAACTCATCCGCATGGTCCCCTACAAGGACGGCAAGGCGAACCGCGGCCATTCCTGCGTCAAGGGCCGCTTCGCCTATGGCTATGCCAATCACAAGGATCGCATCCTCAACCCGATGATCCGGGAAAAAATCACCGATCCCTGGCGCGAGGTCTCCTGGGAGGAGGCGCTCGCCCATACGGCGTCGGAATTCCGCCGCATCCAGCATCAATACGGACGCGGCGCGCTCGGCGGCATCACCTCCTCGCGCTGCACCAATGAAGAGACCTTCATCGTCCAGAAGCTGGTGCGCGCCGGCTTCGGCAACAACAATGTCGATACCTGCGCCCGCGTCTGCCATTCGCCGACCGGCTACGGCCTCAAGACCACGTTTGGCACCTCCGCCGGCACGCAGGATTTCGACAGCGTCGAGAAGACCGACGTCGTCATCCTGATCGGCGCCAATCCGACGGACGGCCATCCGGTCTTCGCCTCCCGCCTCAAGAAGCGTCTGCGCGAAGGCGCCAAACTCATCGTCATCGATCCGCGCCGCATCGATCTCGTGCGCTCGCCGCATATCGAGGCGTCTTATCACCTGCCCCTGAAGCCGGGCTCCAACGTCGCGGTCCTGACCGCGCTCGCCCATGTCGTCGTCACCGAAGGCCTCTTCGACGAGACCTTCATCCGCGAGCGCTGCGACTGGGACGAGTTCCAGGATTGGGCGGCCTTCGTCTCCGAGCCGCGCAACTCACCGGAGGAAGTGGAAAAAATCTCCGGCGTGCCGGCCGCCACCATCCGCGGCGCGGCACGTCTCTATGCGACCGGCGGCAACGGCGCGGTCTATTACGGCCTCGGCGTCACCGAACACAGCCAGGGCTCCACCACGGTGATGGCGATCGCCAATCTCGCCATGGCGACCGGCAATCTCGGCCGCCCGGGCGTCGGAGTGAACCCGCTCCGCGGCCAGAACAACGTTCAGGGCTCCTGCGATATGGGCTCCTTCCCGCATGAGCTGCCGGGCTACCGCCACATCTCCGACGAGGCGACGCGCGACATCTTCGAAAAGCTCTGGAACGTCACCCTCGACGACGAGCCGGGGCTTCGGATCCCCAACATGCTCGATGCCGCCGTCGACGGTTCCTTCCGCGGCATCTACATCCAGGGCGAGGACATCCTGCAATCCGACCCCGATACGAAGCATGTCGCCGCCGGTCTCGCCGCCATGGAATGCGTCGTCGTCCACGACCTCTTCCTCAACGAGACGGCGAATTACGCCCATGTCTTCCTGCCGGGCTCCACCTTCCTGGAGAAGGACGGCACCTTTACGAACGCCGAGCGGCGCATCAACCGCGTCCGCCGCGTCATGGCGCCGAAGAACGGCTATGCCGATTGGGAGGTAACGCAGCTTCTGGCGAACGCGCTCGGCTGCGGCTGGAACTACACCCATCCGCGCGAGATCATGGCCGAGATCGCCGCCACCACGCCGAGCTTTGCCGGCGTCACCTACGATCTCCTGGAAAAGGAAGGCTCGGTGCAATGGCCGTGCAACGAGAAGGCGCCGCAGGGCACGCCGGTCATGCATGTCGGCGGCTTCCAGCGCGGCAAGGGCAAGTTCGTCGTCACCGAATATGTGGCGACGGACGAAAAGACCGGCCCGCGCTTCCCGCTCCTTCTGACGACCGGCCGCATCCTCACCCAGTACAATGTCGGCGCGCAGACGAGGCGCACGGCGAACACCGTCTGGCACGAGGAAGATCGCCTCGAAATCCATCCCCACGACGCCGAACAGCGCGGCATCAAGGACGGCGATTGGGTGCGGCTCGCCAGCCGCTCCGGCGAGACCTCGCTGAAAGCCCGCATCACCGACCGCGTCGCGCCGGGTGTCGTCTACACGACCTTCCACCATCCCGGCACGCAGGCGAACGTCATCACCACGGATTTCTCCGACTGGGCGACCAACTGCCCGGAATACAAGGTGACCGCCGTCCAGGTCGCGCTGTCGAATGGGCCGAGCGACTGGCAGCAGGAATATGAGGAGCAGACCCGTCAGGCCCGCCGCATCGCCCCGGCAATGGAAGCGGCCGAGTGAGAGAGGCGCCGAATGAGGACGCGAGGATGACGCAAAAGACCCATCACCCGGTCGCCCGCATCGCCCATCGCCTCGGCAAGGCGCGGCCGGGCGAACGCGACCTGCCGGAAGAAACGGCCGTCGCCCTCACCTATGGCGGCACCACCCAGGCGGTGATGATGGCGACCCCGGCCGATCTCGTCGATTTCGCCGTCGGCTTCACGCTGACGGAGGGCATCGTCGACACGGCCGAGGAGATCGACGCCGTCGATATCGTCGAGCTCGAAGACGGCATCGACGTGCAGATCATGCTGGCCGAGGAGGCGGACGAAAAGCTCGCCGAACGCCGCCGCCACCTCGCCGGTCCCGTCGGCTGCGGTCTCTGCGGCATCGAAAGCCTGGAAGGCGCCGTGCGCCAGCCGCCCGTCGTCCCCGCCTCCGATCTCACGTTGTCGCCGGCCGACATCGCCCGTGCCATGGGCGCGCTCTCCCGGGCCCAGCCGCTGCACGCCGCAACGCGCGCCGTGCATGCCGCTGGCCTCTACGCTCCGGGCGAAGGGCTCCTCGCCGTGCGCGAAGACGTCGGCCGCCACAATGCGCTCGACAAGCTCGTGGGCGCGCTTGCCCGCCGCGCCATCCCGGCCACTGAGGGCGCCATCGTGCTGACGAGCCGCGTCTCGGTCGAAATGGTGCAGAAGGCGGCGGCCGCCGGCAGCCCGATCCTGCTTGCCGTCTCGGCCCCCACGGCACTTGCCGTCCGCATGGCGGAGGCCGCCGGCATCACCCTCGTCGCCATCGTCCGCGACCGCGACTTTGAAGTCTTCACCCATCCGGGCCGCATCACCGACACGCCCGAAACCTCGGCGAGGCTCACCCATGTCGCCTGACAAACTCGCCTATATGGCGAACCAGATCGCCACCTTCTTCAAGAGCCGCCCGGACCACGAGGCCGCCGCCGGCGTCGCCGACCACATCAACTCCTTCTGGGAACCGCGCATGCGCGCAAAACTCTTCGAGATCCTGGATGCGGGCGGCACCGGCCTCGACCCCCTCGTCGTCGAAGCCGCCCCGATGATCCGCCAGCCGAAGCCCGAACGCGCCTGAACAGGCGCGCACCCGCCCCTTTCGAACACCATCCCGAAAGCCGACGCCCGGCCCGCGCCGGAGGCCGGGTCTCAGCCGCGCGCTGAGTTCACTTGAACCGGCCGCCGCGCTCGAGAACCTCGATCTTGTAGCCGTCGGGATCTTCGATGAAGAAGAAGCGCGCGAAAGGCGCGCCCTGATGCACCATTTCCTTGATGTCCTTCGGCGCCAGCCCGGCCTCGCGCATACGCGCATGCTCTTTATCGAGGTCGCCGACGGATACGGCCATGTGCCCGTAGCCATTGCCGAGATCATAAGGTGTGCTTTCGCCCTTGTTGATCGTCAGCTCCAGCTCGAATTCGCTTTCTTCGTTTGCCAGATAGACGAGCGTGAAGCCGTCGAACGCGTAACGGTCGGCGATCTTGAGGCCAAACGCCTTGTCGTAGAATGCCACCGAGCGCTCCTCTTCGAGCACGCGGATCATCATGTGAATATTCTTGGCCACCTTCGCCTCGCTGCCTTCGCCGCTTTTTCTGGGCTCGCGCCGGCGTCTCGTCAGGCCGGCTGCTGGCCGATATGCCACCGCGCCCTCATCACCGTCAACGAACCGGGAAGGCGCAAGAAAAACCCGTTCCCGCCCCTGCGTCAGCTGGCGTCTTTCAGAAAATCTCTGCATTGTCGTCCCGATCTGACTTGAAGTTTCAGGCAAACCGGTGCGACAACATGCACCGAGCGGAATAAAACAAAGAACCGCTCCGCGGCTGCTGTGAACAAAAGACGGCGGGGCCGCAGGGAGGATGACAATGCTTCCCCGCAAACCCGCTGCGCATTGGGCAACTGTGATCAGGCGGGGAAATGTCGGAATTCATTCTCGAGACCGAGAATCTCACGAAGTATTTTGCCGGCTTCGCGGCGGTCAGTGGCGTCAATCTCGGGGTCCGTGAGGGCACGATCCATGCTCTCATCGGCCCGAACGGCGCCGGCAAGACGACCTGCTTCAACCTCATCACCAAATTTCTGCAGCCAAGCTCGGGCACGATCCGCTACGCCGGCCACGACATCACCCGGTCGACGCCGCATCACGTGGCGCGGGACGGGCTCGTGCGCTCGTTTCAGATCTCCGCGGTCTTTCCGCATCTGACGGCGCTCGAAAACGTCCGCCTCGCGCTGCAGCGCCCGACCGGCCTCTCCTTCCATTTCTGGAAGTCGAGCCGGGTTCTGGAGCGGCTCCACGAGCGCGCCTACGAGCTTCTCGCCGCCGTCGGCCTGTCGGAATTCACCGACACGTTGGCCGTCGAAATGCCCTATGGCCGCAAGCGCGCGCTCGAGATCGCCACGACGCTCGCGCTCGAGCCGAAGGTCATGCTCCTCGACGAGCCGATGGCCGGCATGGGCCATGAGGACATCGCCCGCGTCTCCGATCTCATCCGCCAGGTGGCGCAGAACCGCACCGTCTTGATGGTGGAACACAATCTCGAAGTCGTCGCCGATCTCTCCGACACGATCACGGTCCTGCAGCGCGGCCAAATCCTGGCGGAGGGCAGCTACGACGAGGTCTCACAAAACCCCGAGGTCCGGGAGGCCTATATGGGCACGGGCGACGAGGCGGAGGCATGAGCGTGCGCAAGACCATCCTCGAAGTCTCCGATCTCAACGCCTGGTACGGCGAATCCCACGTTCTCCACGGCGTCGATTTCGAAGTCCGCGAAGGCGAGGTCGTCAGCCTTCTGGGGCGCAACGGCGCCGGCAAGACGACGACTTTGCGCTCCATCATGGGCCTCGTCGGGCGCCGCTCCGGCTCGATCCGCTTCGACGATCAGGAGCTCATCGACCTGAAGCCCGACAAGGTCGCCCGCCGCGGCATCGCCTATTGCCCTGAAGAGCGCGGCATCTTTGCGAGCCTCACCGTGGAAGAGAACCTTCTCCTGCCCCCCGTCGTGCAGAAGGGCGGTCTGCCCATCCCCGAAATCTACGAGCTCTTTCCGAACCTGAAGGAGCGGCTTCTCGGCGCCTCCGGCACCCGCCTGTCCGGCGGCGAGCAGCAGATGCTGGCGATCGGCCGGATTCTGCGCACCGGGGCGAAGCTCCTCCTGCTCGACGAACCGACGGAAGGCCTCGCCCCCGTCATCGTCCAGCAGATCGGCGCCAGCGTGCGCCGCCTGCAGGAGCTCGGCTTCACCGTTCTGCTGGTCGAACAGAACTTCCATTTCGCCGCCCGGCTCGCCGACCGTCACTACGTCATCGAGCATGGCCGCGTCGTCGACCGCTACCAGCGCGACGACATCAAGACGCGCATGGGCGAACTCAACGAACTTCTGGGCGTGTAACGGACGGCGCCCGGAGAACCACAAAAAGTCCAAACGAGAGGAGAACCCCAATGAGCATCAAATCGGTCGCCCTGGCCTCAACCGCGCTTGCCGCACTCGCCGCGATGGTGGGTGCTGCCCAGGCGGAGATGTCCGACAACGTCGTCAAGATCGGCGTCCTCAACGACCGCTCCGGCCTTTATGCCGACCTTTCCGGCGAAGGCTCCGTCGTCGCCGCCCGCATGGCCGTGGAAGATTTCGGCGGCAAGGTCGGTGACGCCAATATCGAAGTCGTCTCCGCCGACCATCAGAACAAGCCCGACGTCGGCTCTTCCATTGCGCGCGAATGGATTGACCAGGACGGCGTCGACGTCATCGTCGACGTGCCGACCTCGTCGGTGGCGCTCGCCGTCCAGCAGGTGACCTCGGAAAAGGATACGGCGTTTCTTGATTCCGGCGCCGGCTCGACCGCGCTCACCAACGACCAGTGCGCCCCGACCTTCGTGCACTGGACCTACGACACCTACGCCATGTCGGTCGGCACCGGTAAGGCGGTCGTCGAACAGGGCGGCAAGAGCTGGTTCTTCCTGACCGCCGATTACGCCTTCGGCCATCAGCTCGAAAAGGACACCTCGACGGTCGTGAAGGAGAATGGCGGCGAGGTTCTGGGCTCCGTCAATCACCCGCTCTCCACCTCCGACTTTTCCTCCTTCCTGCTGCAGGCGCAGGCCTCCGGCGCCGATGTCATCGGCCTCGCCAACGCCGGCGGCGACACCACCAACGCGATCAAGCAGGCGAACTCCTTCGGCATCGTCCAGGGCGGGCAGAAACTCGCGGCCCTTTTGGGCTTCATCACCGATGTCGACGCCCTCGGCCTCGATGTCGCAAAGGGTCTGACGCTGACGACGGGCTTCTATTGGGACCGCACCGACGAGACGCGGAAATTCGCCGATCGCTTTGCCGAGAAGATGAACGGCCAGAAGCCGACGATGGTGCAGGCCGGCGTCTATTCCGCCGTCACGCATTATCTGAAAGCCGTGGACGAGATCGACGACGACGGCGGCGAAGCGGTCGTCACCCAGATGAAGAAGATGCCGATCAACGACTTCTTCGCCGAGAACGGCAAGATCCGCGAGGACGGCCGCATGGTCCACGACATGTATCTCGTCGAGGTGAAGGGCCCGGACGAGTCCAAAGGCAAGTGGGATTATTACAACATCGTCAAGACGATCCCGGGCGATGAGGCCTTCCAGCCGCTCGACAAGGGCAGCTGCAAGCTCGTCAGCAACTGATCGTCCCTGAAACGGCCCGGCGCGGCCTCGCCGCCCGGGCCTCCCGCCAACGCCAGGTTCCCCCAACCAAGGAAAGGCTCGTATGCAGGAAATCCTGGGTGTGCCGGCGCCCCTGTTGTTCGGGCAGCTTCTGATCGGGCTCATCAACGGCTCGTTCTACGCGCTGTTGAGCCTCGGCCTGGCCGTCATCTTCGGCGTTCTGAACGTCATCAATTTCGCCCACGGGGCGCTCTATATGATGGGCGCCTTCGTCGCCTGGCTCTTGTTGCATCATCTCGGCATCGGCTACTGGCCGAGCCTCATCGTCGCCCCGTTGATCGTCGGCGTCTTCGGCATCGTCATCGAGCGCACCATGCTGTCGCGCCTCTATGACCTCGACCATCTCTATGGCCTGCTTCTGACCTTCGGCCTCGCCCTCATCATCGAGGGCACCTTCATCAATTTCTACGGCGTCTCCGGCCAGCCCTACGCCCCGCCGGAAATCCTGACCGGCGGTCACAATCTCGGCTTCATGTTCCTGCCGACCTACCGCGCCTGGGTGATCGTCGCCTCGCTTCTCGTCTGCGTCGGCACCTGGCTCTTGGTGGAGCGCACGCGTCTCGGCGCCTATCTGCGCGCCGCGGTGGAAAACCGCGAGCTCGTGCGCGCCTTCGGCATCAACGTGCCTTTGATGATGACCCTCACCTACGGTTTCGCGGTGGCGCTGGCGGCCTTTGCGGGCGTTCTCGCCGCGCCCGTCTATACGGTGAGCCCGATCATGGGCCAGCATCTCATCATCGTCGTCTTCGCCATCGTCGTCATCGGCGGCCTCGGCTCCATCTTCGGCTCCATCGTCACCGGGCTCGGCATCGGCATCGTCGAAGGCCTGACGAAGACCTTCTACCCGGAGGCCTCCTCCACCGTCGTCTTCGTCATCATGGCGATCGTTCTCATCTTGCGGCCGAACGGCCTTTTCGGGAGGCCCCGCGAATGACCGACACGACCTCCAATGTCGAACTCAGCGACGACACGTTTCGCAGGCATCGCCTCGCCGGCTATCTGATCGCTGCCGTCGGCATCGCCGCCCTCGCGGTCGCGCCGTTCCTCGGCATCTATCCGATCTTCCTGATGAAGCTTCTGTGCTTCGCCCTCTTCGCCTGCGCCTTCAATCTGATGCTGGGCTATGTCGGGCTTCTCTCCTTCGGCCACGCCGCCTTCTTCGGCATGGCGGCCTATGTGGCGGGCCATGCCGTCAAGGTCTGGGGCATCGGCACGGTCTTCGGCATCGCGGCGGGCACCCTCACCGCGGGCGTGATGGGCCTCGTCTTCGGGGCGATCGCCATCCGCCAGAAGGGCATCTATTTTGCCATGATCACGCTGGCGCTCGCCCAGATGGTCTTCTTCTTCTGCCTGCAGGCGCCCTTCACCCATGGCGAGGACGGCATCCAGGGGATTCCGCGCGGCACCGTCTTCGGGCTCATCGATCTCCGCGACACGCTGACGATGTATTATTTCGTTGCCGTGATCTTCGCCGCCGGCTTCTTCGTCCTCTACCGCACCGTCCACTCGCCCTTCGGCCAGGCCTTGAAGGGCATCCGCGAGAACGAGCCACGCATGATCTCGCTCGGCTATCCGGTCGCGCTCCTGAAGGTGCTCGCCTTTACGATGTCGGCGACGATCACCGGCCTTGCCGGCGCGACGAAGGCGATCGTCTTCCAGAGCGCCACCCTGACCGACGTCAACTGGCACATGTCGGGTGAAGTCGTGCTGATGACCCTGATCGGCGGCATGGGCACCATTCTCGGGCCCGTCGTCGGCGCCGGCATCGTCATCGCGCTGCAGAACTATCTGTCGACGATCGGCTCCTGGGTGACGGTCGTCATGGGCGCGATCTTCGTCATCTGCGTCCTGACCTTCCGAAGAGGCATCGTCGGCGAAATTTTGGCCTGGATGCGCCGATAGAGCGTCTCGGATGAACCGCTCTATCGCGGGGCTCGGGTGAGAGCCCCAGCCCGATGAGACTTCGCGTCGGCGGCGATCCGCTGCCTCGAGCCGCTTGCGCGATGTCCGCATCGCGCTTTGCGTCTCTCTTGCCGGACCACCCTGCCGACGCGAAAAGGGAACCATTCACTCAAGATCGAGAGGGCTCCGAAGCGGGCGCGGCGCCCGCTCCACTGTCACTCCGACCTTAACCGAGTCGGGCCTTATGCTGCACGGACATTCTCCAGGAACTGGTTCATCGCACCGCGCAGCGAGCCGAGCCGCGTGTCGAGATCGCCGACCGATTTGCGCAGCTCGTTGCTCGCATTGCCGGTCCGCAACGCCGATTCCGACACTTTGCTGATCGAGGCGCTGACCTCCTGCGTGCCGGATGCGGCTTCGGTGATGTTTTGAGCGATCTCGGTCGTGGCGGCATTCTGCTGCTCGGTCGACGTTGCGATATCGTCGGACCGCTCGGCAATGTCGCGCACCATTTCCGCGATCGAGCGGGTGGCTTCGATGGAAACGTCCGCCGCTGAGCGGATATCGCCGATCTGGCGGTTGATCTCCTCCGTCGCCTTGGCCGTCTGCTCGGCGAGAGCCTTCACCTCGGCGGCAACGACCGCAAAGCCCTTGCCCGCCTCGCCGGCCCGCGCCGCCTCGATCGTGGCATTGAGCGCAAGAAGATTGGTCTGCGAAGCGATGTCGGTGATGAGTTTGGTAACGTCGCCGATCCGCCGCACGACGGCATTGAGCCCGTCGACCGCCTGGCTCGACCGCTCCACCTCGTCGGCCGCCGTGCGGGCAACCTTGGAAGAGGCCTCGATCTGGGCACTGATGTCACGCGTGGAGGCGGACAATTCCTCCGTGGCGCTCGCCACCGTCTGGACGTTGTTGGTCGCCTGTTCGGCCGCCGACGACACCGTCAGAGACTGCTCGCTCGTGGAGCTTGAGACCTCCTGAAGAAGACCCGCCGTCTCCTCCAGCTGCTGCGAGGCGGCGCTGATCTCGCCGGAGAGGCTGAGAACCGACGCCTCGAACTCGTCGGCGAGACGCAGCATCGCTTCGCGGCGCTGCCGGTTCGCGATCTCGCGCTCTTCGGCTGCGGCGCTCTCGAGCTCTCGCGCCCGCACCAGGCTCGCCCGGAAGACGGACAGCGCATTGTGCATCCGCCCGATCTCGTCGGCGCGCTTCACCTCCGTGATCGTCACATCCGTGTGGCCCTCGGAGAGATCCTGGGTGACCTTGGCGAGATTGCCGAGCGGGCGCACGACGCTCAGATGGTTGAAGATGCCGAAGAGAACGGCGCAGAGCGCGCTGATCACGGCGCTGACGATGGCCACCGTTTCGACCATGGACAAGGCGCTGTTCTGTGCGGTTGCCAGAACGCTCTGGCGCTCGCCGAGCTCTGAGAGGCTCGTCTTGATATCCGCTTTGATGGCCCGGAAGGCCGCCTGCCCGTTGCCGGCCGCTTCGATCGCCTTGGCGAGATCGACGGTCATCGGATCGCGCATCAGCGTGACCTGACGCACGACGAAATCCTCGTACCACTGGCGCCAATTCACGATCGCCTTCCCGACATTGTCGGCAATGTCGAGACGCTCGAGCAACGGAGCAAGCTCCACAACGAGGGTTTCGGTTTCGGCCCTATTCGCCTCGATTGTCTCGACCCAGTCGCGGTCGCCGGTCAGAAGGAAGTTCTTGAGGCCGATGGATTGGTCATCGATAGCGGTTTCAAGTTTGGCGATCTCGACGATCGAAGACTTGAGTTCTTCGTAATCGGCGACGGCGCGTTCGGCGTCGACCGCCTGCAGATAGATGACGGCGTTGAGCACGAGGCCGATCAGGGTCAAAACCGTGAAGGCCAGGATCGCTTTCAGTGTGACGGACATGTTGTTGAGCACGGTCGGGTCTCCGATCACTTGGCCATGGCGAGCTTGCGGCGCGCCAGCTCGGTCAGATTGACTTCGACGGTGACGGCACCGATCGGCGTGTTGCTGGCTTCGTCGGCGAGCGTCATGTTCACCTGCGCCCGCCAGATGTGCAGAGTGTCGTCAAACTCCGGCGCGTCGATGAAGACAACGCCTGCGCCTTTCGGATAAGTCTCCTGAAATTTCGCCTCGTCGCCCTGCCAGAAATCGCCCGTGATCGACGACTGGCCGACGTTCAGCCCCTTGTCGTCCATCACGAAGATCTCGACGAAGAGACCGGCCGACTGGCCCTGCATGCGCGTCAGATAGACCGACAGCGGGTTCGACAGCGTCGCCGCGATCAACGGCTTGTCGACAGCCTCGCGCTCCGCTTTCCATTGTTCATCGAGCTGATCGATCTTGGCCTGCTCCAGTGTGCCATAACGCTGGTTCTGGGTCCTGACGGAGAGACGCACGACTTCTGAATTCATCCAGCTGCGGATATCGTCCATCACGGAGGCGTCGATGAGCCGTTTGGGATCGGGGGCCAGTGGATCGGATGGCACAGGTTCGGCCTTTGCGGCGAAGGCTGGAACCGCCACAAGGGCGGCCATGGCAAGTCGGAGCATGGGCGTCTCGTTCCAAATCAGAGAATACGGTCTTTGCACCCATAAAATTCCAGGCTGTTGCCAGGCTTGAGAACTATTCTAAAAGTTGCGCAGATCCGCGAGGCCGCATAGCCCCTCTTAAGCCAGGGGATCGAAACAGACCTCTGCACCCACGAAGCCGTCGCGACAGAAAGCTGGCTTTCCCGGCCACCTAACACAGGTGAGTGATGGACCGACGGAAGGTGGCATCTTGGACCACGCGAACGGTCGGTATGACACGAGCGCATCGCTTGATGAAGGAAGCGCCGTGCCTCGCTATTTTTTCAACGTCTACCCGGACAGCGCGGAGCTCGACCGCGAGGGCACCGAAATCACCGACACCCACACGGCTCAGGCCGAAGCGGTCCGCATGGCCGGCGAGATCATGCGCGATATGGGCCGCCAGTTCTGGACGGGGGACGAATGGCGCCTCGAAGTGATCGACGCCGAAGGCAACAGGATCTTCGTCGTCCGCTTCTCGGCAAGAGAGGTAGTCGGCGGCGAACTCTGAGCCCTCAGGCGTGCGGGCGGGGCGCGAGCTTCTGTTGGTCCAGATGCAGATAGTTCGGCGTGAAGCCGGCGAACTCTTCCAACCGTTCGATGTCGTGAATGACGAGACGGGACCCCGCAAACGAGATCAGCCCGTCGCCGCGCAGCCGCTGCAAGACGCGGTTCATGTGCACGTTCGACAGGCCGAGCGTGTCGGCGAGATCGATCTGCGTCAGCGGAAGCTCGTAGCTGTGGCCGTCGACGAGGCCGACCGCCCTCAGCCGGTAGAGCAGCTCGCAGAGAAGATGCGCGACCCGCTCCGTCGCCTCACGGCCACCGAGATTGACGAGCCATTCGCGCAACGTGGCTTCGTCCACGAGAGCCGATGCCCACATCGCCTGGGCGAGCTTCGGCCTTTCCATGAGCTTGAGGATCCGCTCCCTTGGAATATCCACGACCTTGCAGGGCGACAGCGCCGACAGCGAATGGTCCATCTCCTTCAGGATGAAGATGTGCAGATCGCAGAAATCACCGGGGATGAGATAGGCCATGATATGCCGGCTGCCCTCCGCCAGGATCTTGTAGCGGCAGGCGAAGCCTTCGAGGACCAGATGCACATGGTCGGGCTCGTCGCCCTCTTGAATGAGGTCGGTCCGCGCCGGCACCAAACGGGTCTTCTCGATGATCTCGTCGAGAAGCCGGCAATCCTCTGCATCGAGACGGACGAAGCCGTTGAGCTTTCTGACCAGCGGGTTATCGTAGTCCTGTCCGTCCTGCATTCCGACGTCCCTTTGTCGATCTCGCTCGTTGCACATGAAATTCAGCATGAATGCTGTTCGATTTCTATACAGGGGCTTCACGTTCGGTGCCGGTGACAAGCGCCGAACAGCATCCGGCGGAAGCGGACTTCGGCGGCAGACGTCCCTCAGCCGCCCTTGCGCGCCCGGATATCGCTCAACACTTCCGTATCGATGAGATCGTCGTCGCGGATGCGGTTGTCGTAGTTTTCGACGCCCATGAAGCGCGCCATCGCGGCGATCTTCTCCGGTCCCCAGATATCCGCCGATTTGGAACTATCCGGATCGAGATAGCCCTCCCGCATCAGCAATCGAATTAAATACGGAGCGATTTTGCTATCAATTTGAACGAGATTGTCGGGATCCGATCCGAAATAGGAAAGACGGTGGAGCCGGTAGCAGCGCGATAGCTCCGAAATGGGATCGTTATGATCGTAAATGGAGATATCGACGGCCTTGCCCTGCCGCCCGCCATAGCCGGCCCCGGCCAGGAACACCTGCAGCCCGGCCGATTGCACGCCGCGCAATTCGCCGCCCGCCTCCTGGCCTGCAACGAGCGCCGCGATCAGCCGCTCCTGAAAATCGCCCTCGGCACGTTCAAAGCGCGCCACCATCGCCGCTGGCACGTCCTCTGAGGTGAGCGAATTGCCATGCGCGAGCGCATTGTCTCCGAAGGCGACGGAGGCCGCGCCGTCCCAGCTTTCCACCGCCGCGCCGGTGTGCTGCGCCGCCCGCCCATCGGCCGCGAGGATGGCGATCTGGCGTTCGCCCCGGGCCGCATCCTCGGCGAGAACGAGATCGAGCACCGTCTCCGGCGGCACGCCGAGCGCCAGAAGGTCGAGCCCCTTCGTGCCGTGATCGGGATTGGAAAAAGCCTGCGTCGCGATCACCCCGACGCCCGCCCGTCCATGGCAGATGAGATTGGCGACGCCCGGAAACTTCGACTGCACGGCGATGCCGAGCGCCCCGGTCTCGGGCTCTCGGGCGAGAATGGAATAGGTCATGGCCTGTGATAGACGATGACGGCGGGCCTCAAAAGCCCGCGCCGCGCCGTAGGGCTCAGGGCCACCAGGAACACCTACCCCTCGACGATGAATTCCTCCGGCAGGTTCTTGTGCGTCTCGCCGAGCCTGTCGCGGCGGATGATGACCGAGCGGTGCACCCGCGCGCCCTCGGCAATCTTCCGCCCCGAGAAGAAGGCGGGCGGGGCAAGACCGAGAAAACGCCGCCCGTGAGAGCCCGGCGCGCAAAGTCTTGGCAAAAATTCGAAGATCGCCCAGAACCAGTTCATCGATTGATGCCGTTTGCCGAGCGGATTGGGCTCTTCGTATTTCATCGCCCCCTCGCCGCAAACGAGACGCCGCACCACCTCTTCGGAATAGACGAGCCCCATATCCGCCGTCTCGCCGATCATCCAGGCGAGCGGCACCTTGGCGAGGCCGCTCTCCGCCTCCGGATAGCCGCCGCCGACATCGCCGTGCACGCCGGCAAACCACACCTCGCGGACATCCTGGTTTTCCGCCTCCGGCCAGAGCTGCGCGCGGAACATGACGCGGAGCTCGTCGATCGCCACGGCGTGGCGCACGCTTTCGACGCTCGGATTGGCATTGGTGAAGGCATGCGAGCGCAGCCGGATGCGATAGCCGCCATGCTCGATGACCGAGGCGACGGTATCGAAGAGCCCGAGAAGCCGGATCGGCGGATGCTCGGTCCTCAGAACCCGGTCGTAGAGCTCGATCTCGTCGAGCTTCGTCTCGCGCTCGGCGCCGACGCTGCGATAGGCGCGGTAGGCGTAGTCGAGGAGGTTGAAATTGCGCGTCTCGAGAATGCCGATCGCGTGGATGAAGCCGGCGAGAACCGTGGCCGAATAGGCACCCCGGCTGAAGCCGAAGAGATAGATCCGGTCGCCCGTTTCCCAGTTCTCGGCGAGAAAGCGGTAGGCTTCCTTGACGTTCTCATCGAGGCCCCAGCCCGTCATCATGCCCCAGAATTCGACGACGCGTGGCCACCACCTCACCCAGGAATTGTCGGCGGCGAGCGTCCCGACGCCCGGATCGTACCAGACGAGCTGGTCCTCGCTTTTCTCCAGCGTGCCGTAAAGGCGCAGGACATTGGTACGGTCTTCGGAGATTTCGTTCGACGTGCCGTCGAAGAGAATGACGATATTCTTGGGCATTGCCCCCTCCGGCCTCTCCCGGAGGGAATTTATCACAAGATTGCAGGCCCCAGGCGCAGAAAGACCGGCTTGCGCCGCGCCCGAAACTCAGCGCATCAAGCCGGCCTTGCGCAACGCATCCTCGATCACCTTGCCAACACCGGAGGTCGAGGGCCCGGAGCCAGACGGCCCGGAGTTTTTGGACCGGCCGCCGCTCTCCCCAGCGGTCTTATTTCCAGCCGTCTTCGCGCCAGCCGTCTTCTCCTTGGCGGTCGCGCCGGCGCCGTTGCGGAGCGGCTGCGCCGCCGCCCGCAGAGGCGTGTCCGCCATGCGCATGATCGCCTTGCGTGTGCGCCCGCCGGCGGGTTCTGAGGCAATCCCGAAGAAGCGCGCGATATGCAGCGTCGACGAAATGTCGACGTCGAGCATGAAGGGCGCCGGCGTGCCATAACCGTTCGGCCCGTCCGCCTCGATCGGCGTGCCGTGGCCCATGCCGGTGATGGAAAACTCCTCGATCACTGCGCGCCCGTTGCGGTCGTGCCAGACCCGGTGCGGATAGCCGTCGACCTCGTCCGTCCGGTCGGGTTCGGCGGCGACGTGATGCAGCGCCCGCCATTGCGCCAATGTCGCCTCGACATTGATCGGATCGACGGTGCGGTCGCCTGTCCCGTGCCACAGCGAAATGATCGGCCAGGGCCCGTTGTGGTCGGAGGCGCCGCGCACGGCCGCCTGCAGCTCGTCTTCGCCGGGCAGGCCATGGCCGCGCATCCGGTCGAAAGCGGCGGGCATCGAGGTGGCGCTGCCATAGGGAATGGCGGCAATGAGCGCGCCGCCGGCAAAGACCTCCGGATAGGTCGCGAGCATCACGCCCGCCATCGCGCCCCCCGCCGACAGGCCGGTGACGAAGACGCGGCTGCGGTCGAGCCGGTACGTCACCACCATATGCTCCACCATCTGGCGGATCGACAGCGCCTCGCCGGAGCCGCGGCGGATATCGCCGTCCTGAAACCAGTTGAAGCAGAGATTGGGGTTGTTGCCGCGCTGCTGCTCGGGAAACAGAAGCGCGAACTTCGCCTCGTCGGCGAGCCGCGACCAACCGGAGCCGTGGTCGTAGCCGGCCGCGCTTTGCGTGCATCCGTGCAGCACGACGACAAGCGGAGCCCCCTCCGGAAGGTCGTCGGGAACATAGGCTCGCGCGCGCAGCGCCCCGGGATTGGAGCCGAAGCGGGAGATCTCGAAAAGGCGGTCGACCACCGGCCCGCGCGGGACATGAAATCCCTTCAAGGCGGAAAGCCGGGCAATGGTGTCGGACAGGTTTCTCAACGTGGTTCCTCTGGAGCCGCTTCCCCGAAGCGGCAGGGGGAAAACGGCCGCGCATCGATATGGTTGCTGCGGTGCACAATAGCGCGCCGCAACCACAGGTAAAACTCTTTCCAGATGAATGATTGGAGAGGTTCTATCCGTCGGCGCTGGTGTCAGCCTGCCGCCCCTGCCCGCCCCGGCCTTCCCCGCTCCGCCCCTCGATGAAATCGCGATCGCGCGCGATTTCCGCGGCCAGAAAGTCGAGAAGCGCACGGATGCGTGCGGCATGGCGCAGATCCGGATGCGTCAGAAGCCAGAGATCGGTGGCAAAGGCGGGTTCGGCGGAGGCAAGCCGCGTCAGGCCGGGCTCGGCATTGCCGATGAAGCATGGCAGATGCCCGATGCCGATCCCCTCCGCGATCGCCTCGGCAAGGCCGAGAACGCTGCTGATGCGGTAGACGATCTTCTCCGCCGGCACGTGTTCGTGGACGAAGCGCACCGCCTTCAGCCCCGCCATCCGCTCGCCGAGTGCCACCCAGGGCCGATCGAACAGGTCCGTGACCTCGACACCACTGGCCTCGGGGCCCGCATCGGCAAAATCGGCCGCCCGCCCGTAAAGCCCCCAGTTGATGCGGGCCACGCGCCGCCCAACGAGGTTCTCCGGCGGCGTGTCGGTCGCCCGGATCGCCACGTCGGCATCACGCTTGGAAAGATTGAGCGCCTGGTTGGAAACGACGATGTCGAGGCGCACGCGCGGTTCCTTCTCGCGAAAGCGCGCAAACAGCGGCGTGAAGAGATGCGTCAGAAGCGTGTCGCTCGTCGTCACGCGCACCTCGCCCTCCGGCACCACCTCGGCCCCGGCGACCTTGCGTCCAAAACCCGTGATGCGCTCGTCGATGTCGCTGGCGAGTTCCACCATCTCCTCGCCCACCGCCGTCGGCACATACCCGGTGCGATGGCGCTCGAAGAGGCTCACCCCGAGCGTCGTTTCGATCTGCCCGAGCCTTCGAAACACGGTCGAATGGTTGATGCCGAGAAGCTCGGCCGCGGCCGGAAGCCGGCCCGCTTCGGCAATCGCCTTGATCAGGCGGAAATCGTCCCAGGCGAGATTCTTGAACGGCTCGACCAATCTTTCCCTCAAACAGAATGGCGGCCGCGCTCCCAGGAAGGAGAACGCGGCCGGTCTTTTCGAAATCTGTCGTAAAGCCTCATGCGGCTTCCGCGACCCGGCCCGCATGGGCAGACGCCGGCAAAACCGTGCGGCGCAGCGCAAAGGCCCCGTCGCCGATCAGCGCCTGAACGAAGGCCGCCACCGACAGGAACGCCGGATATTCCCAGCCGCCATTGGCCGCGGAGAAGCTCCAGCCGTTCGGCGCATGCACCCAGATGGCGCCCAGGAGGATCGGCAGAACCAGGATGGAGATGAGGCGGCTGTAAACGCCGGCGATCAGCGCCAGCCCGCCAAAAAGCTCGCCGAGAATGATCGGCCACGCGAAGAGCGTCGGCAGGCCGAGCTGGGCGAGAAAGCCTTCAAAGCCCGGAACGGTGAAGGTCACGATCTTCATATAAGCGTGGGCGATGAGCATCACGCCGAGCGAGATGCGCAGGAGGAAGGCGCCATAGGGGGCAAGGCGGGTATCGATCATCTGTCGCTCCAATTTCGGTTGGTCTTCCCCGAAATTGAACATTCCCCACATGCAATTCAAACGGCTTCTCTGCACATATATCATTGCATCTGCGCAATGTCTTCCCCGTCGCAATCGCTCCTGGCCGGCCTATCTGTGGAAAGAACGAAAGCGCGCGTTCTTGCAGGACGCGTCCGATTGGAGCTTCCACCATGCGCCACAACGGCATCCACCACGTGACCGCGATCGCGGCTTCGGCGCGACGCAATCTCGATTTCTTCACCCGCATCCTCGGCATGCGCCTCGTCAAGAAGACGGTGAATTTCGACGATCCCGGCGGCTACCACTTCTATTATGGCGACGAGGCCGGCCATCCGGGCACCATCCTCACCTTCTTCCCGCTGGAGCATGCCGCCCCCGGCCGCGCCGGCCGCGCCGGCAGCGGCGAGACGCAGGAGACGCGGTTTCTCGTGCCAGAGGCCTCGCTCAGCTTCTGGACGCAGCGCCTCGTCGAAAAGGGCGTCGCCCATGAGGCGCCCACAAAAGTCTTCGGCGAGACGACGATCGCCTTCACCGATCCCGACGGCACGCATCTCGCGCTCGTCGGCGTCGCGGGTGCTGAGGCCGAACCGGGCTGGTCGGATGGCGAGATTCCTCAGGAGCACGCGATCCGCGGCATCCACAGCGTCAAGCTCCTCCTCGAGGACGCGGAGCCGACGGCGGAGATCCTGACGGATGTGCTGGGCTTTGAAGCCGCCGGCAAAGACGGTTCGCTTGCGCGCTTTCAGGCAAAGGGCAGCAGCCCGGCAACGCCTGGAACCTTCGTCGATCTGCATGCCGCCGGCGAGTTCCTGCGCGGCCGCATGGGCGCGGGCTCCGTCCACCACATCGCCTTCCGGGCCGACGAGGCCGGCCAGGCGGAGATGGCGCGGCGCCTGCGCGAGGTGCATCGCATCGCCACGACCGAGCAGAAGGACCGCAAATATTTCCGCTCGGTCTATTTCCGCGAGCCGGGCGGCGTGCTCTTCGAGATCGCCACCGATGATCCGGGCTTTGCCATCGACGAGAGCGAGACGAATCTCGGCCAGGCCTTGAAACTGCCCGACCAATACGAGGCCCGGCGGACGGAGATCGAAGCCGTCCTGCCTGAGCTCGCCTGAAAAACCCCGGCGCGCCCTCCCCGGCGCGCCGGCCCTGAAGAATGCGGACGCAGCCGGATCGCCGCCGGGCAAATCTTACTTGTGACATCCGGGAGCAGGCGTTTCGTCGTCGGTTCCCCAGCTCTCCAGCCACCGGTCGACCTCGTCGGCGGTCGCATGCATCCCCGTCTCGCGGAACTCTTCCCACGCCTGCAGCGTGTCGCGCCGAAGCGCCTCACGCCTCTCCTCGCGCTCCACATACTGCGCGATGGCTTCCCGCATGATCCAATGCGACGTGCGTTGCCGCGCCTCGGCAAGATGCCGGACGCGCGCTTTCATCTCGTCATCGAGCTTGATGGATGTTGCAGATGCCATGCGCGTCTCGACGCCAAAAGGTAATACCTTTTGGTACCATGTCGCATCTGCGCCGGGATGGTCCACTGTCGGCACGCATGCGCAGCCCCGCGCGGTGCGCGCGCCCTGGAAAGCGCCCCATGTCATCGCGCCCCACGTCATCACGCCCCACGTCATCGCGCCTCAGGCCATTGCGACGGCGCGCACCTCCGCCTTGGCGGGCACATCCGCGGCATGCCGGGCAAGGCGCATCGCGGTTTCCTCGGTGATCGCCGCAATCGTCCTCAACTCGTCTGGCGTAAAATCGGGCCGATAATAGGAAGGCTCGCTGATCCGCTCGGCCGCAAGCGCCGGCAGATTGCCGCCTTGAAGCCCGCAATGGCCGGCGATCGCCGCCATCTCGCGCGCCGGATCGGCACAAAGCCGCTCATAGGGCACGATGCGGGTGGCCGCGGAGAGCGTCGGATCGGCGTCGAGCTTGTCGGCGACATGTCCATAGAGGGCCGCCCAGTAACGCGCCCACCCTTCGACGTCCTGGCCTTCGGCCCACAGCCGCATGATCTCCGGCGCCTGCCGGTCGCCGAGCCCGATCGCCCGCCGCTCCAGGCCGAATTCGAAATGCCCGGTGCGACTCAGATGCCGCGTGATGCGCGGATCGGCATTGCCGGCTTCGACGAAGAGCCGGTGCTGCTTCATCAGGGAAGCGATATGCCAGACCGGATCGCGGACCGGCACCAGGAAACGCGCATCGGGAAAGAGCTTTTGCAGGTAGGAAAGCCGCGTGACGTTGTAATTGCCCTTGGCGAGATAGCGCCGCCCGCCGCGCAGCACGAGAAGCTTGGCGATATGCTCGCGGTAGAAGCGCTCGAACTCCGGGTGCGCCGTCGCCCGGTCGAGCACGGCCGACGTCGCCGGATCGTGCAGACCGGCAAAGAACGCCATCCACATCACCTCTTCGAAGGCTTCCGGGCTTTCCGGCGTCACCAGAATGCGGTCCTTGTGCGCCCGCTCCTCCGCCGGTGCCTCGCCGCTCGCCGCATGGTCGGTGAACCAGTTCCAGGCAAGCGGCGTCATCACGGCGGGAAAATCGCGGTAGCGATGCGTCGCGACGTCGGGATGGGTTGCAAGAAGTTCGAGAAGCATGGTGCTGCCGGAACGGGCGAGCCCCGTCACATAGATCGGCCGCTCCACGCGGATCTCCGCGATGCGCTCGCGCGCCATCCGCGTTTCGAAATCGCCGAGCCGGATGAACGCTCTCGGATGCCGCTCCACGAGGCCGCTCAGAAAATCCATCCAGCCGCTGACCTTCGGGCCGCTCGTCTCAGACTTTGCCATCTATTCGATCCTGCGCCATCTATTCGATCCTGCGGATGGATTTTGCGGCGAACGACATCAGGATCAGCGCCGGAAAGAAGATGATCTCCCAGCCGCGCGCCCAGGACGGCCCGGCCGTGAAGATCTCACGCTTCGGCAAATCGATCTCGATCTCGTCGACCGGCGCCTCGTCGGCGAGATAGCCGATCGGATTGCCGATGATGTAGTTCCACCACTGCTTCTTGTGCACGACAGGCACCGGCGCCTTCACCGGCACGTCGGCGATCGTCGCCCCGTTCGCGTCCTTGACGATGGCACGCGGCGCCGGCCGGTCTTCCACCCATTCGCCGCCGTAATTGCCCGACGCCCGCACGGTGACGCTCTGCCCCTCCGGCGGCAGCGTGCGCGCATAGGAGGAATCGAGCCACAGAATGAGAGTGAGAAGCGGCAGCGAGGCGATCAGCGTCGACGGCAGCACGAGAAACACCCGTTTGAGGGCGATCCCCAGCATATTGCGGATAAGCCCGCCCGCCTCCTCGAACGGCCCGTCGAATTCGGCAAGCCGCTCCTGCGCGCCCTTCAGCGCAACCCGCAATTCCGCAATCCGCGCCTGCGGCGACAACAGCCGGTAGAGCTCCATGGAGGCGATCGAGGCGACGGACGCCCAGATCAAGACCACCAGGAAGGAGGGCAGAATGTGCGACAGCTGTCCGTCGATCCAGCCGAACAGCGGCGCCGGCAGATCAAGAAGCCCCATTCGCCGTCCGTTCGCTGACGCCGGCCGGCTCTGCGGTCGCGGCCTGGGAAGCAAGTGGTGCGGCGCCGGCGGCATTCTCCTGCCGTGCGGCGCCCGCCTTGCGGCGATTGCGCATCATTTTACGCACCGGCCAGGCGACGACGAAGCTGATCGCAAGGCCGATCGCGGCCACAAGCGCCCAGAGCGCGCCGAGAAGGCTCAGCCCCGCGCCCGGGCCCACATAGGCGAAGGCGGCCGAAGGCAGAAGTGCTGCGGTCACAGCAAAAAACACAAACCGTCTCATATCGTTTTCTTCCCTGTCTGGCTCGTCGCCTGCAACGAGCTGGTGAAGGAGGCGTCGAAATAATCGGGGGGCAGCCGCTGGCCCCAGCACAGGATGGAGAGGCGGGGCACCGTCTCGCCGGCAAGCGTCTCCGCCCGCACGGGATTGATGTACTCCCAGACGATGTCGCCCTCGCGCGTCACCTCCAGAAGCCGCCCGCCGGAGGATTCGGTGATGAGCGTATTGCCGTTCTTCAAACGCTGCTGCGCCGAGCGGATCATGCTGTCGAGCGGCGCTTCGGGCGTGCCGCCATATTCCCAGACGATCTCCGACGTGCGCGGATTGACCTCGATGACGCGCGAGCGGGCATTGGCGCGATCGTAATTGCCGAAATTGTCGAAGAGGATGAGATCGCCGTTCGGCAGAATGTCCGGATCGTGCTGGCCGAGCCAGTCGGAGCGTTTCGCCCAGGTGATCGTCTCCGCATCGGGATCGAGGACCGCCACGGCGCCGAGTTCGCGGAAGGACACAAGCACCTGCCCCTCTTTCGCATAGGGGAAATTCGCCGCCTCTTCCGCCGTGATGTAATCGACATTGTTGGTGTGCAGCGGGTCCGACACCGCAAAGGCCGACACGGTGTAGAGCATCTGCCGGAATTCCGATCGCGCCACCGCCTGAATGAGCGCGATCTTCTTCAGCTCTTGTCCGTCGGGCGACAGGATGACGAGAAAATCGTCGAGCCGCGGCTGCTTGAAATTGTCGAATCCGTCGAGCTTCTTGTCCACGAATTCGTGGGTGATGACGTAGATCCGCCCGTCCGGCCCGACATCGATGTCGTGATGGGCGTTGGCGAGATAGCTCCAGATGACGTTGGAATCCTTGTCGAGCTTGGCGACGCCATAGCCGTAGGGCGTGTCCCCCGCCCCCTCGTAGACGACGAGAAGATCGCCGTTCGGATAGGCGATCGCCTTGCGGAAATAGACGAAAGCGTCGGGCTGCGGCCGCTTCACGGCGGCGCCCTCGTGCCAGACGGAGCTGTAGGGCCGGCGCCATTCGTGCACGACGGAGCCGTCCATGGCGATGAGCCGCGCCACCGCTCCCTCGCCAGAGGTATAGAGGGTCAGCCCCTGCTCGGTCCGCATCGCATCGTTCACCGTCACGCCCTTGTCGGGCCGGCGCTCGGGATACCAGAGATCCGTCAGATAGAGATTTTGCGTCGTGGTGGCGCGGTCGTAGAGCGCCTTGCCGCCGAGATAGGCATCGCCGATTTGCTTGCCGGGCGTCACCCCGGCCGTCGTGACGATAGCCCCCGCAACGAAGGCGATGAACACGAGCGAGACGAAAAATCCCGCTTTGAAAATCCGGTCTGCGGACGATGCGTCGTCGCCTTCCCCCAACCCCCTTTCGGGGGGCAAACTGCCCATTCCTGTCCCGCTCCTTAAGTCCGCTAACCTCGCGGAAGAAGAACGGCCTCCTCGGGCAACAATATGGTCACAAAACGGCTAACATCGCCCTTTTTCCGGGCCTTCTCGGCGCTGCGGCAATCGGCACAGACCGCGGGCCGCGCGCGGCATCACAAGACGCCGTTCCCTCGCCGACAAAGCCCCGCCGCCGGCGCTCACTTATGAAGAAGTCGCACAGGCGTAAGCGGAGACCTGCGTCTGGTCGCCAACCCGCGTTCACCTGATTTCCGCGCATGACATCGATGCCCGCCCAGGGCAGGATACATCTTGCCACCCCACGCACCCGCCCGCCGCCCCCGCCGACAAGAGACTGAGTGCTGCGCCCCTCAAAAACGACGTCCCGGACATGCCTGTTCGAAAATCCTGCCCCGTTCGAAAATTCTTCAATGGAGAGACGCTTTGAAAACACGCAAGCTTGCCGACAATCTTGAAGTCTCGGCCCTCGGCTTCGGCTGCATGGGCCTCAATTTCGGCTTCACCGATTTCCCGGAAGAGAACGACGCGGTGGCGCTCATCCGCGCCGCCGTGGAGCGGGGCGTCACCTTCTTCGACACGGCCGAGGTCTATGGCCCCTTCACCAACGAGAAGATCGTCGGCGAAGCGCTCAGGCCCATGCGTGACAAGGTCGTGATCGCCACCAAGTTCGGCTTCAACATCGTGGACGGCAAGCAGGCGGGCATGAACAGCCGGCCGAAACACATCAAAGAGGTCGCCGACGCGTCCTTGAAGCGGCTCGGCATCGACGAAATCGACCTCTTCTATCAGCACCGCGTCGACCCGGACGTGCCGATCGAGGAGGTGGCCGGTGCGGTCAAGGATCTGATCGCCGAAGGCAAGGTGAAGCATTTCGGCATGTCGGAACCGGGCGCGGAAACCCTGCGCCGGGCGCATGCGGTGCAGCCGGTTGCCGCCGTGCAGAACGAATATTCCCTGTGGACACGCGGCGTCGAAACCAACGGCATCCTCAAGGCCTGCGAAGAGCTCGGCATCGGCTTTGTTCCTTTCTCACCGCTCGGCAAGGGCTTCCTGACCGGCGCCATGAGCAAGGACACGAAGATCAGCGAGAGCGATTTCCGCTCCCTCCTGCCGCGCTTCACGCCCGAAGCGATGGAGAAGAACCAGGCGCTGATCGACCTTCTGAAACAGGTCGCCGCTGAGAAGGAGGCGACGCCGGCGCAGATCGCGCTCGCCTGGCTGCTTGCGCAAAAGCCCTGGATCGTGCCGATCCCCGGCACCACCAAGCTCCACCGGCTTGAGGAAAATCTCGCCTCGGCCGAGATCGAACTCAGCGAGGACGATCTCAGCCGCATCGGCACCGCTCTCGCCGAGATCGACGTCGAAGGCGAGCGCTATCCCGAACATCTGCTGGCGGCCACCGGCCGCTGAGGCCCGCAGACGCAAAAAGGCCGGATCGCAAGGCACCGCCTCCCGATCCGGCCTCCGCGGAATTTTGAGCTGAAGCCCGAGCCCAGCGGCTCAGGCGAATTCGAAGCGGATCGGCTGCGCGCCCTCCCACAAAGTCATCGGGCCGAGCTTCGCAAGATCCTCGAGCCCCGAGGTCAGCGTGATGAAATGGTTGCCGGCGAGCTGGCCCATCTTGCAGGCGAAATGCACGCCGCCATAGGCGAGCAGGATCTCCGTCTCGCTGATGCCGCCCGGATAGAGCACGATCTGGCCGGGCGCCGGATAGCTCGTATGGTTCTCGTAACCGACGCCGAACTGCATGTCGCCGAGCGGGATCCACACGCCCTCGCCGCTCCAGCGCACATGCACGATCTTGCTTTCGAACGGCATCACCTTGCGGAACGCCGCGCAGGTCTGAGGCGCCGCCTCTTCCTCAAGCCTCGCATCGAACCGGTATGGCCCCGCATGCACCACGAGCTTCGACATCGTGTCCTCCCATTCCTGGCAACCGGCAGCTTTTCTCCCACTTTTGCGAGAGCCACAAGCACCCGGCGCCACGCCCGATCTTATGGCCCGCTTCGCCCTCGCCGGAAAACGCCTCGCGCGCGCCGTTTGGCCAATGGAGGAAGTGCTTCTTCTGTGGCAAAGAGAACAGATTGGGGGAGAAGAGCCGCAAGGCTCGGGTTGTGATCGGGATGGATGCGCAGGAGGAGGAGGTTGGTCCGACCTCTGTGGAACAGGCGACGGCGCTCATCCGGCGCGCCATCGTCACCGCCGAATATCGGCCGGGCGAGCGCCTGAAGGTCGCCGATGCGGCGCGCCGCTTCGGCTTCAGCGCCATGCCGGTGCGCGAAGCCTTGCGCAAATTGGAGGGCGAAGGGCTCGTCGCCATCCTGCCCAATCGCGGCGCCGTCATCCGCCCGATCGACGAGAAATTCCTGAAGGACGTCTACGAGGTCCGCACCGCGCTCGAAACGCTTGCGGTGCAAAGGCTGATGCCGCGCATCACCCTCGCCATGCTCGACGAGCTCTCGGCCCTGCAGGCGGCCCATGCTGCGGCGGTGGAGAGAGCCGACCTCGAAGAGATCATCATGGCCAACCGCGCCTTGCACACCAGGCTCTTCGAACTGGCCGGCAACGCGGAGGCGACGCGCCTTTTCGAGCTCGGCTGGGAGCTCATCTATGCGCTCCGCCGGCGCCTCGGCTACGGGCCCAACCGTCTCGCCTCCGTCATCGAAGAACACCGGCTTCTCGTCGATGCGCTCCGCCGGCACGATTTCGCCGCCTGCGCCGCCATCCTGCGCATGCACAACACCGCCGGCATGGAAGACATGATCGCCTCGCTCGCGGGCGAGTGAGCCACCCGCCGATTTCAGATCGGAGGGCGATTTCGGAACGATGCCTCCACCCTGCCGTTCGTCTCCACTCGCACCGTGGAAAGGACGCCATGATGAGGGCTTTCGCCGCCACCCTGCGCGCCGCTTTGCGCGCAACCGCAATCGCCGGTCTCACCGCCGCAACGGCTCTTGCAGCAACGCCCTTCCTTGTGCCCACAGCTGCGGCCGCTGCCCCCAAGGGTTGGACGACGTATGCCGATCCCCGCTCCGGCGCCCGCCTCGCCTATCCCGAAAAGCTCTTCCCGCAAGAGGCGCCCCTCGCCTACGGCACCGCCTTCGTCGGCGATGAGGCGCGGCTCGAACTCTCCGCCCGCGCGGTCGAAGGCGTCGACGACGCCGCCGATCTGCGCGCCCTCATGCGCGGTACCGGCGGCTACGAAAACGTCACCTACTCGCCGCAGGGGAAGAACTGGCTGGTCGTCTCCGGCTATCGCGGTTCGGACATTTTTTACGAAAAGTTCTTCGTGCGCGGCGACACGGTGCAGGGTTTCAGCCTGCAATATCCGGCCGCAAAGCGCGGCATTTTCGATTCTGTCGTCGAAGGCGTGGAGAATTCCTTCCGTGCCGGCCGTGTCTCGGTAAGCCGGTAAGCCCCAGCACGCTTTGCACATTCCGGCCTGCACGGATCCCTCGCGGGCCTTACCGCTCTTCGGTTCCATCTCTGCGGCGCCACGCCGCAGCGCCACCTTCCGGACGCCTTCCGGAGACCTCCCCGAGACGATTGAACTTTCAGACACCACTCCGACAGGCGGATTTCCGCTTCCGGATGGGCTCGCCCGTCGCCTTCCGCGCGGCGATCGGCTTTGCAAACCGCTCAGTTTTTAATCTCTTCGAGCCGAGCTCCTTAACTGCAAAATCAAGTGTTTCTGGTTTGCTGCGCCAGCTTCGGAAAACTGCAACATAACGCAGTCAAGAAGGACACAAAGGCCCACGGCCACCCGATAAACGGCGAGAACCACGGCACAGCTAGCAATTTAGAGACGATCTCGTTTTGAATACGATAAAGAGATTGGAGATATTTCCGAAAACTCTATCGCGACAAAACAGTTTTTCGAGTAAACCCAATTTTCAAGATTGCACAACAATGACTGCAAAATACACATCGCTGGCCACCTCAATGTCCCGCCTCACCTTTGTCTTAGCTACCTTACTTTCGACCATCGCTTGTGGCCCCGTCGCCGCGCAGGAGCTGACGCTGCGTTGGCTCGGTGAAAGCGGCGCGGTTCTCGCGGAAAAGCTGATGAGCGTCGAAGACATCGAGGCGCTCCAGCAGCGGGCAATCGTCACCCACACGCCCTGGGACGCGGGAAACCAGACCTTCACCGGCCCGCTCCTCGCCACTCTCGCCGACCTTGCCGGTCTTCCCGTCGTCGAAGCGGCGCTCGTCGCGCTCAACGATTATTCCGCCGAAATCCCGCAATCGGACTGGGCGCTCTACGACGTCATCATGGCCGTGCGCCAGGACGGCCAGGAAATGCGCATCCGCGACAAAGGCCCCTTCCGCATCGTCTATCCCCTCGATGCGTATCCCGAACTCGCAAGCCATCGCTACCAAAGCCGGATGATCTGGCAAATCCGGAGCATCGACTTCCGTGTTGAGTAAGAAGGCAAAGATCGCCCACAAGCTGCTTGCCGGCGCCCTCGTCGTCACGACGCTCGGCCTCTTCATCGCCACCGGCATGCTCTATCTGCGGCAGGCCGAGCAGCGCCAGCTTCTCGCGACCTCCATCCGCAGCTCCGGCTGGATCGCCTATCAGGCGCAGCTCGAATACGTCAAAACCACCGCCACTCTGGACATCGCCCGGGACGACCCCTCCCCCCGCATCATCGATCAGCTCAAACTGCGTCTGGAACTTCTCGCTTCGCGCCTGCCGCTCCTCTATGCCTCGGAAGAAGGTCGCCTGATCGCGGGCATCGATGCGTTCGCGCCGGCCCTCAAAGACTACCGGACGCGCATCGAAACATATCTTGAACGGCTCGAAGACCCGCTTCCGCCACCCCCCAAAAGCGGCCGCCTCATCTCGCAATGGCGCAGCGAACTCGTCCCTCTCGGGCGCAATCTGCAAACCATCCTGGAAGCGGCCGTCGTCGACAATGACGAGATCAACCGCCGCGAAGCTGCGCTCTCCAAAGAGACGGCTGCGCTTCCCCTCGTCTTGATGTTTATCAGCGGCGCCGGCCTCGTTTTGCTTCTGTTCGTCCAGGCACGACGCGACCGCCGGCGTCTTCACGACGTCCTGGAGGCGCGGCGCGCCCAGATCGAGGTCGAAACCAGCTTCGAAAAGACCATGCAGGCGATGCCTTTCGTGGCCTTGATCTTCGATCCGGACACCCACGAAGTGAAATTCGCCAATGACGAAGCGATCGAGCTCGTCGGCGCCTCGCTCGCCCACCCGGATTGGACCCGCCTCATCCGCTCCGCCATCGACGTGTCCAAGACGTCCGATCAGGGCGACACCCGCACCACCATTTTGAGCTTCGGGCGCCGCGACGGCGAGATCAGCTCGCTGCGCGGCACCATTTCGCCCGCGCGCTGGCGCGGCCGGCGGCTGCGCATGCTGGCGCTCGCCGACGTCACCAAATTGCGCGACGCCGAACTCAAGGTGATGCAGGCGGCGAAGCTTGCGACGCTTGGCGAAATGGCGACCGCCATCGCCCATGAAACCAACCAGCCTCTCGCCGTCATCCGGCTCGCCATCGCCAATGCCCGCCGCCTCTTGGAGCATGGCGAAACCGGCGAGGCCCTTGCCGCCAAACTGACGCGCATCAGCGATCAGGTGGAGCGGGTGAAGCGCATCACCGACCAGGTCCGCCGCTATGGGCGTCTCACCTCGCAGCAATGCGAGCCCTTCGCGCTTCACGACGCCGTTCAACTCGCCATCGGTTTCGTCGCCGAGCAATATCGCGCCGCGGGCATCCGCCTCGATATCGACCTCGATTTCGCCACCGATCTCGCCGTCGCCGGCGAGCAGACGATGTTCGAGCAGGTCATCGTCAACATTCTGGTGAATGCGCGCGATGCCCTCGATGCGCTTCACGATCGCGACACCGATCGAACGCCGGTTCTCCAGGTGCGCGGATGGGTGAAGAGCGGATCGGTCGTCCTGGAACTCGAAGACAATGGCGGCGGCATTCCCGAAGAGATCATCGCGCATCTCTTCGATCCCTTCGTGACGACGAAACCCGTCGGCAAAGGCACCGGCCTCGGTCTTTCCATGGCGCGCAACATCGTGCGCGACATGAACGGCGACATCGCCGCCCGCAACGTCAGATCCGGCGCATGTTTCACCATCCGCCTGCCTGTCGCCACTCAGACCCTATCGCTTGAAGAAGCCGCCTGATGCCACCTCGCTCAATTTTGATCTGCGAGGACGAGCGCGAGCTTGCGGCCGAAATCGCGGAATTCCTGGAAGCCGAACACTGGCGACCGACGTTGTGCGCAAGCGTTTCGCAGGCACACGCTCTGCTTGTGCAGGGACTTGCGCCCGACTGCCTGTTGACCGATCTGCGCCTTGGCGACAGAAGCGGCCTCGACCTCATCACCCGGACCCGGCGGCTCCCGAAACCGCTGCGCCCGCGGGTTCTCGCTCTCATCACCGGCGAGGCGACGGACGTCGCGCTCGGCGAACCCTCCGGCCCCGACGTCCTCTTCTTCAAGCCCGTCGACCCGTTCGAAATGCTGGCGGATCTGGAGGCGCGTTTCGTGGATTGCAAAATCATCCGCTGGCCGCTCTCCGCGGCCCGACGGAATGCAGCTTCGCGTTGAAGCCCTCTTGCCCCTGTCGCCCAAAGCTGAGAAACTTGGACCAATGCAACAAAAGGACGCACAACGCCCTTTAATTGCTTCAGACCCTGTCTCAAATATCAGGAGGCAGAATGCCTTCGGGCAAGAATGATGCGGACCTTCAGGCTGTTTACACGATGCGGACCAACAGATTAAGTCCCCCTTGGGGGCGCTCGGGCTATGGCGGGCTGATATCGGCCGGACGGCGCGATGGGTGTATCGTCAACAAAGACTTAGCAAGCTTCGCGCGTTTCAGATCAATTGACTAAACCCCGTCTTAGGAAGTGCCTCTCAATCTCCGCCGTGAAACGGGAGGAGGCATCGTGAGGTATCAACACGATATGGATACCAAGGAACCTGGTGCCAGAACCAATTCCCCGCCGCAGATTCTTCTCGTCGACGACGATGTCGATATTCTTGATGAGCTGGCCGAAGGCCTGACCGCGCTTGACCTGCCGCCGCTGAAGGCGAGCACCGCCGTCGAAGCTCTGGCGATCGTACAGCGCAACCCAGGTTTGCGCGTCATCGTCACCGATTTGCAGATGCCGCAGATCGATGGAATCGAACTTTTGCAGAAACTGACGGCAAGGCGGAACAGCAGGCCTCTCACGGCCGTGGTCATGACGGGCAATGCTTCGCTCGACCGCGCCGTCGCGGCGCTGCGCCTCAATGCCGTCGATTTTCTTCAAAAGCCGGTTTCCGCGGAAGAGGTGGCGATCGCCATCCGCCGTGCCCTCGACCTCACCGGCCGCGCGAGACCGGAACCGTCCCAGTCGGCGACGGAATCCGATTATCTTCGCGCCCTGGTCGCAGCACGCACCGATCGCGACGCGATCTTCAAGGCGAAGCTCTTCTCCGATCCCGCCTGGGATATGATGCTTGATCTCGCCGTCGCGGAAGCCACCGGCCGTTTCGTCTCCGTCACCAGCCTGTGCCTCGCCTCCGGTGTCGCCACGACCACGGCGCTGCGCCGCATCGATGAATTGCAGGAGGCGGATCTCATCATGCGCTTCCCTGACGAGACCGACCGTCGTCGTACCCTCGTCCGCCTGACCGAAACCGGTCTTGAGCGCATGCATGCTTTTGTCGAGCGTCAGGCCGCTCGTCTGGGCCTCAAGGTCGGCTGAGCCGCCTCAGGCTCCCCAATCGCTTTTGGGGGCCTTCTTTCGGGGCCGCCCTCTGTGGCCTCTCCCGGGGGCCTCTCCCGGGGGGCCTCTCTCGGGGGGCGTCTCTCGGGGGGCCACGCTCAGAGCCCATCCCGGGGCCCGGCCCGGGTTCTTGGCCGAGCCTGTTGCCGCATCTCTTCGCGGCGATCCGAGGCTCGTTGCCCGGGTCTCTGCCTTTTTTGGGAAAAGTCCGCCGCCGCTCAGGCGACGAACTGGTAGCCGAGATAGCGCTTCGCATCGATCACCTCGAAGCCGAGGCGCAGGCGGAGCTTCTTGCGCAGCTTGCTGATGTGGCCTTCCACCACCGTCTCGTCGACGTCGTCGTTGAAGACGCCGTAGATGGCGTTGAAGATCTGCGTCTTGGTCACGCGGCGCATGCGGTTCTTCGCCAGATATTCGAGGATGTGGCGCTCGCGGCGCGGCAGGGCGAGCGGCTCGCCGTCGACTTCCGGGTCGCGGCCGTCGAAGAAGATCTTCAGCCGGTCGCTCTCGACTTCCTGCTTCGGGCCGTTCATGCGCCGCCACACGGCGTCGGAGCGCGCCACGATCTCTTTCACATGGATCGGCTTGCGCACCACGTCGTCGATGCCCGCCGTGAAGAGCTCCAGCGTCTGCTCCAGAGAGCGCACGTCGCTCAGGGCGATGATCGGGGCCCGCGAATGGCTGCGGATGAGGTTCGGATAGTTGGGCCGCTCGGCGAAGTCGCCGAGGAGGAAGCCCTGCACCGCCGAGAGATCCCGATCAGCGGCCGTCGTCAGCCATTCCTGGAACTCTTCGGAGTCGAAACCGACGGCGGAAAGCCCTTCGCGGCTGAACATGGACGTGAAACCGGCAGCAACCTCTGCCCGGGGATCAACAACGACGTACATCTCGCACCCTCGGTATTTAAATTAAAATTTTTCGTATTCCGCAGTATTGCTTGCTGGAGAACTGCGGCTCCGATGGGTTTGGAAGTACCGATCAACTTCACTCCACTCAATCAGAACTGAATCCGTTGCCGGAGACGTTTCGCTCCAAATTGCTGGATAATGAAAGGTTATCGTTTCGCAGCCGAAAAACCCGCGGATTTCTGCGGTTTTGGAGGGGGCGTTAGCCTCACGCAGAACGAAATTAGCGCGAAAGGACACCATTTGAGGCGTCCCGAGGGCCGGATTGTTGCCGATGCGCCACGGTTTTTTGGCCAAAAGAGCCATCGATCGCGCCCGATCGCCCCGGAAGCGGGGCAATTGCATTGTCTTTTGGACTCAAAAAGGAACGATCTGGGGGAACCCGAAGCTCACAAAGGCGTGAAGGAGAGGATGCGGGCCCGAAGCGGGCGGCCGGCAGAGGGGGAGAGAGTAAAGAAAGGTTTGCTGGGGAGAGGCGCGCGGCTGCCGAAGCAGCCGCGCGGACGACCGCGAGAGTGAGAGGAGCGGCGGCCGTTGAGAGGGTTGCGCCTAAAGCCTCCGAAAGAACAATCTGGAAGCTCAACAGGCGCGGCGGCCCGTACCTTGAAGGTCAGGCCTGCCGAAAGTGATCAGTTCTCGAAGACGGCTTCGATCTTGCCCTTCAGCGTCTGCGCATTGAACGGCTTCACGATATAATTGCTCACGCCTTCTTTCTTGGCGGCGATGACGTTTTCCGACTTCGCCTCGGCAGTGACCATGATGAACGGTGTGGCGTTCAGCTTGTCGTCGGCACGCACCTGCTTCAGAAGCTCGTAACCGGTCATCGGCTCCATGTTCCAGTCAGAGATGACCAGACCATATTCGCGCTCCTTCATCTTGTTGAGCGCCTCGCTGCCATCGGCCGCTTCGTCGATATCTTCGAAGCCGAGCTGCTTTAACAGGTTCTTAATGATCCGGATCATCGTCTTGTAATCGTCGACGACAAGGATCGGCATAGAAAGGTTCAACGACATTCGCCGCGCTCCATATAGAATCTAGACTGCACCGCTATCTCCGGCGGGATCGAGGTGTGTTTAAATTGAACTGACTTGCGCCAGGCTTGCGCCGCAAACCCCCGCTATCTTTTCTCTTTTCAGGCCTTCGAATATACAGTCGCCACTTTCTTTGATGGGATAGGGTTCACGTATGTCCGCAAAGCGCGCCACCGCGAAAAAGGATGTGACCGAGCAGGAAGCTTGGGCACAGCACGCCACAGAGCAGCTCAGCCTGGCACTTCGCCTCGACAAGATTTTCACCGAGCTTTCCGAGCTTCGGCAGATCGCCGGCAAGCAGGATGAGGTCGTCGCCGATCAGCAGAAGCTGTGGCTTGGCGTCGAGTCCATTCAGCACGCCATCCGCGATACCCGCGGGGAAATCGCGTCGATTCACGCCAAGGCTGTCGATTCCAAGCAGTTCAACCGCGCTGCCGACGAGCTTGATGCCGTCGTCGCCGACACGGAGGGCGCCACTGAGACGATCCTCACCTCCGCCGAAGAGATCGACGACATCGCCAGAAAGCTCGGCAAGACGCTCGGCGATGACGAGCGCGCCCAGCTGCAGGCGATCAACGAGCGTTGCATCGCCATCTTCGAGGCGTGCAATTTTCAGGACATCACCGGCCAGCGCATCTCCAAGGTCGTCAACCTCCTGCAATTCATCGAAAGCCGCATCGATAAGATGCTGAAGATCTGGTCCGGCGAGGCCACGGCTTTCGAGCAGCATGCCGAGGACGAGCCGGAGGAAGAGGGCGACGAGGCTCTCCTCAACGGTCCGGCGCTCAAGAGCGACGAAAACGTCGTCTCCCAGGACGACATCGATTCCCTCTTCAACTGACATCTTCCCCGGGCCGAAAGCACTGCGACCGTCCGGGGAAGCCGCCACAAAAGCCGCCTGAAAGATCTTCGGGCAGCCACCTTTGAGCCTTCGCACACGCCCGCCTCGCGCGGGCGTTTTCTTTTGGCGCATCACGGATTCCGCACAACTTCGTGAGCAGCGACGGAGACTTCCGCAGAGAACCGCCGTTTCCGGGCCTACGCCTTTCGTGGGGTGTCCCGGTGTCGCATTCCGGTCCGGATATGTATTGGCAAAACCGGCCCGGCGGGGACGGGGCACCTCCGCGGAATTCGCAGCTTTGCGAACTCGCACCTGAATGAAAATCACCCGAAGGATATTATGATGCGCAGACTTCTCCTTTCCCTCGCCGTCCTTGCCGCTCCGAGCCTGGCACTCGCCCAGTCGCCGCAGGATGTGGCCGAGGCCCGGATCGGCTATTTCCGCCTGCTCGGTCTTGAGATGCACGACCTCGCCGCCATGGCGAAGGGCGAAAAGGACTATGACGCAGAGGCCGCGAAAACCCATGCCGCGAACCTCGAGGCGCTGACGCATTATTCGATGGCCGGCCTCCTCGCCCCCGGCACCTCCAATGCCGATCTGCCCGGCAAGACCCGCGCTCTGCCGGCGATCTGGGACAACATGGACGGCCTGCAGGAAAAGGCCGAGGCCTATGTCGCCGCCGTCCAGAACCTCAACACCGTCGCCGGTGAAGGCCTCGACCAGCTGCGTCCGGCCGTCGGCAAGCTCGGCGGCGCCTGCAAATCCTGCCACGACGATTTCCGCGCCAAGGATTTCTGAGCGGGAATTTGAAGCCTGGGATGCCTGGTCCGGAGCCTCTCTGGACCAGGCGATCCTCGAACCCGAGGAACGAGAAACCCAAGGGATCTGAAAAATGTCGACAATGAGCGAACCTGGCCGGGGTCCAGTCCCCCGCCCCTCCGGCGACATCCCGCATCAGACCAAAAACTCCGATCACGCGCCCTTGCAGGCTGGCGAGGAGATCCGCGTCTGGGATCCGGCGGTGCGCATCTTTCATTGGGCCCTGGTCGTGGCCTTCGCGGCCGCCTGGGGGCTCGGCAAGTTCGGCCCGGATGAGATGACCCTGCATTTTTATGCGGGCTACACGGTGGCGGCTCTCGTCGTTATCCGCATCGTCTGGGGTTTTGTCGGGTCCGCCAATGCGCGCTTTGTGAACTTCGTCAAAGGCCCGCGCAAAATCCTGCATTACGCCCGCCACTTCGCCTCGCGCGAACCGTCGAACTGCCCCGGGCACAACCCTGTCGGCGCGCTGTTCATCGTCGGCGTTCTGATCGTGCTCGCCATGCAGATCGGCACCGGCCTCCTGGCCGATCCGGAGGATTACATCAACGCCGGACCGCTCGCCAAATACGTCTCCATCGAGACGGCGCGGCAGGCGCTCTCATGGCACGAACCCCTGTCGACGCTGCTCCTGATCATGGTGGGCGTCCACATCGCCTCGATCGCCTTCTACAAGCTCTATAAGCATGAAGACCTGATCACGCCGATGTTCACCGGCCGCAAGAAAGGCCTGTGAGAAACCCGGTCCGCGGGCTCCCCCGCGGGCCGTCTCGCCGGATGGCATCTCGCACCTCCCGTGACGGGCCTCACGCACAGGCCTCGACATAGGCGAGATACGGCATCACGCCGATATGAAACAGTTTCACCTTGCCGTCCCGGCCGATCTCGAAGCGCAGGGCCGAACTGCCGCTCTCGGCATTCGGCGCGGTCAGATATTTCGCCGGCGCCTCTTCATATTTGTGCGGCTCCTCGCGGAAGCCGCCGAACCAGCTCCGCACCTCCTTCTCGCTGGAGCTGACACCCACCCCCTCGGCCAGCTTGACGTCTGAGCGCTGCCCGACCGTGATGCGCTGCACCTTGCCGTCGGCAACGATCGCATAGACGCCGGGATAATCGGGCGAACTCACCGTGCGGCAGGCCTCGCTCGTCTGCGCCCCCCGCTCCGCAAAGCTTCCCCCCTCCGGCACCGCCTCGCCGATCCTGAGGTCGCCGAGACCCTCGAGCCCGATCACGTTTCTAGACCCGGGGGCAGAGCCCACGTCGGGCGAGGCAACGGGTGCCGATACGGACGACGCCGCAGGTGCGCTCGTCTCCGAAGCCCCGTTCGCCGCCTGCTGATCTGCGTCCGGAGAGCAGGCTGCGAGGGCGACGAGGAGGGCGAGAGGAAGAAGGGGAAGAGAAAGAAAGCGTGTCATCGCACCAGAACGCCCGTGGCGCCGCGAGGTTTCCGGGCCACGGCGCGCTGTCGCGCACACGCCCGCGAAGCCGCCGAAGCGCCCCCGAGATGTCCAATTGATTTCAATCAATTACACCTTGCCGCGGGTTTTGCATGACTATATGACAGTTACGAAGGTCTATTACGCTAGGTGCATGCGCATGACATCTCAATCTCCACGGGAAAATTGATGTCGTCGTAGAGAATAGGCGTATGGTGTCGGGATCTATACTTGGAAAAGTAAGTTCAGATGGCGCAAAGCCGCCGATATCGACGCTATTTTTTGGAAAATCCGGCGCCAGACCCGCCATTCTCATTTCCCCCACAGCTCTCATTTCCCGGATTGCCGGTCCCGCGCCGGACCGCACATCCCGTCGCCCGACCGCAGCTTCCTGTCCGCCCGCACCCTTTCCGCCCGCACCCTTTCCGCTGCATATGAAGGCGAGATGCTGCACGGGGCTTCGAAACGCCCTCTCCTCCCCTATCTTCATCTCGGACCCGACGACCTTCCGCGGCGCACCTGCCGCACATCACCAAGGCCGTTCCATGCCGAGAGGCAGATGCTGCGCCATGGCCCGAGGCCCGGCGCAGAGGCGCGATATCTCAGCGCCACCCAAGCTCCCCACTCCTGAAAAGGAAGACAAGCCGTGAAGAAGTTGATCAACAACGCCGAAGACGTGACGCTGGAACAGCTCAAGGGGTTCGGCCTCGCGCATCCTGAGATCGAGGTCCATTTCGACCCGAATTACGTCGCCGTCGCCGGCGGCGTCCAGAACCGGGTGGCCGTCGTCTCCGGCGGCGGCGCGGGCCACGAGCCGCTTCACGGCGGTTATGTCGGCATGGGCATGCTCGATGCCGCCTGCCCCGGCCAGACCTTCACCTCGCCGACGCCCGATCAGATGTATGAAGCCGGCAAGGCTGTGAACGGCGGCAAGGGCATCCTGCAGATCATCAAGAACTACACCGGCGACGTGCTGAACTTCCGCATGGCCGCCGACCTCCTGCGCGACGAGGGCATCGAAGTCCGCAACGTCGTCATCGACGACGATGTCGCTTTGAAGGATTCGCTCTACACCGCCGGCCGCCGCGGCCTCGGCACCACCGTCATCGCTGAAAAGGTCTGCGGCGCCGCCTCCCAGGAAGGCTACGACCTCGACCAGCTCGCCGCCCTCTGCAAGAAGGTCAACATCCACGGCAAGAGCATGGGCATGGCGCTCACCCCCTGCACCACGCCGCAGAACGGCACACCGAGCTTCGAACTCGCCGACAACGAGATGGAAATCGGCATCGGCATTCACGGCGAGCCCGGAACCGAGCGCATGCCGGTGAAGAGCGCCGACGAGATCACCGAAATCCTCGCCACCCGCATTCTCGAAGACGGCGCCTACACCCGCGAGCTCACCGAATGGGATTCTGAGAAGGGCGATTGGGTCGATGTCGAAGTGAAGGACATCACCTTCCAGTCCGGCGACGAGGCGATCGCCATCGTCAACAGTATGGGCGCGACGCCGATCTCGGAGCTCTACACGGTCTACGCCAAGCTCGCCGAAGTCGCCGAAAAGCACGGCGTGAAGATCGTCCGCAAGCTCATCGGCCATTACATCACCTCGCTCGAAATGGCGGGCGTCTCCATCACGCTGGTGAAGGCAGACGAGGAGATCCTGCGTCTTTACGATGCGCCGGTGAACACACCGGCCCTGCGTTGGGGTGTGTGACCATGAGCGAGACCACGAACAGCGAGGCGGCCGTTTCGGCCGCCGCCATCCGCCTCTGGCTCCAGAAGAGCGCCGAGGTGCTCGCCGAAAAGCGCGCCTACCTCACCGAGCTCGATTCCCCGATCGGCGATGCCGATCACGGCAACAACATGGACCGCGGCTTCAAGGCCGTCGTTGCGACGCTCTCCGACAAGGAAGATGTCGGCGCCGTCCTGAAGGCCGTCGCCATGACGCTGATCTCCAAGGTCGGCGGCGCTTCGGGTCCGCTCTACGGCACCTTCTTCCTCGACGCCGGAAAACCCTTTGCGGGCAAGGCGGAACTTGAACCGGCCGATCTCGTGACGATGTTCGAAGACGGCATCGCCGGGGTGAAAAAGCGCGGTCGCGCCGAACCCGGCATGAAAACCATGCTCGACGCGCAGATACCGGCCGCGGAAGCGCTGAAAGCCGCGGTCGCCGAGGGCAAGAGCGCCGCCGAAGCGCTGAAAGCCGCCGCCGACGCCGCCGAAGAAGGCATGAAGGCGACGATCCCGATGCAGGCCCAGCGCGGCCGCGCGAGCTATCTCGGCGAGCGCAGCATCGACCATCAGGATCCGGGGGCGACCTCGAGCTATCTGATCATCCGTGCGCTCGCCGATGCGGTCGCCGAGACGTCGCAATGATCGGCATCGTCGTCGTCTCGCACAGCGCCAGACTTGCCGAGGGCGTGAAGGAACTCGCCGATGGGATGACCCAGGTCGAGATCCCGATCGCCGCGGCCGGCGGCGTCGATGATCCGGACAACCCTCTGGGCACGGATGGCATCCGTGTCCTGGAGGCGATCCACGAGGTCATGTCGGATGAAGGCGTCCTGATCTTCGCCGATCTCGGCTCGGCAAAGCTCAGCGCCGACATGGCGATCGACCTCCTGGAGCCCGAAGAACAGGAAAAGGTCAAATTCTGCGACGCGCCGCTGGTGGAAGGCGTTCTCGCCGCCGCCGTGCAGATCGCCTCCGGCGGCAAGCTCGCCGACGTCATGCGCGAGGCCCAGGAAGCCGGTGCCGTCGCCGCTCCCGAAGCGGGTTCAGAAGACACCGACGCGCCTGCGGCCAGGGACGACAGCGACACCAAGGCCGAGGAATTCGTCATCCGCAACCGGCATGGCCTGCATGCCCGCCCGGCCTCCTTGCTGGTTCAGACGATGAACGGCTTTGACGGCGACATCCGTCTGGAAAACCTCACCAAGGGCAAGAAGCCGGTCAACGCCAAGAGCATCAACGGCATCATGCTCTCGGCCGTCACCGGCAATGACCGCATCCGCCTCACCGCTGCGCCGGACGAGGCAGACGCGGTCTTTTCCGCCATGCGCCGCCTCGTCGAGGACAATTTCGGCGAAGACGACGAGATGCCGGCCGAGGCGCCCGCACCTTCAAAGCCGGCCCCGTCCAAGGCTCAGGCCGCCTCTTCTCCCGGCACGTCGGAGGCACCGGAGGCAACCGACACTTTGACCGGCATCACCATCGCGCCCGGCTTCGCCCTCGGCCCGCTCCATCATGTCCGCCAGGAAATGCCGAAGATCGAGGCGGCCAAAATCGATGATCCCGACGCCGAAATCGCGCGTTTCGACGAGGCGCTGAAAGATGCGGAAGCGGAGATCGAGGCCGCCATGCAGGCGATGGGCGAGGGCCTGAGCGACTATGATCGCCAGATCTTTTCCGCCCACATCACCTATCTCCACGACCCGGAAATCACCGGCGGCGTGCGCGAGCGCATCCGCTCCGAAAAGCTCGGCGCGGCCGCAATCTGGCAGGAGACGATGTCGGAGCTCGCCGACACCTATTCCGGGCTCGAAGACAAGCTGCTGCAGGGCCGGGCCGCCGATATCGTCGATGTCGGCCAGCGCGTCCTGCGCTTTCTCATCGGAGACGAGGCGGCCTCCGCCCTCCCCGACGAGCCGGCCATTCTGGCGTTTCACGAATTGCGCCCTTCCGACGTCCTTCGCCTCGCCGACACGTCGGTTCTCGGCATCTGTTCGGCGGTCGGCGGCGAAACCTCCCATGCCGGCATTTTGGCGAGCAATCTCTCGATCCCCGTCGTCTTCTCCCTCGGCGAGGGGCTGAACGGCGTGAAAGACGGCCAGAAAGTCCTGCTCGACGGCGGCAAGGCCCGTCTCGATCTTGCGCCCGATCCGGATGATATCGCCAGGATGGAGCGCGACCGCGCCGCCTTCGAAGCCCTTCGCGCCGAAGCGGAAGCGGCCAAAGACCTCGCGGCCGAAACCAAAGACGGCCACCTCGTGCGCGCCGCCGCCAACATGGCCTCGCTCGAAGAGCTCGCCACCGTCGCCGACAGCGGGGCGGAAGAAATCGGCCTGATGCGGACCGAATTCCTCTTCATGGACCGCGATGCGGCGCCCGATGAGGACGAGCAGACGGAGATCTACAAGCGCATCATCGCCGGCCTGAAGGGCAGGCCCCTGACCGTGCGCACCATGGATATCGGCGGCGACAAGCCGGTCGCCTATATGGACCGGCCGGCGGAGGAAAACCCCAATCTCGGCTGGCGTGGCCTGCGCTACAGCCTCGACGAGACGGCGCTCTTCGACACCCAGCTCGCGGCGATCCTCAGGGCGAGCACCGAGGGTCCTGTGCGCATCATGTTCCCGATGGTTTCCACGCTTGAGGAGCTGCGGGCCGCAAAAGATCGGCTGCAAGCTGTCAAAGACAGGCTCGGCGAGGCCGGCCAGCCCTTCGACGACAAGCTCGAAATCGGCATCATGATCGAGGTGCCGGCCGCCGCCGAAATGGCCGACCGCCTCGCCCCGGAAGTCGATTTCTTCAGCATCGGCACCAACGACCTCACGCAATATATGATGGCGGCCGACCGGGCGAACCCGAAGGTGCAGAAGCTCTCCGATCCGCTGCAGCCCGCCGTCCTGCGCATGGTCGCCCGCGCGATCGCAGCCGCCCACGAGGCCGGCATCTGGATCGGCATGTGCGGGGCGATGGCCGGCAACCGCCTCGCCGCGTCGGTCCTGCTCGGTCTCGGGCTCGACGAGTTCAGCATGAAGCCCGTCGATATCGGCACTTTCAAGCTCACCGTCCGCCGCCTTGCAAAGCCCGCCTGCGAAGATCTCGCAGCCGAAGTGCTGAAGCTCGACGGCGCGGAAGCCGTCCGCAAACGCGTCGCGGCCTTCCTGGACGAGATCGAGACGGACTGAAAACCTGGCCTGGGCTGGGCTTAGGCCAGGCCACAGGCGGGCCTGAGCCCGCCCCGAAGACAAACCCGCCGGCGCCTCACCCCTTCGTCAGGATGGCGCCGGCGATCACGTCGAAAAGGTGATCGGCCCGCATCCGAATCGCCGGCTGATCCCGCAGCACCGCCCGGGCTCGCTTTCAGCCCAGATCTTCAATGAGAACGAAGCGCTCCCAGAGGATCGGCATATCCGGCGAAAACCCGCCATTGCGTTCAAAATAGCCGCGATGGCCCGCGCGCCAGCCCTCCAGGCTGTCGTCCTCGCCCTCGGCGAGCGCCATCGCCTCCGTCACCTCGTCGAAGCGGCATTCCACCAATTCGACGGTCTCGATGACGAGCGCCGGCGTGTCGTCCCAGTTGAGCGCGATATCCCGCCGCCCGATCGCGGGCATCGGCTCGCCAGCCTCAAAGTCCCGCAGCGCGCCGCAGGTCGCCACCTTCTTGCCGGCCCGCACCAGCGCAAGAAGCGTGTCGCACAACGCGGCGCTGTCGCCGAACTTGAACGTCTCCGCCCCCGGATAACGCCGCTTCAGCGCCGCCAATTCTTCAGACATCAGCGCATTCCCTCCAGGCCCACCAGGCTTTGCCGCATACGGCACATCCGATCCCATGCGTATCGCTTCGCCATATAACCGAGTCGCGAACTTGACGTTTTAGGACAGAAAACCGAGACCCCTCACCGGCGCCCCCTCTTCGGACAGCAGGAAGGAAACCATGCCCCAGCCAAAGCAGCCGTTTGTTTCGTGGGGAGCCGCTTTGTTTGTGGCGATACCCGCGGCCCTCTTCGCGATCCAGGCACAAGCCGCCGAGGCGAAGCCGTTCGATGCGGCGAAGGCGTTCTGCGAGCGGCAGACTTTCGTCCTGGAACGCATCGAGGAGGTCGGCCCGTGGCTCGACTATTTCAGCGGCCTGCGCAATGGCCGCTCGCCCGTGCCGGATGCGAATTGCCCGAGCTCCACGGTCCGCGCCATCCTCAACATCGTCACCAGCAGCACCCTTGAGATCGCCAAAGCGCAACGATCCGCTCTCTTCAGCTTCTACGTCTCAAGATCCATGGAGCCGGAACTGGGCGATCGAATTGTCGATCCCGACGGCTCCTTTCGCTATCGCGGCGACGTCGTGCTGATGAGCTTCGTCTGGCTGCTTTGCCCCGGGCATGGAGAGGAAAGGCTTTCCTGCGTGACGGGCGCCATCGAAGACTTTCCCACCCAGTTCGTAGAAACGAGCCCGGTCTTTTGCGACTTCGCGGCGCTCGACAAGGCGAAGGTCGAATGGCCTCCCAATCGAGAGGTACGTCCCCTGGTCTGCGCAGCCGGCGGAACCTCGCAATCCGCCAACCCCGAAGCATGGCTGAGGCGGGCCGGAATCATCCTCGGAGACTAGGAGAGCCATTATCGACCTCTCCGGGCGGATGGAACCAGTCTTTCGCGAGACCGCAGATCGACGGCTGATACCTTGCGGATGTTCAGTCGAACTCATCCAAGGCCATTGAAGTATCACAACCTCAATCGCGTCCGATCGGATTATCCCATGTTCGCCGGTTAGGGCTGCCAATCCGGATTGTCTAGCCAGACGGAGAGCGGGATCGCCTGTTTCGCGTTGCCCGAAACCTTTTCGCGCATGGATCGGACCGCAGCTTTACGGTCATCGATGAGGTTTGGAGTGTCGTCGGAGAAGTTCCGGCCCAGGATCTCGACGCGCACGAGGTAACGCGTCGGCGTGTTCTCCGGCAAGGGTTGGCCTACGGCCATCGGCGGAATCGAATACCCCGCAGGGCCATCGCCGTAGTTGCGCACGACCACCGATGCGTAGGTGCCTGTATCGCCGCAGACGGTGAATCTTGCGAGCGTGTGGCGGTGGCCCATGACATTCGCGATACGGGCCGCATCGAAGTCCGGACGATGGTACGTCCGCTCCCAGCTGGCGGCCATCATCTTCTCCATGATCTCCTCAGCCATCGCGCGCGCCTCCTCGAAAGAGAGTGGCTCCATCGGCAGGGTCGCGGAAGCGCCGGAGATCCACGGCCCGACGTAATCGACAGCCACCATGCGTCCCGCAGGCAAGATCACGGGCGGACATTCGCCATCTTCGTAACGCAGGATATATCCGTCCGGCCCCTCAGTCGCCGCGGCGGGGGCCTCGAAGAAAAATGTGCCGATGTCCTCGCGTCCGCCGTCATGCCCCATATAAGGTGGCTCCCCGATGTGCTGGTGAAACGAAACGACGTCCCCGAGCAGAGTAACCGGCAAGGACTTCGCAGGGGCCAATGTCGCGGCAGTTTCCTCCGTCCAAGCCCAGAGAGTGGCGGCAAGTCCGGCCGCCGTGATGCAGATCGTGGCCATCACGGTCCGCCAATGCGTCATGTGAGCCAGTCCTTCCGTGCCCGATGTCCTCAATATGATAAATTTGGTCGATCAGGTCGCCATAGCAGACGATCCGATCCTATGGCCTCCGTGGCAAAAAACGAAAGTGAACGCCGCACTTCCGTTCTGGGCTGAGACCGGATCGACAGCTTTGTGGCAGCATCCAACGGGAAGCTGCCGTTCCGCAATCGAGAAATCGGAGCGGCGGGTTCGATCGCGGGGTTGGGTGGATAATTTCCATTCTGCCTCCGAGACGAGTTCCCCAAGAGCTACCGCTGCCGTGCCCCCCTCTATCGCGAGCCCTGCCCCTGCTGATCGTGCGGCCCCGCGGGATTGATGCCGCGATAGAGAACTCCGCCTTCTTCCGTCAGGGTCGCGCGACGCAGTCCAGAGAAGAACGCCTCGAAATTCGGCCACACTGTTTCGAACGTCATCTCGCTCCTCGGTGCCCAGTGTCCGTCATAGAACAGGACGACCCTCGGCTCGCGTCGCCCATCGCTATAATCGAGGCAAAGATACTCGTCCCAACCCTGCTGTGCGATGCGAACGAGCCGCTCCGCCCCCGGAAGATACGTCTCCCAGGAGCCGTCTGGATCGTGGTCGAACGTCGCCTGCAACTCGGTCATCGTATCGAGGTCACCAACGGGTCGAAGACCATCGTCGGGCAGGCTGGTGCGCCAGTGCCGCTCAAAATCATCGCCTGCGTCGAGGGGTGCGTCGGGCGTTATGGCGGAAAATACGAAGTCGGTGCTCCCACCATTCTGGCGCAGGTAGAGTTCCCTCAGAAGGCTGGGCAGGGTGATGTCGAGACGTTCCTCGATTGCGGCGATCAAAGCGACATTCGCCACAGGAGGATCCGACCAGTGAGGCTCGCCTCGAAAGAACGTGTCCGTGGTCGGCCCTTGCGCCTCCAGCACCTCGTTGAAACCGCCTGAGCCCATAATGCACCCGCTCTCGCCAGACCTTTCCGTAGCAACTGACGCGGAGTCCGCTTGCGGCAAGCGGTAGAGAGTCTGGGAAGGGCGAAGATGGGTCGTGAGCGGGGATAGGAGGTTGGACTGGAAAGGGCATCTATCCACAGCTCCCGCCCTATTCCTCTTTCGAACAATATCTCATTATGGACGGCAAGCTGACCACGCGCGCAGCGCGGTGGGGTTTCCGTCTCGAACTGCGGCAGCTACGCATTGAGCTGTTCTACCGGCCCTCCACAGCGGCCTTGCTTGCGCCCCTTCCACGACACTACGAGAGCGCGAGGTTAGTTAGGCTGGCCCGCTTACCTGGCCGGCTTACCTGGCCCCGCTTACCTGGCAGGACGGAACGTATTCGACCGGCAGCATCGCAAAAATGAACAATACAATTTATTCAAATAAAGGCCCACTCCATTACATTTGGCCATTGGGAATGACCCTGGCAGGCACAGCTGGAGTTCTCTTTGGATTTTGGGGGTTAATACGCTACTGCGGAGTAACATTCATCTCCGATAGCCCCTATTGCTCTGAAGAGGGGGAATTCCTCTTTGTGGCCCTGATTCTCATGGGCATCGTGATCGCCCCGACGGCACTGATCGTCCTGATCTGGCGGCTCCTTCGCTCCCTCCGCTGACTTTGTCGCAGCGACCGCTCAGGCGAGCAGTTCTGACATCGTTCCGCGTCTCGCGTCCTACGGAAAGACGATCCTGAACTCGCGACTCGTCTGCCCCCCAGCAAAACGCGCACTCCGCGTCTTGACGCGCATCTCCCAGTCCCACGAACCGCAGCTCGTTCCTCGCAGTCCGGCGCCGAAGGTCAGGCCGGCGACCCTGCCGGGCCGGCAACCTGCTCCGGGCATCGTCTTTTGCGAAGGGTTTCATGCACGATGTCACGATCCGCGCCTTCGCCCCGGCGTCGGACACAGAGAACCTCTCAAGGATCTCACGCGACCGCAGAGTCTACTGCGGCTTGATTTGTCGGGGTCGGAGCAGCTCAATCACAGCCCGTCGAGCCACGCCGTCAGCGCGGCGTTCACGTCTTCGGGACGGTCCTGCATGATCCAGTGCCCGGCATGCTCCCACGCTTCGACCTTTGACGCTGGATGAGAGAACCAGGGCCGCATCCGCTCGGCTTGCGCGTCGTCGCGGCACAAATGATAGACCGGCACGCGAAGCTTGCGACAGAAGACTTCGCTCTGCGCGCCGACGCCGACCTGGTTGGCCCCTAGAAACAGTGGGCCGAACGTCTCACGCACCACATGGGCGGGCATGCCCTGGACCCGCCGCGCGTGCCAGCGCTTCATCGCCGGAGCCGTGGCAGGATCGTAGAACTGTTCGAAGAGCGCAGGCGCGACCGATCCAGGATCACCAGTGCCGAGAGCGGCGCTGACCTTCTGGAATACCGGAGTGAGGTTTTCGGCGAACCCCAAAGAGCCATCCACCGACACGACGGCATCCACGATGTCGGGGCGCTTGGCTGCAAGCCGGGCGGCAAGCTGCCCGCCCATCGAATGCCCGACCAGCACAAACCGCTCCGTCGGATATCCGGTGTCGATGAACGCCTCCAGGTCCGAGACGTAGTCGGCAGGGTCGTAGGCGCCCGACGGAACGACCTCCGACCAGCCGTGCCCGCGCAAATCGACGGCCACGGTGCGATAGCGACTTTCCAGAACGGGAAGCTGCCAGCACCAATCGTTCGAGTCCGCCGTCCATCCGTGGAGCAGGAGGAGATTTCGGCCCTTGCCGCTTTCCGTCGAGAAAAGGCGGGCGGTTGTTCGCACCGCTGCCGCCGCGCGGGCCGGCGCCATTGCCATGACGCCCGCAGCACCTGCAAAACCAAGCAGACTTCGCCTCGACAAACTCGGTTGATCCATTTCCATCTGGTCCTGATGCCGTTATCGCGCCACTTCTCATAGAAGCTGACATCAAGATGCACATCGGATATCTAGGATCAATTACGCACCTGAAAGTGCGTAGATGGATGTGAGGATATCTAGTGGCTGATGGACACGATCCGGTTTTCTTTGCCGATTGCGCGGCGCGATCCTTCTTCGATCAGGTGGCGAACAAGTGGGCGGTGATGATCCTGACGATCCTCAGTGAGCGGCCGTCGCGCTTCAACGAGATGAAGCGCCGTATGGAGGGGGTCACCCACAAGGCACTGACCCAGGCGCTGCGCCGGCTGGAGCGCAATGGCCTGCTCTCACGCCGGGTCCTAGCAACCTCGCCTGTCGCCGTGGAATACTCCATCACCCCCCTCGGGCAGACGCTGCAAGTTCCCTTCCGGGCAGTCTATGACTGGTCAATCGAAAATCTCGATAAAATAGAAGAAGCCAAACGGCGCTATGATGCCATGCAGGCTGACCACGGCTCGGCGGACGCTTAAAGCTCTCGTCCCGCCTCGCGAATGTCCGCGGTCATGAAGCATAACAATCGCCGGAACGGCGCCCCCGGCAAAATCCCGCCCGGCGATCTCGACCCGCACGCCGCACCCTCCCGGCTTGACCTCCACCGCATCTAAGCGACCGGCGTTTGGCCCGAAAGAACCTGCCGGAAGACGGGCATGTCGATATTGCCCCCGGTCAGGATGAGGGCGACGCGTTTGCCGCGAAAGCGTTCGCGCGCGTCCATCAGCGCGGCCAAAGGCGCAGCACCCGCCCCTTCCGCCATGTTGTGCGTGTCGGTGTAGAGAATGCGGATTGCCTCGGCGATTTCGTCCTCGCCGACCAGCAAGGTGGCGTCGGACATTCGGCGTGCCAGGACGGCCGGCCCGGCTGCACATACAGCGGGCCGACAAGTCTGGATGCTGGCATCTCACAAGGTTTGAACGTCGATACCCGCCTCCGCACCTCCCGCCTGGGACTGTGGGCGAAGCCCGTAACGGGCGGCGGGGCGGGCGTCGAACATCGCCTGGAGAAGCGCCTGCGTGTCCGTCTCGTGGTTGCGAAGGAGAGTTTCGTCTTGAAGCGATGGGGCGGTGACGGGCTCGCCCTTGTCCAAACCGGCGAGGGCTGCATCCACACACTCCTCGGTGGTCATGACCACGCTTGCAGGAAGCGCTTCGAGTGCCCCGCCACCCGCGACCTCCCACCCCTCCGACACGACGGCTCCCGGAAGCACGAGCTGCACACGCACATTCGTGCCGGCGACCTCACTCTGAAGGCTCTGCGTGAAATGATAGACGTAGGCCTTCGTCGCGCCATAGACCGGAATTTTCGGATAAGGGGCAAAGCCCGCCCCTGAACCGATATTGACGAGCGTCCCCGATCCCCGTGCCTGAAAGGCGGCAAGAGCGGCCTTGGAAAGAAGCGTGAGGGCCGTCACGTTCAAGGCGATCATGGAGGCAACGACATCATCCGGCGTTTCGGTCAGCGCCTTCAAGGCGGAGAAGCCGGCATTGTTGACCACAAGCGAGACGGTCTCATCGGCGATCCGGTCGGAGACCGCCGCAACCCCCGCAGGCTGGGCGAGATCGGCAACGAGAGGTTCCGCTCGAACCCCAAAGCGGGCGCCGAGGTCGGCTGCGATCTCGCGGAGGCGGTCTCCGCGTCGTGCCACGAGAACGAGGTCGTATCCGCGTGCCGCCAGGCGCTCGGCGTAAACCTTGCCGATGCCGGAGGAGGCTCCGGTGACGATGGCGGTGCCGAGCGGATGGGAGTTGGGCATGGCATTCCCCTGAAATGTTGTGAGGACAGGATCGAGCCCAATAGGTATATTTTGTGTACCTGGTGTCAATTACGCACTTATAGTAGCCTAGGTCTACTGGAGGAAACCGCATGGCCTATTCGGAAGAGGATGTGCTTCGCACGCTCCCGGGGGTCCGTCCCGTCCTGGAGCAGGTGGCGCAAAAATGGACGATCCTGATCCTGACGTTCCTGTGCGAGGAGCCCAAGCGCTTCAACGCGCTGAAACGGCGACTGGACGGGATCAGCCAGAAAGCCCTGACCGACGCATTGCGGCGGCTGGAGCGCAACGGACTGGTTCAGCGCACCGTCACGACCTCCTCCCCGATTGCCGTCGAGTATTCGGTGACCCCGCTGGGGCGCACGCTGCAGGAGCCTTTCCTCGCTCTTTACGACTGGGCGGTCGCGCACCAGGACGATCTGTGCGCCGCACGGGAGGCGTTCGATCAGCGTCATGCGTGAGACCTCCCCAATCATCCGCGCCTTCGATCCGGCAACGGACACCGAAAAACTCTCAAAGATCTGGCTCGACGCCTCGCTCCTGGCGCATCCCTTCATCGGCCGCGCCCGGCTCCTGGAACAGCGGCGTCTCATCGAAGAGACATATCTTGCCGCGGCCGAGACATGGGTCGCGTGTCAAAGCGGCGAGCCCGCGGGCTTCATCGCCCTGATGGAGAATTTCATCGGCGGCCTGTTCGTCGCCCCCGCGCACCAGAAAAAAGGCATCGGCCGCCGCCTGATCGCCCATGCCCTCACGCGCCGCGACGAACTCACCCTCGAAGTCTACACGGAAAACGCGGGCGCCCTGCGCTTCTATCTGGCGCAAGGCTTCGAAGAAGTCTCGCGCCGCCCCCGAGACGATGAGGGCTTTCCGTTCGAAAACGCCCGCCTGCGCAGGCCGGCGCGCTGAGGCACCCGCTTACGCCACCGCCTGCATCTCCCCCTTCTCTCTCCCGTCCATCTCGCTCCTACCCTTTTCTTCCAGGGCCGTCTGGTCCTTCGCCAGGCGTTCGAACGGCTGCGTGCCGCAGGCGAGAAGCAGCGCCAGTTCGCTTGCCGGCCGCGGTTCGCTGAAGAGATAGCCCTGCACCTCGGTGCACCCCTCGCGCGACAGGCGTTCCAGCTGCTCGGGCGTCTCCACCCCCTCCGCCGTCGTCAGCATCTGCAGGCTCCGCCCGAGCCCGGTGACGGCGCGGATGATCGCCATCGCCTCCGGCCGGTCGGAGAGTTCGCGCACGAAGGACTGGTCGATCTTGAGCTTGTCGAAGGGGAATTTCTGCAGGTAACTCAGCGAGGAATAGCCGGTGCCGAAATCGTCCATGGAAATTCGGATGCCGAGATCCTTGAGCTCCTGCAGCACCGCCACATTCCCCGCGCTGCCATGCAGCAGAACAGATTCCGTAATCTCCAGCTCGAGCCGCGCCGGATCGAGCCCGGATTCCTGAAGCGCCTCGACGACGGTCTCCACGAGCCTTTTGCTCTTGAACTGCACCGGCGACAGATTGACGGCGATCTTGATCATCTCCGGCCAGCCCGCCGCCTCCGCGCAGGCCTGCCGCAGCACCCATTCGCCGATCGGCACGATGAGGCCGATCTCTTCGGCGACCGGAATGAAGGCATCGGGCGGGATCATGCCGCGCTCGGGATGCGGCCAGCGCAACAGCGCCTCGAACCCCGTCACCCGCCGCGTCGCGACATTGAGGAGCGGCTGGTAATAGAGCTCGAATTCGTGGTTCACCAGCGCCTTGCGCAGATCGAGTTCGAGCGCGCGCCGCGCCTGCAGCCGCGCATCCATGCCGGGCTCGAAGAAGCGAAACGTGCTGCGCCCGTCGGCCTTGGCGCGGTAGAGCGCCATATCGGCGTTCTTCAACAGCGTATCCGCCTCGCACCCGTCCAAGGGCGAGAACGCGATGCCGATGCTGGTGCCGACGGCGACCTGATGGCCGTCGATATCGAAAGGCTTTTCGATCGCCTCGATGAGCCGGCCGGCGAGCCCGCTCGCATCCGAGGGATCGTCGAGATCGGCCTGGATGATGGCGAATTCGTCGCCGCCGAGCCGCGCGACGAAATCCGTCTCGCGCAGCGTCCGGTTGAAGCGCTCCGCCACCGCCTGCAACAGCTTGTCGCCGATCGGATGGCCGAGCGTGTCGTTGACGCCCTTGAAATGGTCGAGGTCGAGGCAGAGGACGGCAAGCGCCCCCTCGCTCCGCCTTGCGCGCAGAAGATCGGCTTCGAGCCGCGTGCGGAAGAGAAGCCGGTTCGGCAGATCGGTCAGCGCGTCGTGATGGGCCATATGCTCCACCCGCGCCTCCGCCTTGCGCCGTTCGGTGACGTCGATCACCGACAGAAGAATGACCGGCCGCCGCTCCACAAAAAGCTCGCGCGCATAGGGAAACACCTCGATCCGGCGCCCGTCGGCCGTCACATGGATCCACGATTGCTCCACCGGCCGCGCCGCCTGGCCTGCCCCCGAGCGCGTGTCCGAAAGCGTCTCCAGAAACTCGCGCATGCGCGTGCGGTCGCCGGGGGCGGCGACATCGAGCACATCCATCGCCAGAAAGTCCTCAGGCCCATAGCCGTAATGCGCGCTCGCCGCCCGATTGACGCGGATGATCTGGCGGCTTTCCTTGTCGACGAGCCACATCGGCACGGGATTGTCGTCGAAGAGCGTGCGCAGCGCCTCCTCGCGGGCGCGAATGTCGGCGATGTCGCTCACCGTCACCGAGACGAGATCGCCCGTCGGCGCCACGCCGAAGCGCAGATGCCGCGCTCCCGCCTCCCCCTCGAACGTCGCCCCCTCAAACCTCGCCCCCTCGAACGTCGCCCCCTGGAACGTCGCTTCAAAATGCGTCCGCCCCCCGTCGCAGACGCAGGCGAGCAGCGCCGAAACGAGATCCTGCCCCGGAAACAGCCCCGCAAGATCGGACATTCTTTGCCAGGAAAGCGCCCCCGCCTCGCGGTCGAGAAGCCGTGCTGCCGCCTGGTTCAAGGCGATGATCTCGAAATCGACCGCCGCCCCCGCCCGGTCGCGGATCGCCTGCAGCGCCAGCATCCCCTCCATCGTGGCGCCGAACATCGTCTCCAGAAGATCCTGCCGCGCCGCGTGCTCGTCGAGAAGAAGGATGAAGCTCACCGGCCCCCACCTGTTCGACAGCGGCAGCGCCCACAGATCGTAGGTGGCGATCGCCCCGTTGACGATCATATGCGTCTCGACGCGCTCCGGCCGGCAGCTTTCCTCGGCGCGCGCGATGACCTCGCAAATGGCGCGGGCGCGGTCGCGGCGAAGCGCGGAGACCACCGCCGCACCATTCTCCCCGCCATCGGCATCGCCAACGGTATCGGCCCAGGCGGCAAAGGCGGGGCCGATGCGCAGAAGCCGCAAATCCTCCGCCTCGCCGGCATCGCGAAACGCCAGCGCCTTCATCTCGATGAGCCGCCCGAGATGCCCGAGCGCCACGCTCTCATAAGACGGCAGCGTCTCGCCCGGGCGAATTTCCGAAGCCCAACGCCGCAAAAAATGCTGCACCGGATTGTCGAGACGCAAACCCGCCTTCGCCGCCCCAGTCTCTCTCCCGTGTCCGGTCATCTCACCGCTTCGATCATCTTGACGTCAGTATCGATATCACTTGGGCCACCGCAACACCCCAAGGATATCGACAGACGTAACGGCGAGTTCTGACCAAACCGTAAGAATTTACTGCAATAAAACCGTCACAATACACGCAGCGCTCGTATATTCCGGAGCTCCCTTCCGACGAGGCGAGCCAGTTTGCGAATTTTCTCAAGAAGCCGCCCCCCACCACACGACATTCCGGCACGGCACCAACCAATGGCACGGCTCCCCCCCCCCCGGGGGCACGGCCAGTTCCTCTCCCCTCTGGGGAGAGGTCGCCGCGAAGCGGCGGGTGAGGGGTGGCGCTGATTGTCGAGCACGCCATCAGCCAACAGCACGGCCTCCCCTCGCCCCCCAAAGGCATACAAATGGGAGAGGGTGGCCGGCGAAGCCGGTCGGGTGAGGGGTCACTCCGAGCCAGCTCAGGGCACGGCCAACCGAACAAACAGACGCCGCCGACACCCCTCCCCTAACCCCTCCCCACAAGGGGGAGGGGAATCTCGCCCTGCTCAAAGCACTCGCCAACGCTCAACTCCGGTGGCAACCGTTGAACAACTTGTTCGAGAAAGACAGCCACGGCCCATGGCACTGCCAGTTCCTCCCCCCCCTCTGGAGAGGTCGCCGCAAAGCGGCGGGTGAGGGGTGGCGCTTGCCAAACTGTAATAGCTTGGCGCAGTGCCTCGGATTACGGCAAAGCAACTCGCCTTAAGATATTCGAGCCGCGAAAGAGCAAGTCCAGTTTGCGCCCATCGCGGTCGTACAAGCAAAGCATTGCCTTCACGCAGGAACGGACGTCCGGGCTCGTTGAATGAACGGCAGCTTCCGCCGTCAGATCGGCTGCTCCCATTCTTTAACGAACTTTATCAAAGCTACCGTTTGCTGAGGCGGGCACACAACTCCTGCTTTAAGGGGGACCCAAACTAACGCGCCCGCAGCACGCAGCTTGGCAATCGACGGGCCAGAGATTAACAAAGAGCCATGAGCCAATTCACCTCCCACCTCACCAAGGCAGCCCATCGCAATTGGGCCGCTGCCGAGCGGCTCAAGAACGCAGAAGCACCCGACCGCACGACGGCGGGCTATCTTTATGGAATTGCAGCAGAATGTGCGATCAAAGCTTTGTATCGTGGCATTTCCTGGACCACCGACAGCAAAGACGGGCCCGTCTACGCTCACTTCCCTGAAATTAAGGCAAAACTTCGGGACTCGATTTCGGGGCGAGGGGCAACACAGCTCGTTCAATTTACTGATCAGCATTACATGGAAGGTTGGGCTATCAAAATCCGATACAGCGACGGTGCACGTCCTGACGCGGCAACCTTGGAAAGATGGCGCGCGGATGCGGATCTAGCCCGGTCGGCCTTGCCATGAAGCCCCCTATTCGCTTCGACGATAGTCTCCCGCAGTTCGTCGCCAGTCTCAGGGCCGCGTATTCTGGAGATCTGGCCGCTGCAGAGCCCATCGTGATCCGGGACTTTGAAGGCCGCCTTGGGGTGATTCTGGACATCACTGAAGCAGATCTCGACAGCTTGAACAGTGCGGTCACCGAGCGCCTTGGCCCATATGCCCGCCCCGAAGATCCCGTGCGCGGACGCAACGCGACTGGCGTCTCGCGGATTGTCGAAGAGGCCCGTACCGCACCCGTCCTGAAAATTGGCGGGGTGAATGTCCGACTTCTCGATCGCCGGATTGTCGGTGCAGATTGGATGGTGCGTCCCGTGCTTGAACCGGGCACGATCCCGCGGATTGCGTTTGTTAGCATCAAGGGCGGTGTTGGCCGCTCCACGGCCCTTTCCATCGCGGCGACGCATTTGGCCCAGGCCGGTTTGCGGGTACTTACTGTGGATCTCGACCTCGAAGCTCCGGGACTCGGCGCGACGCTCTTGAAGCCAGAAGAACTACCCACTTATGGTGTCGTGGATTGGCTTGTGGAGAATGGGCTCTCCGGCACTGACGGCACGTTCCGCGCCGATTGTATTGGCAAGTCTTCCCTCTTGGACGGGATTTCCGTCGTGCCCGCCTTTGGCAGCCAAACCCTCGCACATCCCGCTAATGCGCTTGCCAAGATCGCCCGGGCAAGCCTCGAAGACATGCGCAACGGCACACCCTTGTCCCTTCGCGATCAACTGCAAGAAATGCTTGGGAGCTTTGAGTCCACCGGAGACTACGACGTTGTGTTGATCGACGGGCGCGCGGGCCTGCATGAAACGACGGCAGCCCCGGTCCTTGGGCTTGGGGCGAAAGTACTCCTTTTTGGCATCAATGAGCCACAGACCTTCCAGGGCTATGCCTTCCTCTTGGCTCACATCCGCGAACGTATCCCGGGTGGTACGGACTGGGAGGAGAACGCCTGGTTCGTGCAGGCCAAGGCTGATCCCGGGGATGCGGAGATCGCTCGGGAGCGTTTTGACGCTCTCTGGAGCATGGAGGAGGGGCCACTTGCACAGCCCGAAAGGCTCGGGCCGGACGATCTGGAGCTGGTCTGGGCGGACAACGACGCGCCGACCGCCCTGCCTCAAGACCCGGTGCCCGTGCTGCGCATCCTCAATGACGAGCGTTACCGCAGCTTTAACCCGGTTGAGAACCGCGTCCAGCTCGATGAACGGCTCGTGCGGTCGACCTTCGGGGAGCTTCTGGATTGGCTCGACGAGCAGATGGATTTAGCCAAATGAGCCTTCGCCAGAGATCCCGTCCTCCCAAACCGGAGGACATCACAACGATCCGCGAGGCCATCGCGCGGTTTGACCCCAGCGCGTCGACGACAATCGTCGGAGCGGACAAGGCCAAGTTGCGGGACGTCTTCGCGCCCACGGCCCATAGCAAAGCGCTTGACCCCGCGACCACGCTTGTTCTGGGCGCGCGCGGGGCCGGAAAGAGCTTTTGGGCGAGCGTGTTATATAACAAGGACACCAGACAGCTCGCCACCGATCTCTACCCGCGCCTGGGGCTCGACAAGCTCCAGGTTCAGATCGGATTTGGCGGCGTGAGCCGCGCGGGTGTGTCGAAACCAGAGATCGACCGACTGGTGCCCAACGGGCAGGAAAGAACCGCCGCAGACGCCTTTTGGCGAGCCATCATCGCGGGCGCAGCCCTCAAAGTGACCGAGCCTAATCAGAAGCACACCCCCACGGACATGCTTGACCGTTTCGCCGATCCCGAAGATTGGGCCGAAGCCATGGCGGAGGTTGATGACGACCTTACCAATCGAGATGAGACTCTCCTAATCGTCTTTGACGCGCTCGATGCAATCTCGGAGGATTGGGGACGGCTTAGTGCGCTAATCGACGCGTTGATGCGTGCCGTTTGGGAACTGCGCGGATTTAACGCGATCCGGGCCAAGCTCTTTATGCGCCCGGACCAGTTGAGCGAGCTCACGTTGCGATTTGTGGAACTGCCCAAGCTGCGCAGCGGCGCGGCGAAACTCGGGTGGAGGCAGTCGGATCTCTACGGGCTGATGTTTGCGAGATTGGCCTTTGATGAAGATGCAAGGGACGCCTTCGGTCGTTTCCTTCAGTATCGTGGCTTGGGCAAACCGCCAGAAAAACAAGAAGAGCTTCGAACTTGGAAGCTGTCCAATAATGAAAGCCAGCAACAGAAGCTTTTTGAGGCCATGGCAGGCAACTTCATGGGCGCAGGTCCGCGTAAGGGAAAAACCTTCGACTGGCCGTATAACCATCTTGCAGATGGCCTCGGAGATGTGACCCCGCGCAGCTTTCTCATCCTTATGCAGAACGCCGCGGAACGGTCCCAATCCCGTGATGCGGGTTCCCTCGTCCTTTTGCCGCAAACGATCCGCGAAGGACTCCGGGAAGCCTCAAAAGTCCGCATCGAGCAGCTCAATACAGAATACCCTTGGATCAAGCGGGTTCTCCAGCCGCTCGCCGGTCTTCGGGTGCCAGCAGACCCACAGGTCTTCTTTGATGCTTGGACAATGAACGCCACGGTGGAAGCTGCTGTGAAGATTGCACGCAACGAAAATGCTCTCCCTCCCGTGCTGGTCGGTTCATCTCGGAAACCTGATCTGTCAGATAAAGAGGCTGACCTCGCTGAGCGCCTGACCAAGATGGGCGTCCTTATAAGCCGTCCAGACGGGCGCTATGACATGCCTGACCTCTTCCGCATCGGCGCTGCGCTTCTGAAAAAAGGAGGGGTGACGCCGAATGTCTGAAGCACTGAGCTGCGTCCCATTGTAATGAAGCCGTGTTGAGCGACGGCTTTGGGTCGGCTGCGGCAGCACGCCAATCTAGCATAGATGTCTGCGTTTGCGGTGGCAGCCGCCGGAACCTGCCGGTTAGCAACCGGCCCCCCTCCAACCCCTCACCCCCTACCCACAAAACTCCTTCGATTCCTTCGTCCACGCCCCAAACCCCGTCGCCACCATGTTGGTGATGACGGCGCAGACATAGCGCTTCTGCGCCGGGTTGTTGTTGGGCCCGGCATGGTAGCGGGCAACGGCAAGCGTCCAGCTGCCCTCGCGCTTGCGAAGATTGGTCAAAAACCGCGCCGCGTAATCGACGTTCTTCTTCGGATTGAACATTTCCGCCGGTGAGGCAAAATGTTCGGAATGAAAATGGTGGTTGATCTGCATGCAGCCCATGTCGATCAGCTTGGAGCCGGCGGCGCGCGAGCGTTTGAATTCGTCGAGCGCGTCGGCCACGCTCTTGCCGAAGAACGGGCGGCCGTGAATGTTCATGGCATAGGGCTGCAGCGAGCCTTTGCGGCCCGTCTCCGTCAGCCCGACGGCATAAAGAACGCCGAGCGGCACGCCATATTTCTTCGCCGCGACCGCCATTTCGCGCTCGCAGATATTGCCGCCCGCAGCCTTCCCCGCCGCCTTGCCGGCCACACCAGCGCCGTCGCCGAGCGTGGCGGCCGCCCCTGCCGCCCCGCAGGTCGCCGCGATCAGGCTAAACGAACAGGCCGCCGCGAGGGCGGTTTTCCTCAGAAGCCTGGCCATGTCTCTGCTCCTCTGGGGTTTGGGTCTGTTGTCCGCCGCCATTCTGGCCGCCGGTTCCGTTCTCGCCGGCCCCGCCCTGTTGCGTGCCGGCCTGCGGCCCGCCATTCGCCGCGCCGTTGCCCATCGCAAACGCGATGCCGGAGCGTGCCGCATTCGACGATGTATCGATCTGCGGCAGCGCGCGTTCAGACTGAATGGTCACGCTGTCGGGCTCCTGCCCGGCCGCCTTCAGGATCTCCGACAGCTTGTGGCTGTCCTCTTCCAGCATGCGGGCGGTTTCCGGCCGGCTCGCCTTCAACGTCACCGAAAGTTCGCCCTGGCGCATGCGAAGTTCCACCTGAACGGTGCCGAGCGATTCCGGGTGCAACTGGATGCGCAACAGCCGCGCCGGGCTGTTGAACGCCTGCTGCGCCGGCGAATTGGCCGACGCCGCGGAATTGGCCGAGCGCCCCGTCTCCGAGGTCTGCGATCCGCCGCCACCGCGGTTTTCTGCGACGATCGCATCCGCGATCCGCTTCAACTCGCCGCCCGGAAGCCCGGCATTGTCCCCGTCGGCCCCGGCCTCGGCCAGGTCCGCGGTCTTAGCGGTCGCAGCGCGAGTCTCGGCCAACTTCGCCGAGAGTGCGGCTTCTCCCCGCTCCTGCGCGCCCGCCCGGCCCTGACCGCGCGCCTCGCGCCCAAGCACCAGTTCAGGCCCCGCTGCCTGCGTGCTAAGCCCTTCCGCAGAAACGGTTTTCTGCGACAGCTCGGCGGTCGAAAGCGCCTGTGCGAAGCGCGATCCCGGCGTCAGCACCGGCGCGAAGTTCGTTTCCTGCTGGATCACGTCGACCCGGTGCATGACGTAGGGAGTTGTCCCCGCCTCGCCAGAAAGCTTATATCCTTCAAAGGCTTGCGTGACGGCACGGGCGCCGGGGAAGAGCCCTGAGGCGCCATTCTGCGTCTTTGCCCCACCCGCCTCGTTGGTTTTTCCCGCATCGACAACGTTCGCGAGCGCATCCGCCGCAAAATCGATGGTTTGCGCAGGTTTTTCGCCCGATTTCGCCTCTTCGGGGCGCGATTTATCCTGCGGCTTCGCGCTCTCCTCGGCGGGTTCGGACGCCTGCAGGTCCGACGAAATCTCGTTATCCGTCAGCGTGTTAGCGCCGTCGTCTGCGGTGTCTGAGGTCTTTTCCGCGCCCGCCTCGCCGGCCACCTTCGCCGCCGCTTCCTTTTCGCGTTTCTGCGCCTCGGCCCGGCGCATGGCGATCCGCGGGTCGTCGTCGGAAGTCTTTGATTTCGTTTGGTTATCCTGGCCCTCTCCGGCGATGCGCCGCCTCAGCCGCGCCGCCGCATCCTCGGCGCCGCCGGTCTCGTCGGCCGCTTCACCGCTTGTGCCGTCGTGTCCTTTCGCGCCGGCATTTTTCTCTTTTATGTCAGTGTCTTGGGCTCTCGACGTGACATCTGCAGCGGGCTTTTTCTCCGCCTCCGCAGCGCCGTTCTGCATGAGCTTCGCGAAGCCGTCCCCCGCCTCCGCCGCGCCCTTCCCGCCCGCACTCGCCTTGCCATCCGGCCGTGCCGGCCCTGTGAGAAAAGGTAGATCAGCCACGTTCATTGGGCTCCCCCGAGCAGTTCATCGGCCGCCTCAACCGCCTGTTGGGCGCGCGCGATGGTGGGATTTGTCTGTAAAAATTCATCTTTCAATTCAGCAGCTTGCGGCGACGCGGCGGCGCTCGCCGGGGTCGCGTTTGCAGCGGTTTCGTCCGCCGGGCGATCGGCCGCCACATCCGTCAGTGTGACCTGCGGTGCCCTACGGATGCTGTCGGCAATCCCCAAAACCACGTCGAGAAGATCGCGGTCCGCCTCCTCCAAAAGGTTGCGATCGATCTTCTTGAGAGCCGCACTCGCGCCGTCGAACGTCTCCACCCCAACAACAGACACCGCCGCCCGATAGAGATGCGCCTGCTCCTTGGCGGTGTCGCTGAGATCCGGCATCGCCAGGACCCTGTCCGCCGCAAAGCGCGCAATCGGTGCCTTCGCCTGCACGACGGCCGCGCGCGCGATGATCAGATAAAGTTCCTGACGCGCCGCCAGCTCCATGTCGCTCAGAATGTCGTCAAGCCTCGGTAATTCCTCAGGATTATCGACGAACTTCATGCGCGTGAGCGCCGTCGCGAAACGTTGCCGGAAGTTGCCCGCATAGACAGAATGACGAAACCGCTGCAGATATTGGCGCGACAGGAGCGCGAATTTCTCCACCTGCTGAAGCTCCGCCACAACGAGAATCTCGCGCCGCAAAGCCGCTTCTTCGGCCAGTGTGCCCGGCGCCAGCAAACGCGCTTCGTCAAGGAGTGCGGCTGCCCGCATGGGATCTTCCGACACGACGAGAGCGGCCTGAGCGATGGCGACCTGACTTCCCGTCGAGGTGAAGTTCCGCGCCTTCACCTCCGCCAGTGCTTCCTTCGCAGCCTGCGCCCGCCCTTCTGCATACGCAAGCGCGCCTCGCATCAATTGCTCATCGACGGCCGGCAGAGGTTCAGAGCGCAGAATGTCCCGCAGCACGGCGGGCCTCCCGCCGCTCAGCACGTAGCCGACAAGAGACACCGCATTGCGGGGGTCCTGCCAGGTCTCCTGGGGTGCCTTGCGAAATTCCACTTCAATTCGATCCAGAACCTGGCGCTGTTCGGCCAGAGCCTCCGTCGATCCTTGAGCAATCCGATCCTGCACACTTTGCAGGTCGCGGAACAGCGCTGCAGCATCGAGCCCGGGACGCGGGGCAATCGGCAAGGGCTCGACCTTCTCCGCGGCCTTACCATCGCCATCACCTCCGGCCGGCGCTGGCTTGTCATCGCTTGCAGCATGTTCAGTTTCGCTGCCCGCATGCGCATCGTCCGCAGCATGTTTATCGGCACCACTTTCGGGCTCATCGTCAACGTGGTCGCTGCTCTGGCCGTGATCAATACCTTCCGAGCTCCGGCCGGCCTCCGCCTTGACGCCGTCTTCAACATGCGCGTCCTCAGATGCACGGTCGTCGTCGCTCACTTCCGCTTGCTGGAGAGGTTTATGACCATTGTCGGCCTCGTCCGGGTCGGCAGACGCGTCATTGTGCGGAGCGATGTCCGTATGAGCGCCCTCATTCGTCGCCGGCGCATGGGATGTTTCGACAGCAGGCACCACCTCATTCGGCGGCCCTCCGGCCTGGACCGTCGAGGCATCACCGACGACCTGGGGACCACCATGGTCCGTCCCCTCCTCAGGATCGACGCTCGCACCGTGGTTTTCATCCGCCCCATCCTGTGGGACAGACCACTTCTCACCCCCGACGCTGGTTTCATATGTCTGTTCAGACGTGTGTCGGTCGGCCGATTTAGCAGACCTTCCACCAACTTCAGTGTGAGCGCCTTCGGCAATTTCGTGCCCGCCAGCAACCTCGGCACTGCCATCGTCCGGCCTCTGAGAGAACGGGTCTGCCGTAGAGCCGGCTGAGCCCAAGACGGACGCTGGAGCAACATCCTCACCAGCACCGGAAGCCTCGGCCACCCCAGCTTCCGTGGGAGCCGATCCGTCACCATCAGCGCCAGGGGCCGCGAGCATTTCACCGTCCATCGCGTCCTTTGGAACGATGGGGGTCGGCTCTTCGCTCTGGGTTACAGACTCCTCATCACCCGCAGGCTCGACATCGGCAGACGCGGCGTTCTGCTCGGCAACATCGTTGGCAGCAACATTATCACCCTGCCCGGTTTCAGCTTGCATCGCCTCATCAAGTGCCCCCTCGCCTCGGGCATCCGATACGCTTGCCGCTAGAGGTTCCTCCGTGGGCTCGGAAGACACAGCCACTCCCGGAAGTTCCTGAACGTTTTCAGCGTCGACATCCGCCGTAGCACCAGCGTTTTGAGCGACATCGCCTTTGTCCGCTTCAGTAACCATTGGCCGTGCGCGCGGCAGGCGGGGTGCGGCCGCAGGGGTGCGCCGGCGTGCCTTCGTAGGCTGGTCACTCGTCTCAGGCTCGACTTCGGTATCTAAGTATGGTGCAGGCGTAGGCGGCACTTCATCACGCCCAAAGAGCCTAAGGCCCCGTGAGAAAAAAGAAGGGCGGCCGCCCTGATCCGTTGATGACGGAAGATCAAGGACGCGCGCGGGACGCAAACGGTCTGAACCTGTCTGTGCGAACACGGCGTTCGGCACGGCCATGATAAGAAGCGACAGCGCCACGACGATCCTGAGCCTCATGATGCACATCATGCCGGCTCCTTAAGAAGGATCTCGATACGACGGTTTTCAGCCGCATTCGGATCTTCAGGATTCTTGAGGTTGCGGTCGGCAAAACCTTCGATCGCGCGAATGCGCGTTTCCGGAAGACGTCCTCTCGTCAGCATATAATACGCCATATGGGCACGGGCCGTGGACAGGCGCCAATTGTCGTAGGTCGGAGAACGAAAGGGCCGTCCGTCCGTATAGCCCCGAACGATGATATCTCCTGGACGATCAACCAGGAGCTCTGAGACACTTTCCATCGCAACGACGACGACGGGTTTCGGAATCGCCGAGCCAATTTCGAACATGGAGAAGTCCATCTCGTCCGTAAGGCTGATCAGAATGCCCTCGGGCGTCGCCTGCACGCTGATGTTTGGTGCATCGAGTTCCCCGAGCTTTTTCTTGAGCTCTGCTTGAAGCTGCGCTTCCATCTGGGCGGCCTCGACTCTCTCGGCCTGGCTCACGCCGTTGGCAGCACCAAGCACCACCTGGGGAAAGAGCACAGGCTGATCATCGGAAGCGTCTGCGATATCTTTATCGCTCGCCGCAGTGGCATCCAGCCGCCGATCGCTTGGTCTTTCGGCAATCTTCTTAACGTCCCCTGGCTTCTTGGTCTTCGACTGGGAAGCTGGTTGCATCTGCCAGTAAACGGGGTCGAACGGATCACGATAAACTTCACCGCCCGTCACGCCGACGATTCCCGTCTCGCCGACAGGCGCTTCCATCGTCGCCGGATCGGCCGGCGGAACTTCATCGGCAAGCTCAGCCAGGACGAGATAGGGATCGCTGAAGGCCGCCTGTTCAGCAGTCATCGTTGCATCGGGTGCAGGACGGTCGATTGGAGGCGAGTTGCCCTCGGCACCTCCAGCGCTCTCTCCTCGAGCTTCCTCGTGAGTAGAGGCGTCACGTTTAGCTTCTTCATCCTGACCGTGGCCGCCTTCGAGCGGGCCTGGGGTGCCACGCTCCGCGCCGTCGCCGGAGCGTCTGCTTTCGCTATCGCCTTCACCAATCTCCTCCGGGTTGTTAAGGCCCTTCCGATCGGTGATGCTGGCCGAAAGTTTCACCGGATTGAAATAGTTGGCAATCGACTTTTTCACTTCCTCATCGGTGACGTTGATCAGCCACATGATCAAAAAGAAGGCCATCATCGCCGTCATAAAGTCGGCATGCGCAACCTTCCACGCGCTCGAATGAGACTCGTGCTCTTCGTCCTCGTAGCGCTTGATGATGATAAGTTCTTGATGCTCTTTGGCGTCGTCAGACATTTTCGGCCTCGCTGATCGCCAGCGACACGCGCTCGCGCCAGGCTTGCAACTGCGTCTCGATGATGGTGGGGCCGGCGGTCACCCGCACGTCCGGCCCCCCACCCACCCTGAAACCGATCCCGCTGGCCATCTCGCCCAGACGAGTTTTCACCGCCTCAAGAAGATCCTCCGGCCCCACCACTTCGAGGACCGGCTCGTCCTCACGGCTTCTCATGTCGATGATCATGTCTGACAGCTCGGCGACGGCCTTCTGGGCGATTGCAGCACCGACCAGGGGGACCAGAATGGCGGCCACAGCTTCACTGAGGCTTGCATCGAGTTCGCTGAACGCATTGCCGATGCTTTCGGCAATCTTTTCTGCTTCCTCAGCCACCCAACCGGCGCGCTTTTCTTCGAGCTCTGCTGCGAAACTGGCGCGTATCTCCTCCAAGGCTGTCTCTTTTTCGCGTCGGCCGGCCGCAAGCCCTCCTGCGAACCCAGCGTCTCTCGCTGCCGCCAAGGCCTTCTCAGGATCCTCTTTCGGTGGTTTGACAGCGAAAATACTAGCCAGGGTCGGTTCGACACGCGGCGTTTCAGCTGGAAACTCTGGGAGAACCTTGCGCAAGTTGCGGCCTGCCTCAGGCTCATCGAAGTCGGGCAGAAGGCGGACAAGAGCATGCATCATCATGCTCCTTCCACGCGCATCCACTGCCGCAGGATCGTCGCCGCCTGCTCTTCGTCAAAGTCGATAATCTGCTCGAGACGTTTCTGCGGTGTGCGGTTCTTTTTGCTGGTCAGATCTTCGATCAGGTTGACCTGTTCCGGAGGCGCCAGCCCTGCGATATGACCATCGGCCATGTCAGCTTCATCCGGGCCAGGCAGCATACCGGCAGCCATCTCACCTTCGATCGCGACTGCACCGGCTTCCAGCGGCTGACTACGACCGAGGACAGTCTTCAGCGTTGGACGAAGGCCGAACCAGATCAGCAATATGGCCATGACCAGGATAGTGCCGGCATTGATAAGCGTACCGCTTTGACGCATCAGCACTTCGCCCATCGAAGGACCAGGCACTGGCTCGAGGTCGTTACCGCCATCGGCGAACATGACCGAAGAGACCTTGAGCTGATCGCCGCGTTCTTTGTCGAAGCCTGTGGCCGACTGGACGAGCTGCTCGATCTCCATGAGCCGCGTTTCGATCGGCATCACGTCAGGCTGCCCCTCATCGGCCTGCAGCCGCGCCTGATTGACGAGAACCGCGATGGACAAGTTCTCCACCTCGTAGCCGTCATGAACAGTGTCGACTTTCTTCGAGGAAATCTCGAAATTGGTCAGCTCTTCGCGCCGCTCGTTTTCTTCATTGGAGCTATTGCCGCCGCCCGCCTCCATCTGCGCGACAGGGATGTTCTGCTGTACGGTCGCAGCGGAGTCTGTCGTGCTATTTTGGCTGGTGCCGGTCTCTTTCACGACGCGCACGGAACGCTCCACCCGAGATTCCGGATCATAGATGACTTCGCTCACCTGCTTCCGGTCAGTGTTGAGACGAGTGGAAACGCTGATCTGAAAGTTGTCGTAGCCGAGATAAGGCGTCAGCGTGCGCCGGATCTTCTCTTCCAGCTCACGGTCGACGCGCCGCTTGAGATCGTCCATGAGGCCGCCACCAGAGGCGGAAGGATCGTCACCAGAGACAAGGACAACCCCCTCGGTGTTGAGGACGGTGACGTTGTTCGTGTCCATGCCGGGAAGGGAGGCGGCAACGAGATGACGGATAGCGTTGGCGGCCGTCGCATCATCGGGAAGGCGCGTACGGATGACAACTGAGGCTGAGGCCTTCTGCTGGTCGCGCCGGAATGAGGCGCGGTCGGGCAGCACGATGTGGACGCGTGCAGCCTTGATTCCGTCCATCGTCTGAATGGTGCGCGCAAGCTCGCCTTCGAGGGCGCGTACACGCGTGACATCCTGCATGAAAGAGGTGAGGCCGAAGGAGCCGAGCTCGTTAAACAGCTCGTAGCCGGAATGGGTGCTCTGCGGGAGGCCTTTTTCTGCGAGAAGCATCCTGGCACGTGCCGTATCGGCATGACCGACGAGAACCGACGTGCCATCGGGAGCTACGTCGAAGCCAATTCCGTTGTCTTTCAGGACCGATCCAATTTGGCCGACATCTTCGCGGCTGAGACCACTATAGAGGATCTCTCGCTCCGGCTTGCTCAGGTAGAAGGCACCGAGACCGATCGCCAGGAGCACGGTCGCGCCCACAATTCCCAGGGCAGCAAGCCGCCGGCCGCCGAGCCCAGCGAGATTGGCCCACAGCTTATCCATCTGCTCGCGCGCGTTCATCAAGTCTCCCCACGCCATACAGTCTTGCATTGCGTCTCATGGGGATTTGACGTGATAAGCTTGCCTCAGCGTTGCATACGAAAAAAGCCACGCTCCTTTCGGAGCGTGGCTCTCTTGGTCCGCCTGCACGGGGGAGGAGCGTGAGGCGAAACCTTGGAAGGTTCTTACCTCGCTATCTTCACCTCGCTTAACGGAAGAGCGACAGGATGTTCTGGCTCGAGGAGTTGGCGATGCTGAGCGACTGCACAGCCAGCTGCTGCTGGGTCTGGAGAGCCTTCAGCTTCGTGGATTCCTCTTCCATGTCCGCGTCGACCAGGGCGCCAACGCCCGTGTCGATCGTGCTCATCAGGGTCTTCACGAACTCCGTCTGCATGTCGATGCGGGTCTGAACCGTACCGAGAGAAGACGCAGCCGAGGTCACCTGACCAAGCGCCTCGTCGACGACCTTCATGAAGTTCTGCACTTCGGTGCCAGAAGCCGACGAGATGTCGATCGTGGCAACGGAGGCAGCACCAGCCGCAGCCGCCGAAGTCGTCACGTCGGTGGCCGACAGGCCGAGCGAAGCGACAGTGATACCGGTCGCGCCGGCAGTCGTGGCACCGGAGATGCTGAAGTCATCGGTAGACGAGAACTCAACCTGGTCAGTGCCGTCCAGAACCACGTCGATGCCCTCAATACCGGCATCCTTCAGGGCCTGAGTGTAGACCGCCGCAAGATCGGCATTCGAGCGGATCGAGGTGTCAGACAGGCCGGCATCCGCCAGGGTCTGCTGAGTGATCTCGACCGTCTTGGCCGGAGCGCCGTTCTGCGACACGCTGAAGCTGATCTTGTCATCCGCCGCAGCAAAGGCCACCGCAGCCGTCTCGACGCTTGCCGCCTGACCCGAGTTAGAGGTGTAGGTGTTCAGGTCGATCGTCTTGTCGAGGATACCGAACTGAGCGGTACCATCGCCATAAAGACGGGTGTTGGTGATATCGACGTCGATGGTGCCAATCGCAAGCTTGTTGTTGGCATCACGCGACAGCGACGACACGATCTCCTTGTTGAAGGCCGTGCTGGAGCCCGTGCTCAGCCAGTTCTGGCCGGAGAACGACGCGGATTCCGCGATCGTCTTCAGCTGGTCCTGATAAGCCGAAATCTGCTCCTGAACCTTCGCCCGGTCGACACCTTCGCCCGTCGCAGCACCAAGGCTCGCCTTGATTTTGGTCAGGACTTCTTCAGCCTTGGAGAGGCCGGTATAAGCCGCATCGACGGTGGCCGAGCCCATGCCAAGAGCGTCCTTCACGGCCGACATGGCCTGATTGTCGGAGCGCATGGTCGTGGCGATGGACCAGTAGGCGGCGTTGTCGGAAGCGGTATTCACCCGCAGGCCGGTGGAAACCCGGTTGTTCGTCTCGTCCAGGTTGGAGTTGATCGAACGCAGGGTCTGCAGGGCGACCATTGCGGAGGTGTTGGTGATAAGGCTAGACATAATTGATGTCCCTTCAGACTAAGTGTCAGAGATATTGATGGGGACATGCCGGGCTTTCACCGGCATGGCAGGGCGGCATCATGCCTTTGGTGGGACGGAGCACTCGGCTTCCGTAACTGCTGCCCGTGTCGAGCAACCAACCTGCCATGCATGAAGGGATAGCAGCGCAAGCTTGCGTGAAGCTTGCAGACACGCCGGTTTTTCGAACGGCTGCGCAAAAATTCTCTGGTCGCGCTGGTTCTCAAAACAAAAACGGCGGGGAAGCCCCCGCCGCAGAGCGTCAAAAAAGGGTTGTCGCGCCCTCAGGCGGCACGCACCGTTGCCAGGAAGCTCTGCACTTCCTGCTTGAGGCGATGGCTCTCCTGAGACAGAGAGCGCGCCGAAGCCAGAACCTGCGAAGAGGCAGCACCCGTCGCGCCTGCACCCTCCTGCACATCAAGGATATTGGTCGCGACCTGCGCCGTGCCATGCGCCGCTTCTTGAATGTTCTCGGCGATTTCGCGTGTAGCCTCATACTGCTGCTCCGCGGCATCGGCGACCGCCGCAGATATTTCAGACATGCGTGCAATGGTCTCCGTGATGGAACGGATCGAACTCTCCGCCTCATCGGTCGCCTGCTGCATGGAGGTGATCTGGCCGACAATTTCTTCCGTCGCCTTCGCCGTCTGAGCAGCAAGCGTTTTCACTTCCATCGCCACGACTGCAAAGCCCTTGCCGGCATCGCCGGCGCGGGCTGCCTCTATGGTCGCATTGAGCGCAAGCAGATTGGTCTGCTCGGCAATCGCCGTGATCAAGTTCACGACCGCACCCACGCGACGGGCCGCGTCGGCGAGATCGACGACCCGGCGATTGGCGCTGCCGGCCTGTTCAACCGCTTCACCAGCGATCTTGGCACTCTCCTGAACGCGGCGGCTGATCTCTCCAACCGATGCACCAAGTTCCTCTGACGCAGACGCCACGGACTGGACGTTGGACGAAGTCTGACCGGAGATGCTGACAACCGTGCTCGACAGGTTTTCGGTGCGTTCCGCCGTTTCTGTCATCGAGCCAGCGGCCGCTTCAAGTTCCGTTGCCGCAGACGACACGCCCTCGGTAACCTCGCCGACCGCATTTTCGAACATATCCGCCAGGCGCTGCATTTCCTGGCGTCGCTCCGCCTCAGCCTGGCGGGACTTGCTTTCGCGCTCTTCGGCTTCGAGTCGCGCCTTCTCAATGGCCTTCTGCTTGAACATCTCGACGGCGCGAGCGATCTCACCGACCTCGTCACCGCGGTCGAGGCCTGGCAGGACAATCTCGAAGTTACCACCGGCGAGTTCGTTCATGGCCGCGGTCGTGGCATGCATTGCCTGTGAGATACGTCTGGCAACGAAACCGCAAATTGCCGCGACGACGAGGAGCACGAGGCCGCCAATCATGAGAACGGTCTTCGCCGTTGCCCAGGTCTGCGCGCGCAAATCATCAATGTAGACGCCGGTACCGATTACCCAGCCCCAGGGAGCGAACTCGTCGACATAGGAGAGCTTGGGCTGCGGCTCTGCTGAGCCGGGCTTGGGCCATTCATAGCGAACAAAGCCCCTGCCTTCTTTGGCCACCAGATCGAGCATCTCAACGAAGAGGTGCTTGCCGGAGGGATCCGTGATCGAGGTCAGATCCGTGCCAATGAGCTCCGGCTTGATCGGATGCATCACCATGCGGGCGTTGCGATCCTTGATCCAGAAATACTCATTGTCACCATAACGTAGCGCCCCGATACGGCGAGCTGCATCCGCCTGAGCGTCTTGAAGCGAGCGAGCGCCAGTCGCGACCGCGGCCTCTTCTTCCTTGGCTATGTCGAGTGCAAGCTCTGTCAGATGCGAAAGCTCGCGGCTCTTTTGATCTTCGAGCGCATGACCCAGCTCAAGCAGCTGGAAACCCGAGATGGCGGAAAAGCCTATAAAGCCGACAGCAAGGACCGCATAAATCTTATGTCCAAGCCTAAGACGAAGCCCTTTTTTCATTGAGTGTGCCCCCTATTGACGTTGCGTCAGCACACAAGGCTTCAGTCAGCTTGCACCGGGCTTGCGTCAGACTTCCACTGACGTTCACGGAAGCGTCAGATCGGTTTGATCGAAGTCGCGGTTAATTTTCTGAGCATTTCGAAACGAATTCGATGTCTCAAGGTCAGAAGAACGAACGAACCAGCCCTCCGACCAACAGATTCCAGCCATCGATCAGAACGAAAAACAGGATCTTAAAGGGCAAAGCGATGACCGCCGGCGGCATCATCATCATGCCCATGGACATGACGAGCGTGGCGACGATCATGTCGATCACCAAGAATGGCAGAACGATCAAGAAACCGATTTCAAAGCCACGCCGTAGCTCAGAGATCATGAAAGCGGGAATGAGAACACGCAACGGCACGGATTCCGCTCGTGTCGCGTCCGCTCCCGTCTCCGGAAGCGCCAGCTCCGCTCCCTCTTCCGCCCCAGGCTTGCTAGCGGACAGATCGGCGAAAAGTTGAAGATCTTTCGGTCGGACCTGCGTCAGCATGAAATCGTGGAATGGATCGGTGATCCGTTCGAACGCTTCTTGTTCGGTGATTTCATTGTTTGTGAGCGGCTGAAGGCCCTCGGTCCAGGCCCGATCGAGAGTCGGCCCCATCACATAGAAGGTCATGAACAGCGACAGGCTGATCAAGACGAGATTGCCTGGCGTGCCCTGCAGGCCTAGGCCGGAGCGCAGAAATGACAAAGCGATGATGAAGCGCGTGAAGCTCGTCACCATGATGAGGAGGCCCGGCGCAATCGAGAGAACTGTCAAAATAGCGACGAGCTGCACGATGCGGCCGGTCGCCGCCGCATCGCCAGAAGGGATGAGGCTCTCCAGGTCGGGTACTTGTGCATGGGCCGCAACCCCCAGGAAGGGCACCAGCAAAAGAGCGAAGAACAAGCGCTTCATCGAAACTGTCTCACAAGGCGGAAAACCGCCATTGGTGTTTATTGAACGACCATCGTCTCGATGATCAGCTCACTCACCTTACCGTCGGTCCTTACGGCGGCACGATCGTTGAGATCATCGCGTAAGTGCTGCAATGCACTCGGGCCTTGGAGCTGCGACAGAGGCATGGTTCGCACAAGGGCCATGATGTCCTCGCGGATCTCCCCGGCTGTGACTTCGGGATTTTCAAGAGCGCCGTTTGGAAACACGATCGCGGTCTCAAGGCGAATCCAGACATCCGCAGGATCGGCCACGTTCACGACGACCGGACCGACCGGCTGCAACACCATGTCTCCGGAATAGAGCAGCTGCGGCTCGTCTTCCGGCTTGTCCTTGAGCTTCTCGGCAACCGTCGCTTCGATAGCGCCAGCCAGATAGATCCCTAGGCCCCCGCCAGCTCCGCCGGCAAGCAGCGTCACAGCAAGCACGCCAAGAAGGCCCATCAGGAAGGAGCCCTTTTTCTTGGGCGCCACCTCCTCACCGACATCGTCGGCCAAAGCCATGGATGCGTCGCTCATCAGAAAGGCACCACTTTGTCGTAAATCCGCTGGCCCCAGGCCGGCTGCTGCATGTCGGAAATTCGGCCGCGCCCGCCATACGAGATACGTGCCTCCGCGATCTTGTCGTAGGAGACAGAATTATCCGTGGAGATGTCGGAAAGTCTGACGATGCCGGCGATGTTGAGCACGCGGACCTCGTTGTTGACTTTCACCTCCTGTGAACCGCTGATCATCAGATTGCCGTTCGGCAATTCCTCGGTGACCAGCGCTGCGATCGACAAACGCAGCTTTTCCGAGCGATCGATTGAGCCCTCACCCTTGGTCGACGTCTTTGACGCAACATTGAGACCACCGGAGGCCTCACCGGATTCATTTTCGACGTTGAAGCCGCCGAAGCCGAGGAATCCGCCAAAGCTCAGATCGGACTTCGAATCTCGCGACCGGTCACTTTGGTTGTCAAATTGGGCCTTGTCGTTGATCTGAATATTGACCGTGATGACATCGCCCACCTGCCGTGCCTTACGATCAGTGAAGAGGACTTGTTTTTTTCCACTCCAAAGCGACTGGAACGTCTTCGGCTCCGGCTCGACGAAACTGACGGGCAGAGGCTGGCGGTTCACAACGATCCCCTCGCCCACCGGGCTTAGCTCGGGACCGGTGATGATGTTGTCACGTGCAGCGCAGCCGCCCATGACGAGCAGCACCGCGATTGTGCAGATCTTTTTCATCCCGGATTTTTCGCCTCATCACTCGCTCTTGCGAGCCCTGCCATTGTAGTCGTGAGCTGCGCCGCCTTGATTGGCTCCATCTCGTTCAAGATCGCGCTCGCGCTGCGAGGCTTGAGCTTGACCAATATCGCGGCCGCAGCGGCCGGCGCCATCACAGCCATCTGCTGAGACGCTGCATCGGGGCGCATTTGCGTGAATATCGCGACGACGCTTTCCTCAGCCTTGCGTAGGAAGTCCTCGCGGCGTTTCAGCCATTCCTCATATTCCGCACGCTTCTTTTCGAGAGCTTCGATACGTCCATTGACGTCTTCCTCGATCTTCTTCAGAGCAGCGACCTGGCGCGCATAGCGCGCATCCGTGGCCTCGTCGGTGATGTTGCTGCAATACTGCCGCGCATTTTCAGACTGCACAGCTGCCGTGGTCTGCGCAGGCGCAGGTTCCGGCTCAGTCTGTAGAACGGAAGCCGCATTGGCATCCCCTGCGACCGCCCCGGTCGCAGGTGGTTCCGCATCCAGCGGAATGGGCAGGACATTGGCTATATCCTGCGCCTGTTGCGCAGCATCCGACATCTGCGCCTTGGCGAAAGCGGGAACCAAGATCAAGGCGCTCGTTGCCAGCAGACAGGCAATCGACTTACGCAATTCTCGGACAGGCGTGCTCATCTTCGGCTGCCTTTCTCCAGATTTTTCTCAAGAGCCGGGTCCGGCTGGGTGCCCGACAATCTGTGCTACTGGACGATGAGTTCGCCCTGAAGCGCACCAGAAGTTTTGATCGCTTGAAGGATCGCGATGATATCGCTCGGTTTCAGCCCGATCTGGTTGAGCCCATGCACCAGAGTCTTCAGATCAGTCCCGCCGATGATTGCGAGATGACCTTCCTCTTCGGTGGCGTCGACCTGGGTCAACGGCGTCACTACCGTCTGTCCGTCGCTGAAGGGCTCCGGCTGCGACACCTGAGGCATCTCGGTAACCCGCACAGTGAGATTGCCATGAGTCAGGGCAACCTGTGAGATCTGAACATTAGAGCCGATGACGACCGTGCCGGTGCGCTGATCGACGACGACGCGCGCGGGGGTATCCGGAGCAACTCGCAGCTGCCCGATCGCGGCCATGAAGCGAGCAGAGGTGACGCCAGCGGGCCTGCGGACGGCGACACTCCTCAAATCGCGTTCGACGGCTAACGGGCGCCCGAATTGACGGCTCGTATAGGCATTGACCGCATCGGCCATCATCGCAGCGGTCTTAAAGTCCGGATTGTTGAGCACGAGAACGAGCTCGCCGAGGTCTTCCATCGAGCCCAGAACTTCACGCTCCACGATCGCTCCGTTCGGAATCCGACCGACCGTCGGAACACCCTGCGTCACAGTCTCAGCCTCTCCGCCCACGCTGATGCCGGAGACCGCAACAGGCCCCTGCGCGACGGCGTAAATCTCACCATCGCCTGCTGAGAGTGGCGTCATCAACAAGGTACCGCCTTTAAGTGAGGTTGCATCACCAATAGACGCGACGTTCACGTCGATCTCACCGCCGCGCCCAGCGAAGGCCGGCAGATTGGCGGTCACGGTCACACCGGCGACGTTGCGCGCACGAAGGGCCGCGCCGCTCACATTGATGCCAAGACGATCGAGCATCGATTCCAGTGCCTGGCCGGTGAAGGGCGAATTGCGCATGGAGTCGCCCGTACCTTGCAGGCCGATGACAAGGCCGTAGCCAATCAGCTGGTTCTCCCGCACGCCTTGAACCGTAGTGATGTCCTTGATGCGGGCTCCGGAGGACGGATCGATACCAGCAATCTGATTGGGATCGCCGATCGGCACATTTCCGACGAGATCTGCAGCCCAGACTGTGTCGGCGGCAACGAGCGCCACAGCGCAAAGGACGGCGGCAAGCCTTTTCATTGTCCCACCTTCACGCTTCCGTCCGCCTGGACGACACCGGCAATCACCTGGCCGGAATCGACATTGCGGACGCGAATGACATCTCCGAGAGAGCCTGCTTCGAGAGCGAGCACGCCTGCCGTCATCGACAGCCCACCGGATTGATAGACCGCCCGCGTGAGCGAGCCGCGTGCGATGATTTCCGGCTCCTCCACCGCGTTGGACGGGATGAGCCGTTCCGGCACGAGAGTACGGCGCGCCACTTTGCCGACGAGGGCGTCGATATTGTCGACCACCGGATATCGCGAACGCGTATTCGGCAGAAAGTTCATCTCCTTCAGCATGTCCCGATCGATCACGTCCCCCGGATAAACGGTGACGGAGGGAACAGGCAGGAGATCGTAGGGCTGAGCCTGCTGTTGAGCGGCAGCCGAAACGCTCGCCGCGAACACAAACGCGCAGGCAGCGAGAATGCGCCGGCCGGAAACGACACGCGCGAGCGCATTCGTTGCCTTACGCCGAAGGCCGATGAAGTTCCTCCCCATCATCGGCTTGCTCAGCGAATGCCCTTGGAGACCGTGCCCGACATGTCGTCGGCTGCCTGGATCACCTTGGAGTTCATCTCATAGGCACGCTGGGCCGCGATCAGTTCCGTTATCTCTTTCACCGGATCAACGTTGGAACCTTCAAGATATCCCTGATTGATCTTGCCAAATCCCGGGTCGGTCGCAACGCCGGTGGTCGGCTGACCCGAAGCGGTCGTCTCGCGGTAGAGATTGCTGCCGAGAGGCTCAAGCCCAGCATCATTTGCGAAATTGACGAGCGTCAGCTGACCCAGAAGCTGCGGATCGGCCTGTCCTGCGACAGTCGCGTAGACTTCGCCAGACTCGTTCACGGTGATATCGACTGTATCAGCAGGAAAAGTCATGGCCGGCTCGACGGTGTAACCGTCGATCGTCACGAGCTCGCCGTTCGGACCTTTGTTGAAGGAGCCGGCACGCGTGTAAAGCGTCTCGCCTGCCGGGTTGGTAATCTGAAACCAGCCGCCGCCGTTGATGGCGAGATCCAGCGGATTACCGGTCTGGCCGAGCGGACCCTGAATATGGAGATTCCGCACACCGATCGTACGCGTACCAAGCCCGATACGGGTACCTTCCGGAACGGGATTGCCACCGCCTGCATTGGGAACGCCCGCAGTCCGCTCCGTCTGATAGAGAAGATCGGAGAATTCGGCGCGGGCGCGCTTGAAGGAGGTGGTGTTGATGTTGGCGACGTTGTTGGCGATGACTTCGACATTCATCTGCTGAGCAGCCATGCCGGTCGCTGCGATTGCGAGCGCTCTCATCTCAATCTCCTTAGATCTGCATCCGGCTGATTTCCTGGTAAGCCGCAACGACCTTGTCGCGGATTGCCAGAGACGCCTGCAGGGTTTGCTCGGCCGCCATCACGGCCTGAACTACATCCTGGACAGGCATGCCGCCGTTGATACCAGTGATGGCCGCGGCTTCGCCGGCCTTTAAAGTATTGAGCGCATCGCCCGAGATGTTGGCGAGGACGCTGCCGAAATCAGCTCCCCCCGCCGCACCAGCGACCGAGGGCGTAGCGGCTGTCGAGCGGGCGCCGCTCAAAGAGGCCGCGCTGTCGACCATAAAGGACAGCGACTGAACCGGAGAAACCATCAACTATTCCTCAAAAGATCGATCGTGGTGGAGAACATGTTGCGCACGCGCTTAATCACCTGCAGGTTCGCTTCGTAAGACCTTGTCGTCTCGCGAAGGTCGGCCATCTCGATGATCGGATTGACGTTCGGCATCTTGACGTTGCCGTCTTCATCGGCCGCCGGGTGGCTCGGATCATGCTCCAGCCGGAACGGCGCGTTATCGACACCGAGCGCTTTCACCTTGACGCTGGCAGCATCGATGGTGCGATCGAGCACGCTCTCGAAAGAAACGGTCTTGCGCATGTAGGGATCGGCGCCGGGTGTCGTACCGGTCGATTGCGCATTGGCGAGGTTTTCGGCGACGATCCTGAGACGGGTCGACTGGGCTCTGAGCCCCGAGGCCGCGATCTGGGAGGCGCTGGCGAGTGGATCGATCATCAGCTCGACCTCACGCTCATCAGGAACATGCGATGGAAGGCCTTCACCAGGCTGGCATTGAGCTGGAAGGCGCGCTCGGTCCCGCCCGCCTTGATCAGTTCCTGATCAATGCTCACGGAATTGCCCGAGAAGCTGACATCCCAGCTATCCTCAGGCTTGATCTTGCCGGTCTCAAGAGACGTACCAGAGGTATCGACGTGGCCCGACGCGGTGCGCGTCATCTCAAGATGCGTGGAATCCAAGATCTTGGAGAAAGGCTCGATATCCCTGGCGACGTATCCCGGTGTATTGGCATTGGCAATATTGCCAGCGATCAGCGACTGCCGGACCGACGCCCATTGCGCCTGACGGGCAGCGAGATCAAATAAATGAACGGGCTGCAAGAGGAACCTCCCTTTCGCTCTACGCGACCTAGCTAGACATCGAGCCTTGCCCGAAGCTGGCGTGGGAAGCGAAAGGGAATGGCGGCGGGTGCCGCCTTTCGTCAGGCGTCGTTGCGGGTCAGGTCGGCGACAGCCTGACGGAAACGCTCACAGAAATTCTCATCCCCTTCTCCGTGAAAAACGATGGAGAGGATGTCGAGGCCGACATAATCGGTGTTGAAAACAAGATCGAACAAGGCCGTGACCTTGTCGTGGACGAATTCCATCCGGATGGCGATGGCGAAAGCATTGTGCCAATCGAACTGCACGGCAGCCTGCCGCGCGTAGCGCAAAAGCTCTGGGCGCCGCAGCATTTCAGCCGAGGAATCGACGATATCACGGATATTCGCCTCACGCTCCGCGTAGATGTAGTAGGCCATCACGCCGGCGTTGATGAGGTAGAATTCCGCCATGAACGGCTTCAACGCCTCCGCGAGAGCTTTCTCGCAGGATAGGAAGTCCTGCTCGTTCTCCGGGCACCGTTCGATCACTCTACGCTGAGTGGTGATGTGCATTACTCTCACGCGAATAGATATAATGGAGGAGTTTCGCGACGGCGACATAAAACTCCGACGGAATGAACTGGTCGACTTCCACAGCATCGTACATTGCGCGGGCCAATGGTTTGTCCTCGATGATCGGAACATTGTGCTCGGTCGCGATTTCGCGGATCTTTAGCGCCACCAAATCGGCTCCCTTTGCGATGACCAAAGGGGCTCCGCCCTCGGCACGCTCATAGCGTATAGCAATGGCGAAATGGGTCGGATTGGCGATGATGAGCGTGGCACGTGGCACTTCCGCCATCATCCGTCGCTTGGCGCGTTCACGTGCGATCGCCCGCAAGCGCCCCTTCACGATCGGGTCCCCTTCCGCCTGCTTGAATTCCTCCTTGAGCTCCTGACGTGTCATTCTGAGATCGTTGCGCCAGCGCACGCGCGACCAGACGATATCGGCGCCCACGAGCACAATAGTGGCCACACAAATGGTGGAAACAAGGCGCACGGAGATCGAAAGGATCAATTGCGGAACCAGGGTCGGGTCGCTGTACATGGCGCTCATGAGGGCGTTCTGGTCCGCGTTGATGACGAGCAGGCACGTGATGCCCACAGCCGTGACTTTGAAAAGCGCTTTCAGGAACTCGACGGCGCCCTGTTTGCCGAAAATCTTCTTCCATCCAGCAGCAGGCGATATCCGCGACCATTGCGGGCGGATGCGCTCCAGAACGAGGCTCGGCACGTTCTGAAAGAGTGAAGCAGCGATACCGAAGAGCGCCAGAACGAAGATGGCCGGCAGGATGAGGCGCCCGCAATCCCAGGCGACGCGCCAAAGAAAGAGCGTCGCCTCTGTCCCGTTCGAAAGAGAAAAGCCTCCCGGATTGTCGATGAAGTGCATCAAGATAGCGCTGAGATCGCGGGCTGCGCCCTGGATCAGCAGCGTCATGATGATGAGGATCGCAAGTATCGAGGTAAAGATCGCCGCTTCACGAGAATGCGGCGTATTGCCCTTCTCCACCGCATCCGAGATTTTCTTCTCTGTCGGCTCCTCGGTTTGGCTGTCCTTGTCCGGCTTCTCCGACATAGCGAGTGCGCCTACATGACGTAGGCGTCTTCCTCGTTGTCGGAATTGAGGTCGATCTCACCCTTTCCTGCCATATCGAGAGCCATGTCGGTAATTACACGGCGAGCATCCGTGACCTCACGATGCGGGGCCGGTTCACTGCTGCTAAGCTCCTGCTCGACCATGCGCCGCACGCGCGAGGACAAGGAGGAGAGAATGATCTCACGGAATTCCGCATCGGTGCCCTTGAGCGACATCACCACCTTGTCGGTCGGTGCGCGGTCGAAGAGAGCAGTCCGCGCCTTCGGCGTGAGCTTCGAGATATCGTCGAAAGTGAACAACAGGCTTTTCAAGATCTCCGCAGATTTCGGCCGCGATTCCGATAGGCTGTTGAGCACGTCTTCCATGTGATCGCGCTCCATCTTATTGACGATATCGGCCATCTTGGCGTGCGGATCCGCACCCTGATTTCGGGACAGATTGGTCATGAAGTCTTCGTGCACGACGCGCTCAATGATACGCATCGTCTCGTCCACCATCGGCTTAAAGCCGAGCATGCGACGCATGACTTCATTTCGGCGATCCGGCGGCAAATGCCCCATGACCTTCGCCGCGCAAGTCGGCTTCACCTTCGAGAGGATAAGTGCCGCCGTCTGGGGATGCTCCTTCAGAATGTAGGCAGCGATCAGGTTTTCCGAGACATTGGACATGCGATCCCAGATGGAGCGACTGGCATTGCCCATGACGTCGGCCATGATCTCGCCGATCTGATCGGGAGGCAGAACACCTTCCAGAAGCTTTTCTACTTCCCCCGTCGTACCCACGAGCTGCGCGCCGTTCAGGAAGTTCGAGGCGAACTCCTCGATCAGCTGTTCGATCTGCTGAGGCGGAACAGATTTCAGCGTCGCCACGGAGCGCGTGATGATTTTGATCTCCTCCGGATCAAAATGCTTCATCACGCGGGCAGCCGCGGGCTTGCCCATCGCCATGAGTAGCGCGGCGACCCGGTCCGGCCCCTGAAGAGGACGCGGCGCAGGCGGCTTGTTTGCGGTGGCTGCCATCTCGCCCTGCTTAGTTCGTCAGCTCGGCGCCAGCCGGACCAACAATCTCGGTCAGCGACACACCAAAGCGGGAATTGTCGTCTTCGACGACCACCACTTCGCCGCGCGCAATGACGCGACCATTGACGACCACTTCGACAGGTTCGCCGACGCGGTGATCGAGCGGCACGATGGCTCCTCGACCAAGCTTCATGAGATTGGCAACGGGCATACGTGCGGAGCCGAGCACGACCTGCATCAGCACGGGAATCCGCATGACGGATTCCAGATTGCGGCCGGTGCCAAACGTCTCGCCCTGCCCTGCCGACACCTCCACAGTGAAATCATCCTCGTGCGTGGAAGTCTCGTTCAGCTTTTCCTGCATATCCTTCAAAGGATCTCCAGACATGAAAACGCTCCTCTCGATTCAATCCTGCAGGCCCTCACGCATGCGGCGTTGGGCCAGCCCCCTTTAGCGTCGGCGCTCCAGTTCCCTGGTGCGTGAGCCTTTCACCCTGGCCACAGCTTCTTCACGTCGATTGCGAAGCTGCAAAGCAACGGCAGCCGCGCTCACTCCAGCAAAAGCAGCCAGGATGGCCAGGTCAGTTAGAAAGAAGGTCATTGATGAACTCCTTCTCGGGATCAAAGACCTCTTCCACACGGAGCTTGTACGAGCCTTCCGTCTGGCCAAGCTGACACCAGAAAAGCGGTTGCTCATTCGCCTCGAGCTTGACGCGGCTTGCAGGCGTCGCCTGCAACTCCAAAACCTGGCCCACTTTAAAGTGGGCGACTTCGTCGAGCATGATGCTGCGCTCTTCGAGCACGGCGCGGAGAGGCACACTCGCCTTCTTCACCTCAGTGCGAATTTGGCGCGACCAATTTGGATCACCGGCATTCGATTCGCCGGAGATCACGCGTGACAACACCTGCCGCATCGGCGTCAGCGCCGATTGCGGAATAATCACGAACATCTCGCCGCCGCGTCCGAGCGCCTGCAGCAGAAACTTTGCCGCCACCGCCATGTTATTGCGCCGCCCGATGACGGCGAAGTCCATACGGGTTTCCTGACGTTCAAATTTGAACGGCGTGTCTGAGACGAGGGCAAAAGAGGCCTGCAAGGCCTTGCCCGCCTGCTCGAACAGCATCTGTGCAATGCGGTTTTCGATCGTGGAGAAATTCCGCTCGTCGTCGAAAGGCGGCTCCGAGCCATCGGCCCCAAACAGAACTTCGACCATCGAGAAAATGAAATCGCGATCGAAGCCAACGATGATGTGGTTGTCCCAGGTCGGCGCATGAAAGATGCCGGCGACAGCATTGGCCTCATACATCTCCAGGATGTCACCGATACGCCCGCTCTCCACATGGCTCAGAGAGTAATAGGCCTGAGATGCAGCCAGTGTGCGCAGACTATCGGCACAGAATGTCGCCATGCGGTCGAAAATAATCTGCAGCATCGGCAGCTTGTCGACCGACAGACCTGCTGCATCGAGCAGCATGTCACGGATATCAGTGCCTTTTTGTGGTTCGGACATGGATCAGGCCGCCTGCTGCATAGGAGCTGCCGATGAGCTCGGGGTGTTGGAAATCGCCTCGTTTTCCACCTCGTCGATGGTCGGGCGCTCTTTGGAAGAAATCGTCTTGCGGCCATGCTCGAGCGCGACCTGGGGCAACGCACCATTCATGAAGGCAATGAGCGTCTGCTTGACGATGACAAAAGGCTGGCACTGCTTTTCACGCAGAATCTTGATCTTGCCCGCCAGAGGAGAAAGCACTGCGTAGGACAGGAAGATACCGATGAACGTGCCGATTAGCGCCGAGGCGATGTAGTGACCGAGAATCTCCGGTGACTGATCGATAGCGCCCATCGCCTTCACAATCCCCAAGACCGCGGCGCAAATACCGATCGCCGGAAGCGCTTCAGCAACCGTCCCCAATGCGCCAGCAGACTTCAGCTTGTGTTTCTTGATCGTCGAGATCTCCTGCTCCATCAGCCCCTCGATCTCGTGCGAGCGCGCATTGCCTATGATGATCAGGCGAACGTAGTCACAGATATAAGCGGTGAGCTCTTTGTCCTTCAGAATCGTCGGAAAGTGCTGAAAGAGCACCGAATTAGCCGGATCGTCGATATGCGCTTCGACCTCGTTGCGAGGACGGGTTCTGAGATCTCGCATCAAGGCAAAAAGCAGACTCAGAATACTGAGATAATCGCTCCGCTTCGGGGCCGTGCCCTTCATCGCCTCGAAGATACCGGCCCCGGCATCTTTGATGATCGCCATCGGGTTGGCGATGATGAAAGTGCCAAGCGCGATTCCGACAATGATCACGTATTCGAAGGGCTGCCAGATGACCCCCACATGGCCGCCCATGGCCATGAAGCCGCCGAGCATCGAGCCGATGCCGATCACCAAGCCGAGTAGGATAGCCAAGAGCCCGCTCCATGAAATGGTTTCGTTCGCAGCCCTCACTGTTCGATTTGGCTTGCGTGAAGCTGGAGCACCCGGCAGCGTCGGCCGCATCGCAAGGAAGTCAGAAACGTAGAAGAAGCCAGTTTCGCGCAAGCTTGGCGACCTAGAGCCTCATCTCGATTGTGAGGCCGCAATGATCTCGACATCTATCAGCTATCAGCGCATCTCCGGCGACATGGACAAGTCTCTGAGCCGAGTCTCCAGCGACCGGATCGTGACGCGCGAAACCAATTACTATCTCGCCAATATCGGCTCGATCAAATCGCTCGACGAGTTCTTCGACAACGATCGCGTTTACAAATACGCGATGAAGGCCTTCGGCCTCGAAGATATGGCGTATGCCAAGGGCTTAATTCGCAAGGTCCTGGAAGAAGGGGTGAGCGATCCGAAGAGCTTCGCCAATCGCATGTCGGACGATCGCTTCGTGGAATTGGCAACCGTTTTCAACTTTTCGGAGAACGGCGAAAAGACCACCGCAGCGAAAGAGGCGCAGCAGGGCGTCGTCGATCTCTACACCCGCCAGACACTCGAAGAGAAGGCCGGTGACGACAATGAAGGCGTCCGGCTCGCGTTGTATTTCGAGCGTGCTGCTCCCGAAGTGAAGTCGGCCTACGGCCTCCTCGCTGATGATGCGCTGTGGGCCGTGATCAAAACGACCTTCGGCTTTCCCGCCGAAATGGCGAACGCCGATATCGACAAACAGGCCAAGGCCGTCGAGCAGCGGATGGACATCGCTGACCTGAAGGATCCGGAAAAACTCGCAAAGCTCATCCAGCGTTTCACCATCATGTGGGACGCAACGCAAAACGTGACAGCGGATCCGATCCTCAATCTCTTTTCCAACAGCCGCTCGACCTCGGTCAGCGCCGACCTCCTCCTGACCTTGAACCAGTTGAAGCACGGCGGAACCTGAGACATGCCGACAAGCACCTACGTCGCACTCTCCGCACAGGTGGCACTCGACCGCCGCCTGACGACAATCGCCAACAACGTCGCCAACATGAACACGGCGGGCTTTCGCGCCGAAGAGGTGAAGTTCGACGCTGTAATGACGCGGACAGGTCCCGAGAAGGTCGCCTTCGCGTCACCTGGCGACACCTATATTTCACGCAGTCCCGGCTCCGTCTCCTACACGGGCAATCCTCTCGACGTTGCCGTGCAGGGAGATGGGTGGCTTGCGCTTTCGACCCCAGACGGCACGGTCTACACGCGCGACGGCCGTCTGCAGATGACCGCAACCGGCGAGCTCTTGAGCACCGCCGGCTATCCCGTTCTTGATCCGGGCGAAGCGGGCATTCTTCTCGATCCGCGCGGCGGCGAGGTCTCCATCGCGGCGGATGGCACCATTTCGCAAGGCGGCAACCAAGTGGGCGCGATCGGACTGTTCTCGATCCCCGAAACTGCCAAGCTCAGCCGCTATGAAAACTCGGGCGTGATCCCGAGCGAAGCCGCCCAGCCCGTCGAGGATATGACCGTCAACGGCCTGCGTCAGGGCTACGTCGAAGGCGCCAACGTCAATCCAATCTCCGAGATCAGTAAGCTGATCATGCTACAACGCGCGTTCGACAGTGCGGCTTCGGCCGTGGAGAAGAGCGAATCCACGCAGCAAGAGGCGATCCGCTCGCTCGGCCCGTCCTAATCCGTCAGGAAATAGAAGATCCGACATCAGGGGATGGCTGAATGACCGCTCTCGCGCGTCTCAAATCCGTGATCGACAGTGCAGCGGTCGAAATCCCGCCCGTGCGTGTGGGCGGCCTCGTGACGGAGGTTGCGCCGACTTACTGTCGCGTCGCCGGTCTTTCCCCGTTCGTGCGCCTCGGCGAGCGGGTGCGTTTCTCTTGGGACAAGATGAACGCGCTTGGCGAAGTTGTGCGCATCGACGGGCGTGACGTGATCGTCAAACCTTTCGAGACGCGCATGCCCTTCGGCATAGGCACCGAGGCGCATCGTATCGGAGCGATCGGCCTGGCCCCACGCGACGAATGGAAAGGCCGCGTCATCAACGCCATGGGCGAACCGGTCGACGGGCTCGGTCCCCTCGCCCACGGCCAGCGCATGATGAATGTCGACGCCGAGCCCCCGCCCGCAATGACCCGCGCGCGCTTGCACCGCCCCCTGACGACGGGCGTGCGCGCGATCGACATCTTCACACCGATTTGCGAAGGACAACGCATCGGCATTTTCGCCGGCTCCGGCGTCGGCAAGTCCACGCTTCTGTCGATGATCGCGCATTCGCAAGGTTTCGACACGGTCGTCGTGGCGTTGGTCGGTGAACGTGGCCGAGAAGTGCGGGAATTCATCGAAGGCGCCCTCAACGGCAATCGTGCCCGCGCCGTCACGGTCGTAGCGACCGGCGACGAAGGCCCCATGATGCGCCGTCTCGCCCCGCTCTCCGCCATGGCGATCGCCGAATATTTCCGCGACCAGGGCGATTCCGTTCTGCTCATCGTCGATTCCGTCACACGTTACGCGCATGCAGCACGCGACATCGCTCTCGCAGCGGGTGAGCCAGCGGTGGCGCGCGGTTATGCGCCCAGCGTCTTTTCCGATCTGCCGAAGCTTTTGGAGCGCGCAGGCCCCGGCGAGGAAGGAGCGGGATCGATCACCGGCATCTTCGCCGTCCTGATCGACGGTGACGACCATAACGATCCCGTTGCCGATGCCATCCGCGGCACGCTGGACGGCCATATCGTTCTCGATCGCAACATCGCCGATCAGGGACGCTACCCGGCCATCAACGTTCTAGGATCGATTTCGCGACTGGCGCAGATCGTTTGGACGTCTGATCAGCGCGAGTTGGTGCGCAAGCTCCGCACCTTGATCTCTCGTTTCGAAGATACACGCGATTTGAGGCTCATGGGCGGCTACCACCAGGGTGCCGATGCTGAGCTCGACCGGGCCGTTCAGCTCGTGCCGCGCGTCTATGATGCGCTGCGCCAGGACCCCTCGAGCCCACTCGCCCAGGACGCCTTCGCAGACCTCGCTGTCTTGTTGCGTCAGTAGGCGCCACCGACAGCTTCACGCAAGCTCACCGGGCCAAACAGGCCACACAAGGGTTGAGGAAAAGGATTAAGCTGATGAGCCTCTATGGGATGCTCCGCACCGGCGTTTCGGGCATGAACGCCCAGTCGAACCTGCTTGGCACGGTCTCCGACAACATCGCCAACAGCGGGACGATCGGTTACAAGCGCGCTGACACCCAGTTCTCATCGCTGCTCCTGAACAGCGGCAAAGGCAGTTACAATCCGGGTGCGGTGAAGACGGATATCCGTCATGCCATCAGCGATCGCGGACCGCTGACCTATACGACGTCGAACACCGACCTCGCCGTCCAGGGCAACGGTTTCTTCGTGGTCAACGACCCGAACGGCAATCCGTATCTGACCCGGGCAGGCGCCTTCACACTCGACGGCAACACCGGTAATCTCGTCAACACGGCCGGCTTCACACTGATGGGCTACGATATCAGCGGCGGCGATCCGGGTGTTGTCCTGAACGGTCTGACGGGACTTCAGCCGGTCAATTTCGGCGGCATGAACATGACCGCCAATCCGACCACCAGCGGCGTCTTCAAGGTCAATCTGCCCGACAGTGCAGAGGTCGTGACAGGCAACCTGCCGTCCGCCAACGCGGCGGATTCAGCCTATACCGCCAAGTCGTCCATCACCGTCTTCGACAAGGTCGGCAACGAAGTGACGCTCGACATCTACATGTCGAAGACGAGCGACAGCCCGGCGGAATGGGAATACACGGTCTACGATCACGCCGGCGCCACCGACGGTGGCTTTCCTTACGCATCAGCCGCGTTGTCGACCCAGACGGTGACCTTCGATGACGCCGGGGCCCTGACGAGCACACCTGCCGAAATCGCACTGACAGTGCCGGGCGGTGAAGCGATCACGCTCGATCTCACCGGCACGACGCATCTTGCCGCCGAATACACGCCGATGACGGCCGTCGTGAACGGCAACGCGCCGGCGACGATCAAGGATGTGACGATCTCCGAGGATGGGACAGTCTACGCCAATTACACCAATGGCGCGATGACCCCGGCCTTCCGCCTGCCACTCGCCGATGTGCCGAGCCCCGACAAGCTCGAAGCCCTGTCCGGCAACGTCTTTTCGGTGACGCTGGAATCGGGTGCGGTCGAGGTCGGCTTCCCAACGGAAGGATCACGCGGCGCAATCGTCTCAGGAGCTCTTGAGCAATCGAATGTCGATATGGCCTCGGAGCTCACCGACATGATCGTTGCCCAGCGAGATTATTCGGCCAATTCCAAGGTCTTCCAGACAGGCTCAGAGCTTCTGGACGTCCTCATGAACCTGAAGCGTTAATCACGTCCTCTCCCACTGAAAGGGCAGTTTAGCCATGAGCCTTCAGGCCGCGCTGACGACGGCGCGTTCCTCCTTGCAGGCAACCGCGGCACAGATTTCCGTCTCTGCCAAGAATGTCTCCGGGGCGGGCGACCCGACCTATTCACGCAAGCTGGCGCCGTCGATAACGACGCCAGACGGCGCCGTGCGCGTCGTCACCACAACCCGCGCCACAGACCGCGCTCTCTATACGACCATGCTCGGCGCGACATCGCGCGCCGCGAGCGAAGATGCTCTCGTTGCCGGCCTCAACCGGCTGTCGGCTACGATCGGTGATCCAAAATCGGAGTACTCGCCGGCAGCGCAGCTCAGCCAGCTGCAGATCACTCTGCAGGAATATGCCAACCGACCGGACGATTCCATTCTCTCGCAGAATGTGGTGACCCGTGCCAACGCGCTGACAACGAAACTCCATTCGTCCGCGGAGACGATCGCCGAGGTCCGTCAGGACGCCGATGTCGATATCGCCAACGCGGTCAGCAACCTGAATAGCCTTCTCGACAAGTTCGAGACGCTGAACAAACTGGTCGTCCAGGGCTCCTTCGCAGGGGCCGACGTCACCGATCCGCTCGACAAACGCGATGCCGTGCTCGCCCAGATCTCCGAGCAGATGGGCGTCTCGGCCGTCACGCGCGCCAACAACGACATGGTGCTCTATACCGATAGCGGCGCCACCTTGTTCGAAACGACGGCCCGAAGCGTCACCTTTGCCGCCTCGCCTGCCCTGACGGCTGGCGCGCCCGGCAATGCGGTCTTCGTCGACGGCGTTCCGGTGACTGGTCCGAACGCCACTATGCCGCTTCACGGCGGCGCGCTCGTCGGTCTGACGACACTGCGCGACGACGTCGCCCTCACCTATCAAAACCAGCTAGACGAAGTTGCCCGCGGCCTCATCGAGGTCTTTGCGGAATCCGACCAAACGGCTGGCGGCGCCCCCGATCAGGCGGGGCTTTTCACCTATCCTGGTGGCCCGGCAGTTCCGGCAGGTGGCACGGCAATAGCTGGTCTCGCTGCTTCGATTACCGTCAACGCGGCCATCGATCCCCTGCAGGGCGGAACACTTTCGCGGTTGCGCGACGGTGGCGTCAACGGGGCGGCCTACGCCTACAATTCAACCGGGGCGGCCGCCTTCTCCGACCGGCTCGACGCGCTCGTCACCGGTATGGGAACGGCACGCAGCTTCGATCCCACAACGCAGCTCGAGGACAGCCAGAGCCTGATCGATTTCACCACATCCTCCTCCGGCTGGCTGGAGGGCAGGCGCCAGGCGGCAACCGCCGAGGTGGAATACCAAAACACCCTCGTTGCTCACAGTTCCGACGCGCTTTCCAACGCGACGGGCGTCAATCTCGACGACGAATATGCACTGCAGCTGCAGCTGGAACAAAGCTACGCCGCATCCGCCAAGGTCCTGTCGGTGATTAACGAGCTTTTTGACACTCTGCTCATGAACGCGCGCTGACGCCATGAAAACGACCTTCGTCTCCACGTACGCTCTCGCCAACAACCTGCGCTCGAGCGTTCCGCGCATGCAGTCCGAGCTCGCAAAGGCGGGCGTCGAGATGGCAACGAGCCGGCACGCCGATGTCGGGCTGACGCTCGGTTATTCGACAACACGAACGCTGTCGTTCCGCCACGATTTTACGCAGGCGGAATCCTTCATCGCAACCAACGGCCTTCTCTCCTCTCAGCTGCAACGCACCCAGATCTCAATGGATGGGATCGCGGACACGGCGAACAAGACCCTCGCGGTCTTCGTCTCGGTGTCAGATCCTTATGTTGCCTCCGAAGAGTTTCAGGCCTCAGCGAAAGCCGCACTCTCCGGACTCATTTCGCTCGGCAACACGGCTGCCGACGGGCAGTATCTCTTTTCCGGGATCAACACCGGCACGGCACCTTTCAACGATTATGATGCCGGAGGGCCGAAGGCCGCGGTCGATGGCGCTTTCGCCACCTTCTTCGGCTTTTCGCAGAGCGATCCCGCGGTTGCGAATATCACCGCAAGCGACATGGAGACCTTCCTCGACGGTGACTTCGCGGCACTTTTCGACGACCCGTCATGGGGGACCGTCTGGTCGAACGCCTCCAACACCAACATCACGAGCCGGATCTCTCCCCACGAGGAGCTGACCACCTCCGTGAACGGCAACACGCAAGCTCTGCGCAACCTCGCCATGGCCTATACGATGGTAGCCGAGCTCGGAACGACAGAACTTGGACCGGAAACCATCCAGGTCGTCGTCGACAAGGCCCGTGAGCTGATCGGCGGCGCTCTGCCTCAGCTCACCGATATGCAAAGCGCGGTTGGCTTCACGCAGCAGCGTGTGACCGCGGCGACCGAGAGGATGACAGCCGAAAAGGATCTCATCTCCAAGGGCATTCAGTCACTGGAGAATGTCGATCCGGCCGAAGCGAAAGTTCGCTTCGATACGCTCACGACACAGATCGAGATGTCCTACGCACTGACAACTCAGATCATGAACTTGAGCATTTTGAAGTACGCCTGATTCAGGCGTGGGTGGAGGTTCAAATGTACAAATTCTCTTACGCGGAGATCCTCGACGATTCCGGCGGGGAATCACGCGCTCGCGAGCAGATGGCGCTCGATCACGCGCTGGAGCTTCTGCACGTTGCGGAGATACGCGGCGCGGGCAGCCCCGAAGCCGCCGAGGCTCTTGGCTATGTCAACAAGCTCTGGAACTTCATGATCCGCGATCTCGCCAGCCCTCAAAACGGCCTCGGCCAGGAGCTTCGCCGGGATCTCATCTCCGTGGGACTTTGGGTCATCCGCGAGGCGGAAAACGTCCTCGTCGACCCTTCGCGCAACTTCGCCGCCCTCATCGAGGTCAACCAGACGATCCGGGACGGGCTCAAATGACCATGCGGATCTCGCTCCGACCCGGGCAGAGATTGTTCTTGAATGGAGCTGTGATCCGCGTCGACCGCAAGGTCACGTTTACGCTCCTCAATGACGCGACCTTCCTGCTCGATAACCACATTCTTCAGGCTCACGAGACGACGACGCCGCTGCGGCAGCTCTATTTTGTGATCCAGACGATGCTGATCGATCCTGACGGAGCAGCGGCAGCCCGCCGCCTCTTCGGTGACATGCATACGCGCTTGAAGACGACCTTCAAGAACGATGCAATCTTGAAGGATCTGGAAGGAGTTGCAGGGCTCGTCAAAGGCGGTCGCTGCTTCGAGGCACTGCGCACACTGCGCAATCTTTTCGAAGTGGAAAGCCGCATCCTGGAGAGCTCCGAGCAGTCAGCCCGCGCCGCCTGAGACGGCCCGCACGAGCGAGAGCAGTCCCGCCTTTCAGCGGGGCCCAGCGAACATCTGGAGATCTGACATGACTTCCACCTCTGGCGTGGGCGCAGGCACGACTGCGGCCGCAAACAGCAATACGAACAACCCCGGCTCCACGGTCGACTACGACACCTTCCTGAAGCTCCTGGTCACCCAGCTGAAGAACCAGGACCCGACCTCGCCCATGGAAACCACCCAGTACATGGCGCAGCTCGCAAGCTTCTCGCAGGTCGAGCAGACGATTCAGACCAACAACAAGCTCGACGAGATCTTGACCTCTTCGGCCATCGGCCAGGCCAACGAACTCATCGGACACACCGTGACCTCGCCTGACGGCAGCACCACAGGCACCGTCGCCTCCGTGCGCATCACCTCCAACGGCCTCATCGCCAACCTGGATGACGGCACGCAGATGCTGATCGGCGCCGGCGTGACAGTCGCCTGAGATGAACGAAGCCGACGCCTTTGAGGTCGTCCGCCAGGCGATCTGGACGATCATCATCGCCGCAGGGCCGGCGGTCGGTGCGGCCATGCTTGTTGGCATTGGCATCGCGCTTTTCCAGGCGCTCACACAGATTCAGGAAGTCACCCTGACCTTCATTCCGAAGATCATTGTCATCCTGCTCATGACCGCGATCAGCGCGCCCTTCATCGGCGCTCAGATTTTCGCCTTCACCAACGAAGTTTACGGGCGCATTGCCACCGGCTTTTAGCGCGCGTTCTCACGACGGACCATATCCGGGGAAGAATTGATCATGTCGGAGATGCTGCTCACTGCGGGCGACGCGCTCGAAAAGAAGTCGAAGCGGGATATCGGCTTCGCAACCTTGATCATCGGCATGCTGGTCATCCTGTTCCTGCCGATCCCCACCTTCCTGATCGATTTCGGTCTCGCTTTGTCGATCGCCTTCTCGGTGCTGATCCTGATGGTGGCGCTGTGGATTGAGAAGCCTCTCGAATTCTCCTCTTTCCCGACGGTGCTTTTGATCGCGACCGTGCTGCGCCTCGCGCTCGGCGTGGCAACGACACGGCTCATCCTCGCCCACGGCAATGAAGGCGTGACGGCCGCGGGCAACATCATCAACGGCTTTTCCATGTTCGTCATGGGCGGCGACTTTGTCATCGGCATCGTCGTCTTCCTCATTCTCGTCACGGTGAACTTCCTCGTCATCACCAAGGGTGCGACGCGTATCGCCGAAGTCGGCGCGCGGTTTACCCTCGATGCCATTCCCGGCAAGCAGATGGCGATCGACGCCGATCTCAATGCTGGCCTCATCGACGACAAAGAAGCTCAGCTGCGCCGCCGCGAACTGGAGGAGGAAAGCTCCTTCTTCGGCTCCATGGACGGTGCATCAAAGTTCGTTCGCGGTGAGGCGATCGCCAGCCTCATCACCATCGCCGTCAACATCTTCGGCGGTATCATCATCGCCACGACCCGTTACGGCATGCCGCTCGACGAAGCGGCTGATGTCTTCACGCGCCTGTCGGTCGGCGACGGTCTGGTGGCTCAGATCCCGGCTCTTGTCGTCTCCCTCGCCGCAGGCCTCCTCGTTTCCAAGGGCGGCACGCGCGGTTCGGCAGAAAAGGCCGTGTTCGGCCAGCTCGGAGCCTATCCGAAAGCGCTCGGCGTCGCCTCGGCTCTCATGTTCGTCTTCGCCTTGATGCCAGGCCTGCCGCTCCTGCCTTTTGGGGCGCTCGGCGGGTTCCTTGCTTTCGTTGCCTACACCATTCCCCGTCAGCAGGAGGCAAAACGCCAGGAAGCGGAGACGAAGGAAAAAAAGAAGAAGGAAGCGGCCGAAGTGGAAGCGCGCAATTCCGTAAAGGAATCGCTGCGCACCTGTGAGATCGAGCTGTGCATCGGCAAGCAGCTCGCAACACAGATCCTCTCCAACATGCCCGAGATCGCTCATCGCGTCAGCCGCATGCGGCGCAAGTTCGCGCAGCAATACGGTTTCGTGGTGCCCGAAATCAAACTGACGGAAAGCCTCAACGTCCCGTCTAAGAGTTACGAGATCCGCATCCACGGCACGGTCTTTGCAACCTGCGAGATGCGCATCGGCGAGCTGCTCGTCGTCACCGGCGACAATGCGATACCGGACGTGCCTGGCGACGCGGTTCGCGAACCCGCTTTCGGCATGAAGGCGATGTGGATCTCCGACGCCTTCGCCACGGAGGTTCGCCGCGAAGGCTATACGCCGATCGACAATCTCTCCGTCGTGCTCACTCATGTGAGCGAAGTCATCCGCAACAACCTGGCGCAGCTCCTGTCCTACAAGGACGTGCGCATGCTGCTCGACCGGCTGGAGCCGGAGTACAAGCGCCTGGTCGACGACATCTGCCCGAGCCACATCACCTATTCCGGACTTCAGGCAGTCTTGAAGCTCCTGCTTACCGAGCGCGTCTCCATCCGCAACCTGCATCTCATTCTGGAAGCGCTGGCGGAGATCGTGCCGCATGCGCGCCGCTCCGAACAGATCGCTGAGCATGTGCGCATGCGCATGGCGCAGCAGATCTGCGGCGACCTTGCCCAGGGCGGCGTGCTGAACGTGCTGCGTCTCGGCAATCGCTGGGACCTCGCCTTCCACCAGAGCCTGAAGCGCGATGCCAAAGGCGAGGTCATCGAGTTCGACATTGATCCGCGCCTGGTAGAGGAGTTCGCCACAGAAGCATCCGAGGTTCTGCGTGCGCGCCTTGCGGAAAACGAGAGCATCGTACTGGTGACGGCGCCGGAAGCACGGATCTACGTGCGCATGATTATCGAACGCATGTTTCCTTCACTTGCGGTTCTCTCTCATCTGGAGATCGCCCGTGGCATCGAGATCAAGTCGCTCGGATCGATTTCGTGAGCGAGCTCGCTTCGGAGACGGTCCTCGCCGTCTTCCTCATTTTCTGCCGAATTGGCGGCTGTCTGATGCTGATGCCGGGCTTTTCGAGTTCGCGCATACCGGTGCAGTTTCGCCTGTTTATCGCAGTGGCGATCACGCTGACACTGTCGCCGATGCTGATCGGATACACCCGTCCGTTGGTGGGCGACGGCGCGCCCTCGGCCATGCTGCAGGCGATCGTCTCGGAGCTTCTGATCGGTGTCCTGATCGGGCTCGTCGGCCGCGTCTTCTTCCTTGGGCTGCAGACGATCGCCGTGGCGGTCAGCCAGTCGATCGGCCTCTCGGCCATGCCGGGGATTGCGGTAGAAGAAGATACCCAGCTGCCGACCGTCGCATCGCTCTTTTCGCTGACGGCCATCACCATCATGTTCATCACCGACCAGCACTGGCTGTTGCTGTCGGGGCTGATCGATTCGTACCAGACCTTGCCGGCGGCGCAGGGCTTCGACGCGCAAGGCGCACTCATCAACCTGACCGATCAGCTTTCGGCGGTTTTCTTCCTCGTCTTGCGCATCGGCAGCCCGTTTCTCGTCTACTCAATCGTCATCAATCTCGCGATCGGCATCACCAACAAGCTGAGCCCGCAGATCCCGGTGTATTTCATTTCCATGCCGTTCGTAACGGCAGGCGGCCTCATCCTCCTGATGACGGTTGCGCACGAATTTCTGGCGAATTTCATCAATGCCTTCGGCATCTGGCTGGTGGGAGGTTAATCCAGTGAAAGACCGTAGCAAGAAGATCGAGCGCATTCTGCAAGTGCAAAAGAAAATGCACGAAGCGGCAGAATGGGAGCTCGCCGATATCTCCCGGCAAGGCAGCGCACTCGATCAGGAACGTAAGGCGCTGATCGAAGCCTTGAACGACGACGACACCTTCCACGGACTGTTCGTCGACGCCAAGGTCAAACGTCTGTCACGCCTCAGCAGCGAAGCCGATCAGCTCGCCCGTCGCCAGGCCGAGCAGACCGCTCAGGTACTCGCTCAGGCGCGGCGCCTGAAGACCACCGAAAGGCTCTCCGGCAAGCTTGAGCGCGAGGCCCGCAAGGCGGAAGAACGACGCAGTTTTCAGCTGCTTTTAGAGGCTTTCGCACGTCCGACGGATGCAAGCCCCGCGTAAGGGAAAACCGCAATAAGCCTGCGAAGACTTAATCTGTCGCAGGTGACTTATGTCGATCAGCCCACCGTCCGACATCGTTCTGGACGTTGCCCGCGCCGCAAGCCCGACCCGCTATCAAGAGGCCGCGGCACGGCTGACGCGCCTTTCTCCCTCCTCCGGCACGACGCCGGCCGCCTACACCGCGGCCAACGACGCCTTTGAAGACGTTTTCGGCCAGGTCACGAAGCCTGGCGCGACGGGGCCAGAGGAAACCACGAAGGCGGCTGAACGGCCGATTTCCCCGGTCATCCAGATGCCCTTCGATTCCGCGCAAGTCTTGTCGCGATTGAAGACGAGCACATCCCTCGCCCATTCCAGCCTGTCGTCGCCCAAGGCCGGCAACGACCCCATGACCGGCTTTGAGGCGATGTTCCTGTCGACCTTCGTTCAAACGATGCTCCCGGCGAGCTCGGATTCGATGTTCGGTGGCGGCCAGGCTGGTGAGATGTGGCGCTCGATGCTTGCCCAGCAGATCGCCACGCAGATGGCCCAGGCCGGCGGGATCGGCATCGCCGAGACCGTGCGCACCGCCGAGACGACCCCCGACTTACCCGAAAACGCGAATGGCCTGATCTAGAGAGGAGCCAGCCATGAATGCGATGTCACGTTCGGCCAACCCGGCCGCAAGCCGCGCCCTGACGACCTGCATCGGACGTCTCGAGGAGCTTGTTGACCAGGAAACCGAGGCACTGAGCCGAAATCAGCCGATCGACCTTCAGGAATTCAATCACCGCAAGAGCCGCGCACTTCTGGAGCTGTCGCGCATGGCACGCGCAGTTCCTTCCGAGAACATCAGCACTGACGCCCGGATCGGCATCATCCGCCTGCGCGAGAAGCTTCAGCGCAATCAGTCCATGCTCAAGACCCATATCAGCGCCGTACAGACAGTGGCCGGGCTGATCGCGAAGGCGATGTCGGATGCTGAGTCGGACGGCACGTATTCAGCACCGCTCGGAGCGCGCGTCTGATGGTCAAGACCCTCGGCATCGGCATGTGGGCGTGCCTCGTCGCGCTGCTTGCAAGCTTCTTTGCGGCGCAATGGAAGGCGGATGTGAAGCCCGCTCCCGATCAGGGCCCGGCCCTCGTCGGACTGGAGCATCGCAAGCTCGAACCGATGACCGTGCCCGTCATTCAAGACGGCGCTTTAAAGGGCTACATCCTCGCCCGTCTCGTCTTCACCGCCGATGCCGGCGCGATGAGCAAGCTCTCTATGGACCCCGCCCCCTTCGTCACCGACGAAGCATTTCGTGAATTCTACAACAACGGCAAAGTCGAGTTCGGGCGTCTGGCGAAGTACAACCTCGATCGCCTGCTCAAAAACATTAAAGATAATACCAACAAGAGACTGGGTCCTGACTTCATTCAAGACGTCCTCGTAGAAGAAATCAATTACGTCGACAGACGAAGCATGGGTCAATCCTAGGGCCTCACGGAATTTATGGCTGGAGGCTACAAAGGGAATACAATGAAGATCAGCGGGAAGATCTATGCGATCGTGGCGGTGCTCGGCCTCGCCACCATCCTCGTGGCAGCCATGGCGACTTACGCGCTGAAACAGAGCGCGGAGCGAACGGCCGACCTGGAGCGCCTCGCGGAAGCCGCGATCAACGGCCAGAGGATGAACCGGCTGATCACTGCGGTCGTCATGGATTCGCGCGGAATCTACTCTGCAGATAACGACGCCGCGGTGGAAACCTTCGGTCAGGCGATCACGCAGAGCCTCAACGATCTCGACCTCCTCCTCGCCGAGACGCGGCCGCTGCTCCTCGACCCAGAAAGCCTCGAACAACTCGACAACCTCAAGGAAGAGTTCGAGGTTTTCGAAGACTTCCGTATGAGCCTTGTGCAGCTCGCCACCCGCATCTCGCCGATGACGGCCAAAACCGTTGGAAACAACGAAGTGAATACGGCCAATCGGATCGCCCTACAGGCCGACATCGATGGGTTCATCGATGCCCGACGCGCGCAGGTGGAAGGAATCAAACAAGAGATCGCAACCGCCGATCGTCGGATGATGACGACAATCATCGCTGTCGCGGCAGCCGGCCTTCTCATCGGCGCGGCGATCGCGATCTTCATAGGCACCCGCAAGATCAGCCGGCCTCTCATTCGTGTGACCGATGTTCTGAAGCGCATGGCGGCGGGCGAACTCGACGTGGAGATCGAAACCCGCCGGTCCAAGGACGAGATCGGCGAGATCTGGGCGACGACGGAACGTTTTCTCGCCGAGCTTCGCGAAACTGACCGCCTTCGCAGAGAACAGGCTGAACTTGCCGCGAGGGCGGAAGAAGACAAGCGCAAGGCCATGCACGCTCTGGCGGACGAGTTCGAGCTGGAGGTTTCGAGTGTGGTGCGATCCGTCGTGTCCGCCGTCACCCAGCTCAAGCAGTCGGCGTCAACAATGAGCTCCTCGGCGGAGAAGACGAACCATCAGGCGACCGTTGTCGCGTCCGCAGCCGAGGAGGCGACGCACAATGTCCAGACGGTTGCCTCGGCGGCCGAGGAACTGGCGGCATCCATCCGCGAGATCGGTCAGCAAGTCGAGTTGTCGGCGCAAATTGCCGGGCAGGCGAACGGTCAGGCAGTTAACACCACAGAGATCGTTCGCAGTCTCGCATCCAGTGCCCAGCGCATCGGGCAGGTCGTCAACCTGATCACCGACATCGCCGCGCAGACGAACCTCCTCGCCTTGAACGCCACCATCGAAGCTGCGCGCGCCGGCGAGGCCGGAAAAGGTTTTGCGGTCGTCGCGATGGAAGTGAAGACGCTCGCCGAGCAGACGTCCAAAGCAACCGGCGAGATTTCGCAGCAGATCACGGCCGTGCAGGACGCGACCAACGAAGTCGTCGCCGCGATCGGGTCGATCAGCACCACGATCCAGCAGATCGACGAAATCGCGTCGACGATCGCATCCTCGGTGGAAGAACAAGGTTCGGCGACAGGCGAAATCGCCCAGAACGTTCAGCAGGCCGCTCAGGGCACGCAGGAAGTCTCCTCAAACATCATGGCCGTTACAGCCGCTTCCGACGACACCGGACGCGTCTCGAGCGAGATCGTGCACGCCGCAAACGACCTCGACAACCGAGCGGCAGGCCTGCGCAAGCAAGTCGATATTTTCATCGAACGGGTGCGAGCCGCCTGATCGAAAGCCGCCCTCGCAGGGCCCCCTCCCCCCAACTGACGTCGGCCCCAGGGCCGGAAACGGAATGAGACCCATGAGAATTACCGGCAAGATCAACGCCATCGTGGCCATACTCGGCATCGTAACCATAGGTGTCGGCGCCATCGCCATTTATGCGATCAATGCAATGCATAGCACCGCCGAGGAGTTCGACAGAACATCCTCGCGGGCACTCTTGATGCAGCAGATCGGAACCCAGGTCATCCAGGCAAGCAAGTCATCGAGCGGGGTCTACCTCGCCGAAGGCTCGGCCGAAGCCGCCAAATACGGCAAAGAAGTCATGTCCGCGCTCGATGAAATCGACACCGCCTTTGCCCAGCTGGTGGATCTCACCCCTTCCGAAGACATGCCCGTCGTCGACGAGCTCGGCAAGAACCTCGCAAATTATCGCGCAGAACGCACGGAATTGGTGCGCCGGGGTGTAGAAATCAGCCCCGATGCAGCCCGCGCCTACGGCACCAGCGACGAAGTGCGCGGGGGGCGCAAAGGTTTGCAGACGAGCCTGGCGGCGGGTGTCGAGAATGTCGCTGCGCGCCTCGATCCGCTTCGCTCCCACATGCTGTCGCTCAACGAGAGCATGCTTATCCTGATCTGTTCCGTCATCGCCGTCGGACTGATCATCGGCGTCGGCATCGCGATGTGGATCGGCACCCGCCAGATCAGCCGTCCCCTCGTCCGCCTCACCGGTACGTTGAAGCGTATGGGCGGAGGCGACCTCAACGTCTCTATCGAGCAGAAGCGCTCCGGCGACGAGATCGGCGAAATCTGGGAAGCCACGGAACATTTCCTCGTCGCGCTCAAGGAGACGGAGACGCTGCGCGAACAGCAGCAGCAGGCTGAAGAGCGTGCAGAGGCGGACAAGCGCCAGATGATGAACGCGCTCGCTGACGATTTCGAACACGAAGTCTCGAGCGTCGTGCGCTCGGTCGTTTCCGCCGCAACGCAGCTGAAGCAGTCGGCTTCGACGATGGGCGCATCTGCTGACGAGACGAACCATCAGTCGACGGTGGTCGCAGCCGCGGCCGAACAGGCGACTGTGAATGTTCAGACGGTTGCCTCGGCCGCTGAAGAACTTGCCGCCTCCGTCCGCGAGATCGGCCAGCAGGTGGCAATGTCGGCGACCATCGCAGGCCAGGCCAACAGCCAGGCCACCAACACCGGTGAAGTGGTGCGCGGCCTCGCCTCCAGTGCCCAGCGCATCGGCCAGGTCGTCAACTTGATCACCGACATCGCGGCCCAGACGAACCTCTTGGCTTTGAACGCGACGATCGAGGCAGCCCGCGCCGGTGAAGCCGGCAAGGGCTTCGCGGTCGTCGCCATGGAAGTGAAGACGCTCGCCGAGCAGACCTCCAAGGCAACCGGCGAGATCTCGCAGCAGATCACGGCCGTGCAGGAAGCCACCAACGAGGTCGTCAAGGCGATCGAATCGATCACCGGCACGATCAAACAGATCGACGAGATTTCTTCGACGATCGCCTCTTCGGTGGAAGAGCAGGGCTCGGCAACGGGCGAGATCGCCCAGAACGTCCAGCAGGCCGCCGAAGGGACCCAGGAAGTGTCGACGAGCATCGTCTCGGTGTCGCGGGCAGCCAACGAGACCGGACGCGTCTCAAGCGAAATCGTGCAGGCTGCCGGCGACCTCGACAGCCAGGCCGAGAACTTACGCAGCCAGGTCGATGCCTTCATCGGCCGCGTACGGGCTGCCTAATAACAGAGCATCACAATGCTCGTCTTTTGACTTGCGTCGGCCCGTAGGGCCGGCGCGACCCTTGCAGGAGTTCGGAAAATGAAAATAAGTCATAAAATATATATGATGCTGGGCGTGCTAGGCGTCGCAAGCATCTTTGTCGGGGGAATGGGTCTTTATGCTTTGAAGCGTAGCGAGAATTTGGCCGAACGCTACGCGCGTAACGCGGAAATGACGATCCGCATGGAACGGGTCAACGGTCTTATCTCCAAAGTCGTGATGGATTCACGCGGCATCTATGTGAGCAAAACACCGGAAAAGACGAAGGCATTCGCCGCGGGCCTCATGCAGAGCCTCGACGAACTCGACGCCGCTGCCGCCGAAGCGCGGAGTTTCGTCAGGACGCCGGAGAGAGCCAAAGCCTTCGACAGGGTTCTCGCAGGAATCGCCGAGTTTCGCGACTACCGCACCGAGACCGTCCGCCTCGGCCTCGAGGTCTCGCCAGCTGCAGCCAATGCACAAGGCAACACCGACGAAAACCGGGCGAACCGCAAGGCTCTGCAAACCGACGTCGACGCCGTGAGAGCCGATCTCCAGCACGAGCTGAAGCCGATCCTTGCCGAGATGTCCACCCTTGGAGAGCGCATGACGCTACTGATCGTGGCAACGATGCTGATCGGGCTCGCAGCCGGCGCGGCCATCGCCGTGTGGATCGGTACGCGTCAGATCAGCCGCCCGCTCACCCGCGTCAGCGGTACGCTGAAGCGCATGGCGGCCGGCGATCTCGACGTGACAATCGAGCAGAACCGTTCCTCCGATGAGATCGGAGAGCTGTGGGGCACCACGGAGCACTTCCTTCAGGAGTTGCGCGAGAACGAACGGCTGCGCGCCGAACAGCAGCAGGCGGGAGCGCACGCGGAAGAGAAGAAGCGCCAGATGATGAACGCGCTCGCCGACGATTTCGAACGCGAGGTTTCAGGCGTTGTCCGCTCGGTCGTTTCGGCGGCAGCACAGCTTAAGCAATCCGCCTCCACCATGGGGGCCTCGGCGCAGGAAACAAACCAGCAGTCGACCGTGGTTGCGGCCGCCGCCGAACAGGCGACGACCAACGTCCAGACGGTCGCATCGGCCGCCGAAGAGCTTGCCGCCTCGGTCCGCGAGATCGGTCAGCAGGTGTCGATGGCCGCGAGCGTCGCCGACCAGGCGAACGGTCAGGCCTCCAATACCAGTGAAGTGGTTCGCGGTCTTGCCGCCAGCGCCCAGCGCATCGGCCAGGTCGTCAATCTGATCACCGATATTGCCTCGCAGACCAATCTGTTGGCCCTCAACGCCACCATCGAGGCGGCACGGGCCGGCGAGGCCGGCAAGGGTTTTGCCGTCGTCGCCATGGAAGTGAAGACGCTCGCAGAACAGACGTCCAAGGCAACCGGCGAGATCTCGCAGCAGATCACGGCCGTGCAGGAAGCCACCCACGAGGTCGTCAAGGCCATCGAATCGATCACCGGCACGATCAAACAGATCGACGAGATTTCTTCGACGATCGCCTCTTCGGTGGAAGAGCAGGGCTCGGCAACGGGCGAGATCGCTCAGAACGTCCAGCAGGCCGCTCAGGGCACCCAGGAGGTGTCGACGAGCATCGTCTCTGTGTCGCGTGCGGCCAACGAAACCGGGCGGGTTTCCGGAGAGATCGTGCAAGCGGCAGGCGATCTTGACAGCCAGGCGGAGAATCTCCGTGCGCAGGTCGACGCGTTCATCGGCCGAGTGCGTGCCGCTTAACTCGCAGACTACGGGACCGGCTTAGCCGGATCACCGACCTATTTAACGCTCCGACAGGCCCTCCGAAAGGGGGGCCTGTTTGCGTCTGTGGCCCAAAGAATACGACGCTCGGACCCATCCAAAATCACCCGCAAAATACATCCAGAAAGAGATCTTTCGACAAGCTACACGCAAGTCTTGAGTGGTTTTGTTCTGCCTGCGAGGCGAGACGAGGTCCGCGAATCGTCTGAGATTTCAGCGTCTTCAGCACACTTCACTTGCACGCAAATCACCGCTGCAATGCCACGGGGCATCGGAGGGCGTATCCCACAGGCACAAGAAATGCGGCCTGTTTGGCCGCCCGGTCAGTCCGTCAGTCCGTCAAGCCGTCGGCTGCGAGCAGACGACGGACAGGTCCGTCCAAATGCATGTCGGACGATCTGACACCCGACACTGCACGTGCAGCAGACAACTACCCCGGCAGGCGAGCCATCAACTGCCAGCTACGAGCAAGCTTTGAAAGCTAGATGCTGGGCAGGCTCGGAACGGAGAACGTGATGAAGCTGAATTTGAAATCAACGCTGACGGCAATTTTCGGCGTCCTGGTCGTCCTTATGGTCGCCCTCGGCTGGACGTCCGTAAGCAAACTCGCTCAGATCCAGGCGAACGTCGAGAACGAGGCCCTTAACTGGGTTCCGAGCATCGACACGATCAATAAGATCAACACCGCCACCTCTGACCTGCGCATCGCACAGATTGCCAATCTCCTGGCCACCGACCCGCAGGACCAGCAGACTCTGAAAGCTGCAATCGCGGAAAATATCGGGGAAATCGCCACGCTTCGCGCGAAGTACGAGCCGCTGATTTCCTCCGATGAAGAGCGTAAGCTCTATCAGGATTTCTCCGCCAAGTTCACCGAGTATCTCAGCCTCGAGCCGCAGGTCGCCCGCCTCATCGCAGCCGGACAGACCGCGGAAGCCAACGACCTGCTTCGCGGTCAGATGAAGCGGATCTTCGATTCCTTCTCCAACGACCTGATGAGCGCCGTCCAGATCAACAACGAGGGCGCCGCAAGCGACTACGAGAAGTCGGTTTCGGCCTACAATTCCGCGCGGCTGCAGCTCTTCATCGCCATTGCCTTCGGCGTCATCATTGCCGGCGCCGCGATGGTCTACGTCTCCACCGGCGTGATCCGCCCGATCGGCCGCATCACCGGCGTCATGACCGATTTGAGCGCCGGCAAGCTCGACACCGAAATCCCGTATGCCGACAAGCAGAACGAGATTGGCGAAATGTCGAAGGCGATCGCGATCTTCCGCGACGGTCTCGCCGAGGCCGAGCGTCTGCGCGGCGAACAGGAAGAGCTCGCTGCGCGCGCCGAAGAAGACAAGCGCAAGGCCATGCACGCACTCGCCGACGATTTCGATCGGGAAGTCTCGAGCATCGTGCGCACGGTGGTCTCCGCCGTCACCCAGCTGAAGCAGTCGGCCTCCACGATGAGTTCATCCGCAGAGGAGACCAATCGCCAGTCGACCGTTGTCGCGGCCGCCGCCGAACAGGCGACGACCAACGTCCAGACGGTCGCCTCCGCAGCCGAGGAACTTGCCGCCTCTGTCCGTGAAATCGGTCAGCAGGTGTCGATGGCCGCCAACGTCGCCGGGCAGGCGAACGGTCAGGCGTCGAACACCGGCGAAGTGGTCCGCGGTCTTGCCGCCAGCGCCCAGCGCATCGGCCAGGTCGTCAACTTGATCACCGACATCGCCTCGCAGACCAATCTGCTGGCCCTGAACGCCACCATCGAAGCGGCCCGCGCCGGTGAAGCCGGGAAGGGTTTTGCAGTCGTCGCCATGGAAGTGAAGACGCTCGCCGAGCAGACATCCAAGGCCACTGGCGAGATCTCTCAGCAGATCACGGCCGTGCAGGAAGCCACCAACGAGGTCGTCAAGGCGATCGAATCGATCACCGGCACGATCAAGCAGATCGACGAGATCTCTTCGACGATCGCCTCCTCGGTCGAGGAGCAGGGCTCTGCCACCGGCGAGATCGCCCAGAACGTCCAGCAGGCCGCGCAGGGCACTCAGGAGGTTTCCTCCAACATCGTCGCCGTGACGAGTGCCGCCAACGACACCGGGCGCGTCTCAAGCGAGATCGTCCACGCCGCCACCGACCTTGATACCCAGGCCGCAAGCCTGCGTCAGCAGGTCGACATCTTCATCGAACGGGTGCGGGCCGCTTAGGCCCCTCCCTCCCGAAAGCCAATCGGAGCCCCCGCAATGGATGAACTGCTTCGCGAGTTCCTGACTGAGACGAACGAGAGCCTGGACGTCGCCGACGTCGAGCTCGTGAAGTTCGAACAGGAACCGAACAACGCCGCCATTCTCAACAACATCTTCCGTCTCGTGCACACCATCAAGGGCACCTGCGGTTTCATCGGTCTGCCTCGCCTCGCGAAGCTTGCCCATGCCGCAGAGACGTTGATGGACAAGTTCCGCGAAGGCGTGCCCGTCACGCCGGCAGCGGTGAGCCTGGTCCTCAAGACCATCGACAGGATCAAGGACATCCTGGCGAAGCTCGAAGAGAACGGCGGGCAGGAGCCTGAAGGAAGCGACGCAGACCTCATCGAACTTCTGGAAAAGATGGCGGCGGGGGAAACCGTTTCAGAGGAGGTCGTCGAAGAGGCCGAGGTGACCGTCGGCACCCTCGTCGACCAGGTGCTGGAACGTCCGCTGATGCCGGGTGAAATTCCGCTCGACGAACTGGAGCGGATCTTCCGCGAGACGGAAGTTGAAAACCCGGCTGCCAAGGGGAAAACGAAGGCGAAGAAGGCTCCGGCCAAAGCCAAAGAAAAGGCTTCTCCCGCAGCTGCGCCTTCAAAGAAGGAAGAGCCCGAGACGAAGGCACCGGTCGCCAAGGCACCCGAAACTCCGGCCAAAAAGCCGGGTGAAGAGCAGCCTGCCGCGAACAACAACAGCTCGAGCGTCTCTTCACAGTCGATCCGCGTCAATCTCGATGCCCTCGAGCATTTGATGACGATGGTCTCTGAGCTGGTTCTGACCCGCAATCAGCTCATGGAGATCGCGCGCCGTCAGGAAGATTCCGACTTCAAGGTCTCGCTGCAGCGTCTGTCGACGGTGACGGCCGAGCTTCAGGAAGGCGTCATGCGCACGCGCATGCAGCCGATTGGCCATGCGTGGCAGAAGCTGCCCCGCATCGTGCGCGACCTTGCGCAGGATCTGGGCAAGCAGATCGAGCTGGAGATGGTGGGCGCGGATACCGAGCTCGACCGCCAGGTCCTCGACCTGATCAAAGATCCGCTCACCCACATGGTGCGCAACTCCGCCGACCACGGTCTGGAGACGACGGAAGAGCGCCGCCTCGCCGGCAAGCCCGAGAAGGGGCTGGTGCGGCTTTCCGCCTTCCATGAGGGCGGCCACATCATCATCGAAATCACCGATGACGGTCGCGGCCTCAACACCGATCGCATCCGCGAGAAAGCGCTTGAAAACCGTCTGGCGACGGAAGCCGAACTCGCCAAGATGTCGGATGCTCAGATCCATCGCTTTATCTTCCACGCCGGCTTCTCGACGGCGGAAAAGGTGACGAGCGTGTCGGGCCGTGGCGTCGGCATGGACGTCGTGCGTTCCAACATCGAGATCATCGGTGGCAATGTCGACGTGCGCTCGACGCAGGGCAAAGGCTCGACCTTCGTCATCAAGATCCCGCTCACCCTGGCGATCGTGCCGGCTCTGATCGTGGAAGTTGCCGGCGAACGTTTCGCGGTGCCGCAGCTGGCCGTGGTCGAGCTCGTCCGTATCCAGCCGGATTCCGAGCACAAGATCGAGCGTCTCAAGGACGCGCCCGTCCTTCGGCTGCGTGACAAGCTCCTGCCGATCGTTCATCTCGGTGCGCTTCTCGGCAGCGTCAAAGACGAGGTCGCAGACCAGGAGAGCGGCTTCATTGCCGTCATGCAGGTCGGCAATCAGATCTTTGGTGTCATCGTCGACGCGGTCTTCCACACCGAAGAAATCGTGGTGAAGCCGATGTCGTCCATGCTGCGCCACATCGGCATGTTCTCAGGCTCGACGATCCTCGGCGACGGACGCGTGATCATGATCGTCGATCCGAACGGTGTTGCCCAACAGGCTGCAAGCAGCATCGATCAGACGATCGCCGCGGCCACCGCCGACGCCGAAGAGCAGGAGGAAACCAACGACGCCGTTTCCATGCTCGTCTTCCGGGCGGGCGGTCGCGAGCCGAAAGCAGTGCCGCTGTCGCTCGTCACGCGTCTTGAGGAATTCGAGACCGAAAAAGTCGAATGGGCTGGCGGTCAGCCGATCCTCAACTACCGCGGTGCGCTCATCCCGCTCGTCTACGTCAACCATGAGGTGGAACAGCGCACGACGGGAACCCAGCCGATGCTCGTCTTCTCCGACAACGGCAACACGATGGGTCTCGTGGTCGACGAAATCGTCGACATCGTCCAGGAGCCGCTCAATATCGAGCTTCCCTCCGAGACACCGGGGCTTCTCGGCAGCGCTGTGCTCGGCGGCAAGGCGACGGACATCGTCGACATTTCGCACTTCCTCGAGATTGCCTTCCGCGACGCGCCCGAACAGGCCGAACGCAAGGGCAAGAAGCTCCTCTTCGTCGGCGGCAACGTCTTCTACCGCAACATGGTGGAGCCGATCCTGCGCAGTGCCGGATATCGGGTGTCGCTGGCCTCGAACGCGGAAGATGCACTTGCTCAGATTACGGAAGGGCACCGCTTCGACCTCGTGGTCACCGACCTCGACACTCCGGCGATGGACCCGGCCGCCTTCGCGGCCGCCGTTCGCAGCCAGGCGGACATGCAGCATGTCCCCTTGATGGCACTCGGCAGCCCCAAGTCTCGGGTGCGCCCGGGTGAGGAAAACCTCATTGGCTTCGATCGCATCGCAACGAAGGTCGATCGCAGCGAACTCATCGCGGCGATCAAGCAATGCGCCCCGATCTATGGAGAAGCAGCATGAGCCAGCATAACGTCCACGACGTGCGGACGTCGGCCGCCAATCAGTACGTCACCGTCCGCATCGGTGGCCAGCGCTTCGGCCTCCCGATCGCAGCGGTCCACGAGGTGTTCGTCCCTGAACAGGTGACGCGCGTTCCTCTCGCTCCGAAAGAAGTGGAAGGCGTCCTTAATCTGCGTGGACGCATCGTCACCACCATCGATCTTCGCCAGTTGCTCGGCTTCCCGCCGAGCGATGCGAAAGAAAAGATGGCCGTCGGCATCGAGTACAAGAGCGAATCTTTCGGCCTCATCATCGATGAGGTCGGCGAGGTCATGCACCTGGAAGAGACGCTCGAGCCCTGCCCCCCGAACCTCGACCCGCGCTGGGCGGAGATCGTCAAGGGTGTCTATCACGTCTCGGGCGAATTGATGTTGATCCTCGACGTCGAAGCAGCCCTCGCCCGCGTAACTGTCGCTCTTGCTGCCTGACACAAGCAGCATTCCAAGGAGCCCGCGATGAAAACCTGCCTTGTGGTGGATGATTCCTCCGTTGTTCGAAAGGTGGCCCGACGCATGCTGGAAGAGATGAGCTTCCAGGTGCGCGAAGCCGACAATGGCGAGACCGCGATGGAGCGGTGCCAGGAAGCAATGCCGGATGCGATCCTTCTGGATTGGAACATGCCGGTCACCGACGGTCCGCATTTCCTCCGGGCTCTGCGCAAGCGGCCGGACGGGGAGGCTCCGCGGGTGATCTTCTGCACGACCGAGAATGATCTCGATCACATCGCGCGCGCCATCGAGGACGGTGCCGACGAATACATCATGAAGCCCTATGACGCCGACATCCTGCGCGAGAAGCTGGAATCCGTCGGCATTCTGGCGAGGGCAACATGAACGCGATCGCCGCACCTCCGCCTGGCGCCCGCCCCGCTGCGGTCCGCCCGAAGAGCGACGAGCCTATCCGTGTCATGGTGGTCGATGATTCCGCGTTCATTCGCGGCATCCTCTCCCGCTGGATCTCCGAGGAGCCGGACCTCACTCTCATCGCCTCCCATCCCAACGGGCGGCGGGCGGTGGATGACGTCGTCCGGTCCCAGCCCGATGTCGCCATTCTCGACATCGAGATGCCGGAGATGGACGGGCTGCAGGCTCTGCCCCTCATTCTCGAAAAGCGACCGGGCACGGCCGTCATCATGGCCTCGACGCTCACGCGCCGTGGCGCCGAGGTCAGCATTCGTGCTCTGACCTTGGGAGCAGCCGATTACGTCCCCAAACCCGATTCCACCAACGGCCTGCTGGCCGCGGCCGACTTCCGCCACGACCTGATTTCCAAGGTACGCAGCCTTGGTGCCGGGGTTCGTCGCGGCAAGAGCTTCCGCACGCCGGCTCCGGCCACCGCCCGGCAGACGCCGGGGACATCGGCGCCGGCAGCCGCACGTGCGGCTGTCATCCCCGCCACGGCCAAGCCTAAGGTCCGTCTGCGCCCCGCATCAATGAGCGCGGTGCGTGCCCTGGCGATCGGCAGCTCTACTGGCGGTCCGCAGGCACTGACGCGCTTCTTCACCGATGCCGGCAGTGCGCTGACAACCATCCCGGTGTTCGTGACACAGCACATGCCGCCGACCTTCACCACGATCCTGGCCGAGCACATCGCTAAGGCGTCGGGTCGTCCGGCCGCCGAAGGGATCGATGGCGAGCCCGTGCGTCCCGGTCACATCTACGTGGCTCCGGGTGGCAAGCACATGCTGGTAGTAAAATCGAACGGCACTACGGTGATCAAGCTCTCAGATGCACCGCCCGTCAACTTCTGCAAGCCGGCAGTGGATCCGATGTTTCAATCGATCGCTGACATCTATGGCAGCGCCACCCTTGCACTCGTTCTCACCGGCATGGGCTCCGACGGTGCCAAGGGCGCGACCATCATCGCCGATGGCGGCGGCGCCGTCATCGCGCAGGACGAAGCTTCGAGCGTGGTCTGGGGCATGCCAGGCGCGACCGCAGAGGTCGGAGCCTGCTCCGAAATTCTACCGATAACGGAAATCGGACCCCGCGTGGTTCGGCGAATCTCAGGGGGACGCTCATGATCACACCTGCGGACTACGAGTTCTTCCAGAGATATCTGAAGGCGCAATCGGGCCTCGTGCTGCAGGAAGGGAAAACCTACCTGCTCGAGTCCCGTCTGCTTCCGGTAGCGACGCATTTCGGGCTGCCGAGCATCGCAGCACTTGCCGCGAAGTTGCGGCAGGGCTCCATGGACATCGGCAAGGCCGTCGTCGATGCGATGACGACCAACGAGTCTTTCTTCTTTCGAGACAAGACACCGTTCGACCTGTTCAGCGACGTGATGCTGCCGACATTGTTGCGCAATCGCCCCGTCACGCAGCCGTTGCGCATCTGGTGCGCGGCAGCCTCCTCCGGCCAGGAGCCCTACTCTCTCGCCATGATCCTTCGCGAGAAAGTGGGGATGGTCGGCGGTCGCAAGGTCGAAATCATCGCGACCGACATTTCCGACGACATGCTGAAACGGGCGAGCGCCGGCATCTACACGCAGTTTGAGGTTCAGCGCGGCCTCCCGGTCCAGCTCCTCCTCAAATACTTCAAGAAGAGTGGAGAAAACTGGCAGATTTCCGACGATATCCGACGGATGGTGACATTCAGAAATCTCAACCTGCTGCACTCCTTCACGACCCTCGGCATGCTCGACATCGTCTTCTGCCGTAATGTGCTGATCTACTTCGACGCGGCCACGAAGGGTGACATTCTCGATCGGGTCTCCCGCAATTTGCGGCCGGACGGCTATCTGGTACTCGGCGGCGCCGAGACGGTCGTTGGTGTGAGCAGCAAGTTCACGCTCGTCCCCGGGCAGCGCAACCTCTACGGGCTGGCGGCAAGCCAATCGGCCGTCGTCGCGGCCTGATCAAAAGCCGCTCCGCACCCATGCGGAGCGGCTATTTCTTTCACGGGCATGCCACCGCGCATCGGCTGGTCTATAAACATGAGGGACCCGTGATAGGCTCAAGCTTCGGCTTGCCAGGATAGGTCCGCCAGAGTACCTTTTAGGCGAAGCGGCAGCGAAGTGGCGGCGCCTGCCGCGGCTCCCACGCCGCCAGCGAAGACCGGCCCGCCTCCATGACAAGAAAGCTTCTCCTCGTCCTCATCGTCGCGGCTCTCATCCTCGGCGTCGGTTATTCCTATTGGCCCGAAATCAGGGCCATGGTGACCGGCGAGAACGAGAATGCAGCCCTCGCCTCGAGCAACGGCCGGATCGAAGCGGTCGAGATCGACATCGCAAGCAAGACGGCCGGCCGTCTGCAGGACGTCTATGTGCGAGAAGGCGACTATGTCGCCGCCGGCGAAAAACTCGCCAAGATGGATACCGCTACGCTTGAGGCGCAGTTGCGCGAAGCCGAGGCACAATTGCGCTCTGCCGAGATCGGCATCGAAACGGCAAACAGCCAGGTCACGCAGCGCCAGGCGGAAAAAGACGCCGCCGAAGCCACCGTTGCACAGCAAGAGGCGACGCTCGAAGCCGCGGAAAAGCGCCTCACCCGCAGCCAGACCTTGCAGGAACGCGGCACCGGTTCCGTGCAGCAATACGACGACGACAAGGCCGCTTTCGAAGGCGCCAAGGCCGCCCTTGCCGCGGCAAAGGCAAAGGTGGCGGCCGCCGATGCGGCTCTCGGCTATGCACGCTCGGGCGTCGTGACGGCGGAGGCACAGGTGGACGCGATGCGTGCCACGGTCGAGCGGATCAAGACAGATCTCGACGACAGCACCCTCACATCGCCGCGGATCGGGCGCGTGCAGTACCGCATCGCCGAGCCTGGCGAAGTCGTAAATGCCGGCAGCGCGATTTTGAACCTCGTCGACCTGTCGGATGTCTACATGACGTTCTTCCTGCCGACACTTCAGGCGGGTCGCGTGGCGCTCGGTGCCGAAGCCCGCATCGTGCTCGACGCGGCCCCGCAATATGTGATCCCGGCGACCATTTCCTACGTCGCCGATGTCGCTCAATTCACGCCGAAGACGGTGGAAACCGCCGAAGAGCGGCAGAAACTGATGTTCCGCATCAAGGCCCAAATCCCCACCGACCTTCTGAAGGAGCATATCCGCTACGTGAAAACGGGGCTGCCGGGGATGGCCTATGTGAAGATCGACGGCAGCGCCGAGTGGCCGGATAACCTCAAGGTCAATCTGCCGCAAAAGGGCGCGCCCGAGCCTGAGCCCGGGGGCGCGATGACGGGCGCGGAATGAAGCCGCCCCTCCCGACCGTCCCTTCCGACAGCGAGACGCCCCCGCCCGTCGCAACCCTCGCGCATGTGGGGCTGCGCTTTGGTGCCACGCAGGCGCTCGACGATATCACCCTCGACATTCCGGCCGGGCGCGCCGTGGCGCTCATCGGCCCCGACGGCGTCGGCAAATCGAGCCTCTTTTCCCTCGTCTCCGGAGCCCGCCGCATCCAGAAGGGCGAGGTTGAGGTGCTCGGCGGCAGCATGAAGGATTCCGGCCACCGCGCCGCCGTCTGCCCGCGCATCGCCTATATGCCGCAAGGGCTCGGCAAGAACCTCTATCCGACGCTGTCGGTGTCTGAAAACCTCGATTTCTTTGCCCGCCTCTTTGGCCACGGAAAGGCGGAGCGCGAACGCCGCATCCACGAGCTGACCGAAGCCACCGGCCTTGGACCCTTTCTGACGCGCCCGGCGGGAAAGCTATCAGGCGGCATGAAACAGAAGCTCGGCCTTTGCTGCGCGCTCATTCACGACCCCGACCTCCTTCTCCTCGACGAGCCGACGACCGGCGTCGATCCCCTCTCCCGCCGTCAATTCTGGGAACTGATCGACCAGATCCGGGCCGACCGCCCGACCATGAGCGTCGTGGTCGCCACCGCCTATATGGAAGAGGCCGCACGTTTCGACTGGCTCGTCGCCATGGATGGCGGGCAGGTGCTCGCGACGGGAACCGCGGACGAGCTTCTGGCCGAAACCGGAACGCAGACGCTCGAGGCTGCCTTCATCGCGCTTCTGCCCGAGGAAAAGCAGGCCGGTTATCAGCCAGTCGTCATCCCGCCGCAGGCACAAGAGGACAACGGCGTCCCCGCCATTGAGGCGGAAGGGCTGACCATGCGCTTCGGCGCCTTCACCGCCGTGGACCATGTGAGCTTTCGCATTCCGCGCGGCGAGATCTTCGGCTTCCTCGGCTCCAATGGCTGCGGCAAAACCACGACGATGAAGATGCTGACGGGCCTGCTCGCCCCCTCAGAAGGCCGGGCCTTTCTCTTCGGCGAAGAGGTCGATCCGCGCGACCTCACCACCCGAGAGCGGGTGGGATACATGTCGCAAGCCTTCTCGCTCTACACCGAGCTGTCGGTGAAACAGAATCTCGAGCTCCATGCCCGTCTCTTTCGGGTGCCGGAGGCAGACATTCCGGCGCGCATCCGCGAGATGGTGGAACGTTTCGACCTCGCCGAAATCCTCGACGATTTCCCCGATTCCCTGCCGCTGGGGCACCGTCAACGTCTCTCGCTCGCGGTCGCCATGATCCACAAGCCGGAGATGCTCATCCTCGACGAGCCCACCTCCGGCGTCGATCTCGTCGCGCGAGACGCGTTCTGGCGGATGATCGTCGAGCTATCGCGACGCGACGGGGTGACAATCTTCATCTCGACGCACTTCATGAACGAGGCGGCACGCTGCGACCGCATTTCGCTCATGCATGCCGGCAAGGTGCTGGTGACCGACAGGCCGAAAGACCTGGTCGAAAAGCGCGGAGCCGCCTCTCTCGAAGATGCCTTCATCTCCTATCTGGAAGAGGCGGGGGCAGATGAGGAACAGGCGCCGAAGGCAACGGCCCTCGTCACCCAGGATCCGGCGCCTGAGACGCGACCCGCACGCCGCTTTTTCGATCTCCGGCGCATGGCGAGCTATTCGCGCCGCGAAAGCCAGGAGGTCCGCCGCGACCCGATCCGCCTGACGCTCGCCATCGTCGGCAGCGTGATTTTGATGTTCATCATGGGCTACGGCATCAGTCTCGACGTGGAGGATTTGAGCTTCGCCGTCCTCGACCGCGACCAGACCGGCCTGTCGCACGATTATGCCTTCAACATCGCCGGTTCACGCTACTTCATCGAGAAACCGCCGATCACGAGTTACGAAGATCTCGACCAGCGCATGCGCGCCGGAGAAATCGGCCTGGCGATCGAAATCCCGCCGGGCTTCGCCCGCGATGTCGCGCGCGGCGACAATGTCGAGATCGGCGCCTGGATCGATGGCGCCATGCCGACACGGGCGGAGACGATCAAAAGCTATGTGCAAGGGATGCACACCCAGTGGCTGCTCGCCAAGGCGAAGGAAACCGGCCGCTCGACCGGCCTTGCCGGTCTCGTCGATCTAGAGACCCGCTTCCGCTACAATCCGGACGTGAAGAGCATCGTCGCCATGGTACCTGCCGTGATCCCGATCCTCTTGATGCTGATCCCCGCGATGCTGGCGGCTTTGAGCGTCGTGCGCGAAAAGGAGCTCGGCTCCATCGTCAATTTCTACGTGACGCCGACGACGAAGCTGGAATTTCTGCTCGGCAAGCAGATCCCCTATGTCATTCTCGGTTGGCTGAGCTTCTTGCTTCTGACGGCACTCGCCGTGACGGTTTTCGCAGTCCCCTTCAAAGGCAGTTTTCTCGCGCTTGCGACGGCGGCCTTCCTTTACGTGTGCTCGGCAACCGCTCTCGGCCTATTCATGTCGACTTTCATGAAAAGCCAGATCGCCTCGATTTTCGGCGTTGCGATCCTGACGATCCTTCCGGCCGTCAACTTTTCTGGCCTAACCGACCCGGTTTCGGCGCTCGAAGGTATCGGCAGATTGGTCGGAGAGATCTATCCGACGGCACATTTTCTCACGATCGCACGCGGCACCTTCTCAAAGAGCCTCGGATTCTCGGAGTTGAGCGGAGCTTTCCTGCCGCTGGCGCTCGCGACCCCGGTGCTCCTTGCCGCCACCGCCCTTCTCCTCAAAAAACAGGAGCGGTGAGATGCGGCTCGCCAATATCGGCAATCTCGGGGTGAAGGAACTGCGCAGCCTGGTGCGCGATCCGATGATGCTCATCCTCATCGTCTATGCCTTCACGCTTGGCGTCTATGCGGCGGCCACCTCGATGCCGGAAAGCCTCAACCGCGCCACCATCGGCATCGTCGACGAGGACCGATCACCGCTCTCGACGCGCATCGTCTCAGACTTCTACCCACCCTATTTCGTGCCTCCGAAGATGATCACCGCTTCGGAAATGGACCAGCGGATGGACGCCGGCCTCGACACCTTTGCGCTGGTCATACCGCCTGATTTCCAGCGCGACATGCTGGCCGGGCGCACCCCGGCTCTGCAGCTCAATGTCGATGCGACGCTCATCACCCAGGCCTTCACGGGATCAGGCTATATCCAGTCGATCGTTCTGGGAGAGGTTGAGGATTTCGCCCGCCACTACCGTGCCGTCGATCAGCTCCCGGTCGAATTGGAGCTGCGGGCCCGCTTCAATCCCATGCTCGATCGCGCCTGGTTCGGCTCCATCATGGAGGTGATCAACAACATCACGCTCCTGTCGATCGTGCTGACGGGAGCCGCCCTCATCCGCGAGCGCGAGCATGGCACGGTGGAGCATCTTCTCGTCATGCCCGTGACGCCGTTCGAGATCATGGCAGCAAAGATCTGGGCGATGGGCCTCGTCGTCGTCGTGTCCTGCTTCCTGTCGCTCACCGTCGTCATCGAGGGGCTTCTTTCGGTGCCGATCGAAGGCTCGATCGCGCTTTTCCTGGCGGGCGCAGCGCTGCATGTCTTCGCCTCGACATCGATCGGCATCTTCCTGGCAACGCTGGCGCGATCGATGCCACAATTCGGGCTTCTGCTGATCCTCGTCCTTCTGCCGCTCGAGATGCTCTCAGGCGGCATGACGCCGCGCGAAAGCATGCCCGATATCGTCCAGACGATCATGCTCGCGGCACCGAACACGCATTTCGTCTCGCTGGCGCAGGCGATCCTTTATCGCGGCGCAGGCTTCAGTGTCGTGTGGCCGCAATTCCTCGCAATCGCAGCGATCGGAGCGGTCCTCTTCACCCTGGCGCTGACCCGCTTTCGCAAGACGATCACGGAAATGGCGTGAGCTTCAGCCGATCGCAAACGCACCGGAGAGATCGACACGGGCGGGTGCGAAAGCGGTCTCGAAAGCGCTGAGATGCGCCGGATCGGCAAAGGCCGGAACCACCGTTGAGGCGTTCACAGCACGCGCCAGACGTACGTTCTGCGGCAATGTCGGATGCACGTTGTAGCGGCGGAAAACGGCGTTCCCTTCCTGCACCATTTTGTACCCGCGCGTCGATTTGTGCAGATGACCGGTAAAGACGACGGAGAGGTCGCGCATTTGGCGATCGATAATCTCCCCGCTCACGCCGAAATCCCCATCGGCATCGGCGGCGAGAAAGACGTCAGCCTTGGCCCCGGGATCGGCTGCATCATCTGCGCTTTCGGCAAGGCGCCCGGCGCGTTCCGCCACGCCCGGCGCGGCAAACGCGCGATCGGGACCGGCGATGCGCCGAAGATATGTTCGCACGTTCTCATCGATCGCAATCTTGCGCCCGGCCTCGTCGGCAATCAGAGCCATCTCGATGCCGCGCCCATCCGGAGGGACCGGGATGAGCACACGTCCGCTTGCCGTGAGCTGCAGAACATCACCGATTTGCGCCGACCGCGGCTCGTCCGCATCGCCGTAGGAAGCATCGAGAACGATGGTCGCGGCTTCAGGCGGCGGATCGAAGGCGAAGACGTTCGATTCATCCGTGTGGTCGCCCATATAGATAAATCCACCGGCGACATCGAGGAAGGTCCAAACCCCGCCGATCGCATGCCCGTTGCGCCCTGTCTTCGCGCGAAGGCCGGCGATTTCTGTCTCGCCCTGCGCAGGGAGTTCCCGCGCGTTGGCCGGCCGGTCGATACGGGCAAGCACCGATCCGCTCGCATAAAGTGCCGGATGGCCGAGCGTCTCCAGGCTATCGAGCGCACCGATATGGTCGAAATGCCCATGGCTGATGACGACGGCGTCGACTTTGCCGAGATTTGAAAGATCGGCACGTCGGCCGGTCGCCTTCTCCTCTCCAAGATCGAAGATGATGCGCCGCCCCTCCGCCTCGACGAGAAAGGTCGCCGGCTGTTTCGGGCCGAGCCCGGACAGCGCCTTGAACGTCAACGCCATCACGCGCGTCCCGCCGGCAGCAACCAGCCATCGCGCACGGAAATTCTGACAGCCGCGCCTTCCTCAGGCGGCAGACCATGGCATTCGAGCCTCAAAACATGTTCTCCTTGTTCGATTTGCGCCGACACGATGGTCGCCGCCCCTTGGAAAGCCGCCGCGGTGACGCGCGCTTCCATCCCGGCACCATCCAGCGCGAGGTCGGCAGGTCGGACGCAGAGAAGGCGCTCTTCACCGGCCGTCGCCTGCCCTCTCACCCGCATCTGCGCACCAAAAGCCTCCGCGACGATGAAGCCGTTCTCATGGCCGAGAACCGTCACCGGCAGGACCATGCCGCGTCCGACGAAACGTGCCACCATCTCGGTTGCGGGCTCCGCGTAGAGCTCCCGCGGCGCCGCGACCTGTTGCAAAGCGCCGCGATCCATCACCGCGACCCGATCGGCAAGCGCCATCGCCTCGCTCTGGTCATGCGTCACGTAGACGAAGGTGGCACCGATCTCACGGTGAAAGCGGCGAAACTCGATCTGCATCGCCTCACGCAGATGCGCGTCGAGATTGGCGAGCGGCTCATCGAGAAGAACGACGGAGGGCTGCATGGCAAGACAGCGGGCAAGCGCGACACGCTGTTTCTGTCCGCCCGACAGCTCAGCCGGCTTGCGCCTGGAAAGGCCGGCAAGACCCACGAGTTCGAGCGCCTCCTCGATCCGCCGGCGGCATTCGCTGGCGTCAAGACCGCGTACCTTGAGCGCGAAGCCGACATTGTCGGCGACCGACATGTGCGGCCAGAGCGCATAGGATTGAAACACCATGCCGACATTGCGCTCTTCCGGCGGCAACGCCCAGCCCGCCCGGGCGACCACCGCGTCACCGAGATGCAATTCGCCCGCATCCGGCACTTCAAAGCCGGCGATCAAGCGCAAAAGCGTGGTCTTGCCGCAACCGGAAGGCCCGAGAAGCGCCAGGAACTCTCCGTTTTCGATGGCAAGGTCGACCGCACGCAGGGCGTCCGTCTCGCCGAAACGCTTGCCGAGACCCGAGGCTCTCATCCCCGCCATGGCACAACTCCGGAAGGCAGCTTTCGCGCAAAGAGGGCCGCGACGCCGGCAAGCCCGAGTGCCGCGATCAAGGCGAGCGTCGCAAGCGCCGCGGCCGCCGTCGTGTTTCCTTCTCTATGCAGGAAGAAGACCATGACCCCGAGTGTCTCCCAGCCGCTCGACCACAAAAGCGCCGAGACGGTGAGCTCATTGAAAGCCTGCATGAAAATGAGAAGCCCGCCGGCCGCGAGCGTCGGCGCGAGAAGCGGCGCGACGACGGCCTTGAGGCGTGTGAGCATGCCGGCACCGGCAGCGCGCGCCGCCTCGTCCATGCCCGGATCGAGGCTTTCCATGGCAGCGACCGTCGGGCGCAGAACGAGGGCGAGAAAACGGGCGAGATAGGCGACCAAGATGATCCAGCCGGTATTGTAGAGGCTGACGCCGAGACCAGGAAGCGGCGGCAGGAAGACGACGATAATGGCGATGGCGAGCACCGTTCCGGGAATGGCATAGGGCGCATCGGCGAAAAGGTCGAGAAGGCGCGCGAGCGGACGCCGCTCGATCACCGAAAGATAGGCGAGCGGCAGGGCCACCGCAGCGCTGATCATCGCGGCCGAAAGCGCGAGAGCGAAACTGTTGATAAAGGCACGCTGCGCGGCCTCGTAGCCGAAAAGCACGAAGCGGTAATTCTCCAGCGTCAGAGTCTCGAGCGACAGTGGCACGCCAAGTGCCGGCAACAGCGACGTGCCGACGAGAGCGAAGAGCGGCAGGATGGCGATGACGGTCAGAAAGGCGAGAAACACACCCTCGACCGGCAAACGCGCGCGGCCGAGCGGGAACGGCACGAGCGGCGCACTGGTGCGTTCCACGGCAGCTCCGAAACGCCGCGCGACGAGGCTGCGAATGAGAAGGCCAGCAGCGGCGATCAGAGTCAGAATGACGGCAAGGGCCGCGACCTGACCAAGCACCTGCGGCCCAAAACCTTGCAGGCGCTGATAGATGAGCGTCGTCAGCATCGTGTAGCGCCCCGGGATACCGAGAAGTGCCGGCACGCCGAAATTGCCGATCGAAGCGACGAAAGCGAGCGCAGCCCCACTCAGGACGGAGGGAAAGGCGAGAGGCATCAAGATGCGCATGACGATACGAAGAGGCCGGGCGCCGGCGAGCTGCGCCGCTTCGACGATATCCATGGGCAATGAAGAAAGCGCCGCGCGCACCGTCAAAAAGACGAGAGCCGCATGCTCGACGCCCATGACGATCACGATGCCCCATTTGGAGTAAAGCGGGTTGGTCATGCCGGGCTCGGGCGCAAGCCCGAGCGGCGCCAGGATCGGGCTCGTCGGACCGGTGAGCTCGATCCAGGCGAGTGCCATGATCTGCGACGGGATCAGGAGCGGCAAAAGCAGCATGAAGACGATCGCGCCCTTCCACCGCATATCGGTGAGGACGAGGAGCACGGCGGCAACGGCCCCGATCACGACGGAGACGAGCGTGGAGAGAAACGACGCCTCGAGCGTATGGCTCAGGGCGCGGATCGCGGAGCGGCTTTCCCATTGATCGAGGAACGTGCCAAAAAGCACGCCCTCCTTGTTGGGCGCCAGTGCCTCGGCGAAGAGTTGTCCAAGCGGCCACAAAGCGAAGGCCGCAAGATAGAGGGCAACGAGAACGAGGAGGAAATGGCGCTCAAGCAAGCGCAAGAGAGGCAGGCGCGAGGAGGCCGCGCCCGCCGTACCGACATCAACCGCCGAAGAGCTCAGCGAAATTCTCCTTGTTGGCCTGGTCGTTTTCAAGAAGCGTCTCGGCGTCTGTCGGCAGGATCTTGAGGCTGCCGACCTTCGGATATCCTTCGGGCGGCGTCACATCGTCGAAGATCGGGAAATAGCCCTGAGCCACGGACTGTTCCTGCGCTTTCCTGGAAAGCTGCCAATCGACGAAGGCTTTGGCGGCTTCCGCATTGTCGGTCGACTTCAGGATCGCCACGGGTTGCGAGATCGCGGTCACGCCCTCTTGCGGAAACACGAACTCGACCGGTGAGCCCTTCTTCTTGGCGTTGAAGGCCATGTATTCGATCATGATGCCATAGGCCTTCTCGCCGCGGGCGACGGCCTCGATGACGGAGCCATTGCCCTGCCCGGCGATGGCGCCGTTGTCGGCAAGCGCCTCGTAATAGTCCCAGCCGAACTCGGGCTGCTGCACCATGGTGCCGACATGGATGACGGCGGCGCCTGAATAAAGCGGCGACGGCATGGTCGTCTTGGAAGCGACGTCTTCGGCCTTCAGGTCCGCCCAGGAGGTCGGCGCCTTATCGACGAGATTGGTGTTGTAAACGATGCCGGTGGTGATGAGCTTGGTGCCGAAGAAGGTGTGGTCGGGATCGATGAGCGCGTCGGGAATATCGGCGATCGGCGCATCGTCATAGGTCATCAGCCGACCGTCATTTTTGAGCTGCGTCATGGCGACGGCATCGGCGATGAGCACGACATCGGCGGGCGAGGAACCTGCGGCGAACTCCGCGAGCAGCTTGTTCATCACCTCGGTCGTCCCGGAGCGGAAGAGCTCTACCTGAACGTCCGGATAATCCTTGTTGAAGGCCGCAATCACGCTCTGCATCTGCTCGCTCGGCTGCGAGGTGTAGACGGTGAGCGTGCCCGAGGGCTCTGCGGCAGCGCTGCCGGCCATGCCGAGGGCAAAGGCCGCAGCCGCAAGCCCGAGGATTGGCTTCATCATGTTGGACGTCCTTTTGAGGTAGAGGCGGAGAATCCGCCACCGGCTAACAGAGCCATGTGACACTTGTCTAACGCTCTTGCCTGCCTCGGATACAGCCTTGCAAGAGCGACACAAACGCCTCCCCCGCCACATCGATCGGACCTGAATTGTCGATGACGGCGACGTCCTCGCCGGTGACCGAGACGAGATCGGCCCGATCGAGACGGCGCGCGATTTCCTCCAAGCTCTCGCGCCCGCGCGCATTGAGCCTTTCAAAAAGAACATCCCGACGCGCACTCACCACGACGACGCGCAATGGCCGGTATTTCGCGCGCGCCGGCTCAATCGCCATGCGCGAGACGTTGACGACGACCGAGGACCCGCCGGCGAGATCCGCCTCGATCGCCTTCGGGATGCCATAGGCGAGCCCATGCGCCTCCCAGGAGAGAGCAAAGGCCCCCGCAGCCGCCGCTTTGGAGAACTCCGTTTCGCTCAAAGTGAGATTGTCTTCAAAATCACTTTCGCTCCGCGTCACCGTGCGACGCGGGAAAACCACGTAAGGAACATCCAAAAGCCTCTGCCGCGCATAGTCGATCAGACTGTCCTTGCCGGCCCCGCTCGGACCGACGACAAGCACCAAGGTGCCGGTGCGAAAAGGCTGTGGATCATTCACGCGACGCGACGCCCCTGGCGCCAGACCGACCGCACCACCGGCACGCCGTCGTCGAAACGCACCTGAACGAAATCGGCGCGCTTGCCAGGCGCAATCACGCCGCGGTCATCGAGCCCGACCGCTTTTGCCGGATTGGCCGAGACCATGGCAACGGCTTGCGGCAGATCCACCCCCTCGACGATCTCCGATATCGCGAACACCGCCTGGATGAGGCTGAAAGGCACGTAATCCGAAGAAAGCACGTCGAGGAGGTTCTCCGCGGCGAGTTCGGCTGCGGCGACATTGCCGGAATGCGAACCGCCGCGCACGATGTTGGGCGCCCCCATCAAAACCTGCATGCCCGCCTCTTTGGAGGCGCGAGCCGCCGCGACTGTCGTTGGAAACTCCGCCACATGCACACCGAACTCGATAGCCTCGGCGACATGCGCCTCGGTCGCATCGTCATGGCTCGCCAGCCGGATACCGCGCTCACGACAAAGGTCCGAAATGAGCTTGCGGTGTTGGGCAGACCAGCGTCCCCCCTCCGCCATACGGCGATCGACGAAACTCTGAAAAGCTTCGTCGTCCATACCGGTCTTGCCCTGATAATAGATCTTGTAAGCGTCGAAGCTCGCAAACTGCCGCTGTCCGGGCGTGTGATCCATCAGCGAGACGAGCTTGAGCCGTGGATCGTTCTCGAAAAGCGCGAAACCGTCCATCACGTCTGAGGCGGAGACCTCGCATCTGAGATGCACGAAATGCTCGGCTCTGAGCCGGCCCTTGTCCTGGCTCTCCTCGATCGCATCGGCAAGCCCGCGCATTTCCTGGACCTGGACGCGCGCATCCTCGTCGGCGCCGACCCGAAGCGCATCGAGCACCGTCGTGATACCGGAGGTCGCGACCTGTGCATCATGCGCCTGCACGGCAACGGCCGGATTCCACCGGACACCAGGGCGCGGTGCGAAATGGCCCTCGAGATGATCGGTGTGGAGCTCCACAAGCCCCGGCAGCAGCCAGTCACCCTCAAGATCGATACCACCCGACCCGGTCCCAGGATCGGCGACCTCGCGGATCATCTCTCCGGCGACCACGAGATCGCCGCCTTCAACCGAATCGGCAAGGACCATGCGGGCGTTGCGAAAAACGATTTCGCTCATGTGTTGGGTTTTCTTTCGCTGGGCCCGCGCAGATTGCAGCGGGCGTGAACTTGAAAAAAGGCTCCACGCTCCGGCTCGGTGAGAAGCGAGACGCCGTCGAGCGCGAGCGAGGTTTCGATGACGGAACCGAAATGCTGGTGAAGCGCGCCCTCCACGATCGAGCGTCGCTCGCCTGAGACCGGGCCAGTCAGTGTCATGTGGAAGCGGAATTCATCGAAGACATAAGGATAGCCCCAGCGATCGAGATAGTCGCGCTGGCGTTCGGTGAGCTCCTCCGGCCTGCGGCGTGCACGATCTTCATCGCTCAGGGGCGCGCGAAACGGCTCAAACGCCTCCACCGCCGCGTCCGCGAGCGCCCGAACCTCGGGCACGTCATTCTGCGGCACGAGCGCAAAGAAGGGCCCGATGGCGCGGATCTCGAGCGGCCCGAGTTCGATGACACCATGCTCAGCGCAGAAGTTGCGCAACGCCTGATCCACATCCTCCTCCGACGCGCCGTCGACAAGGGCGAACGGTGGCTTCAACGTGGCGTGGAAGCCGTAACGCCGCGGCGCCTCGGTGATGGCGCGCACTTCCTCGGCACTCAAGGCACCCACAGCCTTTTGCTGGACCGGACCATCGGAAAGATCACGGCCGATCCAGTCATTGGCGGCCTGGGTGATCGGATGGTCGACGGCTGGAGTGAAATAGATGGCGACGCGCATGGGGATCTTTCGTTGGTGTCTCCTCAGATCACCACTTTGCGCAATTGTGCCGAAAGGATGTCCACGATGGAGACGGTGACGATGACGATCAGGATGATCGCCGCTGTCTCGGCGTAGAGGAAAGAGCGGATCGATTCAAACAGCACCTGCCCGATACCACCCGCGCCGACGATGCCGAGAACCGTCGCCTGGCGCACATTCGTCTCGAAGCGATAGAGCGAAAACGAAATCCACAAAGGGGCGACTTGCGGAACAACGCCGAAGACGATCTCCTGCAGGCGTGTCGCGCCGGTGGCGCGGATGCCTTCGACAGGCCTTGGATCGATGGCCTCCACGGCCTCCGAGAAGAGCTTTGCGATAATACCTGTATTATGCACGAAAAGCGCCATCACCCCGGCAAAGGGGCCGAGCCCGACCGCTGTGACGAAGAGGACGGCGAAGACGAGCTCGTTGATCGCACGGGTCGCATCCATCAGACGGCGCACCGGCTGCACGATCCAGATCGGCGCGATGTTCGAGGACGACAGAAGCGCGAAGGGAATGCCGAAGACGATCGCCAGCACAGTGCCCCAGACAGCGATCTGCACGGTGAGGATCATCTCCTCGACGTAATAATGCCAGTCACGGAAGTTCGGTGAGAGAAAGCCGCCCGCGTAGTCGGCCATATTGCCGGCATCGGTGAAGAGGTTGAGGAAGCGCACCATCTCGGCCGGCCCCCAGCTCCAGATCAGCACCAGCGCGATGCCGCCCCAGACGAGATAGCTGTAGAGCCGGTCGGTGAAACTGCGCGGGGGGACCGAGACCGTCTTCTCAGCCTGTGTGGCTATCGCCATTCGTCTCTCCAGTGAAAAGCGCCGGACCCAGGGTCCGGCGCCAGATCAACAAAGGTTTCAGCCTCAGGCCTGCGGGACCTTGTCCATCAGCTTTTCGATCTCGGCCTTCTCGGAATCGAGCTTTTCGAGTTCGCTCTTCTTCTCATCATCCGACATCGTGTCGGCCGCTTCGATCTTCGCTTCCTGCTTGGTGATTTCCATGATGCGGATCGGATAGAGCTGCGCATCGGAAGACGGCTTGAACGGCGCCCAGCCGAGACCCTCGAGGACTTCCCGCGCTCCGGCGACCTCTTCGGGCGTGCCGAGGCGGCCGTAGCTCATGATGAAGGTGTAGACTTTGCGCTTGGTCTCCTCGTCGAGATCCTTGCGCCAGACGAGCGGGTCGGACGGGATCAGCGGCGACTGCCAGATCACTTTGATCTTCTTGCGCGCTTCCGGCGCCGTCACTTCCAGGCGGCGGAGGTTTTCCGTGTTGTTGGCGGCGACGTCGACCTGACCGTTGGCCGTCGCCATGGCGTTCGCCTCATGATTGGCGTTGCGTACCGTCTTGAAGCAATCCTGCGGCGTCACGCTGTTCTTGGCGAAGATGAACGTGGTCGGTACGAGGAAGCCGGAGGTGGAGTTCGGATCGCCGATGCCGAAATCCAGCGACTTGTCGCATTTCAAGACGTCGTCGAGCGAATTGATCTTGTCGTTGTCGGCCTGCGTGATCAGCACCGACCAGTAGCCGGGATTGCCTTCCACATCGACGGTCTGCGCGAAGATCTCGCCATTGGCGCGATCGACGGCCTCCATCGCGGACTTGTTGCCGTACCAGGCGACATCGACCTTGCCGAAACGCATGCCTTCGATGACGCCGGCATAATCGGAGGCGAAGAAGGCGTTCACCTTGAGGCCCGTCTGCTCGGACATCTCCTCAAGGAACGGATCCCAGACCGTCTTCAGGTTCTGGCTCGATTCCGTCGAGATGATGCCGAAGTTCAGTTCCTGCTGATCCTGCGCAAAGGCGCCGGAGGTGCCGAACGCAGCCAGGAGGGCGGCGGCGGCAATACCTTTCGTCAGTCGGTTCATGTCTCACTCCTCGATTGCTCCGCCGCGGGGGCGGGAGTTCACCGCCTCGTGGCGGATCAAGTCACAGCCAATTCGCGGGCCATCTTGGCGACGGCGGGCTCGGGGCGTTTCACTGGCTGCGGCTGCTCGGCCGGCGCGCCCGGAAGAACGAGCTCCTCGCTCGCATCGCCGTAGATCTCGCGAAGAAAATCGTCGGTCAGGGCCGCGGACGGCCCATCGAAAGCGACCTCGCCATCCCGCAAAGCCAGGGTGCGCGGGCAATAAAGGCGCGCATATTCCACCTGATGCAGGGAGACGATGACGGTGATGCCGTCGGCACGGTTGATCTCGCCGAGCGCTTCCATCACCCGCCGTGCGGATAACGGGTCGAGCGAGGCGATCGGCTCGTCTGCGAGGATGACCTTGGCGCCCTGAACGAGTGCTCGGGCGATCGCCGCACGCTGCTGCTGCCCGCCGGAGAGCGTCGACGAGCGTTGCCGCACCGTCTCGGCAATGCCGACACGGGAAAGCGCCTGCATCGCCTTCTCCTGCTCGCCCCGCGTGAAAAGGCCGAGCGTTCCACGCCAGGACGGCACGCTGCCGAGGCAGCCGACGAGCACATTGGTCAGGACCGACAGGCGCCCGACCAGATTGAACTGCTGAAAGATGACGCCGATCTCACGCCGGATACGGCGCGCATCGTGCGACAGACGGCCGTCCACCTGCATGATGCGGTCGAGCACCGTCACGCGGCATTCATCGCCGCTGCCACGCTCCAGACCGGCGATATGGCGGATGAGCGTCGATTTGCCGGAGCCGGAGGCGCCGATCAGCGCCACCATCTCGCCCGGCGCGACATCGACACTGACATTGCGCAAGGCGAGCGTCTTGCCGTAGCGCTTCGACAGCTTTTCGACACGAACTGCAGGAACATTCGAAGGAGCGGTTACGGGCATCGGCCTCACCTGCCCGGCCTGCCGGGCTTATCGATAACCGTTCCCTAACAGCCGACCTTATCGCTTCGATTTCGCTTTCATGACATTTCGAAGTCGCTGGAAAAGCCTCGGGAGAGGTCACGCAAGCAACTGATCAGACGGCCTTTTCTTCGTACTTTGCGAGAAACTCCTCGACCGAAAGCGCCCGGAAATCCGCCAGCGCCGCGCGAAGGCAGGCATGCGGCCAGTCCCACCAGGCAAGCTTCTGAAGGCGCTCCGCAATCTCTTCGGGAAATCGCCGCTTGATGACCCGCGCCGGCACGCCACCGGTGATCTCGTAGGCGCCGACAGAACGGGAGACAACAGCGCCGGCCGCAACGACCGCCCCATCGCCAACCGTCACGCCCGGCAAGAGGATTGCGCCATGGCCGATCCAGACATCGTTGCCGATCGTGACGGCGTTCGCCTCGCGCCAGGCGAAAAGCCCCTCATCGGCTTCCGCATCGTCGAAGTAGTCGTTCGAGCGATAAGTGAAATGGTGCTGGCCCGCCCGCCACATCGGATGGTTGGAGGCGTTGATCCGCACGTTCTGAGCAATTGAGCAGAACTTGCCGGTCGTCGTGCGCGCAACGTTGCCGTCCTCGGTGATGTAGGAATAGTCGCCAAGGGACGAGTTCTGGAGCTGCGTGCGCGCGCCGATCGCCGTATAGCGCCCGAGCCGGCTGTCGGTCACCACCGCGTCCGGCGCAACGAGCGGCGTCTCCGAAAGCTTCGTCATGCAGCGGCTTTAGGGGCAAACGCGGTCACGTCGACCTCTCGGTCGGCCACGGCGGCGCGCATCTCCGCGTCATGAAAGATCCCGAGGAAGCTGCGGCCCGCAGCTTTTCCCTCTTCGATCAAGGCAATCACCACATCCCGGTTTTTGGCATCGAGCGAGGCCGTCGGCTCGTCGAGAAGCAGGAGCGGATGGCCGGCAATGAAGCCGCGAGCGATGTTCACGCGCTGCTGCTCACCGCCGGAAAAGGTAGCGGGCGGCAGGTGCCAGAGCCGTTCCGGCAGGTTGAGGCGGGCAAGAAGCGCGTTGGCCTTGGCGAGCGCCTCCTCGCGGGAACAGCCCCGCTCCACGAGCGGCTCGGCGACGAGATCGCGCGAGGCGACGCGCGGCACGACGCGCAGGAATTGGCTGACATAGCCGAGCGTGTCGCGACGAACCGCCAGCACACGCCGGGGATCGGCCGTGGCGATATCGATTACATCCCCCTTGCCCGCGACACGGATCGCGCCGCGATCGGCAGAGTAATTGCCATAGATCATCTTGAGGATCGAGCTCTTGCCGGCACCGGATGGCCCACCGAGCACGACGCATTCGCCGGGCATGAGCGTGAAGGAGACGTTTTCGACGACCGGAATATGGATGCCGCCGCGCAGATGCATGGTGAAGCTCTTGGCGACATCGGCGAGTTCAAGACGGGGCTGCATCGCTCACACCTGCAGGATCGAAGAGACAAGAAGCTGCGTGTAGGGCGCATGCGGATCGTCGAGGACACGGTCCGTCAGCCCCTCCTCGACCACCTCGCCCGCCTTCATCACCATGATGCGGTGGGAGAGGAGCCGGGCGACGGCGAGGTCGTGCGTGACGACGAGGGCCGCCATGTCGAGATCGGCGACGAGCGCGCGGATGAGATCGAGGAGCCTCGCCTGCACGGAGACATCGAGCCCACCCGTCGGCTCGTCCATAAAGACGAGGCGGGGCGCGGTCACAAGGTTGCGGGCGATCTGCAGGCGCTGGCGCATGCCGCCGGAAAAGCCGCGCGGATCGTCGTCGATGCGGTCGGCAGGCACCTCCACGCGCTCAAGCCAGGAGAGCGCCGAACCGCGGATCTTGCCGTAATGCCGGTCGCCGATCGCCATCAGCCGCTCGCCGACATTGGCACCCGCCGAGACGTTCATCCTGAGCCCGTCGGCCGGGTTCTGATGAACGAAGCCCCAATCGGTGCGCATCAGGAAACGCCGCTCCGCCTCGCCGAGCGCAGCAAGATCGCGCACGACACCGTCGCGCATACGGTAAGAGACGCGGCCTGATGAAAGCGGCAATCGGCCGGAAACGCAGTTCAACAATGTCGTCTTGCCCGAGCCGGATTCGCCGACGACGGCGAGCACCTCGCCCGGATAGAGGTCGAAGGAGACATCGCGGCAGCCGATGCGCGGCCCATAAAAGCGCGTCAGCCCATCGACGGAAAGAAGCGGCGCATCATCCAACAGCGCGCTCATGCGCCCTCCTCCATGGCCGCCGCGAGGTGACCGCGATGCCCTTCTTCACGTCGGCCTTCACAGAAATCGGTGTCGGAGCAGACGAACATGCGCCCGCCTTTGTCGTCCAAGATCACCTCGTCGAGATAGACGCCTTCCGCACCGCACAGTCCGCAGGGCTCGGAGAAATGCTGCACCTCGAAGGGGTGGTCCTCGAAATCGAGGCTTTCGACCCGGGTGAAGGGCGGGATCGCATAGATGCGCTTCTCGCGCCCGGCGCCATAGAGCTGCAGGGCCGGCGAGTTCGTCAGCTTGGGATTATCGAATTTCGGAATGGGCGACGGATCCATGACATAGCGATCCTCCACCTTCACCGGATAGGCATAGGTCGTGGCGATATGGCCATGGCGGGCGATGTCCTCGTAGAGCTTGACGTGCATCAGGCCATATTCTTCCAGCGCATGCATGACGCGCGTTTCCGTCTCGCGGGGTTCGAGAAAGCGCAACGGTTCCGGGATCGGCACCTGGAAGACGAGGATCTGCCCGGCTTCGAGCGGCGTTTCAGGAACGCGGTGGCGCGTCTGGATGATGGTCGCCTCGGCCGTGTGCGTGGTGGTGGCGACGCCCGCGACCTTGGCGAAAAAGGCGCGGATGGAGACGGCGTTGGTGGTGTCGTCGGCACCCTGGTCGATGACTTTCAAGACATCGTCGGGGCCGAGGACCGAGGCCGTCACCTGCACGCCGCCGGTGCCCCAGCCGTAGGGCATCGGCATTTCGCGGCTCGCAAACGGCACCTGATAGCCCGGGATCGCCACCGCCTTCAAAATGGCGCGGCGGATCATCCTTTTCGTCTGCTCGTCGAGATAGGCGAAGTTGTAGGGAGTTTCGGGCTTGTCTTGCGAGGTGTTCATCGCTGGGCCTCCGAAGAGGCGCTTCGGTACGGCGGGCGCGCCCTCACCCACCTGCCTAGCAGTTGCCGATGGCGCACGGCTCCGGCGGCTTGTTCGCTTCCTCTCCCCGCTGGGGAGAGGTGCCCGCGCAGCGGGCGGTGAGGGGTGGAGACGACCGCGGACGCAAACATCGAGGGTTTCCGCCACCCCTCATCCGGCGCCTTCGGCGCCACCTTCTCCCCACCGGGGAGAAGAACAGTGGCCCGCTGCAACGCTTGGGCACGTGAGGTCGACTCTGCGGCAGCAACCGCGCCAGACAAGACTGTCGTGAGCGCTCTCATTCTGCCGCCTCCTGATCTTCCTGCCCGTCTTTGGCCGGGCCACGACCGGCTTCAAACTCCGCTCGCAGCCGCCGGATCAGCTCCAGTTCGGCCTGGAAGTCGACGTAATGCGGCAGCTTCAGATGTTCCACGAAGCCCGTCGCCTGAACGTTGTCGGCATGCGACAGCACGAATTCCTCGTCCTGCGCCGCCGCCGTCTGATCTTCGCCGAGTTCGCGCGCCCGAAGTGCCCGGTCGCAAAGCGCCATCGCCATCGCCTTGCGCTCAGCTTGGCCAAAGACGAGGCCGTAGCCACGCGTGAATTGCGGCGGCGCCTCGGCACTGCCCTTGAACTGATTGACCATCTGGCACTCCGTCACCTTGATGCGCCCGAGAGGCACCGGAAAATCGAGACCCGGTACCTCGATCTCGACATCGACCTCACCCATGCGGATTTCGGCCGCGAAAGGGTGCGAGCGGGCAAAGCCCCGCTGTGTCGAATAGCCGAGCGCCAGGAGAAAACCCTCGTCGCCGCGGGCGAGCGCCTGCAGGCGGAGATCGCGGCCGGCCGGAAACGACAGGGGCTCGCGCGTGAGATCGGCAGGCTCGTCTTCGCCCTCCGGATCAGGCTCGATCAGCCCGGCCTGGCCGAGAAGATCGGTGACGCGCGGCATCGCCGCCGATCCTGGATCCTCGGCGCTCGCCGCCTCCACCGCGTCGTCGTCCTCGAGGGCGGGATCGAGAAGCCGATGCGTGTAGTCGAAGGTCGGTCCGAGAAGCTGCCCGCCCGGCAGATCCTTGAAGGTCGCCGAGATGCGCCGCTCGACGAGCATCCCTCCCGTTTCGATCGGCCGAGACGCGCCGAAGCGCGGCAAAGTCGTGCGATAGGCGCGCACCAGGAAGATCGCTTCGACGAGATCGCCCCGCGCCTGCCTGATCGCGAGCGCCGCGAGCCGCCGGTCATAGAGCGAGCCTTCGCTCATCACCCGGTCCACGGCGAGCGACAGCTGCTCCAGGATCTGCGTGACGGTCAGCGACGGGACGCTCCGATCGCCGCGCCGCTTCTCTGCGAGAAGGCGATGCGCATTGGCGATCGCCGCCTCGCCGCCTTTTACCGCGACATACATCAGGCCTCTCCCATGATCCGAGTGGAGCGCGGCAGCCCGAGGATCGCCGAGGGGGCGGCAAGCACGAGATCGACGCCGCGAGGAAAGAGCGTCCGGTTGGAGCGGAATTCTTCGACGAGCCTTTCCGGAAGGCCCTCGACCTGCACGCCCGCCACGTCCTCGATGCCCGGACCGGAAAGCCAGAGATTGCGGCCACGTGAGAAGCCGGCGACCTGCACGATGAGCGTTGTGGAGCGATCGGGATATTGCTCGGTCCCAAGCCCGAACTCCAACAGCGCCGGCATTTTTTCGGGATCGGCGACCACGGCAAAGAGCGCCCGCGCCGGCACCACCACGATTGGCGCGCCGATGTGAAAGCCGACCCATCCACGCACCTCGCCGCTGGCGTTCAACGCCTTGTCGAGAAAGACCGGCGTATCCGCATCGGCAAGGGCTGCGAGAACGGCGGCCGCCGCCGGCTTCAGGGGAGGCGGAGGCGCCACAAGCCGAGGCATGTCGACGACACGGCCAGGTCGCGACAGAGCATCGAGCAGCCGCCGAAACACCGCCTGCGAAGAGAAGACCGGATCCTTGAAACCACCGCCAAGCGCGTCTGCCATCAGTCTTCTCCCCGCACCATGGTGAAGAAATTCACCCGGGTCGCCGCTGTTTTCACGCGCACCTGACGGTCCTCCTCGGCGGCTCGTGCCGCGACCGGAGCCACCACGCGATCTTCCACGAAGGCGCGCGTCGCCTCGCTTTGCCAAAGCGCGTCGAAGACGGCGACAAGATGCGCCCGCTCGCGGTCGCGCCCGAAAATATGGCCGTAGCCCACCTCGCCGCTTGCAAGCCGAACCACCGTCCGCGTCACCGTCACCTCGCCGAGATTGAAGGGAGCGCCACCACCGCCGATGCGCCCGCGCGTCATGGCGAGACCGAATTCCGGAGCCCTCAGCACCTCGAATTCCGGCGAAGGGCTAAGCGCTCTCAAAGCCCCGGCGAGCTCATCGGCACGGGCGCGCACGAGGACGGAAAGCACCTCCCGGCGCCGCTTGAGTGTTTCCGTCGCGAGGTCCGAGTCCTCGGGAGCGGCCGCGTTCCGGTCGCGAGTTGCGCTGGCGGTGTCTGCCATGTCGGAACCTCGAGCTTCAACTTGTCTATTGTTATATACAAGCATACAATAGGCTGACAAGCTTGACACAACGATGACGGTCCGACGCTCGGGGGACGAAAACGACGATGGAGAATGTGCATCGCGGAGCCGGCGTCTCGTTGTGGCGCCAGATCGCCGATCTGTTGCGCGGTGAGGTACTGTCGGGGCGCTGGCCGGCCGACACGGCCCTGCCCTCCGAAAGCGCCTTGTCGGAGCGTTTTGGCGTCAACCGCCACACGCTGCGCCGCGCGCTCGCGGCGCTTGCTGCGGAAGGGCTGGTGCGCTCCGACCAGGGCCGCGGCACCTTCGTCACCTCGGAGCGCCTCGCCTATCCGATCTCGCGGCGCACCCGCTTTTCGGAAATCGTCAGCCGTCAGGCGCGCGCGCCCGGCGGCCGCCTGATCGCAAGCCGTATCGAGCCCGCGCCCGTCTGGCTCGCCGACCATCTGAAGCTCGCGCAGGGCACGCCGCTCATCACCCTCGAAACCCTGAGCGTCGCCGACGGAGTACCGATCTCAACGGCAAGGAGCTGGTTTTCCGCCGAACGGTTTCCCAATCTCGTGGCGGTCTATGCCGAAACGGGATCGATCACCCGGGCACTCGCCCGTCACGGGGTCGAGGATTATGTCCGCCGCTGGACCAAGGTGCGTGCGCGATCTGCAGAGCCCGCCGAAAACGAGAAACTCGCTCTGCCGCGCGGGGCGACCGTCCTCGTAACGGAATCGCTCAATGTCGAACCGGACGGCACGCCCCTGCATCTATCTCTGACGAGTTTTGCGGCGGAGCGCATGGAAATCGTCATCGAATCTGGCGATATCTAGGAGGCCCTAGGGAGCGCCTCAGGCAACATCAACGAGGAGATGGCTCGGACCCGTAGTCGCACTGGAAGAACGTGCCAGGCTGGGGCATCATCTAGAAATCACGGCACTGCCGACGCATTCGCATCGAGCCGGTCGACCACCGTTGATACTGCACGAGCACCGTCCGAGAGAATAAATGAAAGCAGTTGATGCCGAGCGACAATTGCTCGTCGCGCTGATCTCGAAATTCACCGATCACATCCAACTGGACGGCAACGGCCATCTGACGATGGACGGGCCGGATTGGAAGCCGATCACGACGTTGCCCATTCTCCGCTCGCTCCAGCCCGAGACGGAGGTAACAAGCGCTCTCGACGCCTACACCCGCCTCAAAACCTTCGTTGAGACGGCGGATACGGATCAACTGCTGGCCACGAATCTCGGCCTCACGCCCCCGCAAGGCGTCCACTTCGTCGATGGCGGCGACAATCTGTTCTATGATTTCGTCAACACCGACAGAACGCTCACCGAATTGGAGCTTGCCGGCGCCGAACTGCAAGGCAGCATCCTCGATTTCGGCTGCAGCAGCGGACGCAATATTGCAGTCATCACGCGCGCCGGCCTGGACCGCCTGAAGGTCTTCGGAGCCGATCCGGTCCCCTCATCGATCGAATGGGCGAAAGCGAACGTCCCGGGCGCCGAGTTTGCCGTCTCGCAGCAGGAGCCGCCCCTTCCCTATGACGAGGCGAGCTTCGATCTCGCCTACGCCAAGAGCATCTGGACGCACTTTTCGCCGAGGGCGGCACGCGCATGGATGGAAGAGATCGCGCGGATCTTGAAACCCGGCGGGTATTTCTTCTTCACGATCCATGGCCCGCACGACGTGGCAAACCGGCTCGTCTTCGACTTTCCAAGGCCACGATACCCGAACATCTCCAACGGCGAGTTTCCGGACAAGGTGTCTTTCCTGGAAGCCGTCATCGCCGGCCTGCGCGGAGACGGGCATTTCTTCCGGCCCTACACCACCGTGCGCACGCAGGGCGACCTCGGGAAGCTCGAAGGTGCCACCACGGAGGATTGGGGGCTCATGTTCATGACGACCGAGTACCTGCAGCAGCACATTCTCCCTCCCCGCCTGGAGTTCGTGCGCTTCACGCCAGCAGCTACAGCCGGGCGATTGGACGGATGCGTCGTGCGGAAATCCTCGTCCCAACGTCCCGCCAGCGGCACAGGACCACACCGCAGCAGCCTTCGTCGGGTGGCCCGAAGCTGGCTGCCGCGGCGCGGCTAGGTCGGATCACTCCAGGCCCATGCAATTGGCGTAATAGGTGACCGTCGCCGGCCAGTCGGAGAACATGCCGATAACGCCGACATCCTTGGCGAGCACGTCGATCACCTCGTATTCGTCGCCCGGATGCGAGATCGCATCCTCGACCGACTGATAGTAGTAGCCGCCGCCATCGGTCAGCGTGCCGGAGCGCTCAAGCGACCAGGTGATGATCTGGAGACCCGCCTCCTTCGCAGCCTTCGCATAGGCCGACGGCACGATCTCTCCCGCCTCGTCGAGGGTGAGGAGCATATGGCTCGGCGGCGCGATGATCTTCACGCCCTCGTCGGCAAGCTCCTGCATCGACGGCTCGAACGTCTCCGGATTGTTGGCATCGAAGCCTTCTAGCGTCTCGTCGCGATCGTCGAGGAAGACGCCCTGTTTGCCGAATTCCGGATCGTTCTTGATCCAGTAGAGGACATCGCGGAGCTGGAAGGATTGCGGATAGACGTCGCTCGGATCGACCCCCGCCTCCTTGTATTCGTCGATCATCTGCTGGGCGTAATCGTCCTGGGTGTAATCGCCTTCGAACGGCATCTCCACGCTCGGCTCCTTGAGCTCGGGCGTGAACTTGACCCCGAGATCCTTGAAGAGCGCGATCGATTCCTTGTGGGACATCAACTCGCCGTTCGTGGCGTAGAGGTCGGTGCGCCAGGACGGCGTTGCATCCATGAATTCGGCAACGCTCATCGCATCCGGATTGCCCGCATCCATCTTGCCCTTGAGCGACTTGAACTCCGCAAGCGTCAGATCGGACGTGCAGCACTTCACCTCAGCCTTCTTGTCGCCGGAGGCCGGGCTGAACGGGGTCGTGCATTTCGCAGCGAGATCGTCGTGGGCGAGAATATCGGTCGTCGTAGCGAGATCGCATTGCGAATGCCGGCAGACGAGCTCGCGATCCCTGGTGAAGGCGACGTCGCATTCGATGATGCCGGCCCCCATCACGGCCGCCGCCTGATAGGACTGGCGGGTGTGTTCTGGAAACTGCATCGGCGCGCCGCGATGGCCGATGGAAAACGCCGTGCGATAGAACGGTCCGGTCTCGCAAGCCTTGAGCGCATCCTTGAGCTCGCCCTCGTCCATGTCGTTGACGAGATAGAAGGGCCGCGGGCCGAGCTGCGCCTGCGGACGGTTATCCTGCGGGAGGGAATCCTGGGCGAGCGCATCGGCTGCAAAGCCGCAGACCACACCCAAAAGGGCGCCGGCGGCAAAGGCCGAACGAACGAGAACGTGCTTCATGGGCTAAACCTTCCTCGATGGCAAACGCGATGGCACAGGGCCGAAACCTCGCATAGACGCGGGGCGCAAACACGGAATGTCGCGCGGATGACGGGAACATGAAGCATCGAAGGAAGAACCGTCCCGGCGTCAGCGCGTGAGATAATCGCTGAACGTCAGAACGAAGAGCGCGACGAGCCACAGGCCCGAGGCGCCGGCTGCAAGCCGCAACAGCGCCCCGGATCTGGAGAGATGCATGAAGACCACTGAGGAAAGGCCCGCCATCACGACGGCGACCGCAAGATTGACGACCACCTTCCAGATGCCGATCGGCCAATAGGCGACCCACCAGGAGGCGAGGAAGAGCACCATCAGCGCCGCCCAGACGAAAAATTCGGGAAAGAGAAGCTGCCGCAGGTCAGGCTCACGCCGATCGTTCCGCCCTGCCATCATGACCGCCCCACAAGATAGAGAAGCGGGTAGAGAAAGATCCAGATCGTATCGACGAAGTGCCAGTAAAGACCCACGACCTCGATCGTGTTGGTCTTGTCGGGCACGACGCGCCCGCGATGGACGAGGATCGCGACGACCGCCCAGGCTCCGAGCCCGATCGCCATATGGAGGGCATGGATGCCGGTCATCGCCCAGTAGAAGGAGACGAAGATCACGGCGTGTTCCGAAAGGTCGAAGAGAGGGTCGCCCGGGACGAAATGGCTCTTGATGTCGTGGTGGTATTCGTAGCCCTTGAGCGCCAGAAAGAGGAGGCCGAGCGCAATCGTCGCCGCAATCAGCCTGACGACGAGGCGCGAACTGCCGAATTCCGCGGCCTTCACGACAAGCGCAGCCGTCAGGCTCGAAATCAGGAGAATGGCGGTATTGGCACTACCGATGAGGACGAGCGTCTCGCGTCCGGCCTCCTCGAATGCGGCCGGATAGGCCATGCGATAAAGCGTATAGCCGAGAAAGATCGCGCCGAAGAACAAGACCTCGGTGCCGAGGAAGATCCACATGCCGAACTCGGCCGCCTGCCGCTGCTGGCCGCGGTCGTCGAACTGTTCGGCGACTATCCCAGCGAAGGGGCTGATCTCACGCATCTTTCGGTGTCCCCTCCAGGTGGTAATTGTAGGGATCCTCGCGGACGACCGGCGTCGAAAAGAAATTGTGCTGGGGCGGCGGAGAAGCCGTCGTCCATTCGAGCCCAGTCGCCTCCCAGGGATTGGCCGAGGCAACGCGCCCGAAGAAAAGCGACCAGCCGAGATAAAAGAGAGGCATCAGATAGGCGACGGCCAGAAGCACGGCGCCGAGCGTCGAGGCGACGTGGAACATCTGAAACTCCGGCGCATAGGCATGGTAGCGCCGCGGCATGCCGAGATAGCCGAGAATGTATTGCGGGAAGAAAGTGGTGTTGAAGCCGACGAACATCATGATCGCCGCCGCCTGCGCCCAGCGTTCCGGATAAAGCCGGCCGGTGATCTTCGGCCACCAGAAATGCAAGCCTCCGAAGAAGGCCGAAACCATCCCGCCCACCATAATGTAGTGGAAGTGGGCCACGACGAAGTAGGTGTCGTGCACATGGAGATCGATCGGCACGGAGGCGAGGAAGAGCCCGGTCAGACCGCCCATGGTGAAGAGGCCGACGAAGCCGAGCGCATAGAGCATCGGCGCTTCGAAGGTGATGCGACCGCGGAACAAGGTCGCGGTCCAATTGAAGACTTTGATCGCCGAGGGCACCGCCACCATGAAGGAGAGGAACGAGAAGACGAGGTTCGCATAGGACGACTGGCCCGAAACGAACATGTGGTGGCCCCAGACGAAGAAGCCGATGACGGCGATCGCGAGGATCGCGAAGACCATCGCCGTGTAGCCGAAGACCCGACGCCGCGCGAAGCAGGTGATGATCTCCGAGACGACGCCCATGCCCGGCAGGATCATGATGTAGACGGCCGGATGTGAATAGAACCAGAAGAGATGCTGGAAGAGGAGCGGATCCCCGCCCCGCGTCGGATCGAAGATGGCAAGCCCGAACCAGCGTTCCGCCACGATCAGCAGAAGCGCCATGGCGAGAACCGGCGTCGCTAACAGCATGATCAGGCTCGTTGCATAATTCGCCCAGATGAAGAGCGGCAGACGGAACCAGGTGAGCCCCGGGCAGCGCATCGTATGCGTGGTGACGATGAAATTGAGCCCGGTCGCGATCGAGGAAAAGCCGGTCAGGAAGACACCGATAGCGGCGATCGAGACATAGGAATTGGAATAGAAGCTCGAGAACGGCGTGTAGAAGGTCCAGCCGGTATCGACACCGCCGAGGATGATGGCTGCAAGCGCCAGAACACCGCCGCCGATATTGAGATACCAGGAAAAGAGATTGAGGCGCGGAAAGGCGAGATCACGCGCGCCGAGCATCAAGGGCACGAGGAAATTGCCGAGCGTCGTCGGGATCACCGGCACGAGGAAGAACCAGATCATGGTGATCCCGTGCAGGGTAAAGAGCTTGTTGTAGGTGTCGTCGGCGACGAGATCGCCGGCCGGCGTCAGAAGCTCCAAGCGGATAAGCGTCGCTGCGGCCCCGCCGATGAAGAAGAAGACGGTCGTCGAGATCGCATAGAGGATGGCGATCCGCTTGTGATCTATGGTGAAAAGCCACGAGGAGAGCGTCGACCCGGATTCGTTGAGATAGGAGCGCCCGAGCGCCTCATCCGTCGTTTCGGCCGTCTCCACGGCGCCGCTGTGTGCGGTCGTGTCAGTCATCGCGGGCCTCTTGCTGTGGCTTCTTCTTCAAATAGGCGAGGAGCGCCAGAAGGTTCGCCTCCGAGACGCGGCCGGCAAAGCTCGGCATGATCGGCTTGAAACCGGCGACGACATCGCGCTTCGGCTGCAGGATGGAATCGCGCAGATAAGCGTCATCCGCCTCCACGATCCGCCCGTCGGCGAGTGCCACCGGAGAGCCATAGACATATTCGAGGGGCGGGGCACGGACATTGGCGCTGTTGCCGTGACACCCCGAACATCCGAGCGTCGTGAACAGCCGTTCGCCCTGGGCTGCGAGAGAATTGTCGGCCTCCTGGTGGGAAAGCCAGTCAGCGTAATCCTCTTCTTCCATGACGATGACTTTGCCGGTCATCTTGGAATGCTGCGTGCCGCAATATTCCGCGCAGAGAAGCGCATAGGTCCCGGGTTTGTCGGCGATGAAGGACAGGGCTTCCGTGTGGCCCGGCACCACATCCTGCTTGATGCGCAAGGCCGGCACGAAAAACGAGTGGATCACGTCCTGCGAATTCATCGACAGCAGGATCGCCCGGTCCGCCGGCACATGCAGCGCGTTGATCTCGCGCTCGCCGCCTGGATGTTCGCTCTTCCACATCCATTGCTTGGCAACGACGTTGATCTGCAGCGGCTCGCCCGCCGGCGTCATGGCCCCAAAACCTTGTGCCGACGCCCAGCCAAAGATCGTCACGAAGAGAAGCACGGTGGCGAGCGTCCAGCCGGTCTCGAACTCCCGCTGCAGCAGCGATGGCAATTCCGATCGGTCGGCGGTGGAATTCTTCCGATAACGGATCGAAAGCCCGATGATCAGGCCAGCGACGAGAAGGATGATGAATCCGGAGAGTGCGGTCGCCGAGAAGAAGAGAAGATCGGTCTGACGCGCACGTTCCGACGCCGCAGAGATAAAACTGGAGAGACCGCTCATGCCGTGCTCTCCCGGCCCTTGCCACGCCGCTCACGCCACAGAAGCGTCAGGACGAGCGCTGCGATCGCGGCCACGCTCAAGGCGGCAGAGATCGTCAGGATGCGCGCAATCAGCGGAGAATAGGTGCCGGTCGCAGGATTCCAGCCATAGCAGAGCAGGAACAACCGGTCGCCGAGCGATCCGACACTGCCGTCGCCGGCATCCGTTAAGGCGAGACGGAAATCGAGAGGTTCCGAGGCGAATGGATCGACATAACGGCGGATCTCGCCGGATTTGTCGAGCAGGACGGCGGCGGTCGGATGGGCGAACTGATCACGCTCCTTGTCGTAGGAAATACGGATGCCGGCCGTATCGAGGAGATGGGCGATCTCGCTCTTGTCGCCGCGCAGAACGCGCACCGCCTGCCAGCGCTCCGTCTTCGGGATATGCTCCTCGGCAAAGGTCTTCGCCTCCACCTGCCCGTCCTTCGGGTCGAGCCCGATGATGGAAAGATCGAAATCGTCACCAGGCTTCAGCGTCAGTCCCGACAGCCGCGACAGGAGCGCGTCGGCAGAGACACCGCAGGACGTTTCGCAGGTGAAATCGACGAAGAGGACGAGATCGGGTTTGTCGCCGGAAGCCGGCAGCGGCGCGGGCTCTCCTTCAAGATCGACGAGATGATCGGCCTTGAGCGGCGCGCCGATGCGCTTGGTGACGCCGACCGTGTCGATCTCGGATTTCGCGAGCCCCGCAAGAGCAACGCCTGGCATGGCGGCGAAACACAGGAAAAGAGCAAGGACGAGCGATCTCATCGGACCTCCTCCGATTGTGGCGGCAGGAGCGGCGCATAGGGGTCGGGTCGGGCGGCAACGGTCTTCATCGCCTCGTCGATGGGCATCGCCACGGCGTCGTTGAGGCGCTTTCCTTCGCGCACCCGATAGGCCTGCAGATCCCCGACCGGATCGACCTGGAGAGCAGGCCCCGCCGGCCGCATCGGCCGCGGCAGGGTCTGCTCGATCGGCTGGCCGACGAAGGTGAAGAGGAATGCGACGAGCGCGAGCGTGAAGACCATGAGACCGAGAAGCGCTGCGCCCGCCAGAAACACCCTCGTCCCCGGGACCTCGGCCGCTTCGTGGGCACGCCAGCTTTGTTCAGGCATGGCGCTCCTCCCCTTCGTGACGTGCGCCGAGGAGCGACACGACGATGGCGAGCCAGGCGCCGCCGAGAAGGATCGTCAGCAAAAGCGCAAGCCACGCCACTGCCGGCGCGAGCCCGACGAGCCAGGTCAGGTGCAGATAAAGACCGACGAGGCAGAAAAGGGCGGCAAACCCTGTCCAGCGCGCACTCTTCCGCACCGCGGAGAAGAGAAGCATCGAAAAGGGCAGAACCGAGCCGACGATGAAGGTGGCGGCGACAAGCGCGGTGCCGGAGGGCGTAAGCCGTGCCACATACCATCCGACCTTCTCCGGCAGATTGCCGGACCACATGACGAGATACTGGATGAAAGCGAGGTAGGTGACGCCGAGAATGGCCGCGATGAGAAGCCCGGCAAAATCGCCGTTCCGAACCTCCTGACCGAAGACCGCACGCAGGACCGCAAGAAGCGCGAGCGCCGATCCTATCTGCGAGACGCTGAGGAGCGCCGGATAGGCGGTGGAGAACCATTTCGGGTCGAGCGACATCAGCCAGTCGATGCTGCCGAAACTGATGCTGAGGCCGTAAAGGAGGATGCCGACCGCTGACACAACCGGCCCGAGCGGGACGAGCGCCGCAAGGACGCCAAGCACCGACCAGATCGCCAGAATGACTATGCTGCGCAGGAGGAAGGCGGGAGCGTTGAGATAAAACTCTGCCACCGCCTCGTGCCGCACGGCCTCCGCATGGCCGGCCCAGACATAGATATCCGACAGCGACAGTGCGATGGGCACGAAGGCGACGGCAAGGAGCGGCATCGTAAGCGCCATCGCTGCCAGGAAGGGCCGCGCGACAAATCCCCAATCACCGCCCGTCAGGCCGTGCGCGAGAAGAAGGACGAGACTTCCGGCCGGAAAGCCGAGCAGGAAGAGCCAGGCAATAAGCCAGGCACCTGAAAGCCCCGGCGGCGTCAGGAAAACGGCCGCGACAACGAGCGCCACCAACACGATCACCGCGAGGAGAAGAAGCGGCATCCGCCGACCCTGCGGGCGCAGAGCGAGCGCGGGAGCTGTCATGGCCCGCCTCCTTCCTGCATCTGCGAGACCTGCAAGGCGCGCAGATAAAGCGCAATCGCCCAGCGATCCTTGGGCGGCACGCGGTCGCCATAGGAATACATGACGCCGTAGCCATTGGTGATGACATCGAAGATGTGCTGCGCCGACGTCGCCCGGAGCCGATCCGAATGAAATGATGGCGGCTGCGGGAAACCGCGTTCCACGATCATGCCGTCGCCATAGCCGCCATAGCCGTGGCAGGGCGCGCAGAAAATCTCGAAGCGCTCGCGCCCGCGCTGAACGAGCGCCAGCGTCGGCTTCGGCGGCGCCAAAGCCTGTTGCGCATCGACCGGATCGGAGCGCGCCACGACGCCCTCCGGCAGCGGCCTGGCGGCGCTGTGACCCGCAAAGGCTTCGGCAAAGGCATAAGTCTTCAGCTTCGGCTGCTTCGCCATCTCCTGTTCCTGACAGCCGGCAAGCAGGAGAAGAGCGGGGAGGATGGCGAGCCACCTCATGCCGGCACCTCGTCGATGACGATCGGCGACAGCCCCTTAAGGAGTTCGCGCGCCGCATTGGCGTCGCCATCCACCGTCACGCGCAGAAAGAAGAGATCATGCGAGGCACGATGGAAATTCGGCGCCGCGAAGAGCGGCTGGTGCAGCTTCATGAGCCCGGAGCGCAGGATGAAGGCCACGAAGCCGGCAACGACCGCGAACAGAACTGTGAGCTCGAAAGTCACAAGCATGAAGGCCGGCCAGGAGAACAACGGCCGGCCGCCGGAATTGATCGGATAAGCGATGATGGCGCTCCACGCCTGCAGGCCGAAGCCGCAGGCAGCGCCGATCACGCCGGCAACGGCCATGACAATGCGGATGCGCGTCGGACGATGGCCGATCGCTTCCGCAACGCCCTCGATCGCAAAGGGCGAATACGCCTCGAGATCAGAGAAGCCCGCCTCCCGCGCCTTCTCAATTGCCCCCATCAGTTCGCCGGGTTCGGCGAAACCGGCCAGGAGGTGATGCCCGCTCATGCGCGCCTCCTCTGCCAGTCGAACTGCTTCACCTCATGCAGCGAGATGAAAGGAACGAGCCGAACGAAGATGAGGAAGAGAAGCGTGAAGAAGCCGAGCGTGCCGAACCACAAGGTCCAGTCCCAGATGGTCGGCGTGTAGATTTGCCAGCTCGACGGCAGATGCCCGTGCGAGGGGGTCGTCGTGGTGATCAGAATGCGTTCAAGCCACATCCCGAGATTGATGGCGAGCGCCACCGCCAGGATGAGCTTCGGCGTGCGCCGCACCGCGGGAACCCAGAGGGCGAGCGGGATGACGCAATTGCAGGCGAGCATCAGCCAGTAATAGGGCGCGTAGGCGCCGAAGAACTTGAAGAGGATGAGATCGCGCTCCGCCTCCGAGCCCGCATACCAGGCCATGAACCATTCCGTGGCGTAGGAGATGGACATGATGAGCGATAGGAAGAGCAGCATCTTGCCCATCACGTTGAGATGGCTTCGGGTGACGAGCCCCTGCAGGTTGAAGGCCCAGCGGATCGGGATCGCGAGCGTCACCACCATGGCAAAGCCTGAATAGGCCGCACCAAAGACGAAATAAGGCGGGAAGATCGTCTCCGCCCAACCGGGCGCGAGACCGGCCGCGAAGTCGAGCCCGACGACGGAATGGACGGAGAAGACGAGCGGCACGGCCATCGCCGCCGCCGTCTTGTAAAAACTCTCGAGCCGCAGCCAGTCGGAGGCCGAGCCCGTCCAGCCGAAGGACATGAAGCCGTAGAGCGCCCGCCGGAGCCCTGGAGCAGCCCTGTCGCGCGCGGTCGCGAGATCGGGGATGAGGCCGGTGTACCAGAAGAGCAGCGAAAAGATCAGGTAGCTCGCAATGGCGAAGAAGTCCCAGACGAGCGGGCTGCGCCATTGCGGCCAGACGCCCATCGTATTCGGATAGGGCATGAGCCAGTAGAAGAACCACGGCCGTCCGAGATGCAGGATCGGGTAGAGCCCGGCAATAGCGGCGGCGAACAAGGTCATTGCCTCGGCGAAACGGTTGACGGAGGCGCGCCATCGTTGCCGCGTCAGAAGCAACATCGAGGAGATGAGCGTGCCGGCATTGCCGATCCCGATCCACCAGACGTAATTGGCGATCGCGAAGCCCCAGATGTTCGACTGGTTGAGGCCCCACACCCCGATCCCGTTGGCGAAGAGCCAGAGGATCGATACGACCATCATCACGGTCAGAGCCAGACTGACGAGGAGCGAGATCCACCAGATGCGCCCGACCCGTGTCATCAACAGCGGGTTCATGACCTCGCTGGTGATCGCCTCATAGCTCATCGGCTCCGGCAGGTATTGCGCTGGGCCACGCAAGGGCTTTGGCCGCGCTTCGGCCGTCTCCGGCTTCGTGGAGGCGCTGGCGCTCATGCGCCCTCTCCCCGCCCGGATCCGGTGCTTGCCGCCTCGGCGCGGATGCGCGCCAGATAGGAGGTGCGCGGCCTCGTCCCGAGCTCGCCGAGAAGGTCATATTCGTGCCGGGCGCCCTTCAGCTGCGAGACGAGACTGTCCTTGCGATTGATATCGCCGAAGACGATCGCCTGCGTCGGGCAGGCATTCTGGCAGGCGGTGCGCACCTCGCCTTCCTGGAGCTCCCGCCCCTCTCGGTCGGCGCGCTGCTGCGCCCGGCTGATACGCTGAACGCAATAGGTGCATTTTTCCATGACGCCGCGGCTCCTGACCGACACGTCCGGATTGGCGGCCGCATGATAGAGCGGGTCGTCGAGGTTCTCGTAGGCCTGCTCATCGCCATAACCATAGAAGTTGAAACGGCGAACCTTGTAGGGGCAGTTGGCCTGGCAGAAGCGGGTGCCGATGCAGCGATTGTAGACCTGGACATTGAGGCCTTCGCGATCATGAACCGAGGCCTCGACCGGGCAGACCGGCTCGCAGGGCGCCTTCTCGCAATGCATGCACGGCACCGGCTGGAAGAGGACTTCCGCCGCGTCCGGCTCACCACGGAAATAGCGATCGATCCTGATCCAGTGCATCTCGCGGCCGCGCTCCACCTCCTCCGGCCCGACGACGGGGATGTTGTTCTCCGATTGGCAGGCGGTCACGCAGGCGCTGCAGCCGATGCACACTGACTGGTCGATCACCATGCCCCAGGCTGCATCGGGATAGTCCCAATCGGGATAGAGCGAGGGCGGCACCTCCTCGTTTTTCTCCTCCGCGCCATGCAGGAAATCGGCGAAGCTGAGATCGCGGATGATCTCGCGCCCTTCCATATCGGAATGCTCCTGTGTGCGGATGAGACGACCCGTATCGCTCATCGCGCGAAGCTCAGCCCCGGTCGCATGCCACAACGCATCGAGGCGACGCAGCGGATTGACGTCGACGCCGACCGCGGAACCGATGACCCCGGCCTCCGGCCGCCCGTAGCCGAGCGCGAGCCCGATCGCCCCCTCCGCCTGGCCGACGGCCACCATCGCCGGCAGCATCAGCCGGCTTTCGCCAAGGCTGATGTCCAAGAGATTTCCGTCTTCAATCCCGAGATTGAGCGCATCGCGCGGTGAGACAAGTGCCGCATTGCCCCAGACGAGCTTGGTCACGGGATCGGGCAATTCCTGCAGCCAGGCATTGTTGGCAAAATCGCCGTCCCAGAGTTTCGTGTCGGGGCGGAAGACGAGTTCATAACCATCGTCCTCCACCGCCGGTGCAACAGGTTTGGGTACAGCAGCACCGCTCTGCCGCACACTCTGCGGCGCCGAGCCTTCCACGAAGCCGGCGCGCAGGCTCTTTCGCCACCAGGTCTCGAAATCGCCGGCACCGCCCGCGCGCCGCCAATGCGCGCGCAGCACCTCGCGATCATCCGCATCGAGTTCGCCGAAGAATGCGCCGAGCACGGAGAAGAGCGAGCGACCGCGAAACAACGGCGTGATCAGCGGCTGGAGCAATGTGACGGTGCCGTCGGCGGCGCGCGCATCGCTCCAGGATTCGAGGTCGTGCAGCGCCGGCAGATGCCAGGTCGTGCGCGCCGCCGTCTCGTTGCGGTAAAGCCCGTGATGCACCGAGAACGGCACCTTGCCGAGGAGGTCGGCGAGATCGAAATCCCCAGGCGCGCTGTAGACGGGATTGGTGCCGGAGATCAGGAGGGTTTCGACGTTGCCCGCATCGATCTCTTCGACAAGCTCACGCAAGCCCAGATGAGACGGTGCCTCATTGTCGACAGGCAGAAACTCCACCGTCTCGCCAAGGCCACCGAGCTGTGCGTTGAGCCAATGGGCGAGCGCATGCACCTCCGCCGGCTGTGCAGCCCCGGCGACGATGAGCGCCTGGCCACGATGGGCCGAAAGCTCCCGCACCAGGCGCTCGACGAAGACCCGGGCATTTTCATCGACCCTGCCCTCCGGCAGGTTGTCCGCGCCAAACCGCGCGGCGATCATCTGCGCAAGCTCTGCGACCCGCCCGCGTCGCACGGCAAGCCGATGGTCCGCATTGGAGCCAGTGAGGCTCAGAACCGGCTCGATGACATGAAGCCGAAGGAAGCTCTCCGGCTTATCAGCCCAGACCCGCCGCGCCGCGCCGAAGCGCGCCGCGTTGAGCGTCTGTTCGGGCCCGGCGCCGAGAAAATCGGCATCGAGCGACAGGATGCACCGGGCGAGATCGAAGCGATAGACGGGTTTCAAGCGCCGCCCGAAGGTGAGCTCGGTCCCGGCCAGGACATTCTCCTCGCCGAGCGGATCCCATTGATGCCAGCGCGCCTCCGGGAAGCGATCGAGCAGCGTCGAGATCTGGTCGAAAAAGGTCGGCGAGGTACTGGGGCCGGTCAGGATCCTGAGCCCCTTTCCCCGCTTGGCGCGATGGCCCTCGATGCGCGGCAGGAATTCGGCGGCAAATCCGTCCCACGAGGCGGTGTCGGCCCCCTTGCGCACCGCCTTCGAGCGATCCGGATCATAAAGCGACAGGATCGCGGCCTGGGTGAAGGCGTCGCTGCCCGCCGCGGCCGGATGGTCGACGTTCGGCTCGAGCTTCGTCGGCCTTCCGTCAAATGTCTGGCCGATCACCGGCTGGGCAATGCCGGCAAGCGTCACAGCGGTCGCAAAGGCGAGCGGCTCGCCCGGCACCAGCCGCTCCGGCATGGTCACATAGGGAACGATCGTCTCCGGCTGACGGCCGCAGGCACCGGCCGAGAGGGCCGCGCTCGCCGCCATCAGCTTCAGGGCGGTGCGCCGATTGACCGGGCCCATACGGATGCCGTTCGGAAATTCTTTCGTGGTCTCCGCCGCCCGGTCTCCAGACCTCTGCTCTTTAGCCGCCCCCGCTGGCGAGGAGCGATCGCGCGCAGAGAGCGAGCGCCACAAGCGCTCAGGCCCGCCGCCACTCCCGCAGCTACCGCCGCAACATCCAGGATCTTGAGGCGGGTTCAGCGATGACATGTCGAGCAATCGGTCAGTTTTGCAGGATCGATGCCGTAGCGCTTCAGCCGTTCATGGCCATGGATCTTGCCGTCGGCGGAGTTCCAATTGGTGGCGAAGACATCTTCGGGGGCGCGCAGGTTCTTTGCCGGATCGCGGTGGCAGTCGAGGCACCATTGCATGGTCATCGGCTCGGCCTTCTGCATGAGCGGCATCTTGTCGACGGGGCCGTGACAGGTGGTGCAGCCGACGCCGTTTTCGACATGAACGGAATGGTTGAAATAGACGTAGTCCGGCAGGTTGGTGACGCGGTTCCAGGCAATCGGCTCATCCTTGGCGAGGCTCTCTCGGATGGGGCGCAGCATCTCGGCATTGGTCCACAGCTGCGAATGGCAGGTCATGCAGGTGTGCGTCGGCGGGACGCCGGCGAAGGCCGCCTCTTCCACCCCCGTGTGGCAGTAGCGGCAATCGAGACCGAGACCGCCGACATGATGCTGGTGGCTGAACGGAACCGGCTGTTCGGGGGTGAGGCCGATACCATCGGCATAGCGCGAGCGTGCCATCACCCCTGCAAAGACAAGAGCGGCGACAGGCACGAAAACGACAGCGACAAGCGCGACCTTGACGATGGCGTTGCTGCGACGGCGGAAAATCTGGGCCATGGATCAGCTCAGACTGACCCGGGCTGCAGACACAATGCAAGCGCAGGCGCTGAAGAAAGTCGCGGAAGATCCCCCAGACTGCATCAAGCACAGCCCCTTTTTATTTGACCACGTCGCGCGCTCCGGCCCCGCATTGCGCGGTGATCCGTCCCGCCGTCACTCTGGGGGCGCGAGAAGAGGATTTCTTCGGTGCGGGCACGCCCCGTCACGAAGATCACCCGGAACGGAGGCCAGTTCCCGCGTCGAACCTTTTTTCTCGCGACGTGTTGAAGGTGCGGGACCAATCACGACAACGAGGAAAGAAAGTTGGCCAGAACCGAGAAGACTGTCGTCATCACGGGCGCCTCGGCGGGTGTCGGCCGCGCCCTGACGCGGCGTTTCGCACGAGATGGCGCGCGGCTCGGGCTCATCGCGCGCGATCGTCGTCGGCTGGAAGAGACTGCGGAAGAAGTCCGTGTCCTCGGCGGCGAGGCGATGATCTTTCCAATCGACGTAGCGGATGCCGAGAAGGTCGACATCGCCGCCGAAGAGGTCGAGCAGCGCTTTGGTCCAATCGACATCTGGATCAACGTGGCGATGGTGACGGTCATGGGACCGGTCACAAAGACGACACCCGAAGAATTCCGCCGCGTGACCGAAGTCACCTATCTGGGCTGCGTGCACGGAACGCTCGCGGCCTTGAAGCGCATGCAGCCCCGCAATTACGGCACCATCGTCCAGACGGGCTCTGCCCTCGCCTATCGCTCGATCCCATTGCAGGCGCCTTATTGCGCCGCCAAGCACGCAATCGTCGGCTTCACGGATTCGTTGCGCTGCGAGCTCATCCACGACAATTCCGCGATCAAGCTCACTGTCGTGCATCTGCCCGGTTTGAACACGCCGCAATTCGACTGGGCGCGCAACAAGATGCCGCGTCGGGCGCAGCCGCTACCGCCAATTTTCCAGCCGGAAGTGGCCGCAGACGGCATTTATTTCGCCGCCCATCATCCGCGCCGCGAACTCTGGGTCGGCCGCTCCGCCTATCAGGCGATCCTGGGCCAGAGGGTGGCGCCCGGCCTTCTCGACAAGATGATGGCTGAAAAGGCCTATGACGGGCAGATGGCCGCCGAGGCAGAGATCGAGCGGCCGGACAATCTCTTCGAGCCCGTCGCCGGCTCCTATGCCGCGCATGGCCGCTTCGACGTCAAGGCCCAGAACACGGCACCGGCCCTCTGGGCAACGGAGCACCGCGAGGCGATCGGCAAGGGGGCGGGCATCGCCGCCGCGGGAGCACTCGGCTGGTTCATCGGACGGATGCTCTCGTCGAGGCGGTGACGGGGCCGCCTGACAACCGCTTCCTGCCGATCAACGGCTATGCCCGGTCTCGGACGGCCGCACGAGGCCCGATTTCGACACGCGGCCACTAGGCGCGCTGCGCACGGCAAGCGTTGAGAGACGAAATACAATTCTAAGCGTTTGCTGCTAGAGAAAGCGCCGTAAGAACACGCTTCTGAGGGAGGGCGCATGCAGGCCACCGTTCTGGTTGCCGGCGGCAACGGCTACATCGGCAGCCATGTCGTGGTCGAGCTGGCACGGGCGGGCTATCGGCCCGTCATCGTCGACAATCTCGCCAATTCGCATCCCGAGGCTGCGCGCCGTGTCGGCCAAATCGCCGAGGCGGAGATCCCGCTCCTCGTCGGTGACATTCGCGACGCCGCCTTTCTCGACAGGGTTTTCATCGAGAACACGATCGACGTCGTCATCCATCTCGCGGGCCTCAAGGCCGTGGGCGAATCCGTGGAGAAGCCGCTCGCCTACTACGATGTGAATGTCGGCGGTGCCGTCTCGCTGTTTGAGGCGATGGCCCGCCACGCGGCGACACGGCTCGTCTTTTCGTCCTCGGCCACCGTCTATGGGGAACCGCAGACCGTGCCCATCGACGAGAGCTTTCCGGTGGGTGGGGTCACCAACCCGTATGGTCGAACCAAGATGATGATCGAGGAGATCATCACCGATACGGTCGCCGCCGATATGGCCTGGCAGGCGATTAGCCTGCGTTATTTCAATCCGGTCGGCGCCCATGAGAGCGCACTCATTGGCGAAGATCCGATGGGCATTCCGAACAATCTCTTTCCCTATATCGCCCAGGTCGCGGTCGGGCGGCGGGAACATCTGCGCGTCTTCGGCGGCGATTATCCGACCCACGACGGCACCGGCGTGCGCGATTACATCCATGTCGTCGATCTCGCCCGGGCTCATGTGAAGGCGACGGAAGCGCTTCTTTCCGGCGGAGTGGCGCCCGGCACGCACCGGCCGATCAATCTCGGCACCGGCCGGGGCTACAGCGTCCTCGACACCGTGAAGGCCTGGCGGCGAGCCACCAACCGGTCGATCCCTTACGAGATCGTGGAGCGCCGCGCCGGCGACATCGCCACCTGCTACGCCGACCCGAAGCTCGCAGCCGAACTTCTCGGCTGGCAGGCCGATCTCGATCTCGACGCCATGTGCCGCGATCACTGGCGGTGGCAAAGTCAGAACCCGAACGGCTACACCGGAGATTGAGCCCGAGCCTCAGAGAGCCTCAGTCGAGACGGACCGGGTTTGACCACGCAAGACGCCCGGCCGCATCGGCAACGATGAGGCGGAACCAATCACCTTCGAAACGCTCGCTCGACAGGCGTACGCGCGTCAGGTCCCGCCCCCATTGGTTCTCCGATTTCGCGCCGCGACCGACAAGGGCGACATTGACCGCGGGCGAGCATTCCACCGCGACCTCGCCATCGGCGATGGAAAACCCTTCGATCACTGGACCCTGGCTGGAATAGAAAAGGCCGGCCTTGAGCGCCTCCAAGAGCGCTTCGGGCGTGTTCTCCGCAGCCTTCACCATCACCCAGGCTGCGAGCCCTTCCTCATATTTGAAATGCGTATCGTCGGACGCAAAGGCGGAGAGCGCATAGCCTTCGTTCAGAAGCTCATCGAGAAGATAGGTCCCGTCGGCACGCGCGGTTTCGAGATCGCAGGTGTAATTGTAGATCTCGACGGAATGGGCATGTGCAGCCATCGCGCGGCCGTCTTCGATCGTGAGACCGGACCATTGCGGATGGGCGATCCCGACGAAGGCGCCCGCCTCGCGGGCCCGCTTCGCGAGCGCGAGCCCGTCTTCATCCTTGCCAGTCGGCTCGAAATCTTCAGGCAACCCGGCGGCCAAGATATGCCACAGCTCACCATGGCTGGTTGCATCGGCATGAAGTTCGGCACCGAGAAGCGTCGTGAAACCACCGCGGCGAAACGGCCGCGTATCCGTGACCGGAAAATCGAAACGGCTGAGAAAATGATCCGACAGGCAGAGAAAATCGTAGCCGGCATCGCGGTAATGGGCACAGACCGCCTCAGGCGGAAGCCCCCCGTCCGAGCGATTAGAATGTGTGTGAAGATTGCCACGCCAGAAACGGCCCTGCGCCTGAAATGCCCGCATACCCATGAAGAAGCCCCTCGCTCAAATGAGGAGAAGCGATATGACGCCTCCATGGCAAGGCGATGACAGGTGAAAAGATCCGCACGCGTGCGATCGAAATTGGGTTTTGACCGGCGCCCCTCAGGCGGCCTCGCTCGTCAAATTCCAGCCGAGCTGACTCGAAATCTGCCGGGCAGCCGCCATGTTGCGCTGGATGATGGCGGCGAACGCGGCGCCGCGTGCATCCATGCCGGCGACCGAAACGCCGAGCCCGCCAAGCACATTGCCGCTCGCATCGCGGATCGGCGCGGCCGTGCACACCGTTGCCGGACGAAATTCGCGGTCGTCGACGGCATAGCCCTGCACCGCGACAGCAGCGATCTCACGGCGCAATCTCGCCTCGTCGGTGATGGTGTTGTCCGTGAAGGAGCGGATTTCCACACGCGCCAGAAGCGCGTCGAGGGCAGACGGCGACAAGCCGGCGAGGAGCACCTTGCCGAGCGCCGTGCAATGAGCGGGACGATGGCTTACCGTGTGAGACGGAAGGCGACCCTGCGGCTCCGCCTTTTCCAGATAGCAGATCTGGCCGTCGACCAGTGTCGCAATTTGGACCGTCTGACCGATGGTGGCGCATAAATCGCGCATGATAGGACGCGCGAGGCTCGTCAGCTCGCCGCGTGATTGCGCACCGGGCTGCAGACGCGCGAGGCTCGGACCGATGCTCCAGGTGCGCGTCTTCGGCCGCCACAACGCGTAGCCGCCATCCGCCAAACTGCGCAAAATGCGCAAAACAGTACTTTTATGCAGACCGACGCTCCGACTGACTTCCGTCAGAGAAAGCGGCCCCTCGGCCGCCGCCAGAACTTCCAGGATGCCGAGCGAACGATGCAGGACCTGGATGGAAGATCCAGACGAAGCGCGCGCATTTCCTGCACTTTCGTCGCCATTTGGTTGATCCACCGTGACACCGCTCATCTTCTTAATCCCGACACGTGCCGCAGGAAATCGGCACCTCGTAGGCCAATCATCGCGCCGTTCATGCAGTCTCGCACGACCGGCTGCACGCACATTCGCCTTTGCAAAGGCAGCCACAAAGCCCAGCCACCAGCAAAGGCGAGGAGGAATGAGCCATTCTTCTGATCAAATTTCAAGTATCAGATGGTGAAATTGATGCAATCTGGCTTGGGCGAGGCTGACCTTAAGGTTAGTTTGTCGCTCCAGCGCCGCGGCAGACGCACGTTTTCACACGAAATTGCTCAACCGTGCGACAAAAGAACATCTCGGCTCTGATCGGTCAATCGACCAATCAGCGCCCGCGCCGCGCTGCTGGCATAACGGTCAGGATGGCGCAGCACGGAAAAATCCCGGCGCGGCAGATCGACGGGGACGGATTGAAGCCGCCCGGAGGCAATCGCTGCTGCGACCACATGCTCGGAAATGATGGTTGCGCCGGCACCCGCCTCGACGGCCTCTCGGACGGCCTCGTTGCTGGGCAGAACGAGCGAGATCGCCAGATCATCGATTTTAATGCCCTCGCGCGACGCGAGTTCTTCAAGCACGGCACGCGTTCCCGACCCTGCCTCCCGGATGACCCAGGACAGTGATGTGAGATCGATCCCGCCAGCCTCGCTCGCAACGGGCAGGACGCGCCCCGCGGCCACCACGAGCACCAGCCTGTCGCGGTCGACGAGGCGGCGGAGGAGCTCCGTATGTCGGATGGGTCCTTCGACGAGACCGAGATCCGCCCGCCCTTCGGCAACGGCATCCTCCACGTGGCGGGTATTGCCGATGACGACGTCGAGAGCGACGCCCGGAAACGTCTCGTGAAAGGCGGCCAGGCGCCGCGGCAGCCAGTAATTGGCGATCGTCTGGCTGGCCGCGATGGCGACGCTGCCGCGGGCCGGATCTGCGATGTCCTCGAGGACATTCTGCGCCGAGGCCACCTGCTTGAGGACGGCGCGTGCCTCCGGCAGGAAGCGCTCGCCCGTCTCCGTCAGTTCGATGCCCCGCCCCACCCGGTCGAACAGGCGGGCGCCGTAACGTTTTTCCAACGCGGCGATAGCCGCAGAAGCGGCCGACTGCGTCAGGCCGAGAGCGGCTGCCGCTCGGGTCACGTGCCGCCGCTCGGCGACGGCAACGAAGACGCGCAATTGATCGAGGGTCATGCCGCAATGATCGACGCAAATGCTCGATCAGACAATACGCATGCGGAGTTCCGATGAATCGGAGTTTCGGCGCGCGGCGCCTCAAGCAACCTCTTGTCAGGCGATGCGCGTACCGTCCTGCGGATCGAAGAACACGGAACGCGTCATATTGAAGGCGAGCTTCACCTGCCCGTCCTCCTCGATCGGGCTGTTGGCTCGAAGCCGCGCCGTGAATTCCTTGCCGCCGAGATGCGTCACGACATAGGTGTCGGCACCCGTCGGCTCCACCATCTCAGCTCGGCAGCTCGCCTCCACGAGATGGCCGGCCTTCTGGTCGGCAGCATCCGGATCCGTCACCGCTTCCGGACGGATGCCGAAAGTGATGGTCCGGCCCACCCAGTCACCGAGCTGATCAGCCACACCCTCCCGCACGGGCAGGAAAAGCGCGCCGTTTGAGCGCTGTTTCAACGAGACACCGATCGCCCCATCCTGCTTCTGCACTTCGGCAGGCACGAGGTTCATCGCCGGCGACCCCATAAAATCCGCCACGAAGAGATTGGACGGATTGTTGTAGACCTCTTCCGGCGAGCCGAATTGCTGCAGCACGCCATCTTTCAGGATCGCGATCGTACTCGCGAGCGTCATCGCCTCGATCTGATCGTGCGTCACATAGACGATGGTGGTCCCGAGCGACGCGTGAAGCCGTTTGATCTCCATGCGCATGTCGACGCGCAGCTTTGCGTCGAGGTTCGACAGCGGCTCGTCGAACAGGAAGACCTGCGGTTTGCGCACCAGCGCCCGCCCCATGGCGACGCGCTGGCGCTGGCCGCCGGAAAGCTGGCCCGGACGGCGATTGAGAAGCTTCTCGATCTGCAGCATCTCCGCCACTTCCTGGATCGCCCGGTCCCGCTCGTCTTTGGGGACGCCCCGCATTTCCAGGCCGAAGGCAAGGTTTTTTGCCACCGACATGTTCGGGTAGAGCGCATAGGACTGGAACACCATGGCGATGTCCCGCTCCGACGGTTTGAGCTCGTTGACGCGCTCGCCGGCGATGCGGATCTCGCCCTTCGTCACGCTTTCTAGCCCCGCAATCGTATTGAGGAGCGTCGACTTTCCGCAGCCGGAGGGACCGACAAGCACGAGGAAGTCCCCCTCCTCAACGGCGAGATCGATGCCCTTCAGAACGTCGGTCTGGCCGAAGGATTTATAGAGACCGTCGATTTCAAGAAACGCCATGTTCAGCCCTTCACAGCGCCGGCCATCAGCCCGCGCACGAAATAACGCCCCGACACGATGTAGACGACAAGCGTCGGCAGAGCGGCCAGCACGGCCCCGGCGAAGTGAACATTGTATTCCTTCACGCCGGTGGACGAGCTGACGAGGTTGTTGAGCGCCACCGTCATCGGTTGCGAATCGAAGTCGGAGAACGAGGCTCCGAAGAGGAAGTCGTTCCAGATATTGGTGAACTGCCAGATGATCGTAACGACGATGATCGGCCCGGAACTCGGCAGGAGAATGCGCCAGAAGATGCGGAAGAAGCCCGCCCCGTCGACCTGAGCGGAGCGGATGAGCTCCGTTGGGAACGCCGCGTAATAATTGCGGAAGAAGAGCGTCGTGAAGCCGAGCCCGTAGACCACATGCACGAGGACGAGGCCCGGAACCGTGCCGGCGATACCGAGCGTACCGAGCACCTTCGCCATCGGAATGAGCACGATCTGGAACGGGATGAAGCAGGAGAAAAGTATCAGCCCGAAGACGATGGAATCGCCCTTGAACCGGTACTTGGTCAAGACGTAGCCGTTGATCGCACCGAGAACCATCGAGATGGTAACGGCCGGGATCACCATCAGGAACGAATTGACGAAATAGGGTTTGAGCCCGGTCGCCTGCACGCCCACCTGCGCCTCGCTCCATGCCGAAAGCCATGGCTGAAGCGTCCAGTGCTGCGGCGGCGCAATGAGATTGCCGGAGCGGATCTCATCGAGCGGCTTGACCGAATTCAAAAGCATGATGACGAGCGGCAGGAGATAATAGACCGCAAAGACGATCAGCACCGCGTAGAGGATCGCCCGTCCAAAGACAGAGCCCGACCCCAGCTGCGGGCCTTCGGTTGCCGTGCTCATTGCTCTCGCTCCGTCGACAGCTCGCTGTAGAGGTAAGGCACGATGATCGACGCGACCATCATCAGCATCACCACCGCGGAGGCCGCACCGACGGCCATCTGGCTGCGTGTGAAGGTGTAGGAATACATGAACGTCGCCGGGACCTCGGTCGCACGCCCCGGCCCGCCATTGGTGAGCGCCACGACGAGGTCGTAGGATTTGATCGCCATATGGGCGAGGACGACGAAGGCCGACAGGAAGGCCGGCCGCAGCATCGGAATGATGATGCGCCGATAGAGTTGCCAGGGCCCCGCCCCATCGATCTGGGCGGCACGCATGATTTCCGTGTCGATCCCCCGAAGGCCTGCCAGAAACATCGCCATGACGAAGCCCGATGACTGCCAGACGGCCGCAATCACGACGGTGTAGATCGCCATTTCGCGGTCCTTGATCCAGCCGAAATGGAAACTCGTCCAGCCGAGCGCATGCATGGTGTGGTCGAGCCCGATGCCGGGATCGAGAAACCATTTCCACGCCGTGCCCGTGACGATGAAGGAGAGCGCCATCGGGTAGAGATAGATCGGCCGCAAGACGCCTTCGCCGCGGATCTTCTGGTCGAGAAGAATAGCGAGCAGCAGCCCGAGCACGCAGCAGATGACGATGTAGAGAGACCCGAAGATCGCGAGGTTCTTGAGTGCGATCCACCAGTTCGGCAGGTCGAAGAGTTTGACGTAATTGCCGAGGCCGATGAAGTCGAAGCGCGGCAGAAGCGTCGAGCTCGTCATCGACAGATAGACGGTGAAAATGATGAAGCCGTAGACGAAGAGGACGATAACGGCAAAGCTCGGCGCAAGAACGATGCGCGGCAGCCAGTCCTGCAGGCCGCGCCGGAACGCGCCTGATCGGCGCGGACGCACAAGCGGCTCCGTGGCGGTGGTGGAAGTCGCAGTCACTGGGGCGCCCTCAACGCTGAAGATGATGGGAAACCCCGGCCTGAGGCGGCCGGGGCGAAATCATCAGAAGCGTCAGCGGGCCGACGCAACGGCGTCGACGAGAGCCTGAACGGCCTCCTCGGACGTGTACTCGCCGTTGAAATGCGCCGTGACGACGTCGAAGACGGCATTCTTCACGGCAGACGGCGCGCCATAGCCATGCGCGAGCGAACCATAGAGATGGTTGTTGTCATTGGCCTCGGCGAGCTGCTTCATGCCTTTCTGACCGCAGGCATCGAACTCGTCCGGCGCAATGTCGGTCCGCGCCGGCACGGAGCCCTTCACCTTGTTGAAGGCGATCTGGAATTCCGGCGACATGACGGCGGAAGCGAGCTTCAGCTGCGCGTCGCGCTTGTCTTCGCCCACCTTGAACATCACGAACTGGTCGGAGTTGAAGAGAACCGAGCCTTCCGTGCCGGGGAAGCGCTGGCAGACAAAGTCCTCGCCCGGCTTCATGTCGGCGCGCAGGAACTCACCCTTCGCCCAGTCACCCATGAACTGAAGCGCGGCCTTGCCATTGATGACCATGGCGGTGGCGAGGTTCCAGTCGCGGCCGGAGAAGTTCGGATCGACATATTCGTGAAGCTTCGACATCCGGTCGAAGGCCTGCTTCATCGTATCGGAGCCGAGCGCCTCTTCGTCGAAATCGTTGAGCGCTTTCTGGTAGAAATCCGGACCGCCCGTGGCGAGCACGACGGCTTCAAACACGGTCGCGTCCTGCCAGGGCTGACCGCCATAGGCGATCGGGGTGTAGCCAGCTTCCTTGATCTTATCGAGAACCTGGATCAGCTGATCCCAGTCCTTAATGTCGCCTTCGACACCGACCTCGTCGAAGATCTTCTTGTTGGCCCACATCCAGTTCGTCGAATGCACGTCGACCGGCGCGGCGATCCACTGGCCTTCGCTGTTCTTGGAGAATTTCTGCAGAGCGGTCGGAACGACGTTGTCCCAGTTTTCCTTCGACGCGAGATCGGAAAGATCGGCGACCACGCCCTGGTCGGCCCATTCGGTGATGTCGTAGCCAAGCATCTGCACGGCAGTCGGCGCATTGCCTGAAGTCACGCGAGAGCGCAGCACGGTCATCGCCTGGACGCCCGAGCCGCCGGCCACAGGCATGTCTTCCCAGGTGACGCCTTCTTCTTCGAGCTGTTTCTTCAGAACGTTGAGCGCTGCAGCTTCACCGCCGGCGGTCCACCAATGCAGCACTTCCACGGTCTCTTGAGCCGCAGCACTTCCCACAAACAACGCCGCGCCAGTGGCAAGGCCAGCGAACGTCGATACGAATTTCTTGTACATGAGTTGGAAAACCTCCCGAATAATCCACCGTCGTGTGGCTTCCGGCCGATTGCTCGAACCGACCGCGGCGGTAGTCCAATCTGTAACGTTACAGATCGCCGCAAGTCAAACGCTACAAGCCGTTTGCAGAAGCGGGAATGCGCGGCATAGGATGCCACCCCCATCAGGAGGCGAAGACATGCCGCCAAAGCGGCCCGAGTTCCGAAAGATCAGCGATAACAAGAAACAAGACAGCTTTGCGCGCCCCACTTTGCGCACTTTGGCGGAACTGACAGGGCTTGGTGTCACGACGGTTTCGCGCGCCCTGAAGGATGCTCCAGAACTTTCGGTTGAGACGAAGGCAAGAGTGCGCGCTCTTGCTGAGGAGATCGGCTATAGACCCGACCGGGCGGGGATTCGGCTGCGCACCGGCAAGACCCTCGTCATCGCTCTCGTCCTCGATCAAAGCGACGCGATCGCCGAATTCGCCCGCCGCATGATCTTCGGCATTTCGGAGATTTTGCGCGACACGCCCTACCATCTCGTCGTCTTTCCACAGGTGATGGGCAGCGACCCGATGGAGCCGATCACCTATATCGCGGAGACGGCAGCCGCAGATGGCGTGATCTTCACCCATACGCGGCCGCAGGATCCGCGCGTGAAGCTCCTTTTGGAGCGCGGCATGCCTTTCGTCACGCACGGCAGGACTCGGCTCGGCCATCCGCATCCCTTCCATGATTTCGACAACGAGACGTTTGCCCGGCTCGCCGTGGAGCACCTCGTCGCGCGCGGCCGCAAGCGGCTTGCGCTCGTCACGCCGCGCCCGGAATTCACATATGCGGAGTTCATGCTGAAAGGCTTCCGGGAAGCGGCAGATCGCGCCCGGGTCCAGCATGACCTGATGCCGGGGCTCGATCTCGATTCAAGGTCGCAAGCATTCCGCAAGGCGGCGATGCGGCTTGGCGAGGCGGAAAACCCCTTCGACGGCTTCATCTGCGCCAGCGAAACCCGCTCGGTTGCGCTGATGGCGGGCCTCAACGATGCGGGGCGCATCGTCGGCCGCGACGTCGATGTGGTCGCCAAGGAAACCTCGGATCTCCTCGACAACGTCTGGCCGCCGATCGATTCCTTTTGCGAAGACCTAGTCCTCGCCGGCAAGGAACTCGCAAGCTTCCTGCTCGCGCGCATGCGCGGAGCGCCGGTGGACACCCTCACCTCCCTCGCCACCCCGGGCTTCCGTCAGCGCACCGGCCGTCCCTGTGCCGGAAAGCACACGCTGTGATTTAAGCCTAAGCACTCCTCAGAGGCACCCATGCGACGCTCAGACATCAACGCCATCATCAGGCAGTCGGACGAATTCATCCGCTCTTTCGGCTTTCTGCTGCCGCCCTTTGCCTATTGGCGCCCGAAGGAAATGCAGGCGCGGCTGAGCGAGATCGAAGGCATCGTCTCCGGCCGCCTCGGCTGGGACATCACCGATTACGGCGGTGGCGATTTCGATAAGCTCGGGCTTTTCCTCTTCACCGTCAGAAACGGCGACACGGCCGATCTCGCCCGCGGCTGCGGCATGCTCTATGCGGAAAAGATCATGATCTCGCGGCGCGATCAGATCTCTCCGATGCATCGCCACGTGATCAAGGCGGAAGACATCATCAACCGCGGCGGCGGCACGCTGGCACTCGAGCTGTTTGCCTCCGATCCGGACGGCAACATCGACCAGGAAGCCGAAGTGCTGGTCGCGACCGACGGGATCTGGCGCCGCCTGCCGGCGGGCGGAACATTGCTGCTGCAACCGGGAGAAAGCGTCACCTTGCGGCCAGGCATGTGGCACGCCTTCTGGGCGGAAGGCAAAGACACGCTCATCGGCGAAGTCTCCACCGTCAACGACGACCTGACGGACAACATTTTCCGCGATCCCGTCAGCCGTTTTTCAACGATCGAGGAGGACGAGGAGCCGTTGCACCTCCTCGTCTCCGATTATCCGGCCTGGCTGGAAAACGCCTCGGGCCGGGCGGTCGCCGGCTCGTAAGCGCGGCCGCTCACCTCTCCGCCGAGCGCGCCCACAGATTGACCCCGCCTTCGACGGCATAGCGGTCGATGTCGGAAAGCTCCTGCTGAGAGAATTTGCGTTTCTCGAGCGCATCGACGAGCTCGCTCACCTGTTCGGGACGGCTCGCGCCGATCAGCGCCGTTGTCACCCGCGGGTCGCGCAAAACCCAGGAGATCGCCATCTGCGCCAGGCTCTGGCCGCGACGCTGGGCGATCTCGTTGAGGCCGCGGATACGGCTCAGATTGTCGTCACTCAAGAAGTCGGAGGAGAGCGTCTTGTCTTGCGCGGCACGGCTCTCCTTCGGCACCCCGCCGAGATATTTGTTGGTCAGCATGCCCTGAGCGAGCGGCGAGAAGACGATCGTACCCATGCCCTCTCCCTGCAGCGTATCGAGAAGTCCGTCCTCCTCGATCCAGCGGTTGATGAGCGAGTAGCTCGGCTGATGGATGAGGCAGGGCACGCGCATCTCGCGCAGGATGGCCACCGCCTCGCGCGTGCGCTCAGAATTGTAAGAGGACAGCCCGACATAGAGCGCCTTGCCCTGCTGCACGGCCGAGGCGAGCGCGCCCATCGTCTCCTCGAGCGGCGTCTCCGGATCGAAACGGTGCGAGTAGAAGATATCGACATAGTCGAGCCCGAGACGCTTCAGGCTCTGATCGAGGCTCGACAGAAGGTATTTGCGGCTTCCCCATTCGCCATAGGGCCCGGGCCACATGCGGTAGCCCGCCTTTGTGGAGATGACGAGTTCGTGGCGGTGCGCGGCGAAATCGCTTTTCAGCATCCGCCCGAAGAACACTTCCGCAGCACCCGGGGGCGGGCCGTAATTGTTGGCGAGGTCGAAATGGGTGATGCCCTGATCGAAGGCCGTCCGGCAGATCGCCCGCGCTACGTCCTCGCGCGCGTCTTCACCGAAATTGTGCCAAAGGCCGAGCGACAGGGCCGGCAGCAGAAGCCCGCTCTTGCCACAGCGGCTATACGTCATGTCTTCGTAGCGGTTCGGCGCGGGCCGGTAGCTTGCGCTCGTCATCACCTCTCCCCTCATGTGTCCAGTCGACGCGTGCCCCTGAGAAACCCCATCGGCGCGGAGCATCACGCAAATTGTCTTGGAGGACATAGCGCATGGTCGCAGGAGACGACACCCGCAGCAGGACCGAGGCACGGCCATAGCTTCCTCACCAAAGTCGGACGCGAAAAGGATGACCCTGCGAAAGCCCCGCGATATGAGGGGTCGGGACGATCGGCACCTGACGGGCTGCGCCGGCTGGAATGCAAAGAACGGGAACGGAATGAACCAGAACAGCGACTTGCCGGCACATGTCGTGGAAGATCAAAGCGCCGTCTTCGCCTTCCTTGCCGATCCCGCGACCCACGGCCTTGAAAACGAGATCAAGCGCATCGACACGCATGGTGCGGTCGTTTTCCTTGCCGGCGAGGACGTCTACAAGCTGAAGCGCGCCGTCAAATTTCCCTTCATGGATTACTCCACGCTCGCATTGCGCAAGACTGCCTGCGAGCGGGAAATCGCCGTCAACAAGGAAGCCGCACCGGACATCTATCTCGGTATCGTGGCAATCACCCGTGATGGCGACGCGCTGACGCTCGGAGGCGACGGCGAGCCCATCGAATGGGCGGTCCATATGCGCCGCTTCGACGAGACAAAGACCCTCGATCTCATCGCCGAAAAGCAGGGACTTCCCCAGGAGCTGTTGAAGTCTCTCGTCAAAGAAATCCTCGCCGCCCATCAGCGCGCGCCCAGGCGCGACACCGGTCCGGCGATCGCCTCCCTCGCCTCCTATCTCGAGCAGAACAGCGAGGCCTACGCCGAAAATCCCGAGCTCTATCCACAGGACCGAGCTGCCGCTCTGACCGAGGCCTCGGAAACGGCCCTTGCCGCGCTCACACCGCTCCTCCAGGCGCGCGGAGAGGCCGGCTTCGTGCGCCGCTGTCACGGCGATCTGCATCTGCGCAACATCGTCCTGATTGCGGACAAACCGACGATCTTCGACGCGGTCGAATTCGACGAAGCGATCGCAACAGGCGACGTCCTCTACGACCTCGGCTTCCTCCTCATGGATTTGTGGGAGCGCGGCCTCCACCGCGAAGCGAACATCGTCATGAACCGCTATCTGTGGGGCAGCGATGCATCCGAGATCGACGGGCTCGCGGCCCTGCCCTTGTTTCTCTCCATCCGTGCCACCATCCGCTCCAAGGTCATCGCCGCCGCGCTTCCTCACCTCGACGGGGAGGAAAAAACGGCAAAGGCAGCCGAAGCCCGCCGGTATTTTGCTGCCGCAGAAGCGTTCCTTCAGCCGGTACGGCCACGCCTCGTGGCGATCGGCGGGCTTTCAGGCTCCGGCAAGACGACCCTTGCCGCGCGTATCGCGCCGCAATTCGGTCGCGCACCGGGCGCGGTGCATCTTCGAAGCGATATCGAGCGCAAGCGCCTCGCCGGAGTCGGCGAGACGGAACGTCTTCCGGACAGCGCGTATGCGTCGGATTTCACCTCCCGCGTCTTCGACACGCTCTGGCACAAGGCGGAGCGTGCCTTGAAGGCCGGCGCGAGCGTCATCGTCGATGCCGTCCACGCGACACCGGAGGAGCGGCGACAGGTGGAGATCGTCGCCAGGGAAAATGGCGCCGATTTCGTGGGCCTTTGGCTCGAGGCACCCATCGAGACCCTGATCGACCGCGTGCGCCATCGCAGCAACGACGCATCCGACGCCACGGCCGAAATCGTCCGCCGCCAGACGGGCTACGAGATCGGCGAGATCGCGTGGCCGCGCCTCACCGTGACAGGAAGCGTGGACGATTCCGTTGCCCGAGCCCTGAAAACTCTCGGCTTCTCCGCCGATCGATAACGCGCCGCTCAAGGAATCAGGACGGCGGCCCCGGTGAGTGCCCCCGATCGTAAGTCCGTAAGAGCGTCATTGGCTCTGTCCAACGGATAGGAAACCGTCGTCGTTCGCACCGGCACCTCGGGCGCCAGCGCCAGGAATTCATCGCCGTCGGCGCGTGTGAGATTGGCGACCGAGCGGACGACACGCTCGCCCCACAAGAGTTCGTAGGGAAAGCTCGGAATGTCGCTCATATGGATGCCGCCGCAGACGACAACTCCACCTTTCTTCACCGCCTTCAAGGCTGCAGGAACGAGCGCGCCCACCGGGGCGAAGATGATGGCCGCATCGAGTTCGTCCGGGGGTTGATCGGAGGAATCACCGGCCCACACGGCGCCGAGCTCTCGCGCAAAAGCCTGCGCTTTGAGGTCCCCCCGTCGGGTGAAGGCATAGACCGAGCGTCCCTGGTGGCGGGCCACCTGCGCCACGATATGCGCGGCAGCGCCAAAGCCATAAAGGCCGAGACGTTCGGCCTCTCCCGCCATCCTGAGGCAGCGATGACCGATGAGCCCGGCGCACAGAAGCGGCGCCATCTCCGCATCCGCTCCCCACTCGCCGAGAGGAAAGACGAAATGCGCATCGGCCACGCAGAACTCGGCATAACCGCCATCGATCGTGTAGCCGGTGAAGCCCGGACGGTCGCAGAGGTTCTCCTGTCCCGAACGGCAATAGCTGCAAGTTCCGCAGGTGTGGCCGAGCCAGGGAACGCCGACGCGATCGCCCTCTTTGAATCCGCTGACACTCCCGCCGCACGCCGCCACACGGCCAACGATTTCGTGACCGGGAATGAGCGGCAGTTTGGGGTTTTGGAGCTCCCCATCGACCATATGCAGATCGGTTCGGCACACCCCGCAGGCGGAAATCTCAATCAGCACCTCGCCAGGTCCTGGCCGTGGGCGGGCAAGATCCTTTAAGAGGAGAAGAGCGCCGGGCCGCTCCAAAACCATTGCGCGCATCGTCGCCGTCATGATCACCCTCCGCCATCCGGTGGAAAATGCTGCACCGCGGTAAATTTCACGTTGTTGCCACTCTCTGGCTTGACGCCGGTCAAAGCCGCGCCTCGTTAGGAGCATAGAACGGCAGCGCATCCGCAAGGAACATTTCCATGACCATCCGCAACCTGGACAAGGCCTTCGCACCGACTTCGGTCGCTCTTATCGGTGCAACGCCCCGCCCTGGCTCCGTCGGGGCCAAAGTGCTCGCCAATCTCCACAGCGCTGGGTTCAAGGGCCCGATCTGGACCGTCAATCCGAAATATCCCTCGATCGACGGCGAACGCTGCTTCCCCTCGATCAAGGATCTGCCCGACGCACCCGACCTCGCCATCATCGCCACGCCGCCGGAAGCCGTGCCCGGCCTGATCAAAGAGCTCGGAGAAAAGGGCACCCGCGCCGCCGTCGTGCTGACGGCCGGCATCGAGGAAGGCAACGGCCTGATGCAGGCCATGCTCGACGCCGCCCGGCCTTACACCCTGCGCATCATCGGCCCGAACTGCTTCGGCATCTTCCTGCCGCATATCGGGCTCAACGCGAGCTTCTCGCACATTTCGCCGCGTCCGGGTCGCCTTGCTCTATTGTCGCAATCAGGCGCCATCGCCTCCTCGATCATCGACTGGGCGGGCAATCACGCCATCGGCTTCTCGAAGATCATCACGCTCGGCAATATGGGCGACGTCGATGTCGGCGACTGCCTCAACCAGCTTGCGACGGACCGCGATACGACGGCGATCCTGATGTATCTGGAGACCGTCCCGCACGGTCGGAAATTCATGTCCGCCGCCCGCGCCGCCTCGCGCGCCAAGCCGATCGTCGTCGTCAAGGCTGGCCGCCACGCGGCCGCAGCCAAGGCTGCCCTCACCCACACCGGAGCGATCTCCGGCGCCGATGCGGTTGCCGACGCCGCCTTCCGCCGCGCCGGTCTTCTGCGGGTCGGGCAGATCGAACAACTCTTCGACGCCGCAGAAACCCTGACGCGCCTCAAACCAACCAAGAGCCGGCGCGTCGCTATCGTCACCAATGGTGGCGGCGTGGGCGTGCTCGCCGTCGACCAGCTGATGGATGAGGGTGGCGTCCTCGCCGAACTGTCCCCGGAGACGATCGAAGAACTCGACAAGGTGATGCCGCCGACCTGGTCGCGCACCAACCCGATGGACCTGATCGGCGACGCTCCGCCCGAGCGCTATGTAGCGGCGACGGAGGCGGCCCTTGCCGACCCGAACGTCGATGCGCTTCTCGTGCTCAATTGCCCGACAGCACTTTCTTCCGCAGATGGCGCCGCCGAAGCTGTCATCTCGACCGTCAAAGCCGACCGTGCCCGCCATCCCTACCCCAAGCCGGTTCTGACCTGCTGGCTCGGCGGTGAGACGGTGATGAAGGCACGCGAGAGGCTGCGCGCAGCAGGTGTCGCGACCTTCCTCAGCCCCTCGGACGCGATCCGCAGCGTCGGCTACCTGACCGACTGGCACAAGGCTCAGGCCCTGTTGATGCGCACGCCACCGAGCCTGCCGGATGATTTCACCTGGGATGCGGAGCGCGCCCGGGCCGTCATGGTGAAGGCGGCGGAGGAAGGCCGCAGCGTCCTGACGGAGCCGGAAGCCAAGGAGGTTCTCGCGGCCTTCGGCATTCCGATCGTCAAGACTGTGATCGCTCGCACGATCGAAGAGGTCGAAGAGACGGCGCGGGAGCTCTTGCGCGACCACAAGGCGGTCGTCGTGAAACTCCTGTCTGCCGAGATCACGCACAAATCCGATGTCGGCGGCGTCGTTCTCAACCTTTCGACGCCCGAAGAAGCCGTCAACGCTGTGCGCATCATCACCAAGCGGGTCGAACGCAGCCGGCCCGACGCGCATATCGAGGGCTTCACCGTGCAGCCGATGATCCGTCGCACGGCGGCCCATGAGCTGATCGTCGGCATCGGCAACGACCCGTTGTTCGGCCCGACGATCGTCTTCGGCGCCGGCGGAACGGCCGTCGAAGTCATTGCCGACAGCGCCACGGGCCTGCCGCCGCTCGATCGCAACCTTGCCCGCGATCTCATCGAGCAGACCCGCATCTCGCGCCTTCTCGACGGCTACCGGGACATTCCCCCCGCCGACATGAATGCGCTGGAGCTGAGCCTCATCCGCCTCTCGCAGATGGCGGTCGACCTGCCTTCGATCACGTCGCTCGACATCAACCCGCTTCTCGCTTCAAGCGACGGGGTGGTGGCGCTCGATGCGCGCGTCGCTTTCGATCCCAAGCAGGTGCACAAATCCGGGCCGAACCGCGACATGGCGATCCGTCCGTATCCGAGCGGCTGGGACAGCACGGCGGACCTCGCCAGCGGTGCCAGCGTGATCCTGCGGCCTCTGATGCCGACGGACGTGCATCTCTACCCGGAATTCCTCGGCAAATTGTCGCCCGAGGACATCCGCATGCGCTTCCTCGCACCGCTGAAGACGCTGCCGGAAGAGATGATCGCGCGGCTGACCCAGATCGACTATGCGCGCGACATGGCCTTCGTCGCACTCGATCCGGAATCGGGCGAGCTTCTCGGCGTTTCGCGACTTGCCGCAGATCCCGATCATGTCGAGGCCGAATATGCGGTGACCGTCCGAAGCGACATGAAGGGCCGCGGCATCGGCTGGCTGTTGATGAAGCAGATCATCGAATATGCGGCGGCCGATGGCATCGAACGGCTTTACGGCGTCATCCTGCCGGAAAACCACACGATGCTGTCGATGTGTCGAGAGCTTGGCTTCGTCGCCGTCTCGAGCCCCGAAGCCGACGGCCTGCGCCATGTGGTCATCCATCTTGAGGCCCCTGCCTCCGAAGAAGAGGCGGAAGCCTCCGTCGGATCGCAGCGCCCGCGGCTGATCCCGTCATAAACGGCACTTCAAAACCAAACGGAAACGGGCGCCTCGAAGGGCGCCCGTTTTCATTTTGCCTGATCCGATTTTCCGTCCGAGGCGATCTCGGCGGCTTAACGCCAGCGCAAGTCGAAGACGACCCGCGGCTGGAAGCCCTCCCCCTCATTCCGCACGACGGCCCGCGTTCCGCGGTGGACGAGGCTGCGGAAAAGCTCCTGGAAACAGCCGCTGTAATAGGCAAGGAGTACGGCGTCGGTCGGCGTTCCCCGGACCGGCCCGCCTGCGATCGACACAACGACCGGATGGCTCGGCACGAAGGTGACGGCACCGCTGCCGACGAAGGTCCACGCATGGCGCCGGATCGCCGCGAGGAATAGCCGTGCCCTGAGCCAGGGCGGCAGAAACGGCATGATACGCTGGAAAGGCTTCGGAATGCGGCGCGCCAGGAGATAGGTCGCGGTCAATTCTCCGGCGTGGAAGGCGGCGTCCTCGGCCTCCTGCGGGGCCAGAACGGCAAGCGCCGCATCATGGAGGCGCATCACCTCCCGCTCATCGACCATTTCGGTCGGCGGAGCATCGAGATAATGCAAAAGGCCCGCCTGAGCGAACACGCTCTGGCAGGCCTCTCGCCCCACAATGGCGTTCAACGCCTCATCCATGCGGATGATGGCATTGGGTCCAATTCGCGCGGCCGGTTGAGACGGGACGTGATCCGCAGCCGAAACCGCGCTCACGTCCCGCTCTCGCCCCCCGACTCGCGTCGGCTCGTCGGTCACGGCCATAGCCGCGCCCTAATGCACTGTCGCCCGCGGCTTCTCCGTCTCGGCCGGAGCGGGATTGGATGAGGTGATCGCCTCATCGTAATCGTCTCCATCCTCCGGAAGTCCCTTCGGAGCACCGCAAGCGCTGACGGCGGCCGGCGTCATCACCGCCTCGTCGTACTGATCGCCCTCGTCGATCTCCTCGGCATGACCGTTGGCACCATTGGCGCCGTTCACACCGTTGGCGGCGACCTCTGCAGGAACCCGCTTCTTCTTCAGTTTGCGCGGCGGCGGCGCGCTCTTCAGATCGGCAAGCTGGCGCCGATCGAGCGTGCGGGTCTCGTCGAAACCGAAATCGACCTTCTTCTTCGACTGCGGACCCCAGTAATTCACACGACCGAGATCGTAGAACTCACGCCGCATGCCCGACCGCATGAAGGCCTTCAGGCAGCCCATCATGTAACGCCGCAAGGTCTTGTCGCGGATCCACGGATAGTGGAACAGCATCTTGCGCATGTAGAAGCGGCGGTAATTGTGCATGACACGATCGAGCAGGGTCGCCCGATCCATCGCCGCCGGCTTCACGATCGGCGTGACGAAGTTGTACTTCTCGTAGTCGAAGATCTCGACCTTATCGCCGAGTTCCTGGAAAAGATCGGCAAACGGCCACGGCGTGTACATGGACCAGTTGGCCATCTCCGCGCCCCAGTCGATCACCATGCGGTAGGTTTCTTCCAGCGTCTCCGGCGTCTCGTTGTCGAGACCGACGATGAACTGCGCCTCCGCCATGATGCCGTTCTTCTTGAGAAGCTGAACGGCGCGTTTGTTCTGTGCGACCGTCGTCTCCTTGTTGAAGAGATCGAGCTTCAGCTGCGCAGCGGCTTCCGTGCCGAGCGACACGTGGATGAGGCCGGCCTTGCGATAGAGCGGCAGAAGCTTCTCGTCGCGGATGACGTCGGTAACGCGCGTGTTGATGCCCCACAGAACCGGCAGGTCGCGCTTCACCATCTCTTCGCAGAAGCGGATGAACTTCTTGCGGTGAATGGTGGGCTCTTCGTCGGCCAGGATGAAGAATCCGACCCCGTGGTTGCGCACCAGATCCTCGATCTCGTCGACGACCTTGAGCGGGTCGCGGACACGGTAGTTGCGCCAGAATTTCCACTGCGAGCAGAACGAGCAGGTGAAGGGGCAGCCGCGCGCAAAGTTCGGCACGGCGACGCGCGTGTTGAGCGGGATATAGATATACTTTTCCCAGTCGAGCACGCTCCAGTCCGGCTTGATCGTGTCGACATCGGCGATCGGCGGCTCGGCCGGCGTCGCGACGACCTGATCGCCGTCGCTATAGGCGATGCCGAGAACCTTCGACCGCGCTTCGGTCCAGTCGCCGCTTTGAAGCGCCTTCATCACATTGACGATGACGGCCTCGCCCTCGCCCCGGATGATGGCGTCGATCCACGGCGCCTCGGTCAGGACCTGGCGATACATGAAGCTCGCATGCACGCCGCCGATGATGGTCAACGCGTTCGGATGCTCTTCCTTCGCGATCTGAAGGACACGCTCGGCCTTATAGATGGACGGCGTGATCGAGGTGGCGCCGACGACGTCCGGCTTCTCCTCGCGGATGATACGTCTGAGCTCCTCATCCTCGATACGGTCGGTCATCGCATCAATGAAACGGATATCGGTAAAACCGGCCGTTTTCAGAGCGCCCGCCAGATAAGCAACCCATGCGGGTGGCCAGTTACCTGCGATCTCCGCGCCACCAGAATGGTAGTTCGGATGAATCATGAGAATGCGCATCGATTCCGTCTCCGGGAGAGGTCGCTTGACAGTTTCCATTGTAAGGTCTGCGTGACACTTCACTTTGATGTCGATCAAATGACACGCAGAGCGGGCTTTCTTGCACCCACTTGAAGGTCGGTCTGGACGTGGTCGCACGTATCTGTCGCGCGGAATTGACACTGTTTCAGCGGCGGCGCGAGAGGCAGAAGCGCCGCATCCTTGCGGTAAGTCGCCGCGGATCGAGACATCTTCGGAAGCCGTAGCTCTTTGCCTGCCGCACGCCCGGTGTTAGGAGCCGGGGCTCCGGCACCCGCGATCGAAGACCCGTCCCATGTTTTCCTGTGCCACGGCCCAAGGCCGCGCTGTCAAAGTTCCGCAGCCCCTCCCGTCCGTCACGAGAGGTCGCGCGCGATGAAAGTTCTCGTCACGGGCGCCGCCGGCTTCATAGGCTTCCACACGGCGCAGCGTCTTCTTGCTCGCGGTGACACGGTGATCGGCGTCGACAATCTCAACGATTATTACGACGTGACCCTGAAAGAAGCGCGGCTTGCCCGCCTTCAATCCATACCGGGCTTCCAATTTCACCGCCTCGATCTCGCCGATCGCGAAGGCAGCGCCGCTCTTTTCGCCGAGGAACGGCCGGACCGCGTCATCCATCTCGCGGCACAGGCGGGCGTGCGATACGGTCTCACCAATCCGCACGCCTATGCCGACGCCAATCTCGTCGGCTTCCTCAACGTCCTCGAAGGTTGCCGCCACAATGGCGTCGTCCATCTCGCCTTCGCCTCGTCGAGCTCCGTCTATGGCGCCAACACGGCGATGCCGTTCAGCGTCGCCCAGAACGTCGATCATCCGCTCAGCCTGTATGCGGCGACGAAGAAGGCGAACGAACTGATGGCGCATTCCTATGCGCATCTCTATCGCCTGCCGGTAACGGGGTTACGCTTCTTCACCGTCTACGGCCCGTGGGGCCGCCCGGACATGTCGCTTTTCCTGTTCACGCAAAAAATCCTCGCCGGTGAACCGATCGAGATCTTCAACAACGGCCACCATTCCCGCGATTTCACCTATATCGACGACATCGTCGAAGGCGTGGTGCGGGTGCTCGATCATGCGGCCGAGCCGGACGGGCGATGGGACAGCGCCGCGCCGAACCCCGCCTCCTCCTCGGCGCCCTACCGGCTCTACAACATCGGCAACAACCAGCCGGTCGAGCTCATGGATTTCATCGCCGCCATCGAAGAAGCGCTCGGCCGCGAGGCGAAAAAGATCTTCCTGCCGATGCAGCCTGGCGATGTGCCCACCACCTATGCCGATATCGAGGCCCTCGCCGACGATCTCGGCTATCGGCCGAAGACGCCGATCAAGGAAGGCATCGCCCGTTTCATCGCCTGGTACCGGGATTTTTACGGCCAAGCCTGAGCGGCGTGGTCATTCCGCCGGCCCGATCGCGATGGCGAGCTCCTCGAGCCCCTCGATCTGAACGGACAATTTGTCGCCCGGCTTCACCGCCCCGACGCCGGCGGGCGTGCCCGTATAGAGGAGATCGCCGGGCTCCAGGTGATAATAGCGTGACAGATGGGCGATCAGCTCCGGCACGCTCCAGACCATATCGGACAGTCTCGCCTGCTGCCGCACCTCGCCATTGACGCGCGTTGTGAGCGTCTGCTCGCCGATCGCACCGAAATCGGACGCTGGCATGATCGGCGCGATCGGGGCGGAATTCTCGAACGCCTTGCCGAGATCCCACGGCCGCCCTTTGGCCTTTGCCGCGCCCTGCAGGTCGCGCCGCGTCAAATCGATGCCGGAGGCATAGCCGAAGACGCAACCCATCGCCTCATCCAGCGAAACTTGAAAGGCAGGACCGCCGAGCGCCACCACGAACTCTCCTTCGTAATGGCAATCCTGCGTGCCCGGCGGATAGGCGATCGTCGCTCCCGACAAAGCGACCGCATCGGCGGGCTTGGTGAAATAGAACGGTGCCTCGCGATCGACCTCGGCGCCCATTTCCCGCGCATGGTCGGCATAATTGCGACCGACGCAGAAGATACGCCGCACCGGGAAAATCGCCGCGTCTGTCGCAATCGGCACACCGACCGTGGGCGGCGGCGGGAAGACGAAACCAGGCTTCTCCTGCGATGGGCTCATAAGGGCGCCTCCTTTGCGCGTGCGGCGACAGGCCTGTGGACACCGCGGCACAGGATTTCGACGCTTCCGTGGCGGCAAGTTGCCATACAATCGATTCCGCGCGTAGTGTCCCCGCACGTTAGGCTGGGCTTTTGAAGTCCGCCCTCTCAAGGAGGATCAGGAATGCGCAGATTGTTGTCCAGGTTCGTTCTGGGCGCAGCGGCGGTAGCATTGATGGCCGCGAGCGCCAGCGCCGAGGTCACTTATACACGCGGCAACGACGCCGACCCCGAGACGCTCGATCAGCACAAAACGTCGACCATCTCGGAAGCGAATGTCCTACGTGACCTTTATGAAGGCCTCGTCGTCTACAGCTCTTCAGCCAAAGTCGTCCCGGGCGTTGCGGAGAGCTGGGAGACATCGGATGACGGTCTGACCTGGACCTTCCACCTGCGCGACGATGCCAGATGGTCGAACGGTGAACCTCTGACGGCGGAAGATTTCGTCTTCTCTTATCAGAGGATCATCGACCCGGAGACCGGCGCCAAATACGCCAACATCCTCTATCCGATCAAAAACGCCGAAGCGGCCAATTCCGGTAAGGTTCCGCCCGAAGAGATCGGCGTCAAGGCGCTCGACGAACACACGCTCCAGTTCACACTGGAAAACCAGACGCCGTATTTCCTCGAGCTGCTGACGCATCAGACCAGCCTGCCCGTCTATCCCCCGGCGGTGAAGGAGTTCGGCACCGATTTCGTGCAGCCGGAGAACATGGTCTCGAACGGCGCCTATACGCTCCAGGAATTCACGCCGAATTCGCGTATCGTCCTCGTCAAGAACAAGAATTTCCATGATGCCGACAACGTCGCCATCGACAAGGTGATCTACATTCCCTTCGAGGATCGCTCAGCCTGCCTGCGGCGCTTCGAGGCCGGCGAAGTGCAATCCTGCTCCGACATTCCGACCGAGCAGATGAAGTATGTGAAGGATACCCTGGGCGACGAAGTCCACATCGTTCCGTATCTCGGCAACTATTATTATGCCGTGAAGGCCGACAAGGAGAAGCTTTCCGACGTGCGCGTCCGTCAGGCGCTGTCGATGGCGATCGACCGCGAATTCATCGCGGACGAGATCTGGGCCGGCGCCATGCTGCCCGCCTATTCGCTGGTTCCTCCGGGCATCGGCAATTACGGCGAGCCAGCCTATGCCGATTACAAGGACATGGATCCGCTCGACCGCGAAGACAAAGCCATCGAGCTGCTCGAAGAGGCCGGTTACGGAAAAGACAATCCGCTGAGCGTCGAGATTCGCTACAATACCGGCGAGAACCACCAGAACACGGCGACCGCGATCGCCGATATGTGGAAGAATATCGGTGTGAAGACGACTTTCGTGACCGCGGATGGCGCCACCCATTACGCCTATCTGCGAGACAAGGGCGACTTCGACATCGCGCGTGCCGGCTGGATCGGCGATTATTCCGACCCGCAGAACTTCCTGTTCCTGGTGGAGAGCAACAATCCGGGCTTCAACTACGCAAACTACAACAACCCGGAATATGATGCGCTGATGGAGAAGGCCGAAGAGACCAGCGACCTCGACGAGCGCGCTGAAGTCCTGAAGCAGGCCGAGACGATCTTCATGCGCGACCTGCCCTTCATCCCGATCCTCTATTACTCCTCCCTCAGCCTGGTTTCAGACAAACTGCAAGGTTGGGAGGACAACCTCGTCAACGTCCACGGAACGCGGTGGATGTCCCTCGAGCAGTAATCGGGCTGACGCAGAGGTTCCCGCGCACAGGATGTGCGGGAACCCTGAGCCTCGTCTGGGTTTTTCTGCAATCATAGAAGCTGCCTGAACTGATGGGCAGGCTTCGCCTTCCACCGACGGAGCGGCGATGCTGAGCTATGTTTTGCGCCGGATGGCGACGGCCATTCCGACGCTCTTTGTCATCATAACGATATCGTTTTTCCTGATGCGCGTGGCACCGGGCGGACCGTTCAATCTGGAACGTCCCCTCGAAGCCAAGGTGATGGAGAATTTGAACCGCATCTATCACCTCGACGAACCGCTCTGGCGACAATATCTGCTCTACCTGAGCAACCTGCTGCACGGCGATCTCGGACCGAGCTTCGTCTACCGTGACTTCTCCGTGGGCGATCTTTTCGCCGCTGGCCTGCCGGTGTCGATTCAGCTTGGCGCATCGGCGCTCACACTCGCCCTCATCATCGGCACGGTCTTGGGCTCGATCGCCGCGCTGAAGCAGAATTCCACGATCGATTATCTCGTGGTCGGCGTCGCCACGTTCGGCATCACCATTCCCCCCTTCGTCATAGCACCGGTGCTGTCCTTGATTTTCGGCGTGTCGCTCGGCTGGCTTCCCGCCGGCGGTTGGGGCAATGGCGCCTTTCCCAACAAGATCCTGCCCATTGTCACGCTCGCCCTGCCGCAGATCGCCATCGTCGCGCGCCTCATCCGCGGCGCCATGATCGAGGCCTTGCGCTCGGATCATGTGCGCACGGTGCGCGCCTATGGCCTGCCGACGCGCGTCGTCGTCATGGTGCATGCCCTGCGGGCGGCCATTCTGCCGGTCGTCTCCTATCTCGGCCCCGCCGCCGCGGCGCTTCTGACCGGCTCGATTGTCGTTGAAACGATCTTCGGCATTCCGGGCGTCGGTCGCTATTTCGTCCAGGCGGCACTCAACCGCGACTACACGCTCGTCATGGGCACGGTCGTGGTCGTCTCCATCTTCGTGGTCGTGTTCAACATGATCGTCGACCTTGTCTATGCGTGGCTCGATCCGCGCGTCCGCTACGATTGAGCCCGAACATGTCGATCACTGAAGAACCCATCACACTCGACGAGCCGACGGTCTCCGGCCGCTCGCTGTGGCAGGACGCGCTGGTGCGCCTCCGCCGAAACAAGGCGGCGATGACCAGCCTGTTCATTCTCGTCGTCATGGCTGTCGCATCGCTCGTCGGGCCTCTCGTATGGCCGCATCCTTATGACCGCGTCTATTCGGAATATGTGCGCGTGCCGGCGAGCCTCGAGGCCTATCCGCATGAAGAGCGCATCGTGCCGGAAATGGAACGCTCGCTCTCACGCGCCCATGTCGACGTCGCCTCCGTCGAGGTCGAAGGCGATAAAGTGCGCGCCGAGATCACCGATGATGACGAGGTCGATCCGCGTATCACGCGCTATGTCGACCGCTCTGACCTCTTCTCCAACGCCAAGATCACGGAGACGTCGGCCGATGGCCGTTCTGCCGTGCTCGAAGCGGATGTCGCGCGGCTTTATTTCATAGCCGGCACCGACGGCAACGGACGCGACCTCCTGGCGCGAATCTTCATGGCGATCCGCATCTCGCTCGCCATCGGACTTCTGGCGACGGTCGTCGCCCTGATGATCGGGGTCGCCTACGGCGCCACTGCCGGATATCTGGGTGGACGCGTCGACAACGTCATGATGCGCCTCGTCGACGTGCTTTATTCGCTGCCGTTCATCTTCTTCGTCATTCTGCTCGTGGTCTTCTTCGGGCGCAATTTCGTGCTGATGTTCATCGCCGTCGGCGCGATCGAATGGCTCGACATGGCGCGTATCGTGCGTGGCCAAACCTTGAGCTTGAAGCGGCGTGAATTCGTCGAGGCGGCGGAGGCGCTGGGCGTCTCCAACGCAGGGATCGTGCGCCGTCACATCATTCCGAACGTTTTGGGTCCGGTCGCCGTCTACATGACGCTTCTGGTACCGAAAGTGATCCTCCTGGAGAGTTTCCTCTCCTTCCTCGGCCTCGGCGTTCAGGAACCGCTGACGAGCCTCGGCGTGCTCATTTCTGAAGGTGCCAAGAACATGCAGGGGGCCAGCTGGCTCCTGCTTTATCCCTCCATCGCTCTCGCCCTCATCCTGTTTTCGCTGAACTTCATCGGCGATGGCCTGCGCGACGCGCTCGATCCGAAGGACCGCTGACATGAGCACCACCGAAAACGTGCTGTCCGTGCGCGATCTCAAGGTGAGCTTCACGCTCGCCGACGGTCAGGTCGATGCCGTCCGCGGCGTCAATTTCGATGTCGCCTCCGGCGAAACCGTCGCCATCGTCGGCGAATCCGGCTCCGGCAAGAGCCAGACGGTGATGTCGCTGATGGGGCTTCTGGCCTCCAACGGCCGTGCCAGCGGCGAAGCGCTCTATCGCGGCGAGGACCTTCTGCGTCTCTCTCCGCGTCGGCTCAACCGCATCCGCGGCGACAAGATCACCATGATCTTTCAGGAGCCGATGTCTTCGCTCGACCCGCTCTACAGGATCGGCCGGCAGATCGCCGAACCGATGATCCATCACGGTGGGCTGAGCCCCAAGGCAGCGCGGGCAAAGGCGCTCGAACTTCTGAAGCTCGTGCGCATCCCCAATGCCGAGCGGCGTCTCGACGCCTATCCGCATGAGATGTCAGGCGGCCAGCGCCAGCGCGTCATGATCGCCATGGCGCTCGCCAATGATCCCGACATTCTCATCGCCGACGAACCGACGACCGCCCTCGACGTGACGATCCAGGCGGAAATCCTCAGGCTCCTGAAGGATCTCCAGGACCGGCTCGGCATGGCGATCGTCTTCATCACCCACGATCTCGGCATCGTTCGCCGTTTTGCGGACCGCGTCTATGTCATGCGCGCCGGCGAAGTGGTGGAACAGGGTGCCGTCAGCGAGATCTTCGTGCGTCCGCAGCACCCCTATACGAAGATGCTTCTGGCCGCCGAGCCGGAGGGACACAAGGAGCCGGTCCCGGAGACAGCGCCCGTCCTCCTTCAGGGGCGCGGCGTCTCCGTCTCCTTCAAGATCAAAGAGGGGCTCTTCGGCAAGAATTCCTTCGAATTGAAAGCCGTCGACAACCTCTCTTTGACGCTGAGGCAAGGCCAGACGATCGGCATCGTGGGCGAATCGGGCTCCGGCAAATCGACGCTCGGGCGCGCGCTGTTGCGCCTCATTTCAAGCCGCGGCGAAATCATCTTCGAGGGTCAGGATCTGACCGGTGCGGATCTTCGCCGCGACCGCCCTCTGCGCCGGCAATTGCAGATCGTCTTCCAGGATCCCTACGGGTCGCTGTCGCCGCGTCTCACGGTCGGGCAGATCATCACCGAAGGGCTTCTCGTCCACGAGCCGGAGCTCGGCCGCAAAGAACGCGACCGCCGTGCTGTGGAGGCGCTCAAGGAGGTGCAACTCGATCCGTCGATGCGCAACCGCTATCCGCACGAATTCTCAGGCGGCCAGCGGCAGAGGATCGCGATCGCCCGTGCGATGATCTTGAAGCCGAAAGTGCTCGTCCTCGATGAGCCGACCTCGGCACTCGATCGCTCGGTGCAGAAGGAGATCGTCGACCTGTTGCGCAAATTGCAGCGCGAGCACAACCTCTCCTATCTCTTCATCAGCCACGATCTCTCGGTGGTGCGGGCGCTGGCCGACACCGTCATCGTCATGAAGGAAGGCAAGGTCGTGGAAGAAGGGCTGACGGAAGACGTCTTCGCCCGCCCGCAGAAGGACTATACGAAAGAGCTGATGGCGGCGGCCTTCATGAGCCAGGAGGCCCGCAGAGAGGCCGAACAGGAGGCCGCTGCAACGCAAGAGGCGGAGGCGTCCTAAGCCTCCCGGCCCCAGGCGTGCCGCCCGGGCCGGTTCCGTGAATAAAATACGCGCGCGGCGTCTTACGCGTCGCGCGCCAGCTCCACGGCAAGTCCGTAGCCGGACATGAGCTCGCCGGCTTCGGCAATCTCGTGTTCAGACAAAAGCACCGGGCCACCGATCAGAAGAGCCTGGTAATAATGCCGGGCGAGCGCTTCGAGCTCGACGGCAAGCCACATCGCCCGCTCCAGATCGGCGCCGATGGCGATCATGCCGTGATTGGCGAGAAGGCAGCCTTTTCGCCCTTGAAGGGCTTCAAGCGCGACCTCGGACAATTCCTTGGAGCCGAATTTGCGATAGGGGGCGCAGCGGATCTCGGCTCCGCCGAAGGCCGTCACCATGTAATGGCAGGCCGGGATGTCGCGCCGCGCGATCGCGAGCGTCGTCGCATAGGGTGCATGCGTGTGCACGGTGGCGCCGATCTCCGGCCGCGCCTTGGCAATGTCGAGATGAAACCGCCATTCGCTCGACGGCTTGTTCGGCCCCTCATAGGCGCCGTATTCGCCATTGAGCGGCAGGGCCGCGATCATCTCCGGCTCCAGCTCGTCATAGGGAATGCCGCTCGGCGTGATCAAAAGCCGGTCTTTGTAGCGCGCGGAGATATTGCCCGCCGTGCCCTGATTGAGGCCGCTTGAATTCATCTCGCGACAGGCGGCAATGATCGCCTTCCTCAGCGCTTTCTCTGTCTTGCTCATGGCACTTCCTCCTGTCTCGGCGCTATCACGAAGCGGCACGTTCCGCCATGCGGCGCGCCGGGATGCACCTGGCCTTTGCGTCTCATTGACAGGCCGGCGCGGCGCTCCGACCATGTTTTCAGCATTCTGCAGGAGGACGAGATGCAGGTCGATGGCACGCCCTATCGCACCATCTGGCTGAGTGACGACGGCGAGACCGTCGAAATCATCGACCAGACGAAGCTGCCGCATCGTTTCGAGATCGCACGCCTTGAGACGATGGAGGACGCGGCAACCGCCATCAAGGACATGCTGGTGCGCGGTGCGCCCCTGATCGGCGCCACCGCCGCCTACGGCATGGCGCTCGCCGCCCGCAGCGATCCCTCCAACGATGCCCTGTTCGCCGCCTACGACCATCTTCACGCCACCCGCCCGACGGCCATCAATCTCCGCTGGGCGCTCGACGAGATGATGCAGGCCCTGTCGCCGCTATCGCCGAGCGAGCGACCGGCGCGCGCCTATGAGCGCGCCGCCGAGATCGCCGACGAGGACGTGGAGATCAACCGGGGCATCGGCCGTGCGGGGCTTCCGATCATCGAGGCGCTCTGCGCCGGCAAGCGGCCGGGCGAGACGGTCAACATCCTCACCCATTGCAATGCCGGCTGGCTGGCGACCGTCGATTGGGGCACCGCGACCGCGCCGATTTATATGGCGCATGAGGCGGGTATTCCCGTCCATGTCTGGGTCGACGAGACGCGGCCCCGCAACCAGGGCGCCTCGCTGACCGCCTGGGAGCTCGGCCATCACGGCGTGCCGCATACGGTGATTGCCGACAACACCGGCGGCCATCTCATGCAGCATGGGCTGGTCGACATGGTGATCGTCGGCACCGACCGCACCACGGCTTCCGGCGATGTCTGCAACAAGATCGGCACCTATTTGAAGGCGCTCGCCGCCCGCGACAATGCCGTACCGTTTTATGTCGGCCTGCCCTCGCCCACGATCGATTTCCGCGTCCATGACGGCGTCAAAGAAATCCCGATCGAAGAGCGCTCCGGCGACGAAGTGGCGAAAATCACCGGCCGCACTTCATCCGGAGAGATCGAAACCGTCACAATCGTGCCGGACGGCTCACCGGTCGCCAATTACGCCTTCGACGTGACACCCGCCCGCCTCGTCACCGGCCTCGTGACCGAACGCGGCGTCATCGAGCCGACACCCGAAGCAATCGCCGCAGCGTTCCCGGAAAGGGTGCGGGTGGCGGCTTGAGCGGCGATCCCACTGTCAGCCCGCATTCAGCCGCGATACGGCGACCAACCAGCGGCGGATTTCGGCTGTGGTTTCCTCGCTGAAGCCTTTAGCAAGTTCCGCCTCCACCGCCTGCACGCGCGAACGGCAAGCTTGCAGTAGGTCGTTCCCAGATGGAGTCAGGTCGATCCGCAGAATCCTGCGATGCACCTCGTGCGGCCGGCGCTGGATATGTCCGGCGCGCTCCAGGTTCGCCACGATCACATTCGTCGTCTGGGGCGTAAGGAGGGCCATACGCGCGATGTCGGCGTTGGACTGACCCGGATACGCTTTCACCATCGTCATCACCGCAAATTGTGGCGGCGTGACCTCAAGGTCGGCCAGGGCGCGATCCATGCGCAGGCGATGGGCCGCAGCGGCCTGTCGCAGCAGATAACCAAGATATCCGCCCTCGCCGCGTTTGCCCTCACCAATCTCGGGCAATTTCGTCTGATCGGCACTCTTGCTCATTATCAGCACCCTGATATATTATCAGAACTATGATAAACAAAGTTCAGGTGACACGAAAGGGTGTGCGGTATGGCGGGAAAGGTTTTTGTGGCGGGAGCAAGCGGCGCGGTCGGCCGCCGACTGGTTCCGATGCTCGTAGCCCAAGTTTGGCAGGTCGTTGGTCTGACACGCCATAAAGAGAAATGTGCAGAGCTTGCAGCACTTGGGGCTGAGCCTGTCGTCGGCGACGTGTTCGACGCGGCATGCCTCGAAGAAGCCGTTACGCACGCAAGGCCCGATATCGTCATCCATCAACTGACCGACCTTCCGCCCGGCCTCGATCCGGCGGAGATGGAAGAGGCGACCGCACGAAATGCCCGTATCCGCGACGAGGGCACGTGCAATCTCGTCGCCGCCGCGACGGCGGGACACGTTCAGCGCTTCATCGCGCAAAGCGTGGCCTTCGCCTACGCAGATGGACCTTTGCCGCACCGGGAGGGCGATGCGCTCGCAATCGAGGCATCAGGCCGGGTGGGCATTTCCGCGCACGGCGTGGCAAGTTTGGAAAGGCAGGTCCTCACGGCTCCGTTCGAAGGTGTGATCCTGCGCTACGGACGGCTTTACGGCCCCGGAACCGGCTTCGCCAAAGCGGCCGGGGCAGCGCCCGTGCATGTCGACGCGGCGGCATATGCGGCTCTTCTCGCCGCCAAGAGCGGCAAAGCAGGCGTCTACAACATCGCCGAGGACGACGGCGCGGTTCTGAGCGAAAAGGCGAGATATGACCTCGGCTGGTCGGCCGACTGGCGGATGGGAGAACCCTGAAATGAGCCTGATGCTCCGCTCCCATCACTGCCCATGGCAGCGCTCGACTTTGCGGCGCTGGGGCTGGGCCCTACTCCTGGTCACCGCTGCGGGCGCAGCCTCACTCTATCCGCCGCTCCACTCCAGATTTTACGAAATGAGCGACGCGGACGGTTCCGATGCGGCGGCACGACCCCAAACATCGATGAGGATCTTGGCTTGCACACCTTTGCCGGACGTGGAGGGCAAGTCGATCACGACAGCGTTTGTGCACTTTCCCCCGGACGCCTTCACGCCGGAGCATCGGCACCCCGGCTCGGTCACGGCCTACGTCCTTGACGGCACCATTCGTTCCCAACTGGCCGGCGAAAGAACTGGCACCTACGTCGCCGGCGAGACTTGGTTCGAGCCGCCAGGTGCAGTCCATCTTTTCGCGGAGAATGCCAGTTCGACGGAAGCAGCAGATCTGTTGGCGATCTTTGTTGCAGACGACAATTGCGGTCCGCTGACGATTTTCAAATAGCCGCCCTTTGATGAGAAGGCGACCGGAGGACCGCAATCGGCATGAAGACTGGCTCATCTGGCGCCTTCTCGAAATGACGTGCGAGCACAGCCAATTGGCGTGCTCGCACGTCATCGACACATGCCTTACCCGCCGAGTTTCGGCTCCCAGCCGTTGAGCCGCTCAGCGTGGCCGCAGATCGCCTCGATCGTGGTGTAGGCGCCCGTATTCACCATCATGTCGCGGGCGAGCCGCAGGCAGCGAGCCTCGGCGGTGGCACGCACCTTTTCGTCCGCGATCTTTTCCAGATCGATGTTGTGGGCGAGGCCCAGAATGCGGCGGATCATCTTGGCGGCGGCAAAGCCGAGCGTGTCGGCGAAAAGCCGGTCGAGATAGGCCTCACGCTCCGCCGCGAGACGCTTCTTCCCCGCCTCGGAGGCGAAGAGCGGCGCCGGATAGGCGTCCCCCGTGCCATTCTCCTCCCAGAGTTTTTTGAACTTGGCGCGAAAGCCGTTCCAGAACTCAGTCGTCGCCTGAAGCACCCAGGCGCGATAGGCGTCGCGACCGCCCGGCTCGATCTCGTGACCCACCTGCGAGAAATAGGCGATCAGAAGGTTCGCGATCACCGCGCCGGTATCGAAGCCCATCGGCCCCATGAAGGCGAATTCCGGATCGATGACGCGCGTCTCCTCCGGCGTCAGCATGACGGACCCGGTGTGGAGATCGCCATGCAGCATCGCCTGCGCATCGCACATGAACTTGAGCTTCAGGCGTGAGACCGCGACCTTGAGGTCGCCATTCTCGCGGATCGAGGCGGCGAGCGGATCGAGATAGGGCGCCGTCCAGCGGTTCCTTTCCGCCACCATATAGGGCTCGGTAAAAATGAGGTCCTCGGTAATCTTGCAGAGCTCGGTGTTGCCGGCGAAGGCGCCGACCATCGCCTTCTTCTCCGCCGCCTTGAGCGCGAGGTCGGAGGTGAAGAAGAGCGTATTGGCGGCGAAAGTGGAGAGATCGTCGGCGAATTTCGGATAGACCGTCCCGGCGATCATGCCGTGCCGCATGATGATGTGCGGCTCCAGAAGCTCCATGGCGATGAGCGCCAGCGTCTCGTCGTAATGGTAGATCTCCGGAACGAGGCCCGGCGCATGCTTCGCTTCGTGGCTCAGCGCCATATGTTCAAAATGCGCCCGTTCGAGCGGCAGCGGCCAGCCTTCGCCGACGAGGCGGAGATAGGGCAGCGCCTGTTTGACCGCGACACCCATCGCCGGCCCGCGCACCTTGAAGACGAGATTGAGATTGCCGTCTCCGACCTCCTCGATCGTCCACGCGGCGGGATCGCCGCCGAGCCGGTCACGCACGGCGGAAATCTCGGCGAGATAGCCGCGCAGGCTTTCCGGATCATGGGCGCGGTAGCCCGGCGGGACTTGCAAGGGTGCGGTCATCTCATCCTCCCCGCCCCCGCGCGGCAGGGGCTCGACCTCTTCCGGGACGATGCAACTCCCTTGGGCGACACCCTGCAAGTCCGCGCGTTGCCTCAGGCGGCGAAGCGTGCGCCGCGCGCCAGACCATCATGGAGATCGAGGCAGCGTCCGAACCAGTCGGCGACGGCATCGTCGGGGTCGATCGGCAGCCCGCCATGGATGACGGCAAGCCACATCAGGGTTCCAAAGGGAATGTAATCGACAAATCCCGGCTGCTCACCGGCGAGCCAGGGATGGAATTCCAGCGTCCGGCGGAGCGGCGCCAGTGCCTTGTCGAGTTCGGGGCTGACGAGCCCGACATCCTGCTGCGCTTCTTCGAGAGGCAGGCCGAGACGGCTCTCCCGGCTCTCGCGGAAATACTCTTGATCGGCATCGTCGAGCTGATCGTGGATATCCTTCACGATCATGCGCAGGATCGGCGGATGCAGCGTCGCGAACGTGGCGCTCTCCATGAAACGCGCGGCCGCGATCCCGTCCGCGGCGGCAAAGAGCGGCGCCCGGTCCGGATAGGCATGTTCCAGATGCACTGCGATGTCGAAGGAATCGCGCACCCTGACACCATGGTCGTCGAGCACAGGCACCGTGCGCACCACGTCGGGCTCGATCGCCGCGACGCCGAGAAACGGCGTCGGCACGGTCTCGAATTCGAGACCCTTATGGGCAAGTGCCATTTTGGCGCGCCAGCAATACGGGCTGAAGCGCAGATTGCGGTCTCGCCCGCACAAATCGAAAAGCCTTCGCGTCATTGTTCCCCCTCGAAAACCGGCGCGTTGGGAAGCCGGCGAAGGTTAACGTCGTTCCGATTTTCTAGGAAGCCGGACGCAACGCCGCGAGGAGGCCGCGAGACGCGACGGGTAACTTCGAGGCGTTACTTCGAAGGCGTTATTGCGACGGCGTGAAGGAGATCACCGCAAAGCATATGGAGAGAAGAGCGGCCAGCCAGACGATCGAGACATAGCGCTCGATGATCCGCCGACCTTCTACCGTGATGCCGCGCATGCCGCCGGCGGTGACCCGCTGGGCGATATGGGCACCGGTCAAAACGATGACGAAGAGGATCTTCACATAGAACCAGGCGCTCACCTCCCTCTCCGTCATGCCGTAATGGCTCCACAGAAGCAGGACGCCGGTCAGCCAGACGAAGGCGAGAACCATGGTGGTGAAATTGCCGAGCGTGCGCCGGGCGAGCGCCAGAGCCCGCCCGCCTTCGCCCTCACGGCCGGCGCTGGCGCGCAGCATAACGTAATGCGAGACGGCCATGCCGGTGACCATCGCGATCATGATCAGATGCGCCATGCGCAGAATTTCATACATGTTGGGCTGCGTCCTCTTCCTCGCGCACCTCTTTCCGGCGCCCCCCGTCCGCAGGCTCATCGTCGAGGAGAATGCGGGCGGCGGCACCGTCGAGGTCGTCGTATTGTCCGCTCTTTAGAGACCATAGAAACGCGGCAAGGCCAAGCGCGCCCAAAAACAACGCCGCCGGAATGAGAATGACGAGGATGGTCACGCCGCTGCTTCCCGGCCGGTATCGGCGAGCGCATTGCGCGGCTGCGGCTTTGCGGTCGTCCGCTTGCCGGCACCGAGAGACAGGCGAAGCGCATTCGCCGTCACCAGGATTGAGGAGCTCGACATGGCGACCGCGGCGATGAGCGGGGTCGCAAAACCGGCGAGCGCCACCGGCACGGCGATCGCATTGTAGGCGAGCGCGATCGCGAAATTCTCCAGGATGACGCGCCTTGCCCGGCGCGCGACGACGATGCCTTCCGCGACCGGTGCGAGCGCACCGGACGAGAGGACGAAATCGGCCGCGACCTGCGAAATGTCGGAACCGGTCGCGGGCGAAATCGAAGCCGCCGCAGCCGCGAGTGCCGGCGCATCGTTGATGCCGTCGCCGACCATCAGGACATGCCGGCCCTCTCTCTGCAAGCGCTCCACTTCGGCGACCTTGTCGGCGGGCGTCACCCCGCCCTTCCATTCGGCAATGCCGAGGCCGCGAGCGGCTGCTGCGACCGCCTCCGGCCGATCGCCCGACAGAAGATGCACGCCGAACCCCATCTCCTTGAGACGCGCGACGAGCGGCGCCGCATCGGGCCGCAACCGATCGACGAAACGGAAAGCCTTGGGCGCCGCCCCCGGGATCTCAAGCCAGATTTCCGAAAATGCCCCGCCGCTCTCGGCGTGCTCTGTCTCGGCAACCCATTCCCGCCGTCCAAGACGCACGCGACGGCCTTCGAAGCGCGCTTCCATGCCCGCGCCAGGCTCTTCGCGCACATCCTCCACGGAGAGAGGCGAAACCCCACGGTCTTGAGCCGCCGCGGCAAGAGCCCTGGCGAGCGGATGGCGGCTCTTATTGGCCAGCGCCGCGGCCAGAGCCCAGCTCCTGTCGTCCACCTCCGGCTCCTCGGCAAGACGGGGATCCCCGCCGGTCAAGGTCCCGGTCTTGTCGAAGACGACCGTATCGACGCCGGCAAGGCGTTCGAGGGCCGCGCCGTCCTTGACGATGATGCCTTCCTTCAAGAGCCGCCCGCTCGCCACGATCTGTGTCGCAGGCACCGCAAGGCCGAGCGCACAAGGGCAGGTGATGATGAGAACGGCAACGGCGATCATCAAGGAATCGTGCCAGCCGATGCCGGCGAGAAGCCAGCCGACGAAGGCGAGAGCCGCCAGGATATGGACGGCGGGCGCATAGATGCGTGCAGCACGGTCGGCGAGCCCGACAAAACGGCCGCGTCCCGCTTCCGCGCCTTCCATCAGACGGATGATGTCGGCGAGGAGACTGTCCCCCGCCCCCTTCTCCACCTTGAGACGGATCGGCCCTGTGACATTGAGCGTGCCGGCGAAGACGGCGCTGCCGTCCCGAACCGCCTCGGGCAAGGGTTCGCCCGTCAACGGCGATTTGTCGATGTCGCTCCAGCCCGAAATGACAGTCCCGTCGAGCGGCACACGCTCCCCGGCCGCCACGTCGACGACATCTCCAGGTTTCACCGTGCCCGCGCGCACGAGGCTGACACGGCCATCCTCGGTAACGAGCCGCGCGCTGTCGGCCGACAGCGACAAGAGCCGCGTCGCGGCGGCACGCGCCACCCCACGCATGCGGAAATCGAGCACCCGCCCGATCAGCAGAAAGAAGAGCAGCGTGATCGAGGCATCGAACCAGGCATGCCGCGCGCCGATGATGGTCTCGTGCAGGCTCATCAAGGCGGCCAGCACGACGGCAAGTGAGATCGGCACATCCATATTGAGGCTGCGGGCGGAAAGCGCACGCGCCGCGGAGCGGAAGAAAGGCCGCCCGGCATAGGCGATCGCCGGCAGCGCGATCATCGCCGAAATCCAGTGGAAGAGGTTTCGCGTCGCTTCGTCGGCTCCAGACCAGACGGAAACCGACAAGAGCATGACATTGCCGGCGGCAAATCCAGCCACGGCGAGCGAGCGCAACAGCTCCGCTCCCGCCTCTTCGTCGGCGGCATTGCTGAAGACGGCCGGATCAACGGGCCTTGCCGCGTAGCCAACGCCGCGGACGGCCGCGATCAGCTCTTCAGCTTCTGCCGTCTGCGGATCGAAACCGACGACCGCCTTGTGGGCCGTCAGATTGGCGCGCGCCCGCGACACGCCCGCCACAGAGAGAAGGGCTCGCTCCACCTTCGCGAGGCAGCCGGCACAATGCATGCCCGGCACGATCAGCGTCAGTTCGGTCGCACCGTCCTTCGCTTCGCGCAGGAAGGCCGGATCGACGTGATCATCAACAGGGTCAGGTTGCGATCGGGCAAGCTCGATCGCGGCAAGCGAGGCGCCTTCCCCGCAGCAACTCATGAGGCTGGTCCGCTGTTGACCATCACCGGCTCGGTCGTGCGAAAGACCAGATTCTCGCCGGAGCGGACCTTGAGCTCCACCATCCAGCGTCCCGGCCCCAACGGCTCATCGGCGCGGTAGCCGTCGGCGACCTGCTGCAACGTCACCAGACGATCCTCGTTCCAGTCCGACGCACGCCCGATGATGGCGGAGACATCGAGACCCGTGATCGCTGACCCGCTCTTGTCGCGCAGATCGACGGTCAGAATACCGTCGGTCGTGTCGAACTTCGCGTCCCAGCCACGCGCATCCTGCGCCCGGCTCGCCGCGAGCCATTTGTTGTAATTCTGGCTGGCGACGTAGGAGTTCTCGACGATGAGCCCCGGGAAGGTCGACGTCGCGAAGAAGGCCATCGTGAAATTCACGATGATGATGGTGCCGAAAAACAGCGAGATGATGCCGAAGAAATGCCAGCCGTTGAGGGGATTTTCCTCGCTTGGCCAGAAAGCACTCATCACCCGTCTCATCGCGTCGGCCCGTGGAATTGCGCATCAGCCGAAGAAGTCTGACCCGTCTCGGGATCGGTAACAACAAAATCGAAATCCTGAGACCCTCGGGCCCCTTCCGGCATCACCACGAACACCCTGAGATCGCGTACGCGATCCGGCTGCACCTCGACGATCAGGTTCCGGCTCTTTTCCTCTTCCGCACCAGCGTACCACATCTCCGCCCCAGGCAGCCCGTCGAGCGTCACCGAGAACGTCTTGAGTTCCGGCAGCATGTTGAGGAGCTTCACCGTATAGGTGTTGCGCACCGCCCCGTCGGAGAGCGTCACGAAAAGCGGATTGCGCTCATGCAGGACGTTGATGTCGAGACGATCGCGCATGGCGAGCGTAACGAGCATGGCAACGCCGATGAGCGACCATAGCGTGAAGTAGATGACCGTGCGCGGACGCACGATGTGGGACACGGAAAAGCGGCGCTGCTCCTCCTTCGCCACTTCGCGGCCTTTGCTCGCCGCGGCAGCGGCATGGACCTGATAATCCTGCAACGTGGAATAGGAAATCAGCCCGCGCGGCTTGTTCACCTTGTCCATGATGTTGTTGCAGGCATCGATGCACAAAGCGCAGGTGATGCATTCGAGCTGCTGACCGTCGCGAATGTCGATGCCCATGGGGCAGACCGCGACGCAGGCGTTGCAATCGACGCAATCGCCGATGTCCAGCCCCTGCTGCTCGCTCTTCTTGCGATGGCGCGAGCGCGGCTCGCCCCGCCAGTCGTTGTAGGTGACGATGAGCGAATCTTCATCGAGCATGGCGCCCTGAATGCGCGGCCACGGGCACATATAGGTGCACACCTGCTCGCGCATGAAGCCGGCGAAGACATAGGTGGTAAAAGTCAGGACCGCGATCGTCACATAGGCGGCCGGAGGCGCCTTCAGCGTCACGAGATCGACGGAGAGCCCCGGAGCGTCCGCGAAATAGAAAACCCACGCACCGCCGGTCGCGATCGCGATGAGGAGCCAGATCGCATGCACGGTGGCGATCTTGCGGATCTTGGCGAAGCCCCAGGGCGCCTTGTCGAGACGCATCTGGGCGTTTCGGTCGCCGATGATCCGTCGTTCGACCGCCATGTAGAGGTCGGTCCACACCGTCTGCGGACAGGTGTAGCCGCACCAGGCCCGGCCAACGACCGACGTGATCAGGAAGAGGCCGAGGCCCGCCATGATGAGGAGGCCGGCGACATAGTAGAATTCCTGCGGCCAGATTTCGATCGAGAAGAAATAGAAGCGGCGACTGGCAAGGTCGACGAGCACCGCCTGGTCAGGTGCATTCGGCCCCCGGTCCCAGCGAATCCAAGGCGTCACCCAGTAAATGCCCAGGGTGACGAACATGATCAGCCATTTCAGCCGCCGGAAAGCACCGGAGACTTTCTGAGGAAAAATCTTGAGACGCGCCGCATAAAGCGACCGTTCGTTGCGGCTATTGACCGGATCGGCCTCGACCTGGTCGACAACCCCGCCCCCCGCGTAGGTGTCCTGATTCATCTTGGCCATTTAGATTCCATTGCTGCCGCGACAGCATGCGCCGTGGATAGCTTGGAAACGGTCTAATCCGTTTGACCCAGGTCAATCCAGGCAGCCCGAGCAGACTGAGCGCATTCGCCGCATGCGACAATAAAGCCGAGAGATCCGAACGCGGCCTTGTGGATCAACGCTCACCACATCCGCCCACTCAGCATTACAAGTTGTGATTACGACAGGCGCCCGGTGCCAGAAAGCGGCATCTTTACCGATAGCGAACAGATAGGAAATCCGTGGGCGAGCGGCAATGACATCGGCGACCTCGCATATAAAAAAACGGGCAGCCGTGGCCGCCCGCTTAAACCATACCGTCGTGTGAAAATCTCAGTTCGAAGCGGTCGCATCCGCGTTCTGACCACCACCCAGCGACCAGACATAAAGCGCCAGCTGCTTGATGGTCACTTCACTGAGGCGCCCCGACCAGGCTGGCATAACGCCGTGCTTGGGGTTGTCCACCTGCGATTCGATCTGCTCGAGATCCGGGCTGTAGAGCCACACTTGGTCGTTGAGCGCGGGCGCTCCCAGCATGTGCTGGCCCTGCCCGTTCTCACCATGGCACACCGCGCAATTGTCGGTGAAGACCTGTGCGCCCTCTTCGGCGAGAGCCCCGTCATGTTCGAGGCCGGACAGCGAGCGAACGTAATTCGCCACCTGCTCGATCTGGCTCGAATCCAGGAGACCATCGCGACCGAAGGCCGGCATCTCGGAGATCCGCGTCTCATCGTCCTGTTCGTAGCGGACACCGTGCTGGAGCGTGGTGTGGATATCTTCGAGCGTTCCGCCCCATATCCAGGCATCGTCATTGAGGTTCGGATAGCCATAGCCGCCCTCGGCACCGGAGCCGTGGCACTGCACGCAATTGACCTTGAACGCCGATTCACCGCCCCGGAAGGCAACCTGCATCAACTCGTCGTTGGTGCGGATTTCTTCCAGCGGCGTGTCGCGGATCTGGTTCATCACCGCCTGGCGGCTTTCCTCCACGGCGGTCAACTCACGAGCAATCGCTGAGCGCGAATGCCAGCCGAGAATTCCGTCGGTGCCGCTTTTGATCAGCGGAATCGCCGGATAGAGCACGACATAGACGAGAGCGAAGATCGTGCAGCCGTAGAAAATGTACAGCCACCACTGCGGCAGGGGATTGTTGAGCTCCTTGATCCCGTCCCATTCATGACCGGTCGTTTCCGTCCCGGTGACCTTGTCGATCTCGACGCCATGGCCTCGCGGCTCGTTCGAAGCGCCATCTTTCTTGGTGGCCATCATTACTCTCCACGTCCAGGAGTCTGGTCACGCGGTGGCTGCTCTTGAGCCGGCCGCTCGTCATGTTTGAAGGGAATATCGCCTTGGGCGCGGTAAGATGCACGGGCGCCCGGACGATAGACCCACAGAACCGCCGCAGCGAAGACCAGGAGCATGAAGAGAAGCCCCCATTTGTCCGCGAAGTGGCGCAGGGTATCGTAGGTGCTCATCGCCTCACCTGAGATTGTCTTCGGCGAGCGGCTCGTAGGTGGTGAAGTCCACCAGCGTGCCGAGCATTTGAAGATAGGCCACCAGAGCGTCCATCTCCGTGATCTCTGACGGATTGCCGTCGAAGTCGCGCACATTCACCTTCGGGTAGCGCTCTTCCAGCCCGCTCGGATCGCCGTTGGGATCGACCTGCGCCCGCAGATCCGCCTGCGCATTGGTGATCATGTCCTCAGAATAGGGCACGCCGACAACAGCATTCACTTTGAGATGCTCGGCGATGTCGTCGGCCTTGAGCGGCGTTTTCGCGAGGAAGCTGTAGGTGGGCATGATCGATTCCGGGACGACGGAACGCGGATCGGTCAAATGCTCCACGTGCCACGCATCGGAATAACGCCCGCCGACGCGCGCCAGATCGGGCCCCGTCCGCTTCGACCCCCATTGGAAGGGGTGGTCGTACATGGATTCCGCGGCAAGCGAGTAATGGCCGTAACGCTCGACTTCGTCGCGCATCGGACGGATCATCTGCGAGTGGCACAGATAGCACCCCTCGCGGATGTAGATGTTGCGACCAGCAAGCTCCAGCGGCGTGTAGGGCCGCATACCTTCGACCTTCTCGATCGTGTTCTGTACGTAAAACAGAGGCACGATTTCGACGAGGCCGCCGATCGCGACGACGATGAAGGAGAGCACGAAGAGAACGGTGATGTTCCGTTCCACCCTGTCATGGTTGCGCAGGATGAATTTCGTAAACGGGTCGAGCACGTTGTGCCTCCTATCACTCGGCCGGTTCGACGGCAGCGCCGATCGGGGTCTCCTGACGGAGATCACCACGGATCGTCTTGTAGATGTTGAACGCCATGATCAGCCCGCCGGCGAGGTAAAGCGTGCCGCCGAGAGCGCGGATGATGTAGTAGGGATGCATGGCCGCAACGGTTTCCACGAAGGAGTAAACGAGGAAGCCTTCCTGGTTGTACTCACGCCACATCAGGCCCTGCATGATGCCCGACACCCACATGGAGGCGGCGTAGAGAACGATGCCGATCGTGGCGAGCCAGAAGTGCCAGGACACGAGCCGCACCGAGTAGAGCCGCGGCCGGAACCACAGCTTCGGCACCAGGTAGTAGATCGCGCCGAAGGAGATCATCCCGACCCAGCCGAGCGCACCGGAATGCACGTGACCGATGGTCCAGTCCGTGTAGTGGCTGAGCGAGTTCACCGCCTTCACCGACATCATCGGTCCTTCGAAGGTGGACATGCCGTAGAAGGCGACCGCGATCACCATCATGCGGATGATCGGATCGGTCCGAAGCTTGTCCCAGGCGCCCGACAGCGTCATCAGGCCGTTGATCATGCCGCCCCAGGACGGCATCCACAGCATCACCGAGAAGACCATGCCGAGCGTCTGCGCCCAGTCGGGCAGCGCGGTGTAGTGCAGGTGGTGCGGACCGGCCCAGATGTAGAGGAAGATCAGCGACCAGAAATGGACGATCGAAAGCCGGTAGGAATAGACCGGACGTTCGGCCTGCTTCGGAATGAAATAATACATCATGCCGAGGAAGCCGGCGGTCAGGAAGAAGCCGACCGCGTTATGGCCGTACCACCACTGCGTCAGGGCATCCTGGACGCCGGAGAAGGCCGAGTAGCTCTTGGAGCCGAGGAAGGAGACCGGCACGGCGAGGTTGTTGATGACGTGCAGCATCGCGATCGTCACGATGAACGCCAGATAGAACCAGTTCGCCACGTAGATGTGGGGTTCTTTGCGCTTGGCGATGGTGCCGACGAAGACGACGAGATAGGCGACCCAGACGATCGTCAGCCACAGGTCGATGTACCATTCCGGCTCGGCATATTCCTTCGACTGCGTGACACCGAGGAGATAGCCGGTGGCGGCAAGCACGATGAAAAGCTGATAGCCCCAGAAGACGAACCACGGCAGACCTCCGCCGAAGAGGCGGGCACCGGTCGTCCTCTGCACGACGTAGAAAGAGGTGCAGATGAGCGCATTGCCGCCGAAGGCGAAAATCACTGCCGATGTGTGCAGCGGCCGCAAACGCGCGAAGTTGAAATAAGGCTCAAGATTAAGATGGGGAAAGGCGAGCTGGAACGCGATCAACACGCCGACCATGAAGCCGACGACGCCCCAACCCACTGTCGCCACGGCGCCATAGCGAATCACGTCGTCCATGTAGCCGTCCGGACGCTCGCGCAGCGGGATGTTCTTCCCAGAAACATCCATGGTGCGCAGCCGCCAGATGGCAGCGCCAAGAGCGATCAAGGCAACCAGTCCCATATGGACCGCGAACTGCATGTCATGAGCCTTCACAGAGGCTATGACGGCAACCAGCGCGATCAGGAACAAGATGCCGGCTTGTGCCATCCCCATGGCCATCTCCTATAAACTTGCCAAGTGCGCCCAAGCGACGCGCTAGAAGGCTTCCAAAGTAGCTATCGACTTTAGGGGAAACTGATCCTTGATTCAGATCAAGTTGGAAAGGGGGGAGTTCCGGCACACTTAGTAAATCAAGGGGAACGATTGGGAAGGATTTCCCAAGATGCGGCCGCAGAGACGCCATCTTGAGGCGCTGCTCGCCTGCGCGGCGGACGCGCCCACGGCAGAAATAATTCGGGAAGACCCCTTCCAGCTGATCGCTTACGAGCATGCCCTCCAGGAGCGTCTGTGCGATCTTCTGGAAGCGATCGCCGATGCCCTCCCCCGAGACGTCATCCAGGAGACGGCGCGCGCTGCGGCTTTGACGCTGCGCTTCTACTTCCCCGCCCATATCCGGCTGGAAAACGACATCCTGTTTCCGGCTCTCGCCGCGCCCTGCCGCGCCGACCGCGGCATCCGGGAGGCGGTTGCCCTCGCCCGCTCCGAACATGACGCCGACGAACAGGCAGCGCTGGAACTGGCCGACGCTTTGGATGCCCATGACGAGGAAGGCGGTTACCGCGAAGCCGAGGCTCTCGGCTATCTCCTGCGTGCGTTCTTCGAATCGCAGCGCCGGCATATCGCCTGGGAGGAGACGGTGGTTTTCCCCATGGCCCGCACCTGCTTCTCGCCATCGGCACGGGCGGATCTCGGAGCAGCGCTCCTGCGCCACCGCATGCGCTGCGACAGCCAGCCTCTCGCCATCCTATTGGCAAGCGAAGTTCGGATCGTCGGAAGACATTCTCTTCGCAAGGACGGGCGTCAGGCGCAGGCCGGCTGACGGACGGTTCCTCCTGCCCGGAAGAAGGCCGCGCGCGTCCTGAAAGAGCCCAGAAAGGGCACTCCCCAAAAAGCACTCACAGGGACTCACTCAAAGGCACTCTTTGAAGCGGGCCAGTGCGGTTTATGCGGTTTATGGGGACGCAGCGAGACTGACGAAAGCCTGAGCTCAGTCGCCCGTTTCAGCTGTCAGGAGCTCCATATCCGGGACACGGATGCGCCGGTTCTGCTCCACGCGGATCACGTCGGAGCCCTTCAACTTGGTCAATTGCCGGCTCACGGTTTCGATGGTGAGCCCGAGAAAGTCGGCGATTTCGGCGCGCGTCAACGGCAGTTCGAAGCCGGTACCACCTTCCTCGCTGTCATCGGCATGCGGAGAATGGCGCGCAATCATCAGAAGGAACGTCGCAACCCGCTCACGCGCCGTCTTGCGGCCGAGCGTGAGGAGAAGATCGCGCGCATCATCGAGTTCATCGAGCGCCTGAAGGTAGAGCTTATGCTCCAGCTCCGGTGATTCGCGGATCATCCGCTCCAGAAGCTGCCGCGGGAAAGTGCACAGAACCGTGCTGGTCACCGCTTCGGCCTTGAGCGAACTCTCCGGCGAGAACGGGCGGCCGACGAAATCTGGCGCAAACTGAAGACCGACGATCTGCTGTCGTCCATCCGGCAGCATTTTTGACAGCTTCACGACACCCGCGAGCACATTGGAATAGTTGGATGTCGGCTGCTCGGCATCGAGTAGGGTCTTTCCCGGCTCGACCACCTGCCTGTGGGCCCGGCGGGTCAGCTCCGACAGCTGCGATGCGTTGAGCGCTCCGCAGATACCCCTGTTTCGAGCCTTGCATGCCCGGCAAAGATCGGGCACGGGATCCGTCTCAAGGGGGGCGATTGGCACCAGCTTCATCATACCGCAGTCTTAGCGATGAAAACGCCTCAATTCCAGGGGGGCTTGATCCTGATCAACGCGGCAATTCGGCGCTAGGTTCTATAATAGACTGTTGGTTAAACCCTGCCCCTGCCTTCCTCCACGCGTTTGAAAGGAAAGAGCCGTGAGCAGCCGTTATCCTCTCGGAACGATTATGATCCACCTTCCGACGGTGGATGTTATCCCGCGCCTCATGAATGTCGCGGTGCCGATTGCGCGCGATCATTCTGCTCACATCGTCGGCCTGCATTTAATCCCGCGCATTCCGCCGGACGTCGTCGACCCGCTCGGCGGAGAATGGTTGTCCATGCAGATGGAGCGCGACAATCAGCTGGCGGAAGAGATCGGAGCGGCCTTCAATCGCGCAGCCGCGGCGGAAACGATCGCGAATTCATGGCTTCAGCTCGATGCGCGCGACGTCAACGCGACCCAGCTCGCCTGCCGCACCTGCCGCAATGCAGATCTCGTGGTGACGGCGCAGGCGGCCGAAGAGCTCCCCTCCTACTATCGTCCGGAGGATCTCGTGCTCGGTGCTGGGCGGCCCGTCCTGGTGGTTCCAACATCGGGCGAGTACACCGATGTCGGCCATACGGTCCTCATCGCCTGGAACGGCAGCCGCGAGGCGGCCCGTGCGGCTTTCGACGCCCTTCCGCTCATCCAGAAGGGTGCCAAGGTCTACATCCTCTGTGTCGAGGCCGGCCACAATGAGCCGGGCAAGGGATTGGTGCCGGGCGATGCGCTTGCACGCACGCTGTCGCGCCACGGTCTCGACGTCGAGAACATGACGGCACGGCCGGACCGCACCTCGGTCGGCGGAGAAATCCTGAACCGCGCGACCGACCTCGGCGCGGATCTGATCGTCATGGGCTGCTACGGCCATTCGCGCCTGCGCGAGACCGTTTTCGGCGGCGCCACGCAATCGATCATCGACCAGATGACGGTTCCGATTTTGATGTCGCACTGAATCTACGAGGTTGAGGGCGCGCCCCGCTTGTGCGGGGCGTCTGAGGAGCGGGCAGCCGGCACAAGAACCGGCGCCCGCCTTTTCAATCGCCTTTAGGACGCCGCTTCAAAATGCAGCGTCCTCACCCCGGCCAAGCTCCGCGCCAAGCGATAAAAGCCGGTCTTAATGATCGCAGCCGCAACCGCCCTCGCCCGCCCCATGCGCGTGCTTATGGCCGTGGCCGCCACAGCCGCACGAGCCGTGCTTGTGCTCCCCGTGCTCCCCGTGCTCCCCGTGCTCCCCGTGCTTGTGCTTGCCGTGGCCTTTGCCACCACAGCCGCAGCCTTCATGCTCACCGGCGGCCTGGTCCTGGCAGCAGCGATCCGCTGCAGCCTCCGCTTGATGAGATTTCTCTGTCATGTCGCATCCCTTCCTAAAGAACGCGATATCGCGCCTTCACAGGGAAGCGGGTCAAGCGCCACGGGACGATCGACGAAGCCGCCTGCCGGCGCAAAGTGTCACAGCACGACAGGTTCGTCCTTCGCCTCCTCGGCGGCCTCGTCTTCGGTCGGCTGGGTCGTGAAGCCCTGGAGGCTGCCGAGCTCTTTGCTGTCGCGCTGGATCTCGACGGGGCTCGTCACATAGGCTGTGATGAGTTCTGCGAGAGACCGCAACGCATGCATGTGGATGCGCTCGTAGCCGTGGCTCGCATCGACGCCGAAGGTGATGAGCGCCGTACGCACATCGGCGCCGGATTCGATCGCAGAGGCCGAATCGGAGCGGTAATGGCGGAAAACGTCCTTCTGGTAGCGGATGTCGTTTTCCAGGCAGAGACGCGCGAGCTTGCGCGTCAGATGGTAGTCGAACGGGCCGGTCTGGTCGGCCATGGCGACAGTGACGCCGAATTCCGAAGAGTTCTGGCCGGGAGCCGTCGTGCCGTTGTCGACCGCCACCATCGAGGCGACGTCGTGGGAGAGGATGGCAGAGGCGCCCACGCCTACCTCTTCGGCGATGGTCAAGAGGAAGTGGATGTCGACCGGCGTGATCGCATCTTCCTTCACCATCGCTTCGAGTGCCGCAAACATGACTGCAACGCCCGCCTTGTTGTCGAGATGGCGCGAAACGATGAAGCCGTTTTCGACGAATTCGGGTTGCGGATCGATCGCCACCATATCGCCGACCTCCACACCGAGTTTTTCAAGCGACGGCTTGTCGGTCGCCGGCGCGTCGATGCGAAGCTCCACGTAATCCCAACCGACCGGCAGGGTGTCGACCTCATCGGCGAAGGTATGCCCCGAGGCTTTCAGCGGCAAAATCGTGCCGCGATAGGAACCGTGATCGGTAAAAATCGTCGCCCGCGCCCCTTCCGCAAACCGCGCCGACCAATGGCCAACGGGCACGAGTTCCAGACGACCGTTCTCCTTGAGCCCCTTCACCTGGGCGCCGAGCGTATCGAGATGGGCGACGATGGCGCGGGCCGCCTTGCGGCGGGAGCCCTGATAGATGGCACGAATGGCGCCCCGGCGCGTGATCTCGTAGCCGACGCCGAGCCTCTCCAGCTCCGCACAGCAATCGCGCACGATCGTGTCGGTGTATCCGGTCGGGCTCGGCGTCGCTAAAAGCCGCGCCAGCCAATCGGCCAGGTAGTCCGTATCGATCGCGAGCCGCGTCATCATCCCTTCCTTTCCTGCGCCATTCTGACGGAGGCGGGCATCGAGAGCGGAAACAGAAGATCGACGAAGCGCTGCGCGGTCGGCTGCGGTTCGTGATTGGCAAGGCCCGGTCGCTCATTCGCCTCGATGAAGACATATTCCGGCAGATGCGGCGCCGTCACCATCAGATCGATGCCGACCACAGGAATGTCGATGGCACGGGCGGCCGAAATCGCGGCCTCGACGAGCGTCGGATGCACGGCCGCCGTCACGTCGTGAATGGTACCTCCGGTGTGCAGATTGGCGGATTTCCGCACCTGCAGCGTCTCGCCCTCCGGCAGGACGGAATCGAGAGAAAAGCCATTGCGGGCGATGCAGCGTTCCGTCTCTCCGTCGAGCGGGATCTTCGATTCTCCGCCGGTCGCCGCTTCACGCCGTCGGCTCTGCTTGACGATCAGGTCGCGCACGCTGCTCTTGCCGTCGCCCACCACCTGCGCAGGAACGCGGATTGCTGCGGCGACGAGCCGGAAATTGATGACGATCAGCCGGAGATCGGTGCCGGAGAAGTAAGATTCCAGCACCACCCGGTCGGCGGATTTCTTTGCCTCTTCGATCGCGGCCTTGACGTCATCGAGCGTGTCGAGATCGACGGCGACGCCCCGCCCCTGTTCACCGCGCGCCGGCTTGACGACGACGCTCTTGTGCTCGGCGAGGAAGGCTTCGAGCTCCTTCTCCTCACCGGCTTCCATCTGGGCGGGCACCTTCACCCCGGCTTTTTCCACGATACGACGAGTCGCCGACTTGTCATCGCAAAGCGACATGGCGACCGCGCTCGTGAGCTCTGACAGGCTCTCGCGGCAACGCACGGACCGTCCGCCGGACGAGAGCCGGAAGAAGCCCGCCTGATCGTCGATCACCTCGACATCGATGCCCCTCCGCCGCGCTTCATCGACGATGATCCGGGCATAGGGGTTGAGGTTCTCGGCCGGGTCGGGGCCGGAAAAGAGCTTCTCGTTGATCGGGTTTTTGCGCTTCACCGCAAAGATCGGGATGCGCCGGAAGCCGAGCTTGTCGTAGAGATTGATCGCCTTGTCGTTGTCGTGCAGGACGGAGAGATCCATGAAGGCCGCCCCGCGTGCCTGATAATGCTCCGCGAGCCGGCGCACCATCGCCTCGCCGATGCCCGGGTAAGGCGCCTGCGGATCTACGGCGAGACACCAAAGCGAGGAGCCACGCTCGGGATCGTTGAAGGCCCGCTGGTGATCGACGCCGGTGACGGTGGCGATCACCTCGCCCGTCGCCTCGTCCTCCGCGACGAAATAGGTGAGCGCGCGGCTGTCTCGGTTCGACCAGAAAAACTCCGGATTCACCTGCACCATGTTGCGGCTCGCATAGATGCGGTTGACCGTCTCCGCATCGGCCAGAGAAGTCAGCCGCCGCACGAAAAAACCGGGCAGCTTGCGCCATTTCGCCCGGTAGGTGGTGAGATCGAGCCGGTACGTGTGCGAGGGATCGAGGAAGAGCTCGTTCGGAGCCGCCGCGAGCACGACATGCGGGTCGCGCACATAAAAGGCGATATCGCGCCGGTCGGGGCCTTCCGCCCCGAGCTGGTCGATCATCGCCTCACTCGTCTCGAATGTCTGCGTAAAGAGGATGCGTCCCCAGCCACAATCGATCACCGCATTGGGATGCGGCCGCTCGCTATCCTGCTCGAGATGCGGCCGCGTGCCCTGCTCGCGCATGCGCAACAGCCTGTGGCCAACGACATTGGCGCGTTTGCCCTGGCCCTTCTTGTCCGGTCGGCGTGACATGACAGCCCCCTGTTAAAGCTCGTGGTTCTGCAGCCAGAGCTCCAGGAGCCCCACCTGCCAGAGCTCCGACCCACGGAGCGGCGTGATATGGGCACTCGGATCATCGAAGAGCGCGTTGAGATAATCGCTGCGGAAAAGACCACGCTCACGGGCGGCTTGGCTCGTCAGCGTGTCGCGCACCATGTCGAGCGTATCGCCGGCGATATATTTGAGCGCCGGAACCGGGAAATAGCCCTTTTCGCGATCCACCACCTCTTTCGGCACGACCTCGCGTGCCACCGCCTTGAGGATGCCTTTGCCGCCATCGGCAAGCTTGTGCTCCGGCGGAATCCGCGCGGCGAGCTCGGCAAGCTCATGATCGAGGAAGGGGACGCGAGCCTCCAGCCCCCAAGCCATCGTCATGTTGTCGACCCGCTTCACCGGATCGTCGACGAGCATGATGGTGGAATCGAGCCGAAGCGCCTTGTCGACGGGATCTTCCGCCCCGGCCTTGTTGAAATGCGCCTCAACAAAGGCACGCGCCTCGTCCTTGGCAGCCATCCAATCCGGCGAAAGATGCTGGCCGAGCTTGTCGTGGTCGCGGTCGAAGAAGACCTTGGCGTAATCGGCGGCCGGATTGTTCGAATGCGCGAGCGGCGGGTACCAGTGATAGCCGCCAAAGATCTCGTCGGCGCCCTGTCCGGATTGCACGACCTTGATGTGCTTCGCGACCTCCCGCGACAGGAGATAGAAGCCGATGTTGTCGTAGGAGACCATCGGTTCCGACATCGCCGAAATCGCGCCCGGCAGCTCTTTCAACAGGTCGGAAGACGGCACGAAGAGCTTGTGATGGTCGGTGTTGAAATGCTTGGCGATGATGTCGGAATAGACGAATTCGTCGCCCTTCTCGCCGTGCGCCTCCTCAAAGCCGATCGAGAAGGTCATCAGATCCTTCTGCCCGGCCTCGGCGAGAAGCCCGACGATCAGCGAGGAATCGACGCCACCCGAAAGCAGCACGCCGACAGGCACGTCGGCGACCATGCGGCGGTCGACGGCCGTCCGCAGCGCATCGAGCACCATCTCCTGCCATTCGCCGAAGGAGCGGGTCACCTCTTCGCTGGAGCGTTCGTAGCGCGGATCCCAATAGACCTTCTCACGGCTCGTCCCGTCAGCCTCGATCACGCGGATCGTGGCGGGCGCGAGTTTCCGCACGCCCTTGAGGATGGTGTAGGGGGCGGGCACGACCGCATGGAACGACATGTAGAATTGCAGCGCCACGGGATCGATCGTGGTGTCGACACCACCCGCCTTGACGAGCGCCGGCAGCGACGAGGCGAAACGCAGCGTGCCGTTCGTCTCCGAAAGATAGAGCGGCTTGATGCCGAAACGGTCGCGCGCCAGCACCACCCGGCCGCTTTCGCGCTCATGAATGGCGAAGGCGAACATGCCGTGGAAGCGGTTGACGCAGCCCTCGCCCCAGGCATGCCAGGCCTTGAGGATCACTTCCGTGTCACCGGAGGAGAAGAACCGATAGCCCTTCGCCTGAAGCTCGGTGCGCAGCTCCTGGTAATTGTAGATGCAGCCGTTGAAGACGATCGACAGACCGAGATCGGAATCGACGAGTGGCTGTTCGGAGCGTGCCGACAGATCGATGATTTGGAGCCGGCGATGCCCGAGGCCGACACGGCCTCGAATGACGGCCCCGGAGGAATCGGGACCGCGGGCGGAGAGGACGTCGAGCATACGTCCGATCGCTGAAGGATCGGCCTGCGAGCCGGTGAAGCTCACTTCGCCGCAAATGCCGCACATGAAATTTTCTCTGCTGGTTGAGGAATAAGAATGAAACGTTGCCTCTGGTTTTAGAGAACCTGGCGCAAAGGTCAAAAACCCAGCGAGGAAGCCTCGCCCGACCGTCTTCCTTCAGGCGTCGATCCTCTTGTCGGATCGTCCGCCCAGAATGCCTTCCGATCATGTCGCAGGAGCGCTCGAAATTCACCCGAGCCGGTCGGAAATTCTTTTGTGTTCCACGGGGGATACGCCGGGCTCCAAAGCCCTCCGCGGCGAACGCGGGCGCTGCGGGCGCCGGGATGATGCGAGAGAGTGAGAGACGCCGACCAATCCGCGACGTCTTTGCGCATCGCGGCAGTTTTTCGAGAGACAGGCGCCCGCAAAATCGCGAAGCTCAGCGCTTCATCGCAAAGCGCAGCGCTTCTCTCTGAATTTTCAAGCGAACGTTATCCCGTCCTCGCCCCGCAACGGGAACTGAGTTTCCCACTGCCGATTGGTTCGCAGAGCCGGGTCTAAGCCCGCCGGCGCAGCTTTCGGAGGATCATCATGACCAGAGGCATGTTCTTGGGGACAGGCGGAATTCTCGCAGCGACGCTCCTCGCCAGCACCAGCCTTGCCCAGGAGGCGCTTTCGACGGAGGGACCGAACATTGCCGTAGAAACCGTGACGGAGAGCCTGTCCCATCCCTGGGGGCTCGCTTTCCTGCCCGATGGTTCGATGCTGGTGACAGAACGCTCCGGAAACCTGCGTCATGTCACGCCCGCCGGAGACGTATCGGAGCCGATTTCTGGCCTGCCCGAGGTCGACAATCGCAGCCAGGGCGGACTTCTCGACGTCACCCTCGATCCCGAATTTGAAGAGAACCGCCTCGTCTATTGGAGCTATGCGGAACCCGGTGACGGCGGCACGACCTCGACGGCCGTTGCCCGCGGCGAACTCTCCGACGACAGGACGGAGATGCAGAATGTCGAGGTGATCTTCTCGCAAGAGCCCAAAGTCGCAAGCTCCGCCCATTATGGCTCGCGCCTCGTCTTCGACCGCGAAGGCCATCTCTTCGTGACACTTGGAGAGCGCTTTTCGAGGGCGTTCCGCGGCCAGGCGCAGGAGCTCGATTCCGATCTCGGCAAGATCGTGCGCCTCAACCCGGACGGCTCGATTCCGGACGACAACCCTTATGTCGGCCGCGATGATGCGCGCCCGGAGATCTGGTCCTACGGGCATCGCAACGTCCAGGCGGCCGCGCTCAATCAGGAGACGGGCGAGCTTTGGGAGATCGAGCACGGCCCGAAGGGCGGCGACGAGCTCAACATTGCCCGCCCAGGCGAGAATTACGGCTGGCCCGTCATCTCCTATGGCGTCAATTACAACGGCACACCCGTCGGCTCCGGCAAGGCGCAGGCGGAAGGCATGGTCGATCCGCTTTATCAATGGACACCGGTGATAGCCCCCTCCGGCATGATCTTTTACGAGGGAGACATGTTTCCCGAATGGCAAGGGGACATTTTCGTCGGGGGCCTCGCCTCACAAGCCCTCGTTCGCCTGGAGCTGGACGGCGAGAAAGTGGCCCACGAGGAACGTCTCCTGCACGAACGTTCCCAACGCATCCGCGATGTCGCCGAAGGGCCGGATGGCGCGCTCTACCTCCTGACGGACGAAGCGAACGGAGCCATTTGGCGGGTACACGCAGGCAAGGCCAGGTGAAGAGAGTGGGGGAACCGCGAAGAAGCGCTAGCAGGTCTGCCCCTCAATGGCGCCTCAGCGAAGGATGCCTCAAGGAAGAAGTGCAGCGAGTGCGCAAACGAGCTGGCGCCCGATGATCGGCTTGTTCAGCACCGGCGCATCCGGAAAGCGAGGCGCCACGTCCTCGAGCTTGCCGTGCCCCGTGCAAAACAGGAAGGGCACGCCAGTTTGGGCGAGCCGTTCGGCCGCCGGATAAACCTCTTCACCGCGCAGATTGATATCGAGAACCGCCGCGGAGTGGGGAGGATCGTTGCTATTGGCAATGGCAAGCGCCTCCGCGAGCGTGGAAGCAAAGGTCACCGCGGCCCCGGCCTTCTCGAGCTCGTAGGCAAGGTCCATCGCAACCAAAGCTTCGTCTTCTACCAGTAGGATCTGACAATCGCGGAGAGGTGCCGCTTTCTCTCCTGCACAAGTGGCGGGCATACGAGCTATTTCTCCTGCAAAAACGTCTTCTGCTGGCAAACGGCAATACGCAGCTCGGATTTAACGCGACGGAACGAAAGTGGTTCCGGCGAGAAGACATTTTTTGGAAAACCGTCCTTTATTCCTGTCGCAACGGGACGGGTCACGCCTGAGCGCTCTCCTCGACGGCTGAGCCAGGGTAGTCGGACACGACGAGCGGCGCAATGGGAACTTCAAGGTCGAACACGAGACCTTCCGGTTCGAAGCGGGTCTCCGTGCGGGCACGAAGCTGCACCCTTAAGACATCGCTCAACAGCCGCGAGCCGAAGCCGCGCCGCGCCGGAGAGACGGCGGGAGGCCCCCCGCTTTCGCGCCATTCCAGGAACAAAGTTCCGCGCGTGTCTCCGCTTTTGTCCTCCTCGACCCGCCAGACGACGGACAGATGACCCTCGGCCTTTGAAAGCGCGCCATATTTGACCGCGTTGGTGGCGAGCTCGTGGATAGCCATGCCGATCGGGACGGCTTGTGCTGCCGCCAGCTCAAGATTCGGCCCTTCGAGGTGAACGCGCTCCGGATATGGCTCGAGCTGCCCGCGGATGAGATCCCCGAGAGGCACTTTCTGCCAGGCAAATTCTGTCAAAAGGGTATGTGTGGAGGCGAGAGACGACAAGCGCCCCGCGAAGGCATCGTTGAAGGCACTCATATCCTCGGCCGAACGTGCCGTCATACCGGCGATTGCCTGGACGACCGCCAGAGTGTTCTTCACCCGGTGATGGAGCTCGCGGATCAAGAGCTCCTGCTTGACCTGGGTTTCCTTGCGGGCCGCGATTTCCTTCTGCGCGGCCTCGAAGAGATTGGCGTTGTCGATCGCAATTGCGGCCTGGGCGGCGAGCCCCACAGACAACCGTTCCGCCCGCGTCCCGAACGCATGCGGGTTCGAATGGGCCAAAAACAGCTCGCCATGCACTTCGCCCGAGCGGGAGATGATCGGCACGGCAAGGAAGCTGCCGACGCCGGATACTTCACGCTCCTGCGTCCACTCAGCGGTTTCGTCGACCCGCAGGATATTGTGACCGGAACGCAGAAGCTCGCCCCGATGTTCGGAGACAAAGCTCAGAAAACCGGGGCGAAAGTCCTCGCTACGGACAACGATACGATCGCTCTCGTTTCTGTCCACCCGCCTCTGATCAGCCGGCAGAAAGGCGCCCGCACGCGCCCCGCTCATCACGACGCTCGCCTGCACGATGGTGCGGATTGCGCGGCCAGGATCGAGCTCAGCGGAAAGGATCCGGCTCGCGCCGTTGAGCGCCTCGAGCGCCTGGGTTTCTTCCCGCAGCGCCACCGTTTGCCGCGCCACCTCGTCTTTCAGGAAGGCTCTGCTTGCGTCCTCGCGCCGGGCCTGATGGCGGGCGAAGGCGGTCAGAGCGATTAGCGACAGAATTGCCGCAAGCGCGAAGAACGCGTTCGGCTGAGCCTGCTCCAACCACAATGAGGAGAGTGCCTCCCGCGGCACGCTGACACGAACGTAAATCGGCAGATTGCCGACCTGGTGATAGGAGCCGAACCTGACGTCCTTTTCCTGCGCCAGGTTGGTGTAGCTCCCCTCCTCCGGGTTTTCCGCAAGCATCTCTTCGAGTGCCGCGTTGAAGGGGAGCGGCGCGGTCTCAGCCGGAGCTTGCGGAAAACGTGCCAGGACCGCCTGATCGCTCTTACGGAAGAGCGCGACGCGGGCATCGGGCGGCAGCGGGATGCGTTTCCAGAAGGTGTTGAAATAGTCGAGCGCGAGGCTCGCCGACACGATGCCTTTGAATTCATCCCCGCCGAGCCGGCGACTGACGAGGAAGGTCGGCCTGTCCGTTACGCGTCCGATGATCGGCTGGCCGACGAAGAGACCGGCGTCCTCCGCCTGGTGGGCCTGAAACACATCACGGTCAGAGAGATTGGCCTGCGGAGCCGGAAAACCAAAGGTGGTGAGGCGCAGGTCGCCCGTGCTGTCATTGACCCACAATTCATCGACATAGGGCAGATCGGCACGCAGCTCGGTCAGCTCTTCGAAAAGCGGCCGCGAGGCTTCGATCTCGTCCCAATTGCGCTCGCCGATGGCATCGACGGCCTTCCTCAGCGCAAGATCGGAAACCTCAAAAAGCCTGGCGGCGTGATCGGCCAGAAAAAACGCGGAGCTCGCCGTGGCACTGCGCGTGTTCTCCGTTAAATCGCGCCACTGCAGGTAGGAGATCGACGCGACCGCAGCGAGCACGATGAAGGCGCCAAGCACACCGACGAGCGCGGCGGTGCGAGCCAGAGAAGGGCTCGGCGGGGATGGGGACGGTTCCTGGGAAGCCGGAGATTCATAAAGAAGCCTGGAAAGCGGCACGCTGGCGTCACCTATCGAACGGGCGGGGCATGAAGAAGGAGATCCGCCGAGAATTGTACGACTGAGTGGCGAACATCAAACCGTGCTAGAAGAATCGACCATCGAATAGATCTAGGTTGTTTGTTCGCGTCTTTGAAGCACGCACAGCTCCGCAGACAAGGGCAACATGACCAAGTTCATGTGAACGGCAAGCCTAACGGGCGCTGCCTCGCCTCAACAGCCTGGCCGGTAGAAGGGAATAAGGATCGTGCACGGGGACGAAAGCTGTCTGGTCCGCAAGATATCGCATTACATCCCCCTGAGCGATGCCGAGAGACGTCTGCTCAGTGAATTGGAGCGAGAAAGCCGCACGGTCCGGCGGCACGAGACACTGGTGGACGAAGGCGAGACGAACCGTCTTTTCGTTCTGGACTCTGGCTGGGTCTACACCTTCGTCCACACGCCAGACGGCCGCCGTCAGATCCTCGACCTGCATTTTCCGGGCGACGTCGTCGGCACCAACCAAGTCGCGTTCGCTGAGAGCACCTACGGCATCGCAGCCGCGACGGATGCCACCATCTGCCCGTTCCCGAAATCAGGCCTCCATGGGGTCTTCTCGAATTCTCCGAAGCTCACGGCGCTCTTCTACACGTTCGCCATGATCGACCATGCGGCAGTTCTCGACCGCCTGCGAGCCACCGGTCGCATGCCAGCGGCCTCGCGGGTGCTTCTCGTTCTTCTGCAATGCCGGGCGCGCCTGCGGATCATGGAGCCCTCCTCCGCCGGTGGCTTCGAGTTGCCTCTGCAGCAGGAGGTCATCGGCGACATGGTTGGCCTCAGCAACATTTCCGTCAGCAACGCGCTGAAGCAACTCAATGAGGATGGGCTCGTCGCCCGCGACGGACATCGCATCTCGTTTCCCAACGAAGAGCGTGCGACGGAGCTGACCGATTTCGCGGACCACTATTACGAGATCGACACGAGCTGGTTCCCGAGCCGTTAGCCGCGTGACCGTAGATGGGAATTAAAGCACTTTAATGCACGCTGCGGACCGCCACGACATCACCGAGGATGACGCGGCACCCGACAATTCCAAGCGTGAATGCAAGCATCCGATCATGACGACCGTCCTCCAGAGACGGCATCGAATTCCAGCGCCGCCCCTGGCCCCGACAACCTTCGCCTTGAAGCGGTCTTGAGGCTCGTCGAAGCCGCCAAACTCTGCCGCGCTCTTCTCGGCATCGAACTGGCTGAGATCGGCATTCATCCCGGCCAGGACCAGCTTCTGCGCGCTTTGTATGGGAATGGCGAACACTCCCCCTCCTCCCTGTCCAGGGATTTACGTGTTCGTCCGCCGACGGTCAGCAAGATGCTCGAGCGGCTCGAAGCGGGCGGCCTCATCGAGCGCGACAACCACCGTTCCGATCACCGGAGAAGCGTTGTGCGCCTGAGCCGCGACGGCGAAGCGACGCTCAGCACCATCGATGCCGTCTGGAAACGGCTCGCGGAGATCGCCACGCGCGACTTCTCGCCGGAAGCTCTCAACAGCGCCGCCGCCGTTCTGGGACAGATGGAAGAGAACCTCGCCACGGCGCTGCACCGTCTGCGTTAAAGCACGCTGTTTTCACAACTTATCGGCACGGTATTTTGACGCACCCGTTGACGCTCTTCGGGCCGAAGGCATATTGCAGGCAGGAGCATGTCCGTACCGAATCCGGACGTGCCAAACATCTAGGAGCGCAATTCCATGCGGCTCACGAAACAGACCAGTCAGGCGCTGCGGATTCTGCTGCACTGCGCGCGTCTCGGACGCCAGACGAATGCCGGAGAGATCGCGCGCGCGACGCTCATCACGGAGCACAATGTCGCCAAGCTCGTCGCGCTCCTGGTGCAGGGCGGGTTCTTGAAGACCATGCGCGGCCGCACAGGCGGCGTGCGTCTCGCCTGCACGCCCGCTGAGATCCATCTCGGCGATGTCGTGCGCCTCACGGAGGCGACGAGTGTCGAGGCCGATTGCTTCGGCGAAACGATTGACTGCTCGATCCGACCGCTGTCGCCGGTCAACCGGATCTTCAGCCAGGCGCTCGGAGCCTTTACGGAAGTTCTCGACCAGCACACGCTCGAAGACCTGATGGTGCGCAATCCAGGGCACAGCGGCGACGCAGGTGACGAGATCGATCGTTTGACGATGGGTGTCGATATCCCCGGGATGCTGTCGACCTAGACCCTTCACCTCTCTGGATGAACGACTGCGAGCGGGCGTTACGTGCGGCGCCCGCCTGACGGTAACTCCGCCGCGAGCCGCTTCTCGACCGCGCCCCTCGGCTCGGTGAACCGCGCCAGAAGATCGTAGAGCACGGGCGTCACGACGAGCGTCAGAAGCGACGCGAGCATCAGCCCCCCGACGATGACGACGCCGATCGCGCTGCGGCTTTCGGCTCCGGCGCCGGATGCCAGCACCAGCGGTACGGCCCCCAGCACGGTTGAAATCACGGTCATGATGATCGGGCGAAAGCGCAGGATCGACGCTTCGATCACCGCCTCGCGCACCTCCATTCCCTCGTCGCGCAGCTGATTGGCGAACTCGACGATCAGAATCCCGTTCTTCGCCATCAAGCCGACCAGCAGAATGATGCCGATCTGGCTGTAGATATTGAGCGAGAGCCCAGCGAAATAGAGCGCGTAGATCGCCCCGGCGAAGGCGAGCGGCACCGAGAGCATGATCACGAGCGGGTGGACGAAGCTCTCGAACTGCGCCGCCAAAACCAGAAACACGATGAGGATCGCGAGACCGAAGGTGACGGCCACGCCGCTCGATGTTTCGAGATATTGCTGCGACTGGCCGGCAAACGCGATCTGGGCTTCCGGCGGCAGGCTTTCCGCGGCCGCCTCGCGGATGAAATCGATGGCGGAGCCGAGGTCGTAGTTTTCTGCAAGCGCCGCCTCCAATGTGATGGATGGCAGGCGATTGTATCGGCGCAGCTCCGGCGCCGCCGCGGCTTCCTTGACGGTCACGACCGATGACAAGGGGAAGAGATTCTCTCCGTCCCCGGCGCGCATGAAGATGTTGCCGATATCGGAAGGCACGCGTCGATCTTCCTCGCGCGCCTGCAGGATCACGGGATATTCGCGGCCACGGTCGACCCAGTCGGAGATTTCGCGCGAGGCGAACATGGTCTGCAGCGTCTGCGCGACCGTCTGAACGCTGACGCCGAGATCATCCAGGCGCTCGCGGTCGATGCGAATGTCGGCCTGGGGCTGATTTTCTTCGAAATCGAGCTCGGGATTGCGCAGCCCCTCGTTCTGCCGCGCCTTGTCCAGAAGCGTATTGGCCCATTCCTTCACGCTCTCGAAGTCGGGGCCACCCACGACCACGCGCAGCGGCGTGCTGCTGCCGCGAAGACCGAGGCCCGCGGGCGTCACCGGAAATCCGGTCGCTCCGATCACCTTGCCGACGGCCGGAATGATGTCGCGCTGCACCTCCGCCTGGCCGCGCTCACGCTCCTCCCAGGGCGCCAGACGCACCAGCACGAACGCACGATACGGACGGCCCCAGGACCCGACGATCGAATAGACCGAGCGCACGTCTGCGCCTTGAAGAAGCGGCTCGAGCTTCCGCTCCAAAACGCGCACTTCGCCGTCGGTATAGGCGGTGGTGGACCCCTGCGGCGTGGTCAGCGGAACGAAGATGACGCCGCGATCCTCTTTGGGTGTCAGCTCTCGCGGCAGCTCCTGATAGAGAAAGATGCCTCCTCCCGCGACGACGAGAGCGACGGAGATCACGACGAGCGGCATGCCGAGCGCCCGCCGCAGCAGACCTTCATAGCCACGCCTGAACCTCGAAGGCCGACCGCTGTCATCCTGGCCCGCCGGATGCCGATGTCGCTTCAGGAGCCGCGAGGCAAGGACGGGACACAGTGTCAAAGCAACAAAGGTGGAGATTGCCACGGCACTCGCCATGACGAAGCCGAATTCGGTGAAGAGCCGTCCCGCCTGCCCCTGCAGAAAGGAGATGGGGATGAAAACGGCGATCAACGTGAGCGACGTCGCGAGAACGGCAAACGTCACCTGCCTTGAGCCCAGAAACGCCGCCACCATCGGCGTCTCGCCCTCGTCGATACGCCGCTGGATATTTTCCAAAACCACGATCGCGTCGTCGACGACGAGCCCGATCGCGAGAATGAGGGCGAGCAGCGTCAAGACGTTGATGGAAAAGCCGAGCGCCGAAATGAGAATGAAGCAGCCGATCAACGACACCGGGATGGTGACGGCCGGCACCAGCGTCGCGCGTACCGACAAGAGGAATGCCAGAATGACCAGCACGACGAGGACGAGAGAGATCACGAGCGCGATCAGAACCTCGCGGATCGACGCCTGAATGAAGACGGCATCGTCGGACCCGACGGTGATCTCCATCCCCTCCGGCAGCGTCGGGCGGATGCGCTCCAGCTCGGCGGCCACGGCCCGCGAGATGGCGATCGTATTGGCCTGGGATTGACGCGAAATGCCGAGACCGACCGCCTCCACGCCGTTGAGGCGCACGAGCGTCGTGTCATCTTCCACGCCGAGCTCGACTTTCGCGATGTCCTTCAGCCGAACCGGGAAACCGGCAATGCGATCGACGACGATGTTCGAGAAGGCGTCCACGCCGGCGACGCGACTGTCGACCCGCACGGCGAGCTGGCGACGCGAGGATTCCAGATCTCCGGCCGGCAATTCGACGTTGTTGCGGCGGATCGCATCTTCCACGTCGGCAACGGTGAGATTGCGCGCCGCCATCGCTTCGCGGTTGAGCCAGATGCGGATCGCATAGCTGCGCTCGCCGAAAATCTCGACATTGGCGACCCCGTCGAGCGTCGCCAGCCTGTCCACGAGATAGCGTTGCAGATAGTCGGTGATCTGCGCCGAAGACATATGGGGGTCGGTCACCGCAAGGCGGATGACGGGATCGGCATCGGCGTCGTTCTTGACCACCTGCGGTTCGTCGACATCATCCGGCAGATCGCCCCGCACGCGCCCCACCGCGCTCCGGACATCGTTCGCTGCCTCGTCGATGTCGCGGCCGATGACGAATTCGATGGTGGTGCGGCTGCGGCCGCGCCGGCTTTCGGAGCTGATCGACTTGACGCCGCTGATGCCGGCGACGGCCCCTTCGATCGTCTCGGTGATATCCGTATCGACGATTTCGGGCGCCGCCCCAGCGTAGGACGTAGTGACGGTGACGACAGCGGTATCGACGTCGGGCAGTTCCCGGATCGGAATGCTCAAAATCGCCGCCAGCCCGAAGACCACGATCAGGATCGAGGCGACTGCGGCGAGAACCGGCCGCTTGATGCTGATATCGGAGAGAATCATCCGATGCCGTCAGCGTCCGCCGCCGCCTTGCCGTTCTCCGCATCTTCGACGATGCGGATTTGTGATCGGTCGCGCAGGCGTTGCACGCCGCGCACGATGACGGCTTCACCGTCCTCAAGCCCCTTGGAGATTTCGACCGCCCCTCTTTGCCGCTGGCCCAATTCGACGGCGCGGCGCCGCGCCGTCTCGCCATCCGCCACGAACAGATAGGCGCCGTCCCCCTCCACCATCACCGCTTCTTCGGGCACCATCACCCCGGTGCGACGATCGAGGACCACCGAGAGCGTCATGAACATGCCGGCCGGCAGAACGAAATCTTCATTGGGGATGGACGCCCGGACCTTGAAGGCGCGCGAAGCCGGATCGATACGGCTGTCGATGGCGATGATCTTCCCGGAGAAGGTCTTGTCGGGGAAAGCCGCGCTGCGCGCAAAGATCGGCATCCCGGCCTCGATCTCGCCGAACGCAGTTTCCGGCAGGGCGAATTCCACTTCGACGGACGAGAGATCATCGAGCGTGGTGATCACCGTCTGGTCGTCGGCACGCGCACCAAGGTCGATCCGGCGCAATCCGGCAATGCCGGAGAACGGAGCCCGCACGGTGCGATCCGCAAACCGGCGGCGGGCCCGCTCCAGCTCGGCCTCCGCGGTGACCCGCGCCGCCGTCAGAGTTTCGACGGTGGCGGCCGTGACCGTGTTCGACTGATGCAGAGAGCGAGCCCGCTCCAATGCGAGCTCGGCCTCACGCAGTTTCGCTTCCGCCTCTTTGACGTCCGCCGCCTCGATATCGTCGTCGAGCGTCAACAGCGGCGCGCCAGACTCGATCTTCTGGCCGGCTTCGAAGAAAAGCTCGGTGATCCGTCCTGACGCGAGGGGAACGATCTCGACGGAACGGCGGGCACGCGTGGAGCCCACCGCATCGAAGCTACGCTCGATCGTCTCAGCCTTGGCACGTGCCACCTCGACGGCGATCGCCGCAGGGCCGCGCGCGGCCCGCGCCTCCTCGCTGCCGCGGCTCCCGTTGAACCACGTGTCGAAGGCGGCATAGCCCGCCAACGCAGCCGCTCCGATCAAAGCGACGAAAATGACCTGCTTCACAAGGGACAAAGAGGCGCTCCGCTGTCGCGACCTTTCAGCAGCCGACGCGGGGGCCGACCGGGCACATCAAGAGATGGCATGTTACCGCGCCGCACACAGGAAGAGCGACTTAAATTTCTGTCAGACGGGTGCGCCGGGCGCACTGCGACACCTGGCTCGGAGAGCTTTGCGGCCAGGGCATGACCTTCATAAGGCTTCGAGACGACCCCCGATCATTTGGTCGTGACGATAGGCCTCCTCCAGCTCAGAGGAGGAACGGCCGGAGGCAGAAATGATCGGCAGGCGCCATGCCAGCCGGATGAAACGGGTTGTGCGGGACAACTTTCCCCACTTGACGTCGTCGGTCGTTCGACAAATGTTTCAGATTGCTCGCAGGATTGCGAGACGTCCCTCATTGACTGACCGAGACCGCCAGAACCGCATGACCAAGACTTGGAAGAATGCACCCTCGCCGTGCATTGACGTGTGCAAATTCAAGCGCAAAGGCCGCTGCATCGGCTGCAGCATGTCGCGAGAGGACAAAGCCTCGTTCAAGCGGCTCGACAGCAAGGAAGACAAGAAGGCCTTCCTGAAAGCCTTGGTGGAGAGACTGAGGGAACAGGGCGGCCTTCCCTTTTGGGCGACCGCCTACCGTCGGAAATGCGAAAAGCAGGGCGTTCCCTGCCCGCTCGACAAGCTCACAGTAGACGCATGAAGGAAGGGCGCGGCGTTCGATCGCCTCGTCCTAAACCCTCGTCCGCGTCGTCGAAATCAATCCTCGTCGACCTCTTTGTGCGGCTGCGTCGGAGCCGGCGGGTCACTTGCGGGGAATGATTCCTCAAGCCCTTCGTCGAGCTCGCGATCAAGCTTTTCCGCCGCGAGCCTTTCCGCGGCGAGCCTTTCCGCGGCGAGCCTTTCCGCGGCGAGCCGGTCCGCATCGCTCTCTCGCGTCGTCTTGCCCGCTTCGGATGTTGGCCGGCCGGCATGTCCATGAATCCCTTGACTGCTCATGCGAACACTCCTTCGCATACATCACGGGACTACAACGCATCAGGGGCCGGCGCGTTCGCACCAGCCCCTGACGAAAATCGGCGTATGAGGAGCCGTAAAGGCTCCCTCTTCGAAACCGATCAGGCGTTTTCGCCGAGATGAGCCCGCAGCATCCACGCGAACTTGTCGTGCGCGGCCACCCGCTCGGTGGCGAGATCATTGGTTGCCCAATCGCCGTGCTTTTCCGACACGCTGCACAGAGCCGAGAGCGTGGACGACAGCGTCTCCTGGTCGGCCAGGAGCGCGGCAACCATCTCGCGATCGGTCGCATGCCCGTCATGCTCTTCCACGGCGCTGCGCTCCAGATACTTCGAATAGCGGCCTTCCGCATGCTCATCGAGCGCCTTGACCCGCTCGGCGAGCACGTCCATCGCCTCGAAGTGATCTTCGTACATTTTCTGGAACAGCTCGTGCAGCGGGCCGAAAGCCATGCCTGTGACGTTCCAGTGGAAATTCTGCGCCTTCGTCATTTCCACAGCCGTCTCCGCGAGACTCTGCGTGAGACCCGCGACGATGTCCTGTTTCGCGCTCGGTTCAATTTTTGCTGCCACCAGACCCATTGTGCCCTCCATCGGTGCGATTCGGCATCTGCCTAAATTAGAATATCTCTAAACTATGCCAGACACGTTCCGGCTTCAAGGGGTTTCCGCAACGAGAGCAAATGCCAGCCCGCGCGACAAGAAACGCAGCCAGCGGTGCCCCTCGGGCTTGACCCTCCAGGCGATTAACGCGCGAACGCTCATTTCGTCGCCTGAGCGCCATGCCTCCATTAGTCGCAGAAGCCAGGCCTCGTCCGTGGAAAAATTGCGCGTACCCGGCCGGTAGAAAACGAGCTGTCGTCGTGCCTTGGACGACATGGCCCGAAAAAAAGCGATCGCGAAGCGTTCGAGCGACGCGTCCGGATCGGCGGCCAGCACGAAACAGGCGCGTTCGAGATCGGTTTGAGAGGACAAAAGACTTTTGAGGACAAACCAGCGCAGACGGTTGAGCTCGATCTCTTCCGCTTGCGTCAAACCGCGTGCATCCGAGGCCCTCGGGCCGAAGGCTTCGCAGGCGGGAAAGGCGACAACATTCGCCCCCTGGTCGGAGGAAATCACCTCCGCGGCTTCGCTACCCTGTCCATGCCTCAGTGCCATGAAACCTCTCTGCGCAAGCGCCTGACAATAGGATCGCACTTTTGAACGGACATAAAGTAGACAATAAGACTCCGATTTCAAAGGCCTTCGGCGGCGCAGCGCGCTTCCCCGCACCGCCGCATGAGCGTGAGCATGCGATCGTCTGGAGGGACGATCACCTCACCGAAAGCATGACGGAGAGAGATCAGACGCCGCTGTGCGCCACTTTAGCGAAGCCGAACGCGCGCAAGCCTGATGGGGAAATGATGGACGGTTCCCGGCCGCGGCCGCCGCTCTGTGGACGGTGGGGACGCAACCGGCGGCTCTCTTGCCTGACGGGCGAACGCGTGCTCCGCACGCGTCCTCGTCAGAGCTTCATCATCTCAGCGATCTTATCGGCTGGAATCCGCCCACGGCAGAACTGAACGCCCATGCGTTTGCCGCGCCGCCACGCGAGCTCGCAAACGATCGCGATATTCACCTGAGGCACGGCGAGGATCATCTCGCGCTCCGGCGTGATGCCCTCCTCGACCTCGAGCTGCGCGCCGGCGGTGGACAGGTCGCGGATGATGCAGCGTGAGATGCTGTTTTCCGTAACCACCAGATGGGCGTCGATCGCCGTCTGCAGCCGCACCGCGCCACGACGGCGAAAGTCGAGAAGATCTGTCACCTTGTCGGCAACGGCATTGGGCGTCTCCGCGGCACGGGCCTCCGTGTCGCGCGGCGCACCATCCTCCCGCTGCAATTGGGTGTGCCGCCCAAAGCGGGATCCTTCCGGCCGGGCATCGGCTGGATTGTCTGCGATTGGCACATCGGACGCGCTGCCAGGCAGCGCCTTCGAGTGAAGCATCGTATCCCCTCCGGGCCGGACTGAGCACGGCCTGCCAGAGAACTATAGTCGGAGAAAATGAGAGGAACGTTACCGCACCGACCCCGGCTATCTCGGAGCTGGCAAGAGATCGGAAAGCATTTTTCTGGGCGGCCTGAGGCCCCTAGCCTTGGCGGATGAGCTTTCAGACCTCGGCGATCTTGTCGCGAGGCCACACCGCTCCCGAAGCCCTGGCGCCGACGCACGAACAAAAAGACCGCCCGCCTCGAAAAGAGACGAGCGGCCGGAACATGTCTCCGCGGCTCGGCACATGCCGAGGCGATCCCGGGACGATCAGCGGCGACCGAGAAGGACGCCGATGATGAGAGCGATGCCCGCCGCCTGCACGACCGGATTGGCAAGAGGCGAACCGCTTTGGCGAAGCGAGCGCTGCATCCGGTCATAGGTGTCGTGCGCGGTGGAACTCATCTCGCTGAGAGGCTGCTCGACGGAACGTGCCTGCTCGCGGTGAGGCCTCAGAGCCAGAAGCAGGACGATAAGCCCAATGACGAAAAGCACGGCACCGATCACGCCCGCAGATGCCAGCGATCCCCACAGGCTGGAGAGCCAGATATGAAGCGTCACGAGCCCGAAACCGAGCGCGTAAAGCAGAATGACGGCGCCGATCGCCATGAGAATGGCCTGCCGCGCCATGACGCGGATACGGCGCCGCAGATTTGCGGCGCCGTAGGCAAAGCTGATCGAAGAAAGCAGCCTGAGCATGAAGACTAGCGCCGGGAAATGGCGCCGACGAGGAAGCCCAGCCCCAACGCCACGAGAACGGCAGTGAAGGGATTGCGACTGATCGACTGGCTCAGATCATCGGACAGAGCCTCGGCTTCGGACATGGCTGCGTCGGCGCGCCTGCGGCCTTCGCGGCGGTAATAATCGGCACGTTCGTTCAGCATGTCTTTTCCTTCGCGGGCGCCGGTGCGCAAAAGGTCTGAGATCCGGGTGCTGAGTTCGGCGACATCCGCCTTCAGAATCTCGAACTCGGCGTTGAGGTCGTGGCGAACGTCTTCGGCCTTGCGCTTGGTCTCATCGGCCTTGCGTTCCGTCTCGCTCTTGCCGCCGGGCACATTCGTCTCTGCCATGGGATGCCTCCTTCTATCGATTGGCTGGGTCGCTCAGGTAACGTGGCGCTGCGAGCGGAGTTCCAAGCAAAGACGGGGGTTTTGCCGGTGTGGCAAACCTGTTCGACCAGCTTTGAGCCGCCGTGCGACTGCTCAGGCGGCGCAGGCTTGTTCGCTCGTGGTCTCCTGAGCGATCACGCCACCGCCCAGAACACGCGCATCGGACGCATCTCGATCGTAGAAGACGCAGGCCTGCCCCGGCGCCACGCCCATCTCGCTATCCTCGAGAATGACAGACGCTTCACCGGCTTGCACGGAAACGGATGCTTTGACCGGGGGGCGCGTCGAGCGCACGCGAGCATAGACCTCCTGCCCTTCCGTCCAGGCGGAGGGATCGCCATCCCCGAGCCAGTTCAGATCGCGCAGCCGGAAACGGCGGGTCGCCAAAGCCTCGCGCGGACCGACAATCACGCGCTTTGCCGCGGCATCCAACCGCACGACGAAGAGCGGCTCGGCCGCCGAAATCCCGAGCCCGCGCCGCTGGCCGACGGTGTAATGCATGATGCCCCGATGGCGACCGAGCACCCGCCCGTCGAGATGCACGATATCGCCCTCGTCGGCCGCGTTGGGCTTCAGCTTTTCGATGACGTCGCTATAGCGTCCCTGCGGCACGAAGCAGATATCCTGGCTGTCGCTCTTCTCCGCGACGCTCAAACCGATCTCGGCCGCCAGCGCCCGCACCTCCGGCTTGGTGAAATCGCCGAGGGGGAAGCGCAGGAAGTCGAGCTGCTCGGCCGTCGTCGCATAAAGGAAGTAGCTCTGGTCGCGGTCCGCATCGACAGGCCGGAAAAGCGCACGCCGGCCTCCAACGGAGCGCGTGCGCACATAATGGCCGGTCACCATGGCAGCCGCCCCAAGTTGGCGGGCCGTATCGAGGAGATCGGAGAATTTCACCGACTGATTACAGGCGACGCAGGGCACCGGCGTCTCGCCCGACAGATAGCTCGCCGCAAAAGGCTCGATCACCGCCTCGCGGAAACGGCTTTCATAATCGAGAACATAATGAGCGATGCCGAGCGCCTGGGCGACACGTTTGGCGTCGTGAATGTCCTGCCCCGCACAGCAGGCTCCGGAGCGATGGATCGCCGCCCCATGATCATAGAGTTGCAGGGTCACGCCAATGGTTTCGTAGCCCGCCGCATTGACGAGCGCGGCAGCAACGGAGGAATCGACCCCGCCGGACATAGCGACGAGGACGCGGGCTTTGCTGCGCGGACCTGGCAGCTCAAGATCGATGTCCAGCATGGGCTTTGGTTGCAGTGCTTGCGACGTTCTGTCAAGCGCCCGCGGTTTCTAAAAAAATGCCCCGGTTGCGCTTAAGATTTCCGTTACGGATGGTTAGACGCTTGTTAAGCCGTGCCACCTTATAACGAGCTCAGTTGGTGAGTTTGTATAAGAGTCTGCCATGGCCGAGCATGTCCGACCGAGAGTGAAATACGTTATCGGACCGGATGGAAGCCCGCTCACGATTGCTGATCTTCCACCCCCCAATACCAAGCGCTGGGTGATCCGCCGCAAGGCTGAGGTTGTTGCCGCCGTCCGCGGCGGCTTATTGAGCCTCGATGAAGCTTGCTCGCGCTATACGCTGACAGTCGAGGAGTTTCTCTCCTGGCAGATGTCGATCGAGTCTCACGGCCTTGCTGGGCTGCGCACGACCCGAATTCAGCAATACCGCAATTGATGTCCCGCCTCTAGCGGGGCTTCGCCCCCACTTGCCCTTGACAGCCGCCCGCACCCCGGCTTTGCCGGAATGGTTTCATTGAAATCTCCAGTGATCGGGCGGCGAAATGGCGACAGGCACCCACGAATACGAAGACGATCCGCGCAACGCCGAGATCCTGATCTCGGTCAACGGCGAACTCTTGCCGCGAGACAAGGCGGTCGTCTCCGTCTTCGATTCCGGTTTCATCCTGGGCGACGGCGTCTGGGAAGGCCTGCGCGTCACCGACGGGGGCATCGCCTTCCTCGACGAGCATCTCGACCGCCTGTTTGAGGGCGCTGCGGCGCTCGACATGGATATCGGGCTCGATCGCGCCGGCCTCATCGCCCGGGTGATGGAATGCCTCGCCGCCAACGACATGCGCGACGGCGTGCATGTTCGCCTGATGATCACGCGCGGCGTGAAGCGCACCCCTTATCAGGATCCGCGCATGACGATCGGCGCGCCCACGATCGTCGTCATTCCCGAATACAAAAACCCGAAGCCTGAAATCGCAGGCGAAGGCGTCACGCTTTTCACCGTTCATGTGCGGCGCACGGGGCCTGCCGAGCAGGACCAGAAGATCAATTCCCATTCCAAGCTCAACTGCATCCTTGCATGCATTCAAGCCGCCAAGGCCGGCGCGGATGAAGGGCTGATGCTCGACCCGGCAGGCTTTGTCGCCACCTGCAATTCCACGCATTTCTTCATCGTCCGCAACGGCGAGGTCTGGACCTCGACGGGCGATTACTGCCTCGGCGGAGTCACCCGCGGACAGGTGCTGAAAGCCGCCCGAGAGGCCGGCATCCCGGCACATGAAAGGCGCTTTTCGCTGACCGACGTCTATGGGGCCGACGAGGCCTTTATCACAGGCACGTTCGCCGGGCTGGTCCCGGTCCGCTCCGTCGACGGACGGATGATCGGCACGCTTCATCCCGACAGGCCGAAGCTCTTGCCGCGGCTGACGCAGCTCTACCGCGAGCGCATCCACGCCTTCGCCACACCCTTGTCTTGAGCCCTCTCTAAGGCAAAGACTAAGATTTTAACCACATTGGCACGTGATGGTTTTCTCACGCATTCGTGTTCGCCTAATCTCTCATCGACCTGATGGGGGAACGGGTACCCGTTGGCGGTGCAGCGTCAAATATCTGCGGTTCGAGTCCGCGGTCAGGTCTCCATCTTCCCAGCATTCCAGGTGCCGTGATGGCGTTTGAGAGACCCTCGCCCGCGAAGAGCGACGAGACGATCCGCATCGCCATGTGGTCCGGCCCGCGCAACATCTCGACCGCGATGATGCGTGCCTTCGAAAACCGTCCCGACACCGAAGTATGGGACGAGCCGTTCTATGCGGCATGGCTGAAGGTGACCGGCATCGACCATCCGATGCGCGAGGAAATCTGTGCCGCCCATGAAGCCGATTGGCAAAAGGTGGCGGAGCGCCTCGCGGGCGCGCCGCCCTTCGGCAGCCGTATCTTCTACCAGAAGCACATGACGCACCACATGATCGCGGAGATCGGCCGCGATTGGATGCGCAGCTGTCGCCACGCGTTCCTGATCCGTCATCCGGCGCGCGTGCTCGCTTCCTATGCCCGCAAGCGCGCCGGCCCGAGCCTTTCAGATATCGGATTCGTCGAGCAGGATGAGCTCTTTCGCCTGGCGGCGGAATTGGGCAGAAGGATCCCTCCGGTCGTCGACGCCGACGATCTTCTCGCAAATCCGGAAGCGATGCTGCGTGCCCTTTGCGGGGCTCTCGAGATCGATTTTTCTCCGGCAATGCTCGCCTGGCCGGCCGGTCCCCGCGACAGCGACGGCGTTTGGGCCGCGCATTGGTACGATGCAGTGCATCGCTCGACGGGCTTTCAGCCGCCGGCGCCGCTGCCGGAGTTGGAAGATGACGGGCTCAAGGAAGTGGCGGCCGAGGCATTGCCGCTCTACGAGCAACTCGCCCGACACAAGCTCACGCCCTGATCGCACTTTTGATCGGCGCCCCCGGCCTGACCGAGGGCGCGGAACGATATCTCAGCTTGCCAGACGACCGTGGCCGGACGGAGCTGTCCCGGGGTTTTCCCGGCCGAGCCGCCCTTCTTCGCGCTGAAGCTCGGCGCGCGCGGTTTCAAGCGCCGCCTGGGCGGCTTCGCGCTGCCGATTTAAATCATCAACCGAAGCGAGCAGGTTCTCGCGCCTCTGGCCGGCTGCACGTGCGAAGGTCGAATAGGCGAAATGCTTTTCGTCTTCGATCCCCGTCCGCCGCTTTTCAGCCGCTATCTCGTGTTCTAGATCGGCCGCCATCCGGCTGAATTCTTCGATCATGGCGTCGATCTGGCCGAGCCGCCGCTCGCAATCTTCAACTTTAAAGCGTTTTTGCCGGAGGGATGCGTCTCGCGACTTCATACTCAATACTCCCCAGCCCCGAGGGTCCACCCGCTCCACATGACACCGGCAACGGGCGGCGGTAACCGTTCGTTTACGACTGGCGTTAATGATAGGGACGAGGACTTAAGGCACGGTAAATCGCTTGATGCCGTTTGCTTTGAGTTGGCCGGTCCGGCGCCGGCGCGAAGGCGTCCAGCCGCATCGGTACCACAACGTTTCTCGACGCAGGTGACCCAGCGGAATCGGAATGGAATCAAGACTCTATTTTAAGCAGCTGACGTTATGGGCTTGCTGCCGGGAGTTAGAGTCTGTTAACCATTCCGACGTAAATGTGGCTGCGGTTTTGCCTGTTCAGTCGGCTCGAGCCACACATCACTCGAGCGGCACGAAAAGGGCTAGGAGGGGATTGGCATGCGTGTTCTTCTGATCGAGGACGACAGCGCCACCGCACAGTCGATCGAATTGATGCTGAAGTCGGAAAGCTTCAACGTCTATACGACCGACCTCGGTGAGGAAGGTGTCGACCTCGGCAAGCTCTACGACTACGACATTATCCTTCTCGACCTCAACTTGCCGGATATGACCGGCTACGATGTCTTGAAGCAGCTGCGTGTCGCCAAGGTGAAGACGCCGATCCTGATCCTTTCAGGCTTGGGCGGCATCGAAGACAAGGTCCGCGGCCTGGGCTTCGGCGCCGACGATTATATGACCAAGCCCTTCCACAAGGATGAGCTGGTCGCGCGCATCAACGCGGTCGTCCGTCGGTCCAAGGGACACGCGGAATCGGTCATCCAGACCGGCAATCTCCGGGTCAATCTCGACACCAAAACCGTCGAAGTGGCCGGCCAGCGCGTACATCTGACCGGCAAGGAGTACCAGATGCTGGAGCTCCTCTCCCTCAGAAAGGGCACGACGCTGACGAAGGAGATGTTCCTCAACCATCTCTACGGCGGCATGGACGAGCCTGAGCTCAAAATCATCGACGTGTTCATCTGCAAGCTCAGAAAGAAGCTCGCGGCTGCGACCGACGGCGAGAATTATATCGAGACGGTCTGGGGTCGCGGCTACGTGCTGCGCGAGCCCGATCAGGAAGAGTTCCGCGAAAGCGCCTGAAGCCTCTCTTCAATCCCCTTCGATAGCCCCGCACCGCAAGGTCGCGGGGCTTTTCGTTTTGGGCGCAACGCGCGCCCGTCTCGGAGCGTGGGGCTGGGCGCGGCTCAGGCTTTCGGGCGGGCGAGGAAAGAGACCTTCCCCTCCTCTTCGGCGATCTCGAAGCCGAGGCCGACCTCTTCGGCGAGCATGACCGCATAAAGCGGCTGGACCGAATGCGCATCGAGCTGTTCGGGGACTTCGCCCGAAAGAAGCACCGTGCGGACGCTGTCGGAAAGGCGGGCGCGGTCGCCGACCGCCACCACGCTGATCGTCACCCCGTTCTCGCCCTGCGTGGCGCCGACCGTCAGAGTGCCGCCCCGGGCGATCGTGTTGGCACCGAGAAGCAGGAGGTTGAGCAGGATCTTCGCCTCTGCTTTCGGCAGCATCTGCGCGTCGACCTGCCAGTCGAGATTGGCCTTCTCGCGCTCCAGGAACTCGCCCGCGCACCGGCCTGCATCGGCCATATCGATTTGCGCGCCCGCCCCGCCGGACGCGCCGAAGGCCAAACGCGAAAACTGCAATTTCACGGAGGCCTGACGGGCGCTCTTGCGAATGAGATCCATCGCGAAGTCGCGCATGCTCGGATCGGTTTCCTCATCGAGGACTTCGAGTCCGTTGGCAATGGCGCCGACAGGGCTGATGACGTCATGACAGACCCGGCTCGCGATCAAGGCGGCAAGGTCGACTGGCGCGATTTTAAGGCTGGTCATCGGCTGAAATCCGAAATTGGGACAGAAAGCGATTCGTCGCTCATGGTTGACCCATCGTATCGAGCGCGCCTGCCGCGGACCAGCCGGAGCGCCCCATTTCTCGGGGGTTTACCCGACATTTACCATTCTGCCGTTTCCTGTGGACCAATCGAGGTCATTAAAAAGCCGTCGCAGGAGGGCCCATGCCCATAGCCAGACTTCTTGCTGCCGGCGCGCTGGCAGTCCAGATCGCGGTCGCTCCGGCCGCCTTCGCCACTCAGGCGGGTGCGGTCCAGCCGGCTTCGGCCCAGGCCGGTGAACCCGGTAGCCTCAACTACACGGCGGCGGAGGTCGTCGAAGCGGGCCATCACGTCTTTGGAGCCGCATCCGGGGGCTTGGCCACGCTCGTGGAAAAGGCCATCCAGCGTTACGGCCTTCCCAACGGCTACATCATCGGCCAGGAGGGCTCCGGCGCCCTCATCGGCGGCCTGCGCTACGGCGAAGGCACGATCTATACCAAGCTCGCACCGCCCAGCCACATCTTCTGGCAGGGCCCTTCGGTCGGGTGGGATTTCGGCGGCGATGGCAATCGCACGATGATGCTCGTCTATAACCTGCCGAGCTACAATTCCATCTACCAGCGCTTCGCCGGCGTGAACGGCTCCGCTTATATGGTCGGCGGCCTCGGCATGACCGTGCTCTCGCACACCGGCGTGCACGACCCGATCTATGTCGTGCCGATCCGCACCGGCGTCGGTGCCCGGCTGGGCGTCAATCTCGGCTATCTCAAGTTCACTTCCAGACCGACCTGGAATCCGTTCTGAGCAAGCCCACGCAAAGCTTGAACAAGCCGTGACATTTTTGCGATAGTGTCGCGGACACGCGCACGCTCCGGCCAAGCTCTTGTTGCCGTCTGCGCAACCTGCCTCTATTTCTAAAGGCCTGCCGCGGACGGAGCCGGTGATGATACAAGCGGCTATGCTGTTCGCCCTTGGCGCATTTGCGAGCGGATTGTTCTGTCTTGCGTTTTTCACGGTCCTTGCTCGCCGCATCCGGCGCGTGACGGAACAGCGTCTGAAGGCGAGCCTGGCGATAACGAGAGCCGATTTCGATACGGAGCGCGACGAGATGCGCGCCCGCAATGCGATGGCCATACGCCGGCTGGAGCGTGATGCGAGCACTTTTCGCGACCGCGTCACCGCCTATCGCCTCGATTCCGATCTCAAGACGCAGGAGATTGCCGCATTGCGCAGCGATCTCGCGTCCCGAGACGAAGAGATCGGCGAGCTCGGCACCCGCCTCGAACAAACCAACGCCGAACTCATCGAAACCAAGAAGCGTCTGGCTGAAACCGGCACGGCATTGCGCGCCGGCCGCAACGCGCTCGAAGCGGAGATGGAACGCCGGCTTGCCCTGCAAGATGAGATCCAGGACCTGAAGAGCCTGGCGGAGGACCGCCGCGTCGACCTGATCGGCATGCGCGCGGAAATCGACTACCTCCGCTCCGTCATGGGGAGCGCCGCCTCCGAGGAGGATCCGGAGGCCGTCAAACACGACCCGGCGCCGGAGAAGGCCGGGGCTTCGGAAGAAGGCAAAAGGTCCAGCCGGAAAGACGCGAAAGGCGCCCCGCGGCGCAGCGAGGCGCGGCGCGCGCCCGGCCACCGCACGCAGGCCGCCCGCCATCTTTCCCGCAATCACACTGCCAGAGACACGGCCAAAGACGCAGAGCCGATCGGTCCGGAGGAAATCGCGCGCATCAGCGAAGACATCCGCCGCATGTCGGCCGACCGGCCGATGCAGCCCGCCGGCGCCAACGGCTTCACAAACAAGAACGGTACACAGACGGACGGCAACACCGAGGCGAAGAACGGTCACGCCTCGGCCGGCGAAGAGGCTTCTTCAGATGCCTCGAACGGGCCCGCACAGGACAAGCCGAGGGGGGCCGAAGACCGTTTCTTTCAAGCCCTTGCCGATATCCGCCAGTTGAAACAGCACTCGACCAAGACCCCGGCCGAGTAGCTTTCCGAGAGGGGGCGGCAAGAAACCGTATGCGCTTCTGCCATAGCTTTGACATAGCTGCGAGGTTGGATCGCCTGAGCGAGACCTGGCATGGGAACGCGCGACAGGGCAGCGGCTTTAGCCTGCGATCGCTTTTTGCACCTCAGCATCAAATCGGGAGCCGGACGTGATCGATCAGGTGGTCAGACGCATCTCCCGGCGCATGCGCAGCTGGATTATCTACGGCTACGATTTTTCGGCCGCAGCGATCTCCCTCGGCCTTTCCTATTACCTGCGCACGGGGACGGAACCGACCTTCGCCCCCGGCGAGGTCGTGAGCCTCATTGGCATTTTCACGCTCGTCTGCGTGCTCGTCTTTCCGATCTTCCGGCTGCACAGCGGCTCCTGGCGCTACGCGTCGGTGCGCGATATCTACGCGATCTCGAAGGCGGTCACCGCCTCCATCTTCATCTTTCTGCTCGTCATTTTCCTCATCCAGCGCGGCGGCGCCCTGCCCCGTTCGGTTCTTGTTATCGAATGGTTCGTTCTGACCGTCATGCTGGGCGCGCCGCGTATGGCCTACCGGCTTTATCGCGACAGCCTCATCGGCCGCTCCAGCCACGATCCGCGCAACCCGCTCGAGCCGGTGCTGCTTTTCGGCTTCAATGACGAGGCCGATGTCTTCATCCGCGCCGTCAAACGCGACCGCAAATCGCGCTTTCTCATCGTCGGCATCATCGAAACGAACCCGAGACACGTCGGGCGCCAGCTTCACGGCGTTCCGGTCTTGAGCACGATCGAGGGCATGGCGCGGCAGGTGACGCAGCTGAGGCGCACGTCGACGCCGCCGACCCAGATCATTGTCGCGCGTGTGAACACGCCGCGCGATGTCCTGAACGAGCTGGTCGATGCCGCCTCGCAGGTTGGGCTGACCGTGAACCGGCTGCCGAACATTCAGGATCTGCAGGCCTCGCAGCAGAACGTGGAGCCCGAAGCGGTCAAGATCGAAGACCTGCTCGGCCGCCAGCCCGTGGTGCTCGACGAGGAAGGCATCAACCGCCTGATCGCCGGGCGCAGCGTCCTCATCACGGGTGCCGGTGGTTCGGTCGGCTCCGAAATCGTCAAGCAGGTCGTGCGCTTCGGTGCTTCACGCCTCATCCTGCTGGAGAACAGCGAGCACAATCTCTATGAGATCGATCGCCGTATCCGGAAAAATCCGAGCATCCAGGCGCAGGTGGTGCCGATCCTCTGCGACATCCGCGACCGCGAAGCACTGAAGGCGCTGTTCATGCGCGAACGGCCGGAACTCGTCTTCCACGCCGCGGCGCTGAAGCACGTGCCGATCGTGGAGAGAAACCCCGTCGAGGCGGTTCTTTCCAACGTCTTCGGCACCAAGAACGTCGCCGACGCCGCCTGCGCATCCGGCGCCAGCGCCTTCATCATGATCTCGACCGACAAGGCCGCCAACGCCAAGAACGTCCTCGGTCTGACCAAGGGACTTGCCGAACGCTACTGCCAGAAGCTCGACCGCGAGCAGAAAGGCACCCGCTTCATGATCGTGCGCTTCGGCAACGTTCTGGGCTCGCGGGGCTCCGTCCTGCCGCTCTTCGAAGAGCAGCTCAAGAACGGCGGGCCTTTGACGGTCACCCATGCCGATGTCACGCGCTATTTCATGACGCCGAGCGAAGCGGCACAGCTCGTTCTGCAGGCGTCGGCCTATGGCGTCGCCCATCCCGAAGGCGGCGGCAAGATCTACCTCCTCGACATGGGCGAACCTGTACGCATCGCCGATCTGGCCCGAAATCTCATTCGTCTTGCCGGACGGAAGCCGGACGTTGACGTGCCGGTGGTGTTCACCGGCCTGCGCCCGGGAGAGAAGCTGCATGAAGATCTCGTCAGCGAGAACGAGACGGTCACGCATACGCCCGTCGCGGGGGTCCTTCTCGCCAGCGCGCCCGCGATCCTGCCCGAGCGCCTCGACGTCTATTTGACTGATCTCCACACCGCCGCGATGCACGGCGACAACGCCGCCTGCGTCGGCCTCTTGCGCAGCGGCATCACCGAGCTCTGCGCGCGACCGACCAACAATGTGCGCTCTTTGATGGACAGAGCCCCCGGCTGAGCCGCGTGATGGATCAGGTCAATGCCTTGTGGCTGTCGGTTGCAGCCTTCGCTGTCACGTGGGTTGGCATTCGCAGCCTCATCCCCGTACTCACCCGCCGCGCGCTTCTCGACCTGCCGGACGCACGTCGCAATCATGAAACACCCGTACCCCGCGGCGCCGGGTTTGCGCTCGTGCCGGTCATCACGCTCTGCCTCGTGATCGGCCTCGTGCTTGGGGTCCCGACCGGCCTGCCGGCAGCAAGCGAGATTTCATTCCTCGCGATCGCCGTGGCGCTTGCACTCGTCTCCGCCTTCGACGATCTCCTCGGCCTGAGGGCCGCCACCCGCTTCGCTGCCCAGGCGGGCCTTGTGGCGGTGGCTGTCGCGTCCCTGCCACTCTCGCTGAGCTTCAGCCTCGCACTGCCCTTCCTTGTTGAACGCTTCGTCCTGTGGTTCTTCCTGCTCGGCTTCGTCAATGCCTACAACTTCATGGACGGCATCGACGGCATCACCGGCGTGACGACGATTGCCATCGCGATCGGCGTTCTGCTTGTCGCCACTCCCTTGGGCGACCTGCCGCTCCTGCCCTGCCTTCTCATCGCGGCGAGCCTCGGCTTTCTCCTCCACAACTGGCACCCGGCGCGGATTTTTCTGGGCGATGCCGGCAGCGTTTTCGTGGGCTTTTGTGTCGGTTCTCTTCTGGTCGCGCTCGCTCTTAAGGGAGAGATTGCTGCCGCGCTCATTCTGCCGGCCTATTATCTCACCGACACCGGCCTCACCCTTCTCATTCGTGCGCGCCGTGGCGAGCGCATCTGGCTCGCCCATAGCGAACATGCTTACCAGAAAGCCGTGCGGCGGGGCTGGAAGCACGATCAGGTGGTGCGCGCGCTCACCCTCAACAGCATCTTCTGCATCGCGCTTGCCGTGATCTCGACGCGAGCCCCCTACGCGGCTGTCGTGGCGGCCTATGTGAGTTCGCTCACGTTTTGGGTGGCGTTGCGCCATGGAATGGTGGATGCGCTCGCGTTTCGGCTTTCCGCCAGAAGGAAATAGCCTGGCCGCCCGGCGTGCTACGCAGAAGCGTCGCGAAGACCAGCGACATCATCGCCAGCCACCATTCCTGCCAGGCACCGTGGCTCACCATCCAGACCGCAAAGACACCTGCGGTGATCGCGCTTGCGGCCGTCAGAACGGCCGTCTCCGCCTGCAAGAGACGCCGCAGCCAGGCAAAGCCGATGAGACCCGCCACGAAGACGCCCAGAAGACCGAAATCGACCCACAATTGGATCGCGACATCATGCGGATGGGCGCTGCCGATCACCGCGGATGCGGCGGGGCCGGCGAGCCCCTTGCTCATGGCGCGTTCGGCATAATAGCCCCAGCCGAGGAGAGGCTCGTGCGGGATGAGCTCGGCAAAATTCTCCCAGATGGAAAGGCGAATCTGCGCGCTCGTCGCGTGCACGACATCCTCCGGAACGCCACCGAGCAGCTGGCGCATCCAGGGCGTGTAGAGCATGGCGAAGAATGGAAAGAGGACGAGGCACGCAAAGGCTGTCGCGGTCACGGCGCGGGCCGTCGCCCTCGGAGCGTAGACGGCAAGCGGCCAGGCGATCACCACCACACCCCAAAAGAGGACGGAGGACTGCGAGGAGGAGAGGACCGCAACGACGGCAGCGACAACCGAGAGAAAAAGCGCCAGCCAGGACAGCCATTTCTCGGCACAAGCGAGGGCCAGAAAGAGTGCAGCCAGGATGCTCGTCACGAGAACCGCCCGGTTGAGAGATTCTGAGCCGAGCGTATCGGAGAAGGGTTGTCTGAGCTGGAACGGCCCGTGCAGCTCGTTTGCCAGAAGCGGCAGGGTGATCACGAGCCCGACCACCAGGAATTTCATGATGTGTCGTCGGTGCTCCCCAGCGATGACGACGACGAAGGCGAAGCCGAGCAGGCAGTTCCCCAACAGGCGAAACGAATATTGCAGGCTCATCAAAGGCTCGACCGACCATGAGACGCTCGCAAAGGCTGCAAGCACGAACGAGGCGATCGCGATCGCCAAGGGCTGCCGGGCCACTTCGGTGAAGCGTGCTGCGAAATCCCGCCACGTCTCCGCTCGCCAATAGGCGCCAAGGAGCAGAAACAGCGTCGCAAAGCTCAACACCGCCGGCGCTGACCGCGTCGACAGAAAGGTGATGAACGGCACGAAGACGAAAGCGAGAGCAAGACCGATAAAGGAAGCGATCGAAGGGAGGTTCGCGGCGAGGACACGTTTTCTTTGCAATCAAGGCCCCCTTCGGCCGCCAGGCTGCCGCGGCAAGATCCGCGGGCTCCCAAATCCATCATGCGATCCGGAGCCGATCCCGCAAGGGAGATGGCACAAACACAACCGGACCAGCAAGCTCTCGCCTTGCGCCACCGGAGGCTTCGGCTGCGAAATTCCAGACTATTTGTAGGAAAGCCGAGCGAAGATGGCGAAAGCGGGGCCCTTCACGGCCGATCATGTCGGCAGCTTCTTGCAACAGAACCGGCAGTTTCGCCCCCTTCTTCCGCATCGCCTTTCTGCAAAAGCGCATCAGAGTGTGCCTTGAGGAAGCGATGCGCGCCATCGCCCGCGACACCGTATCGGTTCCCCCTGCCGCCGATCGGCCTTATGGCCGGCGATTGCCTCTCAGCCCTCTCTAACTGAGACGAGACGAGAACGGCATCGTTGCGCTTCGCCAGACGGTGCGCCAAAAGCAGCGCCGAAAGGAATGTTCGAAATGTCCGAAGAAACCCAGATCATCGTTGGTACCGGCCATGCGGGCGTGCAGCTCGCCGCATCGCTGCGCGAGCTTGGCTTCACCGGGCGCATCGTTCTGATCGGCGAAGAAACTGATCTGCCCTATCAGCGCCCCCCCCTGTCGAAAGGCTATCTGATCGGCACCGTCAGCGCCGAAGGGCTGCTTCTCCGCGGCGAGAAATTCTATGAGGACCGCAACATCGAGCTCATTCTCGGCGAAGCGGTCACGACCATCGACCGGGCGGCCCGCGAGGTCGAGCTGCAGTCGGGACGTCGCCTGCGCTACGATCATCTGACGTTGGCGCTCGGCGTCCGCAATCGTCCGCTGCCGGTGCCGGGCGCCGAGCTCGACGGCGTCTTCGCCGTCCGTGGGCTCGCCGATTCCAACCGGCTGCGTGAACGCATCGAGGCGGCGTCCAGCCTCGTCGTCGTCGGTGGCGGGTTCATCGGCCTGGAGCTTGCCGCAGTTGCCGCCAAGCTCGGCAAGACCGTGACCGTTGTGGAACTGGCGCCGCGTGTCATGGCGCGCGTCGTGACGCCGAAGATGTCGGAATTCTTCGAAAATGCCCATCGTCGCCGCGGCGTCCACATCATCACAGATGCACGCGTGCAGCGGCTCGAAGGGGAAAACGATCACGTCACGGGCGTGGTGCTCGCCGATGGGCGCAACGTCGCCGCCGATCTCGTTCTCTATGGCATTGGCGTTCTCGCCAATTCCGAGCTCGCCGAAGCCGCTGGCCTGGAGGTCAAGGACGGCATCGTGGTCGACGAGTTTCTCGCCACGTCCGATCCGGCCATCTCGGCGATCGGCGACGTGGCCAATCACCCGAACGTCCAGGCAGGCAAGTCGATGCGGCTTGAATCGGTGCAAAACGCCGTCGACCAGGCCCGCTGCCTCGCCGCGCGCCTCGTGGGCAAACCGACCGCCTATTGCGACGTTCCCTGGTTCTGGAGCGATCAGTCGAACCTGAAGCTGCAGATGGTCGGACTTCCCTTTGGCACGGATCAGACGATCCTGCGCGGAGATCCGGAAGCGGAGACTTTTTCTGTCTTCTGTTTCAAGGAAGGACGCCTGATCGCGGTGGAATCCGTCAACCGGCCGGCCGACCACATGGCGGTGCGGACCTTGATGAAACTCGGTGTCGAAATCCGCGCCCATCAGGTCGAAGATCCCGATTTCGATCTTCGTGCGTTCACCCAGGCTCATCGCAAGGCGACCGCGCAGGCCTGAGAGCGCCTCCAGCGACGCCTCTGCGGATCTGCACCGACCCTTCAGGGGACGATTCTGGAGGGTCGCCGGCGGCAGATCACGCGGTGCAGCGATCCAGCCCGGGCAAGCCCTCAAAGCGGGCTCGGGCGAACGCTGACGCGTCGCAGCCGCAGAAGCGAACAATCTGATAGTATCTCGGCGGAACCGTCCGGTGCCCGGGCGCCTTGCCACCGGCAGAAGCCTGGGAAGGCCGCGTCTTTGGTCGAGGACGACTTCCCGCTACAATGCCTGACAGGATCGCCGGGAGACGTCGCCATCATGACCCTACGCCAGACAGGTCGTTCAGTACCGGTGGCGCTTCTGCGCGCCCGCGAAGCCTTCATGATGCATCTGCGGCCGATCATCGCCGAATATGGCTGCACCGAACAGCAATGGCGCGTTCTCCGCATCTTGGACGAAGCCGGTCCTTCCGATGCCACGGCGCTGTCGGCCCGGGCGTGTCTTCTCACCCCCTCCATGACGCGCATCCTGAAAGCCCTGGAAGAGCGGGGCCTCATCACACGCGGTCAGGACGGCCAGGACAGCCGTCGCCTGAAGATCGACATTACGGAGAATGGCCGCAGTCTCATCCGCCTCGCCTCGCCTGCCATCGAAGACGTTTACAAGCGCATCGAGACAATCTTCGGCGAAGAGAGGATGGAAATGCTGCTCAGCATGCTGGAGGAACTCGCCATGGACGGGCATGCGGTCGAATTTCAGCAACGACCGGACGAACTGCGCAAGGCCGTCGCCTGAGGCAGCGTTTCGTCTCGGACGCCCCATGGCGCGGGGTGGATTGTCACGCACCGCCACTTTCTGCTCTGGCCCTTTTTTGCCGGCGGCCTAAATGCCGGCTTACCATTCCTTCCTTTCCGGATGTCGCCCGCACCCCATGTCGAACGTCCTTTCAGTTTCCGGCCTGTCCAAAACCTATGAGAGCGGCTTTCAGGCGCTGAAAAACATCGATCTTGAGATCGAAAAGGGAGAGCTGTTCGCGCTCCTCGGTCCCAACGGCGCTGGCAAGACGACGCTCATCGGTATCATTTGCGGCATCGTCAATCCAACCACGGGCACCGTGACCGTGGACGGTCACGACATCATCTCCGATTACCGCGCCGCCCGCTCCAAGATCGGGCTCGTGCCGCAGGAGCTTTCGACGGACGCCTTCGAAACTGTCTGGGCAACTGTCTCGTTCTCGCGCGGCCTTTTCGGAAAGAAGCCGAACCCGGCCCATCTGGAGAGCGTGCTGCGCGATCTGTCTCTCTGGGAGAAGCGCGATTCCAAGATCATCACGCTCTCGGGCGGTATGAAGCGGCGGGTTCTGATCGCCAAGGCGCTCTCACATGAGCCTGAAATCCTCTTTCTCGACGAGCCGACGGCTGGCGTCGACGTGGAGCTGCGGCGCGATATGTGGCGGCTGATCAGCTCCTTGAGGGAGACGGGCGTCACCGTCATCTTGACGACGCACTACATTGAAGAGGCCGAGGAGATGGCCGATCGGGTGGGCGTCATCAATCACGGCGAGATCGTTCTCGTGGAGGAAAAGAAAGAGCTGATGCGCAAACTTGGCCGCAAGCAGCTCCGCCTGTGCCTCCAGCAACCTCTCCACGCTGTGCCGGAATCGCTCGCATCGTACGAGCTGGAGCTTTCCGAAGACGGCACCTATCTCACCTACACCTACGAAACGGCGCAGAACCGCAAGGGGATCACCTCCCTTCTGCACGATCTGACCGAGGCAGGCATCCGTTTCAGCGATATTGAGACACGCGAGAGCACGCTCGAAGAAATCTTCGTCAGTCTGGTTCACGAGGCGGCATGAACATTTACGCCATTCGCGCCATCTACAAATTCGAGATGGCCCGCACCGCCCGCACGCTGATGCAGAGCATTCTGGCGCCAGTCTTGTCGACGACGCTCTATTTCGTCGTCTTCGGCTCCGCCATCGGCTCGCGCATCGACGAAGTGGGGGGCGTCAGCTACGGCGCTTTCATCGTCCCCGGCCTCGTCATGCTCTCGCTTCTGACGCAGAGCGTGACGAACGCCGCCTTCGGCATCTATTTTCCGAAGTTCACCGGAACGATCTTCGAGCACCTGTCCGCGCCGGTCTCCTTCCTCGAGATCGTCATTGCCTATGTCGGTGCTGCGGCCACGAAATCGGTCATCCTGGGGGTCATCATTCTCGCGACCGCCACGCTTTTCGTGCCGCTCAGGATCGAACATCCGCTGTGGATGGTGACGTTCCTGGTGCTGACCGCCGTCACCTTCTCGATGTTCGGCTTCATCATCGGCATCTGGGCCGATGGTTTCGAGAAGCTGCAGATCGTGCCGCTTCTCATCATCACGCCTCTGACCTTCCTCGGCGGCAGCTTCTATTCGATCGATATGCTGCCGCCCTTCTGGCAGAAGGTGACGCTGTTCAACCCCGTCGTCTATCTGATCTCAGGCTTCCGCTGGAGTTTTTACGGTCTGGCCGACGTCTCGGTCACCGTCAGCCTGATCATGACCGCGCTCTTCCTCATCATTTGCCTTGCGGCGATCTGGTGGATCTTCAAAACCGGTTGGCGCCTGAAGAGCTGACGTTCTCTCCGGGCGTCCTGCGGAAAACGACTCTCCTCATCCACAGGGTTTCGGAGCAAGCCAGACCCGGCACTTGCGGCGACGCCCAAGTCCCGACACGTTCCAAAAGCCCCCTTCGGCAAAAACCGAGGATCGTCCGGGCGGTTGCCGCGTTGCTCCTTCATACAATCCGCACACAATGAAGATTGGCAGGCGCCTCGCGTCTGCCCGGAAGGAGTTGTTCCATGCACCGCTTTAACAACAAGGTCGTTCTCGTAACCGGCGCCGCCTCCGGCATGGGTGAGGCGACAGCCCGGCGCTTTTCCAGCGAGGGCGCCAATGTGGCGCTGGTCGACCTCTCCGACAGGCTCGAAGAAGTGGCCGGCAGCCTGCCGACCGAACGGACCCTGTCGATCCGCGCCGACGTTTCGAAGCGCGAGGAGGTCGACGCCGCCGTCCGCAAGACGATCGATCAGTTCGGCCGGCTCGACATCCTCGTCAACAATGCGGGCGTCCTGGAAAACGGCAACCCCGAAGACATCACGGACGAGCAGTGGCACAAGGTCATGAAGACGGATGTGGACGGGGTCTTTTATGGTAGCCGCGCCGCCATTCCGGAGCTGGAGAAGACCAAGGGGTCGATCATCAACACGGCATCCGTCTCCGGAACCGGGGGCGATTGGGGCATGAGCCCCTACAACGCCGCGAAGGGCGCGATCGTGAACTACACACGAGCGCTTGCACTCGATCTCGGCAAGCGCGGCATCCGCGTCAATTCCGTCTGCCCGAGCTTCACCAAGACCGGCCTGACCGAGGACATGCTGGACGATAAGGAACTCGTCGACGCCTTTCGCCGCCGCATTCCCCTCGGCCGCCCCTGCGAACCGGAGGAGGTGGCTGCCGTCATCGCCTTCCTCGCAAGCGACGACGCGAGCTTCATGACCGGCGCCAATGTGCCGGTCGATGGCGGTGTGTCGGCCTCGAATGGCCAGCCGGTTCAGGCCTGACCTGACGCCAGTCTGCATCAGAGAACGAAGGGCGGGGCGAAGGCTCCGCCCTTTTCGGCATCAGGGCGATTTCACGCTCGAGCCCGTGCCGCAGCGCCCGCTTCGCCGTCCGTCTGCAAAACCTGAAGCCGGAGCGTCCGCGATTTGACGGTCTGCGCCCATTTCACGACGGGAGCATCCACCATCGCTCCATCGAGAGACACAGCGCCCCCCTCCCTCTCCGTGAGAGCCGACAGGATCTTCTCCGCGCGGGCAACTTCTTCACCCGTCGGCGAAAAGCCGCGAATGGCGGGGGCGATCTGTGCCGGATGGATGAGAAGCTTGCCGCCGAAGCCGAGATCGGCCGCATAGGCGGCGTCATCAACGACCGCCTGCTCGTCGCGGTAGGTCGTGGTCACCCCGTCGATCGGGCCAGGCAGCTCCGCGCAGGCGGAGGCGAGGACGAGTTCCTGACGGGCCGCATCGAGCGCGTGCCGGACATGACGCGCCCCTATGGCGACGGCATAGTCGAGCGAGCCAAAGGCGAGACGGTCGGCAACCTGCGCAAGCTCACGGGCGCGCACGATGCCGAGGGGCGTTTCGACAAGGGCAATGACGCGGCCGTTCGCCCCGAGCGTTTCTCGGGCAATCCGCAGAATGGCGGGATCTTCCGCTTTTGGCAGAACGATGCCCGTCAGAGGCAAAGTCGCGACAGCTTCCAGGTCGTCGGCGAAATATCCCGTATCGGCGCCATTGAGGCGAACATAGATCTCCGTCTCGCCCGGCTTGAGTCCCTCAAGGCCCTGCCCGAGCCCCTCTCGCGCCGTCTCCTTGGCGGGGGGTGCGACGGCATCTTCGAGATCGATGATGGCGGCGTCGGCGCCGGACGCGGCAGCCTTGCCGAAACGCTCCGGCCGGTCGGCCGGCACGAAGAGCGGCAGGAACGGAAAACGCGTGTCACCCATCATCGCTTCCCCTTCGAGGCAGAAGAAAACCGATCTTCTCGGCCTCAGAGATGGACCAAAGCCGGTCCATCAGCGCATCTAGCTCGGTTGGCTCAACCGCACCGGACGACAATGCCAGCGCCCGCGCCTTCTCGATAATCTCAGCCCGGCTCAGCGTGTTGCCGGGGTCGCCTTTCGGCACGTCGACACGCCCTTCGAGCCGCCGCCCATCGCCGGTCATCACCGTGACCTTGCCGATCCAGCGTGCCGGATAGGCCTGATCGACTTCCGCATCGAGCGCCATGTCCACCTTGTCGATGAAGGACAGCGCGACGCGATCGTCGAGCACGCCGGCAAACTCCGAAAGACCCGCTTTGCGATGTGCGGCGACGAGGCCGAGCGTGGCGCCCATGGAAAACTTTGCCTGATGCACGCTCTGCGGCTGTGTGACGGCGCCCAGAACATCGATCGCGCCCTGATGCACATGGGTTGTGACGGCGGCGATATCGCTTGCGGCAAGATCGTGCTCCATCACCACCTTCAGGAGCGCGTCGGCCGCCGGATGCGTGTGCCGGCACGAGGCGTGAAACTTGAACGACGTCTCGGCGAGCGCCCAGCGCTCACCAAGCCGGTCGACAAGCTTTGCCGGATCGGCATCTGATGATGTCCCGGCAGCTAGCCCCTGCTTTCCTTCCAGGATCCGTTTTGCCCCGGTGAAGCCATCGCGCGCCAGATAGGCAGCCATCAGACCGTTCTCCGCCGCTTTGGCCGTATGCAGTTGCTTGGAATCGGCGGCATCGCGCAGGAATTCCCAAAGCCCGGCCGATTGCGTGCCGGCGGAACCGAAGGCCTCGCCCATCTCTCCGGCGGAAAGCCCGAGAAGACGACCGACGGCCGCTGCCGCCGCAAACGTCCCCGCCGTGCCGGTCGTGTGAAAGACCGTGTAATGCGAGCGGCCGAGAAATTCACCGACCCGGATACCGACCTCATAGCCGGCGATCGAAGCCGCCAGGAAATCGCGGCCTGAGGCGCCGATCATCTGCGCCACGGCCAGCGCCGGCGAAAAGACGACGGTCGCGGGGTGGAAGACGGAGCCGTTGTGAACGTCGTCCTGCTCGGAGATATGGCTCGCCGCCGCATTCACGATCGCGGCGAAGAGCGGCGAGGTGGCGCGTCGATTGGTGAGGATTTCAGCCCCCCCATCGGCGGGGCCCATCGTCTCGGCATAGCGCTCCAGAACGCCGATGGCGCGATGCCCGCGCCCGGAGAGAACCGAGCCCGCCCAGTCGACGAAGAAGTCGACGGCCCGCGCCACCACCTCTTCGGGCACGGCGTCGAGATCGAGGCCGGCAGCGAAGGCCGCGAGCTCGGCGCTTTCCCGGCCTGTCGCCTGCATCAAAAGCGGGTTGCGCTGTCCGGCATCAGCCATACGGAACCTCAGAATGAGCGCGGCAGGCCGAGAACATGCTCGGCGACATAGGAGAGGATGAAATTGGTGGAGATCGGCGCCACCTGGTAAAGCCGCGTCTCCCGGAACTTGCGCTCCACGTCGTATTCCTCGGCGAAGCCGAAGCCACCAAACGTCTGCAGGCAGACATTCGCAGCCTTCCAGGAGGCGTCGGCGGCGAGGAGTTTCGCCATATTCGCCTCTGCGCCGCAATCTGCATGTGCATCGAACTTCCGCGCCGCCTTGAAGCGCATGAGATTGGCCGCCTCGATATCGACATAGGCGCGCGCGATCGGAAACTGCACCCCCTGGTTCTGACCGATCGGGCGTTCGAAGACGGTGCGCTCATTGGCATAGGCGACCATCTTGTCGACGAACCAATAGCCGTCGCCGATGCATTCGGCGGCGATCAGCGTGCGCTCGGCGTTGAGCCCGTCGAGGATATATTTGAAACCCCGGCCCTCTTCGCCGATGAGGCTTTCAGCCGGAATTTCCAGATCGTCGAAGAAGAGCTCGTTGGTCTCGTGGCCCACCATGTTGCGGATGGGCGTCACCGAGAGGCCGTTGCCGATCGCCTCCTTGAGATCGACCAGGAAGATCGACAACCCCTGCGATTTCCGCTGCACGTCGGCAAGCGGCGTGGTGCGGGCGAGCAGGATCATCAGGTCGGAATGCTGGATGCGCGAGATCCAGACCTTCTGGCCGTTGACGACATAACGGTCGCCTTTCTTGACCGCCGTCGTCTTCAGTTTCGTCGTGTCGGTGCCCGTCGTCGGCTCCGTCACGCCCATCGACTGCAGGCGGAGCTCGCCCGACGCGATCTTCGGCAGAAACTCTTTCTTCTGCGCCTCCGAACCGTGCCGCAACAGCGTGCCCATATTGTACATCTGGCCGTGGCAATGGCCGGCATTGCCGCCCGAGCGGTTGATCTCCTCCATGATGATGGAGGCCTCCGTCAGGCCAAGTCCTGATCCGCCATATTCCTCAGGGATCATGGCGGCGAGCCAGCCCGCCTCCGTCAGAGCCGTGATGAACTCTTCCGGGTAGGTTTCCGCAGCCCCGTGCTTGCGGTGGTATTCGGCCGGGAATTCGGCGCACAGCGCGCGAAGCGCGTCGCGGAGATCGCGGTGGTCTTCCTCGTCTGCAATCATGTCACTCGTCTTTTCCGGAAGCTGCGAGCGCCGCAGCCTCCTCTTGCGTGATCTCAAGTTCGTCCAGGATGGCGCGTGTGTGCTCGCCGAGCGCCGGCACGGGATCGAGCCGTGGCTGCCAGGCGGCACCGGAGATCGGACGAAGGGCCGGAATCGTCCCCGTCGGAATGGCGATTTCCTGCCAGCGATTGCGGGCAGCAAGCTGCGGATGCGCCCAGAGCGCCGCCATGTCGTTCAGGCTCGCCGTGCCGATATTGGCTTTCTCGAGCCGCGCCATCGCCTCGGCAGTGGTCAGCGTTGAAAGGACGCGGTTGATGGCCTCATTGATCTCATCCATATGCGCCGCGCGCCCGGCATTGCCTTTGAAGCGGGCGTCGGTCGCGAGATCTTCCCGTTCCAGAACCGTTCGGCAGAAGGCCGCCCATTCGCGATCGTTCTGCAGGCCGAAAATCACCGTGCCGTCGGCCGTGCGATAGGGCCCATAAGGGAAGATCGTGGCGTGTCCCGCGCCGGCAAGCGGCGGCGGCGGCGCCCCATCGGTCGCGAAATACATCGGATAGCCCATCCATTCGGCCATCGCCTCCAGCATGGAGATCTCGATATGGTCGCCCCTCGCCGTTTTGTGGCGGTTGAGAAGCGCGGCGAGGATGGTGTTGTAGGCGGAGACGCCGGCGGCGATGTCGGCGATCGAGATCCCGGCCTTGGCCGGCTGGCCGGGCGAACCCGTCACCGAAACGAAGCCGGCTTCGGCCTGGATCAGAAGATCATAGGCCTTCTTTGTGCCGTAAGGCCCGCCCTCGCCGTAGCCCGAAATCGCGCACGTGATCAGCTTTTCGTTCTCCGCCCGCAGCGTCTTCTCTCCGAGTCCGAGCCTCTCGGCGGCACCCGGCGCGAGATTCTGCACGAAGACGTCGGCCTTCTTCAAAAGCCGCTTCAGGATCGCGACGCCCTCCTCGCGCTTCAGATCGAGCGTGAGGCTTTCCTTGGAACGGTTCGTCCAGACGAAATGGCTCGCCATGTCGCGCGCCCGCTTGTCGTATTCGCGCGCGAAATCGCCACCATCCGGCCGCTCCACCTTGATGACGCGCGCGCCGAGATCGGCCAGAAGCCGCGTCGCATAGGGGGCGGCGATCGCCTGCTCGATGCTGACGACGAGAATTCCATCGAGAGGCCTCGTCACGGCGTCGCCTCGCCTCTCATACGCAGCCTCTCATGGTTCGCTTTCCTCTCTCCTCGCGGGTTCGCTACGGGCCCGCATTCTGCGGCGGGCTTCGAAGACGATCCATGCCGCCTACGACAGGAAAGAGCTTGCGGACCAGTCGTATTCTCTGGATGCTGCTTTCGGCAATGGAGAAAGCCGGATGCATTTCGACCTGACCGATCTCAGGCTCTTCGTGGCGGTGAGCGAGCTCGGCAGCATGGCGGAGGCGGCACGTCTCCATCACATCTCCGTCTCCGCCTTGCACGAGCGCATGAAGATCCTGGAAAGCCGCGCCGGCGTGCCTTTGCTGGAGCGCACCGCCCGAGGCTCCAAGCCGACGCGCGCGGGCCTCATGGTCGCGGGCCATGCCCGAGCCGTCCTCTTGCAGGCGGAGCGCCTCGATGGTGCGGTGGAGGCCTGGAAGCAGCGCGAAAGCGGTCTCATCAAGCTGCGCGCCAATTCCAATGCCATCACCAGCTTTCTTCCCGACGTGCTGGCGAGCTTTCTCGCCCGCCACCCGGACGTGATCGTCGATCTGGAGGAAGACACCTCCGATGAGATCGCCACCGCCGTGCGCTCCGGCGAGGCCGACATCGGCATTGCGGCGGAAAATGCCCAGCTCGACGGCATCGAGACCATTCCGATCCTCTCCGACCGCCTTGTCTTCATCGCCCCGGCCGGGCATCCGCTGGCGCAGCGCAGCGCCGTCACCTTCACGGATCTCCTCGACGAGAGCTTCATCACGCTCGACACCCGCTCGGCGATTTCCGCACATCTGAAAAAGCACGCGCACCGGCTCGGCCGCGAATTGACCATCCGCATCCGGGTCAGAAGCTTCGGCAGCGTCTGCCGCATGGTGGCCGCCGGCGCCGGCGTGTCGATCGTGCCGGCGAGCGTCATCCCGGCGGAAACCTTGGAAAAGGGTGCCAAAGTCATCGCCATCTCCGACGACTGGTCGCAGCGCGATCTCGTTATCTGCCTGCCGCGTGATCGGCCGGTGTCGAATCTCGTTCGGCGGCTCGCCGATGCGGTCGCCTCACCGCAGGAAAACCGCCTGGCCGCCTGGCGGGCAGGTCAGGCGCGCCCGCATCCCGCATCGTCCACCAGGACTTGAGACGCCGGCAGAAGCCACCGCATTTCGTTTGCCGCCTCATATCAGCCCATAGCTTTTCGCATAGCTCTTCCAGGACGGCTCTCGCGCAGCCCGCGCGATAAGCTGAAGCCGTTCTAATATTTGCAGCTTTCCGTCTGCCCGGGGCTTGATCGGCCGGGCACGCGCCCAATGATCCCCATATCCCCTTCGTTCTGCCCGCGTTGCCCCCGAACGAATTCGTCTTTATGAATTTCAAAGATTTCTGAACTAACTGGAGAAATCACTCTTGCGCCCAGATCTTCCGCCCCCGGTCCAGTCCTTCATCCTGCATTTTGGCGAGATGGGCAGCCGGTGGGGTATCAACCGGACGGTCGGGCAGATCTACGCGCTTCTCTACATCTCGCCACGACCGCTCTGCGCCGACGACATCGTCGATGCTCTCGGCGTTTCACGCTCCAACGTCTCCATGAGCCTGCGCGAATTGCAGAGCTGGAACCTCGTCCTGCTGCGCCATCTGCCGGACGACCGGCGCGATTTCTTCACGACGCCCGACGATGTCTGGGAGATCCTCAGAACCCTAGCCGAAGGCCGCAAGCGGCGGGAAATCGATCCCACCCTGACCTTTCTGCGCGAGGCATTGATGGAGCCGCCCGCCAACGAGGCGGAAGCGCATGCCCAGGCGAAAATGCGCGACATGCATGCCCTCATCGAGCAGCTCACCGGCTGGTACGACGACGTGAAGACGCTCGAAACGGAGCGTCTCGCAACGTTGCTCGCGCTCGGCGCCCGGGTCACGAAATTGTTGGAGACCAAGGACAAGATTGTCGCCCTCGGCTCCTCTAAAAGGAATGGCCGGAAGACGTGATCCGCCAGGCGACATACGAAAGCCCGCAGATGCGAGAGAGCTCGGTCGCAAGAAGCCCACGTTCCCGCCGCCGCAAGGCGCGGACCGAACCTCTGCCGCCCATGCGCCTGGGTGCGGGCTTGCAAGTGCTCGCTGCTCTTCTTTGGCTCCCGCAGGCCGCGTTGATCGCCCTCGTTATCGGCGATCTGGCCGGTCAGGGCCCCGCGCCTGAGGATTTCGGGCTCAACGTCGCAACGGCCGCTTTGGCCGTCGCCACACTCGGTATCGTCCGGGCACTTCTCGACGGCTATGCCGGCCGCCTCTGCTTCCGGCGCGCCCGCCAGATCCTCTCCGAGCGGCGGGCCAAGGCCGCAAAAGCCCTCGCCGCACGCTCGCCACTCGATTCCGGGCGTCCCGCCTCAGGCGTGGCAGCCAGCATTCTCGGCGAACAGGGCGAGGCGATCGTGCCTTACCTCTCCCGCTATCGTCCCGCACGCCTCAAAGCCGTGATCGTGCCGCTCGCGATCGTTCTCGCCGTCTTCCCGGTCTCATGGGCGGCTGCGATCGTTCTTCTGATCGCAGCCCCTCTCATCCCGGTCTTCATGGCGTTGATCGGCTGGCGCGCCCAGGCCGCGAGCGAAGCGCAGCTTGCCGGGCTCGGCGACATGAACGGCTTTCTCCTCGACCGTCTGCGCGGCCTTGCAACCATCCGCGCGATGGGCGCAGTCGATGCCACGGCCAGACGCCTGCGCCAGGAAGCGGAAACCCTGCGGGCGCGCACCATGGCGGTTCTCAGGATCGCTTTTCTTTCCTCCGCCGTTCTGGAGCTCTTCGCCGCGCTCGGCGTCGCCATGGTGGCGGTCTATATCGGCTTCCATCTGCTCGGCCAGCTCCCCTTCGGCGCCTGGGGCGGCCGGCTCAGCCTCGGCGAGGGGCTCTTCGTCCTCCTTCTGGCTCCCGCCTTCTTTGAGCCTTTGCGGGATCTGTCCAGCATCTGGCACGACCGGGCTGCGGGCGAAGCCGCCCTGAAGGCGCTCGACGATCTCTCCGCAATGGACTTAGCCCTCCTGGATGCGGGCACCGATGACGCAGACGGCGACCAGCGAGACGGCGCGCGCACACCCGCACCGGCCGTGCGGCTTGAAAATCTCTCCTTCGCCCATGCCGGAGCGGAGCAGGCGGCGATCGAGGACTTCTCTCTCTCTGTTGCGGCGGGCGAAAAGATCGCCCTCTTCGGGCCGAGCGGCTCCGGCAAGTCGACACTTCTTGCTCTGATCGCCGGGCTTGCACCCGCGGATGGCGGCTGCGTCCGCATCGCAGAGCGACCTCTGGACAAGACCAACGCCGGATCGCTGCGCCGTCAGATCGCCTGGATCGGCCAGACACCGCACATTTTCGGCGGCAACCTCGTCTCCAATGTCACGCTTCACCGTCCCTGGATCGGTGGCAACGAGGCGCGACAGGCCCTCGCGGCGGCCGGCCTCTCCCACATCCTTGACGGCCGCGATGGCCATCTTGGCGAAGGCGGCTCAGGCCTCTCCGGCGGAGAAGCCCTGCGTGTGGCGCTGGCAAGGCTGACGGCCGATCCCGGCATCTCGCTCGTTCTCGCCGATGAGCCGACCGCCCATCTCGACAACGAAACCGCCGAAGACATCGCCGACCATCTCCTCGCCTTCGCCAAAGGCCGCACCCTGATCGTGGCGACCCACGACCCGCTTCTGGCGCACCGCATGGACCGCATCGTCTATCTGCCGAAACAGGCCATGAGGGCCGTGGCATGAAGGTCGTGGCATGAGAGCGGCCTGGACCGATCTTCGTCCCGTTCTCGCGGTGCTCCTCGCCGAGCGCCGGCCCATGCTGGCGGCGGGCGCTGCCCTTGCCGCGGTGACGGTTCTCGCCGGCGTCGGCCTTCTCGGCCTTTCCGGCTGGTTCATCACGGCAACGGCGATCGCCGGCCTCTCGACGGCCACAGCCCTCGCTTTCGATGTCTTCGCCCCCGCCGCCGCCATCCGCTTCCTGGCGATCGCCCGCACGGCCGGCCGCTACGGTGAGCGGCTGACGACACATGAAGCGACCCTGAGCGCGCTCGCCGCCTTGCGCGAAAGGCTGTTCCGCGGCTGGGCCCCGGCCGGCGCGGCGCGGCATCTTTTGGAGCGCCCGGCACGACTTCTTTTCCGCCTGACGGTCGACATCGATGCGCTCGATTCCGTTTATCTGCGAATTCTGGTACCGTTCCTGGCGGCATTCGCCGCGGCGGCTGCCTCCGGCCTCGTTCTCGCCGCGCTCAACCCCTGGCTCGGCCTCGCCGCCTTTCTCTGGCTTGCCGTCCTCGGCCTTGCCATTCCCCTCAAAACGGCCGCAGCCGCGCTCCCTCCTGGGCTGCAACGTGCGCATCTCACGGAAGCTCTGCGAGCGCGCACCATCGATCTCATCGCCGGCCAGACGGAACTTGCAATGGCCGCCCGTCTCACGGCAGAGCGCCGTGTGATCGAACGGACAGATGCGCGCCTCGTCGCCACCGATGAGCGTCTGAACCGCATCGAGACGAAGGCCTCCGCCGCGTTCGGCATTGCCGGCGCCCTGCTTCTTGCCGGCACGCTCTATGTCGCGGCGCGCCTTGCCGAGGCGAACGAGATCGGCGCGCCAGCGGCAGCGCTTGCGATCCTCGTCGTCTTTGCAGCCGTCGAACCTTTTGCCGCCCTCAAACGCGGCGCCGTCGAGCTCGGCCGCACAAGGCTTGGGGCACGCCGTCTCGCTCCGCGCCTCGAGACAGATCCTGTGGCTCCGGCACGATCGCCTTCTATGCCGCCAAACGGGGAAGCGGCGCGCCTGAAGTCCGTCGGTTTCCGTTACCCTGGTGCGAAAAGGCTTTGCCTGAGCGACATCTCGCTCACCCTCGCGGAAGGCGAGACCCTGGCGATCGTGGGGCCGAGCGGCGCCGGCAAATCGACGTTGCTCGCGCTCCTGGCCGACGAAGCCACACCCGAGGCGGGCGACATCGCGCATCTTCCCGCCACGCTTTTGACCCAGCGCACCGAGCTTTTTCAGGACACACTCGCCGGCAATCTTCAGATCGCCGATCCTGACGCGAACGAGGCGAGGCTCTGGCGCGCGCTTGAGGCCGCCGGCCTTCGAGCGGATGTCGAAGCTCTCTCTGCTGGTCTCGAAACCCGGCTCGGTGAAGGCGGGCTCGGCCTTTCCGGCGGCCAGGCACGACGCCTCTCGCTGGCGCGTCTTTTCCTGCGCGACACGCCTCTTTGGCTTCTCGACGAGCCGACCGAAGGCCTCGATGGCCCGACCGCGCGCGAAATCATGCGACGCCTTAAGGGCCAGAGACGCGGCCGCAGCCTCGTCATCAGCACACATTTGCGGCGGGAGGCGGAGATCGCCGACCGTCTCGTCATCCTGGAACAGGGGCAGATCGTTGCGGCCCCGCGGCGCAACGAACCGGGTTTCGAGCAGGCGCTCGAAGCCCTCCGTCCCGATTAGGAGCGACGCGGGATCAACCGCCGGCCTCGCACCCGATGGGGGCCGGCAGAGAAAGGAGACCGGGCAAACCGGTTACCGCCGATGGAACTCGACATTGTAGATCTATCGCGCCTGCAATTTGCGTTGACGGCGCTTTACCACTTCCTTTTCGTGCCTCTGACCCTCGGCCTCTCCATCATGCTTGCCATCATGGAGACGGTCTACGTCATGACCGACCGCCCGATCTGGCGACAGATGACGAAGTTCTGGGGCGTGCTCTTCGGCATCAACTTCGTCGTCGGGGTCGCGACCGGCATCGTCATGGAATTCCAGTTCGGCATGAACTGGAGCTATTACAGCCACTATGTCGGCGACATTTTTGGCGCGCCTCTCGCCATTGAAGGTCTGATGGCCTTCTTCCTGGAAGCGACCTTCGTCGGCCTTTTCTTCTTCGGCTGGGACAAGATGTCGAAGCGCGGCCACCTCACCGCAACCTGGGCGGTGGCCATCGGCTCCAACCTCTCCGCCTTGTGGATCCTGATCGCCAACGGCTGGATGCAGAACCCCGTCGGTTCGGCCTTCAACTTCGACACGATGCGCATGGAGGTGACGGATTTCGCCGCGGTTCTCTTCAACCCTGTGGCGCAGGCGAAATTCGTACACACGGTCTCCGCTGGCTATGTGACGGCCGCCGTCTTCGTACTCGGTGTTTCCGCCTGGTATCTCTTGAAGGGGCGCCACATCGCGCTGGCCAAGCGCTCCATGGCGGTCGCGGCCTCCTTCGGCCTCGCTTCCGCCCTCTCTGTCGTCGTTCTGGGTGACGAGAGCGGCTACCTCTCGACCGAGCATCAAAAGATGAAGCTCGCCGCGATCGAGGCCATGTGGCACACCGAGCCCGCTCCCGCGGCCTTCACCGTCGTCGGCATCCCCGACCAGGAAGACCGCGAAACACACTACGCGGTGCATATTCCATGGGTGATGGGCCTCATCGGCACGCGCTCGATCAACACCGAGATTCCCGGCATCGAGGAGCTCGTCGAACTCGCAAAAGTGCGCATCCGGCAAGGCATTACGGCCTTCGACGCCTTGCAGCAGATCCGCAGTCTCCCACCGGGTGACACGGTTCCGGGCAACCTCCGCAAGACCTTCGAAGACAACGGTCACGAGCTCGGCTATGCGCTTCTTCTGAAGCGCTACGTCGACGACCCGCGCAATGCCAGCGAAGAGGAGATCACCAAGGCGGCATGGGACACGGTCCCAGGCGTCTTGCCGCTCTTCTGGACCTTCCGCATCATGGTAGGCCTCGGCTTCTTCTTCATCCTGTTGATGGGCGTCTTCTTCGTCTTGTCGGCCCAGCACACGCTGGAGAAGCGCCGCTGGCTCCTCTGGGTGGCGGTCTTTTCCATCCCCCTGCCATGGATTGCGGCCGAAAGCGGCTGGTTCGTCGCCGAATTCGGACGTCAGCCTTGGATCATCGAAGGCGTATTGCCGACCGCCGCAGCCGTCTCGGACCTCGGTGCCGGCACGGTCTTAATGACCATCATCGGCTTCGTCCTCATCTACACGACCCTCTTCATCATCGAGATGGGCCTGATGGTGGCGGCGATCCGCAAAGGGCCCGATCCCGAGGAAGAGCCTGGAAGCCCGGCCATCTCCTCCCACGTCGTACCGGCGGAGTGACAGCTATGATCCTTCACGACCTTATCTCCTACGATGTCCTTCGCCTGATCTGGTGGGGGCTCCTCGGCATTCTGTTGATCGGCTTTGCCGTCACCGACGGCTTCGATCTCGGCACGGGCACGTTGCTGCCTTTCGTCGCCAGGAACGATCTGGAACGACGTGTCGTCATCAACTCCGTCGGCCCGGTCTGGGAAGGCAACCAGGTCTGGCTGATCCTCGGAGGCGGCGCGATCTTCGCCGCCTGGCCGCCGCTTTATGCGGTGTCCTTCTCCGGCTTCTATCTCGCCATGTTCGCGATCCTGTTCGCGCTCATCTTGCGGCCGGTCGGCTTCAAATACCGCTCCAAACGCGAGAGCCCCACATGGCGTCGGAACTGGGATTGGGCTCTCTTCATCGGCTCGTTCGTGCCGGCGCTCATCTTCGGCGTCGCCGTCGGCAACGTCCTCCAGGGCGTTCCCTTCCGCTTCAACAGCGATCTGCGCATCTTCTACGACGGCACGTTTTTCGGGCTGCTCAATCCCTTCGCGCTTTTGTGCGGTCTCGTCTCCGTCTCGATGCTCATCATGCATGGCGGCGCCTGGCTCGTCTTGAAGACGCAAGGTGACGTGCGTGAGCGCGCCCGCAACTATGGAAGCATCGCCGCCATCGCGACGATCGCCCTCTTCGTCCTTGCGGGCGCCTATATCTGGGCTTTCGTCGACGGCTACCGGATCGTCGGCTCGATCGACCCGGTCGGGCCTTCAAACCCGCTCGTGAAATCGGTCGAGATGGGAGAAGGGATCTGGCTCGGCAATTACGAGACCTATCCCTGGATGATGGCGGCGCCGATCCTCGGCATCGTCGCAGCGTTCCTGGCGTTCATCCTGCTCAGGATCCGCCTGGAAGGTCTCACCGTGATCGTCAGCGGCCTTTCGATCGTCGGCATCATTTCGACCGTGGGCGCGTCGATGTTTCCCTTCATCCTGCCGTCGTCGCTCATGCCGAAGGCGAGCCTCACCGTCTGGGATGCCTCGTCGAGCCACCTCACGCTCTTCATCATGCTCGTCGTCACAGCGATCTTCGTGCCGATCATCCTTGTCTATACCGCCTGGGTCTACCGGGTGCTGTGGGGCAAGGTCGACGAGGACGAGATCAGCGGTGGCAAGAGCCACGCCTACTAAGCGACAGGAGGAGATTGAGATGTGGTATTTCGCCTGGCTTCTCGGCCTGCCGCTGGCAGCCGCCTTCGCCGTCCTCAACGCCATGTGGTTCGAACTTATGGAAGAGGATGAGCGCCACGAGGCGCATTCGCCCCAAAAACCGGCCGCCGAGCGACCGACCCAAGCCTGAAAGCGTGTCCTCCCGGCGGCAAACCGCCGGGAGGACACTCGCGCCTGCCAGCCATCATCCCGAAACGCTCGCGCCCGATCCCCCCTTGAGACGACGCTTGCGAAAGGAACCGCCGGCTCAGCCCGCCCGGCGGCGGCTCGGCTTTCCCGGGCTCAGCTTTCCCGGAAGGCGCGGCCCATACTGTCTCTCACCGGCTTCGTGATGTAATCGAGGAAGGTGCGCGACGCCGTCTCGATGAAAATCTCGGCTGGCATGCCCGGCGTGATATGCAACTCCTGCGCCTGTGCCAGATGCTTGTCGTCGAGCAGAACGCGGACAAGATAAACGTCCTTGGGATTGTCGCGATCTTTGCCGCGGATCGTATCGGCGGAGACATAGATCACCGTGCCGGTGAACGCCGGCGTCGTCCTGCGGTTGAAGCTCGTCAGGTTGACGGTCGCGGCTTGCCCGAGCGCCACATCGTCGATGTCCGACGGCTTCACCGGCGCTTCGATGATGAGATCCTCGTTCTCCGGCAGGATCTCCAGAATGTCTTTGCCGCTTTCGATGACGCCGCCGATGGTATTGTAGTTGAACTTGACGATGATGCCGGCGACCGGCGAGCGGATCTCGACGCGCCCGAGCACGTCCGAGGCTGCGGCCAGCTGTTCGCGGATATCGTCGAGGTCGCTGTTGACGGTCTGCAATTCGTCGCCGGCCCGCTGCCGCGTTTCCTGGCGAAGCTGGGCGATTTCCGCCTCATGGCGGGCAATCTGGCTCTTGAGATCGCCTTCGTCCCCCTCGAGTTTGCCGACCATGCCCCGCGCTTCGGCGATCACCCGGTCCATTTCGAACAGACGGCTCAGCGGCAACAGGCCTTTCTCCTGAAGCGTGGCCTTGCCTTCGCGCTCTTTGAGGATGAGACGGAGCTGCTCGGAAACGGCGGCCTTCTGGGCTTCCACACCCTTCAGCCTTTCGCGCAGCGCCTGAATGCTGCCTTCGACGATGTGCTCATTGCCCTTCAGCTGCGCCAAAGCGGCATCGAATAGGCGTCTCTGCATATCCTGGATCTGCTCGATCTCTTCGCCATCCGCGTCGTTCAAACGGACATCGCGGAAAACCAGCGCCTCGCGCCCGGCCGCCTGTGCCGAGAGCCGGTCGCTCGCCGCCTGCAGACGCGCCAGCCGGATCGACAGGCGCCGCGCATTGGCCCGCGGAGCAACGGAATCGAGAACGAGCAGGGTCTGGCCGGCATCGACCCGGTCGCCCTCCCGCGCCCGGATTTCGCGGATGATCCCGCCTTCGAGATGCTGCACCAGCTTGTTCTGGCCGGTAGACACGAAGGTGCCGCTCGCCACGACCGCCGCGGCAAGCGGTGCCGTCGCCGCCCAGCCCCCGAAGCCTGCAAACGCGAGCCCGATCACAAGGGCGCCGGCAAGAGAGGCCGAGGCGATGGAGCGGGGAACGGGCGCATACCATTCCTCCAGCGGGTAGTCTCCGCCAGCTTTCTTGCTCATGCCTGATCTCCCCTCGCCTCTCCGCCGGGCGCACCCCCGGGCCCGGGCTTTTTCGGACCGGCAAGAGCTTGCAGCATCGCCTGCCGCTCACCGATCGCCTGAACGGTGCCGTCCTTCATGACCATGATCTTGTCGACGCACCTCAGAAGTGCCGTGCGCTGGGTGATGGCGATAACCGTCGTGCCGACCGTCTTCGCCTTTTCGATCGCCTGGGCGAGCGCCTGCTCGCCGGCCGTGTCGAGATTGGAGTTCGGCTCGTCGAGGATGACGAGACGCGGATTGCCGAAGAAGGCGCGGGCCAGGCCGATCCGCTGCTTCTGGCCGCCGGAGAGCGGCGCACCATCGCCCGCGATCATGGTCTCATAGCCCTGCGGCAGCGATGCGATCAGCTTGTGCACCCCGGCGAGAGAGGCGGCCTCGAAGATCATCTCGTCCGTCACGTCCTCGCGCATACGGGCGATGTTCGCCTTGATGGAGGCGGGAAAGAGCTGAATGTCCTGCGGAAGATAGCCGATGTTCTCACCGAGCTGCCGCGGGTCCCAGTTCTTCAGTTCCATGAGATCGAGCCGCACGCTTCCGGCCGTCGGCACGATCGATCCGACCAGCATTTTGCCCAAAGTCGACTTGCCGGCGCCGGAATCCCCGATGATCGCCAGGGTCTCACCGGGTTCCAGGCTGAAGGTGACGCCGTTCAGAATGACCCGCTTGTTGGGCGGCGGCACGAAGAGCACGCGCTCCACGTCGAGACGGCCCGTCGGTTGCGGCAGCCTGAGGCGTTCCACATTGAGCGGCGAGGTCCGCAGCAAGGTGGCGATCCGGTCATAGGCCGCGCGGGACTGGATATAGGTGCGCCATCCCTCGATCGTGCCTTCGACCGGTGCGAGCGCGCGGCTCGCAATGATTGAGGAGGCGATCACCATGCCGCCCGTCAGCCGCCCGTCGAGTGCCAGATGCGCGCCCCAGCCGAGCATGGCGATCTGGGCAAAGAGGCGCACCCCCTTGGACACGCCGGTGAAGAAGACGTTGCGATCCTGCGCCGTCACCTGGTGGCGGAGCGAGTTGGCATTCGCACGCCCCCACATGCGCACGGCCTCCGGGATCATGCCGAGCGCATTGATGATCTGCGAATTGCGCGACAGGGATTCCAGGTTGAGGTTGGCCATCGTCAGATGCGCATTGGCTTCCGCGAAGGGTTTCGCCGTGATCTGACGGTTGATGAACGCAACGATCATCAAGAGCAGGATCGACGTGCAGACGATGAAACCGAGATGCGGGTGGACGAGGAAAACCGCCAGGATGAAAATCGGCGCAAGCGGCGCATCGAGCATCGCCAGAAGCGTGCCGCCGGTGACGAAGTTGCGGATATGCTGGAGATCCCCCAGCACCTGATAATCGCGACCGCTTCCCCCAAGCGCCGAGCGCGCCGCCGCACTCAAAATGGGCGAACTCAGCCGCGTCTCGATCTCCGAGGCGGTGCGCATCAAAATGCGCCGGCGGAAAACGTCGAGAAGCACCTGCCCCACGATCGCACCCGCCGTGATCAGCGTCAGCATGACGAGCGTATCGACCGAGCGGCTGGTGAGAACCCGGTCGGCGATCTGGAAAAGATAGATCGGCACGGCGAGCACGAGAACGTTCATCGCGATCGTAAAGACGAAAACGACCAGCATGTTCGTCTTCACTTTCGCGACCGTCAGCGCGAGCGCCTGGCGAAAATTCGGCTGCGAGACGCGCTCCTGCATCTTCGGCCGGCCATCGGAACCGCCGCCTCCCCCGCCGCTGCCGCCGGAAGACGGCGGCGGCTTGCCGCCGCCCCCTTTTTGCACGGGCAGCTCGGTGCGCTCGTTCTTCTCGATCTCGATCACAGGCGCAAAGGGGGGAGATTTCGCCTTTGCAGGTTCCGGCTCCCGGAACTTCGCCGGATTGACATCGTCGAGCTTTCCGGTGCCGCGGCCCTCCCGCGCCTGCATTGGCGGCGCCGACGAAGGCATTGCCTGAGCGGCCTCTCCACGAGGACGCTGTGGGGCGGCTTTCGCGGTGGACACCAAAGCGAGATCGTCGAGCTGCACCGCCCTCGGAAGACCCTGCCACGAAGCTCTCGCCTCTTTCGTCTTCCCATGCAGCCGGGGCGTCCGTGCGGCCACCGCGACCACGCGAAGAATGTCCTCCTCCATGCGGGCGATCGCCGCTTGGGCCGCAGGCGTCATCTGGAGGCTGCGGGATTTTGAGGCGTCAGACGAGGCAGGCGCTGCAGCCGGCGCCCGTTGCACAGAAGCGCGCTTGCGTGCGCTCGTAACATCCTCGACGACATCGCCGGTGCCGCCCCCACCTGACATTTCCGTGGACATCAACTTCATGGTTCACCCGAAAAAGCTCGCCAGGCCATCGCCAGGCATGTCGTATGAGTGGATTGCAAAACCGCCCTCCTCGTCAGGCACGTCGATGTCAGGGCTCGTGAAGGCGATCACTTCCGGCGCAAGCTTCGCCGTATCGAAAACGGACATGTTTCCTCTCGGAACGAGGTCCGCCTGCGCGAGAATGGAATCGGAATAGTAGTCGCCGCCGAGGAAGCGCACGGAACCGGCCGTGTCGTAGTCGATGATCTGGCCTGCATTGACGACCGCGTTGCCGCCGGTCTCGATATGCCAGGGCACGTCCGTCCCGGATTTATTGACGAGCTCGGCCGCCGTCTGCCGCGCATAATCGACGGTGTCCGCGTCCGAGAGGATGGTCGTCTGTTTGAGATGCGTGAGCTCGACCCGGTCGCCGGTCACGTAGAGGATGCGCAGATGCGAGCTGCCGAGAAAATCGAGCGGCTCGCCGAGGGAGCGGTCGAAGGTCTCCTCCCCACGACCGAACGCGGAGACGAGATCCGACATCGTCTCAGACACAGGCCGGAAATCGGTTCCGCCGATATTCTGGATGGAAGCAAAGTTGTAGAGAAGATTTCCGGAGCTCGCGATGCTGCCGCCGGCCGCCGCCCCGGGCGCGATGTAATCATTGTCGAGAAGGATGCTCACCTGGTCGATGTAGTTTCCTTCATAAACGCTGCCGCCGAAGATGATGACGTCGTAGAAATCCTGGAGAGCCGCAAAATCGACGGAGCCATATGAGACATTCCCTCCCATCTCGATCACAGTATCCTCGCTGACCGAGGTGAGAACGACCTGATCGTTATCCAGGACGACACGGATCTGTTCGATGAAACGGGAGGTGACGAGATCGCCGTCGATGACATCGACCTCGTAGTCGTAAGGCACGAAGTAGCCGGCGGGATCGGCGGGCCCGGGTGTCACACCTTCGCTGCGCTCGAAAACGGCGACGTTGTAGGCATCTGTGTAAGAGCTGCCGGCGCCATCGAAACCAGCCCCGGCCGGACGCTCGTCGACATCGAGATGCACGGTCAGCTGATTGATCGCATTCGTTTCGTAATAGTCGCCCGTGACGATCGTCGTGCGGGCAAAAGTATCGGCCTGCAGGACCGTCGCCTCGTTGACGACGGTGTTGTGGCCGAGGTCGATCTCGGCCGTCACCGCCACATCGAGGGGGTCTTTCGGAGCTTCATCGGCCTCGTCTTCGCCGAGACCGAGCCGGTCGAAAATCTCGTCGACCGTCGGGTAATCGGGGGACGGCTGCCCGTTCACATAAGCGCCGTCATGGCCAGTCACTGGCCCGGCACTTTCCGGATTGTGATAGGCCGAGGGGAGAAGCGCTTCGCGGATCTCTGCAGGATTGTGTAGCCCGCCGGTCTCGCCGTTCCAGTTCTCCTCAGAGACGTCTCCGCCCGATGTTTCGGCGCGCCAGATCTCTTCCCGCCAGATCTGCGCGGCATCGATCATCGTCTGGAGGTCCTCGCCCGCATCGGGGACGAGAGAGACAGGGTCCACCCCATCGACCAGCGAGAGCTGATCGCTGTCGTCGAGTACAGCGTGCTGACGGACCACGCCGAAGCTTGAATCGACGGTCTCGTTGTAGACCGCCCGCACATCTGGCTCGACAAAGGCGCCGGGGGCGCTGACGCTGGCCGGTTCGCCAGGGCGCATGAAAACCGGGCCGCGATCGCTCAGAAAAACCGGCTCATACCCATGGCCCGATGGCACGGGCGCCGGATGATGTCCCGCCGGATCCACAAACACGGACGGATATCCGCCAAGCCGCAGCGAAACGCCGTCCCCGCCCGCAGGTCCATTATCCGGGGACACATTGACAAGCGTTCCCGGCGCATCCGGGTTCAGCTCAACCGGGCGACGCCCGAAATCGAAATCGGGATGCTCGATGCGGAACTTCGCGGTCTCATCGACCGGTTCGAAGAACCCCATGAATCTGGATATGGCTTCTGCGACGGCATTGGCACGCACGGCGCGGCTCCGAGATTCTGACCGAGTTGAGGCAGAGAGAGCCGCGACATGGCGCGGCTCTCAGTGTCAGTGTCGCTCGAAGTTCGAGTCTCCTCAGCCTTCGAACACCGTTCAGCTGGCTCGGCTGATCAGGCGTCGTCGCCGGCGATATCGCCGTCGTCGGAACCACCCACGACGCTCGTGTCGATGCGGGCATACTGCGTGTTGAGGCCGGTCTCGATCGTCTGGCCGAACGCAGAGAGATTGGCCGCGGCATCCGCAGAGGCCGTCGCATTGGCACCGACGTCGCTGTCACCGCCGACATTTCCGACATTCGCGTCAGAATCGGCCCAACCACCATCGATGCACCCGGCATCCTGGCTGACGGAAGCCCAACCGCTGTTCGACACAGACGGGCTCATCACCAGATCATTGTCGGTGAGGAGCTGATCCTGCAGGCCACTGAGGACGTTACCGTCTCCGCCGACGCTCAAGATATCGTCGATACGGCCCTGGAGCCCGTCGAGATCGACGAGATCATTGTCTTCGAGGCAGTAATCGTTGGTGATATCGGTGTAGGAGCTGGCATTGAAGGAATCGGTCAGCGTGTGATTGCCGACATTGTCCACGTTGACGCCGAGCGTGTTGCCGCTGTTCGTCGTGTTCACATCGTCATCCGACCAATTGGTCGTGTTTTCCTCGGTGAAGTCCAAAGACTTCTCGATAGTGACCGAGGAATTGCCGGAATCCTCCACATCGATGTCGACCGTCTTCGACACCGTGTTGGTGTTGTCGCTGCCGACAGAAACGTCCTTGTCGACCGAGAACGAGGACGTGTTGAGGGAATCGACCACCGCCATGTCGATATCGTCACCGGCATCGTTGTCGTCGATATCGAGGCCGTCCTGATCGTCGATGTCCTGGTTGTCGTCATCCGAAAGATCGTTGCCGCTCATGAAGGACGAGTTCAGATTGCTCTCGGAGCCGTCGACGAAGTTGTGGCTGCTGTCCTGGAATGCGCCCACAACGCCGGCGCTGGTGCTGCCGGTGTTGTTTTCTTCGGGCGCCGGAGGAGCCGGATTGAAGTTAAACATAGCGTTTTCCTTTGAAAGTCGTCGCTCGCGCAGGCACAGCCGGAGCGTTTAGGGCGATGCCCGCAAGCGGGTGTTGAAAGAATGCGTATCCGGCCGAAGCCGTGCGCATGCGATCAGGTGTCGTCGCCCATGATGTCGGAGTCCGCGCTGCCGCCGACCACATCGAGATTCATGCTGGCGTACTGGATGTTGCCGCCCATGCTGATGCTCTGGTCGAAGCCGCTGAGGTCCGCGAGAGCGTCCGCGCCGGCATTGGCGTTGCCGCCGACATCGCTGGCACCGTCGACGTTCCCGACGCCGGAGGTCGCATCTGCGTAACCGCCATCGATGTTATAGGCGGACTGGCCCAGATAGCCGTTGTTGGTGACGGTCGGATTGGCGATGAAATCGCTGTCCATCATCGTCTGGACCTGATCGAGCGAGAAGACGTTGCCGTCCCCACCGAGCGACAAAAGGTCGTCGATATCGCCGCAAAGGCCATCGACGTCGACGAGGTCGCCGTCGCCGATAGACTCCATCTTGGTATGGATATCGGTGTCCGACCAATTGCCGACGTTGTCGATCTTCTCGTTGAAGCTGTCGGTGACGCCGACGCTGGCAGTGTTGTTGCTGCCGGTCGTGTTCACGTCATCGTCGGAGTAGTTGAACGTGTTGGTCGAGGAGACGTCCGAACTGAAGTCGGAGGAGAACGTCTCGTTGCCGACATTGGAGACGTCGACGGACGTGTCCGACGTATAGGTCGATTCATTCCCGCTGAAGTAGGATTCGTCGGTATCGATATCGGTCGTGCTCGAATTGCCGGAACCGAGAACCGCGACGTCGATGTCGTCGCCACCGTCGTTGTCGTCGATGTCGACCAGGTCCTGATCGTCGAGATCAAGATTGTCGTCGTCGCTCGCGTCGTTGTTGCTGAGAACGTCGAAATCCTGGTTCGTCACAGACGCATCGACGCCGTTCCCCCAGCTGTCCTGGAATGCGCCGGCGACGCCGGCATTGGCGAATGCCAGATTGTTACGGTCAGTAGCCATTTTCACTTCCCTCTGGTCGAGAGACCGCCGGGGACCGCAACCCGTCATCTACGCGGATTGAACGGCTTCAACAGCCTCTCGCATTGGTCGGAGCCCTGCTGGGCCCGGTTGCCAGAACATCCAGCAACTGCACCAATGGTGAGCGACGTAGAGGCAAATTGTCTCTCAGGAAATTCCCCGTTTCCGCGTAAAAAATCCTGACACGACAGAGTTAATCCTATAAATATAACAGGTATTACCCTAAATCGTGTCAGGAATAAACTGACACGGCGCTACTTTTGCTGCATTGACTTTGAATCTGGATGCCCGCGACCTTAGCCTCCGCGAGATAAACTCAAAGAGGTTCATCGGTGGACGAGACCTATCCGGCAGACGACGCCGCAGCCGATTCGCGCCTTCCGGAGCCACCCACCTTCCAGACGTTCTCCGCTCCGCCGCGCGGTTTGCAGGAGCGGCGGATGCGCATCTTCGCCACCATCGGCAACCTGGTGCTCAACTGGTCGAACAACGAGAGCCTGTTCGTCCACGTCCTCATGCTGCTGATGGAAACCGACCACCCGACCTCGGTCATCGTCTTCGGAACGCTCAACACCACGCGGGCGCGGCTCGATCTCGTCAACAGGCTGGCGAAGGCAAAGCTCCGCGATGACGTCATTGCCAAGAAATTGAAGCTTCTCGTGAAACGTTTCGAGGCGGCGACGAAGCTGCGCAACGAGCTCAACCATTCCATGTTTGCGGTCGACCAGCTCGGCGAGATCACGCACACAAACCTGATGCGGATCGAGGAGAAGCGGGGCCGTATCTATTTCGGACGTGAGCGTCCGCTCGATGACCAGCGCCTCGACGAGATGAACGAAGCGGCGCACGAGATGACCGAACTCAACCGCGACCTCTGGCAATTCCTCCCTGAGCTCGAACGCCATCTGCGGGCAAACACAGAGAAAAACTCCGGCGGGCCCCTTCCCTCCCCTGACCGATGACAATACAAAACGCCCGAAGACACAAATAAACTCGAAAAAACATATAGATTCTAATTTTTAATTAGAATAACCTCTGCTTACGGAGCACCCAAGGCACACGCAGAACGTGCCTCTGCTCAGGGGGAAGCATGCAAGCGGAACAGGAATGCGCGCTGTGCAAGGAGATATCGCTGCTACACGACATCGTCGGCGCGTCTCTGAGTTCGCTTAATCTCAAGCTTCTTCAGCTGACACGAAAATATGCCGACGACGAGCTCATCAGAGATATTGGTCGCGACGTCGACCAGATCTCTCCTCTCATCCATCGCATCTATTCGGCCACACAGCTTTCCCACACCTGCTCAATTTCTCTCGACGAATTCGTGCGCGCGATGGCTCCGGTCGTTGCAGCCCGCCATCATTTGCAGATCTACCTTCTTTCTTCGAAAGAAAACGCCGGCTTTTTCAGCCTGCGTTTCTGCCTCGTGGTCGCCTGCGCAATCGAACGAATCATCGCCGCCGCACGCTGTCTCCGGCACGATGATGCTTTTGTCGCAGTCAGCCTTTCGGCTGTGGACCGATTTACAGTTGTAGCGCATATTGAAGCAAATTTTAAAGATGGATGGGGAAATCCTGAAGGTTCGTTAGAAGACTTCGTTTTTTCGACCGCCATACAGAAGACAAGAGAAGAATTCTCACCACTCAGAGTCGAGATCCGACCCTCGAATGGGCAGAATGCTCGGTTCTCCATCTCCCTGGAGGCAAAAGACGATGCAAGCAGCTTCGAAAGCGTATCGCATAGGCGTCGTGGATGATCATCCCTGCGTAATCGCAGGCATCCGTGCTGCGTTGGAATATGAAGAGGGGTTCGAATTTTCCGGCGAGGCGCGCACCGCCGAACAGGCTTTGGCGCTCGCGGAAAGCGGCACCCTCGATGCGCTCGTCGCCGACCTGAGCCTCCCTGGTGCAGCGGAAGGCGCCTGGCTGCCGGAGGCGATCGCAAGAGCGCCGTCTCTTCCGATCCTCGCCTACACGATGCATGCGGACACACGCATTCTTCAGCGTGTGTTTGCGCTGGGCGTCACCGGATACGTGCTCAAGAGCTCCGAGGCACGCCACCTCATCGACGCGTTGCGTCTCGTTCTCTCCGGCAGGCGCTACATCGACCCCTGCCTCGCCACGCAACTGCTGCCCTGTGTCAATGAAGGCGAGAATGACAGCGAGGAGACGGAGATCACCCGGCGGGAAGAAGAGACTTTGAAGCTCACCGCTTTCGGCTTCAGCATCAAGGAGATCGCCGGAAAGCTCTGTGTCAGCCCGAAATCCGTCGAGACCTACAAGCGTCGCGCCGCTCAGAAGCTCTCTCTGCAAAGCCGGGCCGATATCGTCCGCTTCGCGATTGATCGAGGATGGCTGGACATAGACCGCTCGCCCCTCTCCGCGCTCGATCGCAAGCCAAATGCCTGGATCGCCGACACCTCACGGACCTCAGCTTCGCATCGCGGACGCTCCATCTTCTGAGATTGCGGTGCAAAGGATCGGGACAGCGCGCCTTCAGCCGGCGACGCCGCCCGCTCCGGCCATGTGCCGGACCACAGCTGGCCCCCAGATCCAGATGAGATAGGCCCCGCAGACGAGGACGTCGGCAACGATTTCGGCACTGCCTCGATAGTCGCGCCAGCGGCGCATCGGCGGCAGCACGCCCCGCGCCTCGATCACCGTCGTCACCCGCTCCACGTAGATCACGAGGAACACCATGAGCGTATCGACCCGCCGTGACAGGCGCCGCAACGCCGAGACTGGCCCCCGCCCGCTTGCCGCAGGTGTGGCCGCCTCGAGCGCATCGGCGGTGTAGCGCGTTTCTCGCATGGCTTCCGCCAGCACGTCCTGCGCCCGCTCCATGAAATGCACGACGTAATTGACGACCGGCACGCGGCCGAGAAAATCGACGAGTTCGGCGCGGTTGTTGTGCACGAAGACGAGGAGAAGAAACATCGCGCAGGGGATGCGGAGAAAGAGGAAGTCGCCGGCGAGCATCTCGAAGGCGGCCTCGGGCGTGGCGCCGCGCACAATCGCCACGCCGAAGGCGGAGACAACGAGGACGCAGGCCGAGATCGCCGGGAGCAGAAGCGCATAGACCGGCAGTCTGAAACTCTTGCGCAGATAGAGGCTTCGCGCGACCACGCCGAGCGCCGGCACGACGAAGTCGCCAAGGCTGCCGGCCGCCCCGCAGGCGAAGGCAAGTGCAAGGAAGAAGATCATATGAGATGGCGCACCGTCTCGGCGTCGATCTCTGCCTCATGGCTGAAGATCATCGCCGACAGCCCGGTTGCCGCGTTGATCTGCGCAAGCAGGATTTCCATCTCCGGCCGGTCGAGCCCGGCGAAGGGCTCATCGAGAACGAGAATGTCGAGCGGCATCGCCAGGAAGGCGAGGACATAGAGGAGCTTTTTGCGAGACAGCGAGAGTTCCGCGACCCGCACGTCGCGCCCCACCTCGGGAAAATGGTCGCGAAAGGCGCCGCCCCGATCGAGTTCACCCACCGTCAAATGCACCGGCAGACGATCGGGATACTGGAAGATGGCGGCGATCCGGCTCCCATCCCGCCGCCACAGCCGGCCATCATGGCGCGCATCGATGCCGACGAGACCGCGGGCGAGTGACGTCTTGCCCGTTCCGTTCGGGGCCAGGAAGAGCGCATGCTCTCCCTCCCGCAAAACGGCAGAAAAAGGCCGCGCCAGGCCTGCATGACCAAACCCCTCGGCAACGAGGATGGGCTCGGCGTCCTCACGCGCCGGGTCGGTGAGGAGAAGCGGCGCTCGCGAGGCGCATGCCTCCCGCACGCTCGCCACCTCGACCGTTGCGACACGCCCGGCCGAAATCGTCACCGCGCGACGACACAGATCGGCGAAATCTCCCCGTCCCCCGTCATAGATGAGAACGATGCGGGTCTCCCGGATCTCGTTCAACAGCTCCTTCAGGAACGTCTTGAAATCGCGGTCGAGATTGGCGGCGCTCAAATCCAGGATCAGGAAGGGCGATCCGGTTTCCACCACGCAGGCGATATTGAGGCGGTGGCTCTCTCCCCCGGAGAGGGACTGCGTCGGATGCGCCAGGATCTTCGTCAGACCGTATTTCTCGAAAGCGGAAAGATCCGAAGGCACCTCCCGTCCGAGGGCGGCGAAGGAATAGCGGATCTCCTCGGCGACGTTGCGCCCGACGCTATACTGCTTCGGCTCGCCGAATACGAAGCCGATCGTCTGTGCGCGGTGAAGACGGAAATCGAGACCTGCCGGACACTCTTCATCCGGCAGGGTGAGCTTGAACGACGAACCGTCAGGGAGCCGGAAAGAAAAGAGGTCGAGCCCGCGCACCGGGAAAGGCCGCCGCACCATCGCGCGCCCCTCGACGGGCTGCAAATACCTGGAAAAACGCGCGAGCCCCGACACGAGCTCGAGAAACAAAGAGGGACGCTCACTCGAAGCGGCATCGAGATAGACGATATCGCCCGCCTCCCAGTCGACGCGTTGCGGCACCGTGAAGGCATGACCGGCAATCTCGGCCGTGCCGGCTTCGACACGAAGATGCATCCCCGACGACATCACATATGGGTCAGGTATGACCGAGCGGCGTCTTGCGCAGCGCCAGGATCGCGGCGGCCGCGAGCGCCACATTGACCGCACTCGCCACGAGCAGGACCGGAATGAGCCCGCTCACCGGCGCCTCGAGGGCTGGAAAGACCCAGCCGATCAGCTTCGGCCCGAGATAGCCGTTGCACACGATACCGGCCGGAATGGCAACGACCAGGAACCACACATCGTTCGAATACCGCAGGATGGCGCCGAAGAGAGATGCCCAGAGCGCCTGTTCCGCCGCAATGAAGAGATGCACCGGAACCGAAAACGGAAAGCCGCCCGAAACGGCTGAGAGAAGATGCGCGACGGCGGCGACCGGCGCGCCGAGAAGCGGGCCATAGAAGCCGGCGACGAAATACGAGGGAAACGCGTCGAGGGCGATGGAGCTCGCACCGCCGAATTTCACGAAACCGAGAAGAAAGGACAAAAGCGAGAAGACGGCGACGATGATCAGGGAGCGGGTCAGAGAGGAACGCATGAAAGGCACCGGGAGCCTTGAGGGGAGGAAACGCTGGGCAAGCGGCCGAAGCCGATTTCGGATGTGGGCCGAAGGGTTTGCCGAACATTTCCCTGACGTCAAGCCGCGTGACCTGCATAGCCGCCAACGCCACACGGAAAAACCGGCGCGAGAGGCCGGGATTTCCACAAGGATTTGCCGGCAAAATATGTTCCGACGACGTCTCTCCCTTGCCCGGAGGCGGGCGCGCAGTTTAGTCCCGCTCCAAGGTGAGCCCTCACCCGAGAGCCACCGTTTGCGCCAAATGTTCGGCCGCCCACGCCGGACGGCGCGACACCTCTCGCGGCGAAGGCGGGTCAATGACGCCCTTCACCGCCACCTCCCAACAGCCTGCCGGTCCCCCGAACGGCAGCGCTCAAATCACCACACTCAGCCCGATTGGAAATGACGTTATGATGCAAAAGATCGCCTTGGGACTGGCGGGCCTCTTCCTGGCTGGAACGATCTCTTCCGCGAATGCAGGTCCCGCCGAGTTGAACGGCCGCCCCGCTCAAGCCGCCTCCTATTTCGAGCAATACTGCCTCGCCAACGGCGGAAACCTCACGAAAGCGATCGCCGCTCTTGCGGGCTCCAAAACCTTCGGCAATCAATCCGGAACGAACGCCGGATCGATCACATATGCGAGCTTCACCGGCCCCGACGGCATCAATGCCTCGGTCAAAATCGGCTTCTCGAGCATCGCCGACCATTGCAGCATCATCGTAATGGGCTCGGGAGACGGCATGGCCCTGAGCAAGGCGTTGGCGGACCATTTTGCCGGCAAGACAGGCGCGAACGCCTCCTCCGTCGAGCCCTTCGCCGATTACGGAGAAGGCGGCTACGCGGTTCCCCATAAAGGCGGCCAGATCATCGCCGCACCGATGACCACAGGCGTCCAACCCGGCATCGTCCACATCAACTTCTTCCCATGAGGATCAGCCCCGGAGGTTTACTCAAAACCTCCGGGGCATCTGCCCCAGGTTCCACGACTGCACCAGGGTTCACGACCCGAATGAAGCGCGCGGGAGCGCTCTCACGCCTCAATTGAAATCGGTGGCGCGGCGAAAGCTCTGGGCAGACGGCTGCCCGGCTTCGACGGTGTCTTCGGCATCCACGTTTCTCAGCATGGGGGCGACGACATCGGCCTTGCGCACGAAAAGCTCCTGCAGGTGCGAACACACGCGGCCGGTGGTTCCCTGCCGCCACACCAGCGACAGGGGCGAGGATGACCGCGGATGGACCACGCGGCGCGCCACCAGCCGCCCGGCCCGCAGATGCTCACGCACCATCACCTCGGGCAGAAAGCCGATGCCGGCGCCGGTCAGGTGGCCAAGAAGCTTGGTCTGGAGATCGGGCACGAGCAGTTCCTTCTGACCCGACAATTTCCAGGCGACCCGCTTCACCAGCCGGATCGCCGTGTCCTGGACATTGATCGCGGGAAAACGCCGCAAATCGTCATCGCTCAGCGGCTCGGGAACCTGGGTGAGCGGGTGCTCTGGCGAGACCACGAAAACCCAATGAATCGTGCCCAGCGCATGCGTGCGGAAATCGTCGTTGATCGTGTGAAAGCCAGGCGCACCCAGAGCCATATGCCCGCCATTGTGCAACAGCTCGTCCCACACCCCCATATAGACGGCGAGCCGCAGCTCGAATTCCGTATAGGGGAAGGCCCGGCTCAAATTGTCGAGCAGCTCCGCAGCCGCACCGGCATCGTAAAGAAGGTTGTTGATGACGAGCTTAAAATGCGGCTCGACATTGTCGCCGACCTGGCGCAGCTCGTCCGGCAATTCCTCGAGCCACTCGAAAATCTGGGTGGCTTTCTCCAGGAGAACCATCCCGGCCGACGTCAACGTCACCTGACGGGTGGTGCGCACGAAAAGCGGCGTGCCGACGCGGTCTTCCAGCGCCTTGATCCGGTAGCTGATCGCAGACGTCGTGCGATGAAGATGCTGAGCCGCGGCCGAAAAGCTCTTCAGCCGGGCCACCGCCACGAATGTGCGAATCGCCTCGAGATCGAGATTGGGCAGACCAGAGTTCATGGTGGCAGCATCTCTTTGCACAAAGCGCGGAGGAAAGAACAATCTCAGAAGACTGTAGCGATCCATAACGCAAGCGGCAAAAAGAATAGCTCGGGAATGCTTAAAGGGCACCCGCGTAGCGACCAAATGCCTCCGCAACGCTTTGGTCGCGGCAAACCAATGCCGGCAGCATTGCCCGGGCGGCGAACGCCATTCCCGCCAGACAATCCCATCCAGAACTGTGACCGATCTCTGCGATGCGTTCAAAATGCGGTCTGAGGTCTGCGCCGCCGTCAGAGATTTCGGTAAAAGCGTCGATCAGACTGGCCGCAGCCTCACCCTTTGCGGCCCAGGCAAGATAGGCGGCGCTGATCGCGTTGGTTTCCGTCGCGGCGAGCGGCAGAACCGAGGAGGCCAGCCGATCGGCGAGGTGTGGCGCACCGAGGCGCTGCAAGGCAACCAGAAAGCCCGCGAGGAAATCGTCGCCGGAGGGCGTCAGGCCCGGCCCGAGGCCGAGCATCCCTTTCACGGAAGGCAGAGGCGCGTCTCTGGCGACCTCTGCACGGCCTGCCCACCCCATCAAAGCGTCGATGATCGGCAGAGCCTTGGCAAGGACGGGATCCTCTGAAGCGAGGTGGTCTGCCGGGACATGACCATCCAAAGAGATAATCAGTTTGCCGAGGCCTGCCGGACGAGCGTCCTCCGCCTCGGCTGCCAGCCGGCCGAGACCGCGGGCAAGACTGTCCGCGCAGGTGAGCAAAGGCGGAGAAGCCCGCCACGGCCGGACGCTCCGCGCATCGAAGCAGAGATCGTCGACGAAGAGCCTCCCCGCCTCGGCCACCGCCCTCTCTCCAACATCAAGCCATGACTGCCACGACGCGATGCCGGCCATCGGAGCGAGCAGATGCAAAGGTCCCGGCCCAAAGACCGGCGGGCCGACGCAGATGAGGCCCTTCTCGAAAGACGCATAGAAGCTGCGACGGAACACGGCGATGATCCGTCCCTCGCCGCCCGCTGGGAGAACACGAGCAGCCCCGGCACCCGCCATCGTGACCGGAAAGAGACGTATCACCGCCGGCTCCTTTCCTAGGCGAGATCGTCCGCCGTGACGGACGTTCCAGCCTCACCCTTCAGCATCGCGACCGCGTCTTCAATGCGTCCGATAAGGACACGCTTGCCGCCATTTTCCAGGAACGTGATGGCCGCATCGATCTTCGGCCCCATGCTGCCCGGGGGAAACTGCCCATCCGCGCGGTGGCGGCGGATCTCCGAGAGAGTGACCTGCTCGAGAGGCCGCTGTGTCGGCTTGCCGAAATCGACCGCGACCCGCGGCACCGGCGTCAGGATCATCAAATCGTCGATGCCCAGGAGGTTCGCCATGAGGACGGACGTCCGATCCTTGTCGATCACCGCCTCCACGCCGTGGAGATCGCCTTCCGCGTCCCGCACCACGGGGATGCCACCGCCGCCGCCGGCGATCACGACGGCACCGGCCGCCGCCGCCGTGCCGATCATCGCCGTCTCCACGATATGGCGAGGCTCGGGCGACGGCACGACATGGCGCCAGCCACGCCCGGAATCCTCGCGCATCTCCCAACCCATTTCCTGGGTCAGAGCCCGCGCTTCTTCCTCATCGTAGAAATAGCCGATCGGCTTTGTCGGGTTGTCGAAGGCGGGATCATCGGCATCGACCACCACCTGCGTCAGCATATAGACGACTTCGCGCGCAACACCGGCGCGCCTGAGCGCATTCTCGAATGACTGCATCAGGACATAACCGATACCGCCCTGGCTGTGGCCGCCGCAGACGTCGAGCGACATCGGCGTGACGCGGTCGCGCGCGATCGCGTTGCGCATCAGGATTTTTCCCGCCACCGGGCCGTTGCCATGGGTGAGGACGAGTTCGGTGTTGAGCTCCATCAAAGGCAGGAGCGTTGTCGCCAGACGCGCCCCCACCTCGAACTGTTCCGCCGGAGTGCCGCGAATACCTTCGGGATGGGTGGCGTTTCCACCAATGGCAATCAGCAGGCGCGGAGGGATACCCTCGGTCATCTCGACCTCCTGGTTGTGTGAAGATTTGCTTGGACTTGAGACAATCGGGGCCCGTTCCCGGCCGCGACAGCGGTCGAGGGGAAAACCCGATCAAAAAGCGGTTCGAAAAAGAAAGGGGGCGGGGCTTTATAGCGCCCGCCCCGTCTCAGCCGATCCGGCTTAGGCGGTCTTGGAACGCGCTTCCACGAGGGCCTCGAACGCCTGTTCGAAGCATTCGAGCGGCGGGCGCACGACACCGGCGCCGACCTGGCCGATGCCCGGCTCGCGGTGCGCGATACCGGTGTTGATCACCGGCGTGATGCCGCTTTCCACCACACGCCGCACATCGAGGCCCATGCAGGCGCCCTGGAAATCCCAGGTTGGGATCTGCAGCGTCGTGTTGGCTTCCACATAGATCTCGCGCATCTCTTCAGACGTCTCCAACGCATCGTTGAAGCCGCCCGAGCCGACGAAGCGGGTGACACCGGGTGCCGCAACCATCGCCGCCCCGCCGACACCGAACGTCTCGGTGATCGCGCTGTCGCCGATATCGGGATTGGCGTCATCCTGCGAATAGCCGGTGAAGAACAGGCCGACCGGCGTATTGACCGGCGCCGTGAACCATTGCTTGCCGAGCCCGGAGACGCGGATGCCGAAATCTCGGCCGTTGCGGGTCATCGCCGTGACGATGCTGCCCTCGCCCACGGCGTGCCCGGCATCCATGACGCATTTGCAATAGGCCATGGCCACGTTGAGGAAGAACTGGTCGGTCCGCTCCAGGAAGCGCAGAACCTCTTCCTTGTCGGCGGCCGACGCACTGCCGATGGCGATGTCGGCGGCGAGCGCCTTCAACAGAAGGGCCGAGGCGGCGATGTTGCGCTGGTGGAACTCGTCGCCCATCGTGATGGCCTGCGACATGATCGCGGAGAGCTCGAGCCCGTCGGAATTGCGCTTCAGAGCCTCAGACAGGACCGGGGCCAGCACGTCGCGCATCCACGCAAGACGCGTCTGCACTTCACCCTCGAACGCACCGAAGCGCATCACCTTGCCGATGCCCTCGTTGAGGTTGCAATAGGCAAAGTTCCCCTGATTGGCGTTGCGAACGACGAGGACCGGCATATTGGCGGACGTGATGCCGCCCATCGGCCCGACCGCCGACTGATCGTGGCAGGGCACGAAACGGACGCTCTTTTGCGCAAACGCTTCGGCCTCTTCGGTCGTCTTCGCCCAGCCCTCATAGAGACAGGCACCAAGGACGGCCCCCTTCATCGGACCGGTCATCGCCGCCCATTCGATGGGCGGGCCGGCGTGCATCAGGACATGCCCTTCGGCGAGCGCCGGAATGCATTCATGCGCCGGGCGGACATCGACGAGATAAGGCCGCGCGCTGCGCATTTCGTCGAGAACGGCCGCATTGGCTTCGTTGATCGTTGCGTACATTTTTGAAAACTCCAGATTCAGATCAGGGACGCGGCCATGCGGCGCAGCTTCTCGGTCTTGTCGGAGACCGGTTCCCATTTGAGGTGGACGACATCGACGTCGTTGCTGGCGAGATCGTCGGCAAAGCCGCGAAGTCCGATGTTGATGACGGCAGGCGGCTCGCTCAGAAGCGGAGACGCTTTCGCCGTTTCGGCCCTCGCCGGCGTGATCAGCCGAAGCGCCAGGAGGACGGCCATGCGCACGCTGTCTGCGATGAGGATGCCGGCATCCTCGAGCGTCTTCGCCTGCGCGGCGTAATCCTGTGGGTCCTCGCTCACGCCGGTAAGATTGGCGATGACGGTGATCGGCGCCTTGTCGCCGCGCGCCGCCCGCATCTCTTCCACCGCCCGGGCAAGTTCACCGGCAGGATCGGCATGGCTGCCGAAGCCGAGCACGACGTCGACCAGCAGGATGCCCGCATCGGCATCCTCGGCGAGCGCGTGGATCATCTCGTTGCGCCCGAAGGGGTCGATCATCGGATGCGGCCGACCTCTGGTGTAGAGATCATCGCCGAGATCGATGATGCGATGCTCCGCCGTGCGCAGCATGAAGCCTTCGTCATGGGCGGCATCCGGCGACAGATCGAGAGCCTCGGCGAGAAGCTGTGCGGCCTCTCCGGCGAGCGTGCCGCCGGTATAAAGACCGCGAATACCCTTCGCCGTGACGGCCGGCACGCTCGCCGCCTGCTCCTCGACCCTTGCGAGATCGACGGCCAAGGCTGCCGCCTCGTCGAGCGTGCGTGTCAGGTGCAGATCGCCGTAATCCCGACGGTCGGGATGATCGCCCAGGAAGAGGGCGACGGCCGGCTTGCCAAGCTGCTTCAGCTTGTCGAGGAGCTTGGCCCGCACGGCCGCCGCGGGGGGTTTGGAAACAAAGACCACGACCTTCGACGCCTCGTCGGCCGCCACGAAATCAAGCGCGGTTTCGGCGGAGGTCCCGCCGATTTTCTCCGACAGGTCGCGACCACCAAGGCCGAGGGCATGGCTGATGCCCATGCCGCCACGGGCGATTTGGCACGTGACTTCCTGGAGGCCGGTGCCGGAAGCACCGACCACGGCGATCGGGCCCTGCGGGATGCGGTTGGCGAAGGCGAGAGGCGCCTTGCCGACGATCGCCGTGCCGCAATCCGGCCCCATGACCAGAAGCCCGCGCTCCCGCGCCTGCTCCTTGAGGTCACGCTCTTCTTCGACGCTGACATTGTCGGAGAAGATCATCACGTTGAGGCCGGCATCGAGCGCCTCTTTCGCCAGACCGTGGGCGTACTGCCCCGCCACGGAGATGAGCGCGAGATCGGCTTTCGGAAGCTGGTCGCAGGCGCGCCGGAAGCTTCGTGCCACCGGATAGCGGGCCTTCGACCCGCCCTTGGCCATGGCGGCAAGCCGCTCTTCCACCTGGGCGGCGACCTTGTCGGCGACGCCCGCATCCTCGCCTTCCGCATCGATGACGATGCACAGATCGTTCGGCGTGGCGTCATCCAGATCGTCGTGCCACATGCCGGTTTCGCGGAAGACGTCCTTGTTGGCGGAGGTTCCCATCATCACTGAGACCCGGTTCACCTCGGGAAGGGACGAGAGATCCCTGGAGAGAACCATCAAGGTCACGGAATCCTGGAAGTTTCCTTTGATCAGTCGAGCACTGAGCATCTCAACTTTCCTTTTCGACCGCAGACTTGCGGACGTCTTTCATGAACATCATGCCGAGCATGCCCACGATCAGGATGACGGCGGAGAGATAGAAGTTGGCGGCGAGGCTGCCGGTGGCGTCGGCGATCATGCCGGCGATCGTCGGAGCGAGGATCGAGGACGACATTCCGACGAAGTTGAAGATGCCGAAGGCGGTGCCGTAGGATTCCTTCGAGGCGTTGTCGGCGACGTTGGCGATCAGCACCGGATCGAGTGCCAGCTTGCCGAAGAAGCCGTAGACGCAGATCGCCGCGATCATCTGGTTCACGTCGTCGAGGAAGGCGATCGAGACGAGGCTGATGGCCGCGATCGGGACGAGGACCAGAACCAGCGGACGGCGCTTGCCGAGCCGGTCGGAAATGTGGGCGAAGAGCAGCCCGCCGGGAATCGAGACCCAGGCCACGAGCGAGGCGATGTTGCCGATGTTTTCAGCCGGAATGCCGCGCTCTGTCTGCAGATAGTAAGGCAGCCAGGTCAGGATCATGAAGAACCCGAACAGCGAGCAGAACACCATCAGATAGGTAAGGAGCAGGTTGCGGTTCTTGATGAGCGACTTGAAGGACGAGCCTTGCGACGTGCCCTCGGCGCTTTTGGCGCGCGGATGCTCCTTGACCAGAACCCAGATCAACAGACCCGTGATCATGGTCAAAACGGCGAGCACATAGAACGGCATGCGCCAGCCGAGATCGAGCGTGTAGGCCACCCAGCTCGACATCATCAGTCCGAGCGCAATGCCGAAGGCCATGCCGGAATTGATGATGGCGCTGCCGAGGGAGCGATATTTCTGCGGGATCTGTTCAGACGAGATGCCGTATTGCGGGCCGTAATAGGTGCCCTCGCCCACCCCGGTGACGATGCGCGCAGCGATGAGCTGCGGGAACGTCTTGACCATACCGCTGACGGCGGTGAAGACGCCGAAAAGCAGGAAGCCCGGTACGAGAACCTTCTTGCGGCCGATGCGGTCGCCGAGGATGCCGGCCGGGATTTGCAGCGCGGCATAAGCCAAAAAGAACAGAGAGCTGATCAGCCCCAATTCGGTCCCATTCAGGCCGAATTCGGTTTGTATGTCCTGCATCACTGGGCTGAGGACGGTTCGGTCGGCGTACATGAACACCCAACCGAGCCAGAAGAGGAAAATGGTGATCCACCAGCCGGGGATGCCACCTTTTTCTGCGGCCGCCGTCGACGCTGTAGCCGAGGCGCGGCCTTCAATCGGGACTTGCTCGTTCATCCGAGGTCTCACCCTTCATGGAGTTCGTTTCACTCCTGAGACCCTAATGACTTTTTGAAGCCGGATTTTACGAAACTTTCCAACAGAGCGGGCCGCCGATAGGGGCAAAACCCCGTAGAAACCCCGGGATTCCGAGCCGCAAGATTTGTGAAGGCGGAGCCTCGGAAGACGTTTCCACGTCACTCTTTCAAACAGTCGTCGCTCGATTGTTGAACGGATTGCCGCCGCCCAGCCGCAAAATCAGCCAATCCGCCTCAAAGACGCCGGCGCGCACAAGCTCAGGCCGCATTTTCGAGCCAGCGCCTGCCCGAAACTCGTCGTGACGGGGCGGTGAGATTTACGGAGCAAGGAGCTTTCCGGAGCAAGGAGCCTTGTCCGAAGGCACAGGAGACCGTCCCAGAAAGACGATGCCGCTCTCAAACACCACTCGAAGCACCGCCCGCGCCGTACCCCAGCAAAAGGTCCGGTCCGAAGAGGTGTGGATGCCGAGAGAGAGAGAGAATCCCAGAAGCCCGCATACCGGAGCTTACGGTCAACGCCTGATGTCCGGAGGGAAACCAACCGAATGCTCGCATCAAAAACTTAGGCGCTGGTACTCCCTAGGGGACTCGAACCCATAACACCCTTAAGCCACTAATAAACAGCTCGATTTTTCGTATTTTTAGGCCGCCTGCGATCGCAAATGGATACGAAATTTCGGCAGCGTCGGCAAGATCTGGGCGGCGCAGAGGTGATTTCTGCCGGTTGGCCTATCTCGTCAGAGAGTGCATGCGCCTTCTGCCGCCTCTAGGACTCGCACTGTCGGATTCATCACTCGCGGAGCTGAGGCACGAACGAGGCTGCAGCTGGCATCATCCAACTGCCTCCTACCGCCCTCCCACCTTGCGCCGACGGTGTGCTTTTCTAAACGTAGAAGCTCTCGACCCGGTATGGGTCGATGTTCGCACGCCGAATGTCCCTAGAAAGCGCTGATCTCGTAACGCCCATATCCCTGAGGAACGTCGTAGCCCGCATGCGTTAGTGTACCGAGTACGAAGCCCGGCCAGAGCTCAGGCGGGAAGGCATCCACTTTAAGGCTCGTGGAAAAACCCGTCTGCACGCGCTCTTTGGTCTGGAAGGAACGCGAGCGTCTCGACACCAAAGACAGGTTGGGTTCCAGCACAGGATAGACCTCAATTTCGCACACGAGCTCGTCAATCCGTGAGAACGAGAGATCACGTTCCATCTGAACCCGATGCCAGCGCGCAAGCCCCGCAATGCGCTTGAAAATCGATGCAATCAGCTGCGTCTGACTATGGCGGACAGTTTGCTGGTTACTCAGCCCGAACGGCGTTAGCGAAGAGAGCATAAAGCGCCGCCTGAGCGGCGGAGGAAGGTATTGTCCGCTTTCCTGCCAGAAGAGATCACGCAGCGGCCAGATGCGCCTTGTTCGCCGCCCGTTCATAAGCGAGATCCCGCCTTCACCACCCTTCGCAACAGGCGTCATCACGCGCAGAACGGCCTCGATCAGCTGTTCTCGAAAGCAGCCCGCTTCGCCAAAAAGCGAAATCTCGACACGTATCTGCTCTGCCCCCTCCCTCACCCATATGACGAAGGGTTTGGGCACATGCCGTCTTTCCGCAAACATGCAATGGTCGGCGAACATCACATGAAAAAGCGAGCCAAGAGGGTGGCCCGTGTCCCTTTCGGCTATCGCCCGCAATGGTTCGCCCAGCGCCCCACGGATTGCGGCGGGGAGGCGCATGCCGCCTTCGAGATCAGCAGGCCTGTCGAAATCGATAGTGACACGCGTGGTGCGCCAGAAGAAGGGAAGCTCCTCAAGCGAGAGCTCCACGATCGGCGTATCAAGAAAATCATCGATCCGTGGATGAGGCTCGGGCTTCCGGTCGGCTGCCATCGCGTTTCTCAAAAAATCAGGAAGTCGCCATCTTCCGCGACAGGCGCACCACCGATCGCGATACAATCTGCAAGCACCGAGCCGGGCACCGGATAGACCCGCAGATTGTCCGGCGGCCGCATCCGCTTCTTCAGCTGGGCAGCCAGCGCCACGGCACCGCGCTGCGTCTCTCGGAGCTCAAAAACACTTTCCTGGACACGCAGTCCGCGGCTTTCGAGAAGGCTCGCCACCCGGCCGCGCCGCCGATCGTCCGCAATGTCATAAGCAAAGACGTAGAGGCGCCGCCCGCTCATCCTAAAGATCCTTCCTGAATGGCTCGTAAGGCTCCTCGCCGAGGACGTGTCGGACATAGCGCGTCACCTGATGATCGATAACGCCCCTCCAGGTCGTCTTGCCCCCCTCCGGATGGTTGATTACGTGATCGACATGCCGCTCATAGGCGCGGATGAGCTTCCCCGGCCCCTCCTCGACGATGTGAACAGCCTTTTTTCCGTCGAGCATCATCTCGGAGAAATGCTTTGGCCCAAGCTCTCCGGAAGAAAGAAGCTGGACGGAAAGGGCTTCGGCAATCGGTGCGCGGAACTCCTCCATGAGATCAAAGACGCATCCATGCCGCGCCCGGTCCGGCCGATGCAGCACACCGAAACCGGCGTGGATGCCGCGCCGCATGATGAGCGTCTCCACGTCGCGCCGCAGCAGATGGGCAGTGAAGTTGAGAACGGTGTTGAAAGCCGTTTCCGGCGGCAGGCGCGAACGGAGGAAACGCTCCTCCCCAAAGCCGCGTTTGACGAGACTCGAAAGAGCAGGCCAGTAGAGCCTTGCTGCAGCCCCCTCCTCTCCACGTACCGCGTCGACATTTGTATACCCGGGAAATGCCTCCGCACGTCTGCGATGCTGGTCGAGCCGCCCGATCACACGTTCAAGGTCGGAACGTTCTGCCCGTTCTTTCTCGTCCAGACGCTGGCGAAGTTGCTGGATCAGCCGCCGCGCATTGAAGATTCGTCCAGCCACGTAACGGCGGGCGAGATCAAGGGCCAGGCTCTCATCGAAAGCATGCCTTGCCTGGGCAAGGTGGAGACGAGACCGCCACGGCCGCTCATCGGCGAGTGAACTGACGACACGTCCGCGGCCATCGACGAAGAAGACGCAGATCCGCAGCTCGGCGGCCCGGCGGATGGCATCGCTATCGATCGCCGCTCCCGGAAAGACATCGATCCTGTCGATGGTTCTCGGCGCGATCACCGCGAGAAGGTCACCCTCGTCGTAAACCCCGAAGCCAGCATCATAGGGTTTGAGCTCCCGCCCCTTCTGCAGAAGGTAGGCGGGCCGCACAAAAGGAGCGTAGCGCGAGGGGTCCGCGGCCTCGTGCGCTGCGCCCGGACACGCAGGCTCGTCACCTTCGGCAAGATAGACCGCAAGATCCTCAGCAACCGTCTCAGAGGACGCAGGGCTCGGCAGGCGCGATGAGCCAACCTTCCGTGGTTTAAGTTCACGCCCTGCCACCCGACGCGCAGGCGCTGTCGCAAGCTGACCCCGCAGCGCGCCTGAAGCCGGAGACCCGTCGTTCTCCGGCTCGTCCGGCAGATCCGCAAGAGCCTCGACCTGCGCGGCAAGACCTGTTCCCGTCAGTCGTGCGCCGAGAAAGACATATCCCTCGTCGAGGGAACGGATTCTCGTTTTCTCCGGATGCAGCGAAAGATGCAGCTCTTCGAGCCGCCTCGCCACGAACTGCAAAGCCTTCTCGGCGCGCTGGCGGCTTCGGCACAGAACGACGAAATCGTCGGCGTAGCGCACCATGCGAAACCCCGCCTTCGCCACCTCCTCATCCACGTGGTCGAGATAAAGATTCGCCAGAATGGGTGAGATCGGCGCCCCCTGCGGCAACCCTCGCCCTGGCTCTGCCGAAAGCCCCAGCCACTTCAGAACAAGACTGACGAAAGCGGGCTCAGGAACATAATCGGCAAGGACAGACACGAGCGGCACATGCGGGACATTGTCGAAATAGGCTGAGATATCGGCATCGACGACATGCGTGAATCCGGCCGCGTGGAAGGCCCGCACCGCCTCAAGCGCCTGTGGCACAGAACGGCCGGGCCGGTAGCCATAGGAGTGCTCCTCGAATTCCGGCTCCAGAAGAGGCTGCAGCACGAGATGGGCGGCTGTCTGAGCCACCCGGTCGGCAACACATGGGATGCGCAGGGTCCGGACACCCCCGCTGCGTTTGGCAATATCAACAGTCGCCACCGGACCTGGCTCGTACGCACCCGTGCGCAATCGATGGGCGAGGCTCTTCAGGCGGAAATCGAGCCCCCTCTCAAAGGCACCGATGGTGACGCGGTCCCCCCCGGCAGCCCCCCTGTTCGCCGCCACGCGGTGGAAGGCCCGGTGCAGCATGGCAAGAGAGCTTGATTCCTCGAACACCGAGAAGTCGCGATGACCGCCTTTCTGGCGACGCGCAAGTCGAACAGACACTGAACCCCCGCGGATTCTGCCTATCTATATGTATATCAAAGCTAATTTCTATCAGAAGCCAGGCAACTTAGAAATTCCATTGCTCTGCGGCAAAATCCCCGCGGAAATACGTAAAATTTCTCAACTTGCATCAAAGGCTTGCCAGGCATAGGCTCAGCATTGAGCTGCTTCCACAGCGCTCACGCGACTTTGGGGGTAGAACAAAGAAAGGTGAAAGCAGACTCAGCATTGAGCTGCTTCCACAGCGCTCACGCGACCATGCCTGCGGCACCCAGCAGCTCGGCACACCGGGCACCTCAGCATTGAGCTGCTTCCACAGCGCTCACGCGACCTCGAACTCGAGACGCCTCACCACGTAGGCCGGCCAGGCGCCGGCCTATGCTCAGCATTGAGCTGCTTCCACAGCGCTTTTTGCCATCGACTTGACGATGATCGTGCGCGCTCTCGGGAAGGCGCTCTCGGTGGACACCTGAGCCCATTTCGTCCCCCTGGCGGTCGCGCAGCATCAAGGGCCTCCCTGAACGCAGAGCTCCATCATCAGCGGGAAGATACCGTTGGAGAGTAAGGAGAGGTTCGCGTGTAAGGAGGTCACGCCTCTCTGCGAATGACGCAGCCGCTGCTCTTTGCGGACCTGCGGGGTCAGCCCCGCACCAAAAGCGGCACGAGAAAATGGACTCTTTCCCGAAAGGCTTCACATGACGGCAGAAGGGCCTTTTTTTGACGCCAGTCGCACCCACACCCAGGACAGTCTCCCTGCTGTCCGCAACATTCAAAGGCTGGCACCCCCGCGGATTAATCTTAAATTCCGGATAGAAAAGAGATTCTAGACCTGACCGGGAGCATTCGTCCTACGATAAGGATCAAATTACCAACCCCCCGCGGAGAATGGCAGAAATTTCCGATTTGCAACAATCTCTTGCCCGAGCTAGGGTCAGCCTTGAGCTGCTTTCGGAGCGCTCACGCGACGGCCTTGGCCACCCAGCGCTGCTGTACCGGAAGTCAGCCTTGAGCTGCTTTCGGAGCGCTCACGCGACTTTTGCTCTCGGGCCCTGTTGGTTACAGGGCCGGGGTCAGCCTTGAGCTGCTTTCGGAGCGCTCACGCGACAGGCCCCACCAGGGGGGCATGCTATCGACAAGGTCGCGTCAGCCTTGAGCTGCTTTCGGAGCGCTCACGCGACTGGGTTGCCCATCTACCAATCGTAAGAAGGTGGGGGCAGGCCGAGGACCTCGGGGGTCAGCCTTGAGCTGCTTTCGGAGCGCTCACGCGATCGCGGCGAGCGCGGTAGCGCCTGGGGACGCAGCGGCCCTCAGTCTCGATCTGCTTTTTTTGGAGCGGGTCCCCTGAGTTCAATCGAAACTGCCCGTTCCGTCGAAGGACGGGTTTCCGCGGGGGGACCAGACTGAGTGAAGAGCTCGCGAGATCCGAAACGGCCGCCGCGCGGATATCGCCGCGCTTCCGAGACCGGACGGCCCGAAGCATGGCGGGTCATCGGCAACAAGCAAGAATCAACGAAATGGTCGAAGACGGATCAGATTGCGCAGCAGCCGCATCTGCTGAACATCTGTCTTGAGCACCACACCACGGCCAGGTCCTGGCACAGCCTCTCAGAGCGGCTGAAGAGCTCGCGCGCGTGGATCAGTCCGTCTGTCGCCATTTCCGCAGGGCAGCGAGCGGATCGCGCAGCGCTTCCAGGATTGCAAGCTCGCGCCTTTCCCTAAGTAGCGCCTCATCCGGAATCTTAGCTTCCGGCTCGAAGAAGGCGTCCAGCAGCGCCTCGATCGGCCTCTTCACGTAAGGCGACGGATCTGGGTAAGCGGTTTTCAGGTAGAGCGCCTTGCGCAATTCAACAAATGGCAGGAAATATTTCGTATTCTTCAATTTATTTCCAGCCGGACCGACAGGAAGATCGTGAATCGGCGAGTCGCCACCCGCTCTTCGCTCTTCGTCCACCCAATCACTTTTACTTAGATTGATCAGTGTTCGAATCGGCGGCGCCATATAAAACGCTTTCATGTCCGAATAGCCGGCTGCGACGGAATCGTTCTCCTTCGAATACTGGGCGCGAAAGCGACGCCCCATCTGGCTCTCAAACGCAAGCAAAAGCGCGTCGATCTGAATGTTCCGGTCACCGAGATCACTCAGGCACAGACCTGACGGCATGGGGTTCTGCCGCAAAGACTTCAAACGGGCATGAGCGGGCCGCAGCCGTCCGAGCCCCTTGTTGCGAAGCCGTCCCCCCACATGGCGGTAGTCGCTCACACCGTCCTCGAAAAACACCCTGCGGTCGCCAAACGAAAGGCTCCACAAGAGCCCCCCGAGCTCCAGCGGATGCAGATTTTCAAAGCGGATTTCCAACCGGAACTTGGCACCTGCTTTGAGCGGTTGTACGAGGCTTTCGACCTTGCCGAGCGCCATCTCCTCCGCCCAGGGGTCACCGAAGCTCTCATCAAAAGGGCGGCACGCAGGATAGCGTTTGTGCCCGGCGAGCACCACGGTCTCGCTGTCCCAGGTGCCCTTCAGGCTCCGCGGCGGGGGGCCCACCCGGTCAGGATCAGTTTCCCATAGATAATAGGGATCGAACGACGCCTTTGGCGCGCCCTGTGTAACCTTGTAGATGCTTTCCATTGGCTGCGCGTCGTCCGCGGGCGCAAAAGAAAACCGGAGACGCGAAGCGAGCGGGGTCTGCTCACGATCTCTCCCTCGCAGCGTCGACGGTTCGGAACTCTCGCCCCAGGCATCCTCGGAGCCGAAAAGGGCATCGGTCCAGTCGGTGAAACGCTTCCGGTCAAAGCAGATTTTCGGCTGTCGGCTATGCACATCCCCCACGCCGAAGCGATGCGGAATTTTGAAAACCTGCGCCGTGCCAAGAAAGATCTGGTCACTGTTCGGACCCGTCTTTTCCGAAGCGCCGGACGCCTGACTCCGAATCGAAAAGTCAATGTAATAGACCGGGATGCCCGGAAAGCCCTGCTCCGCAACAGCATGCTGGTTCGGCCGGTCGCTCTCTCCGTTGCTGTCCGGATTCCCCCAGTAACTGGGCAGGCCCATATCACGAAGGAGCTCTTCTGCACCTCCGCGGCCCTGAGAACGCAAATACTGCGCATAGTCGGCAAGAAAGAACTGGAGGTTTCCGGTGACGCTGCGCGTGCTTCCATCGGGGAAAACCCCACCTTGCTTGTGGTAGTCCGAATTGATCTTCAGAAAGAGTTCGATGGGTCCGGGGCGGGAATGAAAGCCGGGTGTTTCGGTAAGGATCGGCTCAGCGCCTTTGCTCTTGGCCGCGAATACCGCCTCCTTTCGTTTCGTCCCGAACGATCCGGTGATCACCAGGTATTCGCCGTCACTAAGGCGATCCCTCAAATTCTTCTGAAACAGTTCTTGACGTGCCTGCTGTCGCCGTCGTCCCAGGTCGTAGTTTCTCCAGTCCTCTTGAAACCGCTTTTGCTTCTCTTGAGAAAGAAAACCCGCCAGATCCGCAAACGACATATCGGAAGACGCGCCTTGTGCTCCGGCCGGAAACAGCGTCCACTCCCACGTCGTCTCATCTGACATCCCTGCCTTGATCTGACGGGGCACGAGCCAGCCGCGCCCAAGCGAAGGAATCGGCGGCTTACCTTTCCCCCCGGAAAAGCCTCGCAACTGCCGATACTCGAAAAAACGACTGCCGAAATGATGATGCTTGTTGACCGGCTCCAGAGCGGAGGCAGTAGCAATGCGGTAAACGGATTTGATCATGCCTCGCGCCGCGCGGCCCGGCATGCAGAAGACATTTCTGCCGTTGAGCGGAAGTGAGGTCGGGCGGGTGACGGCAACGCTCTTCTCTACGACATGAGGTTTCTCTGGGTCAGGTTTGACGCGATGCATTTCCTCCTGCGCCATGCCAAAAAGCACTGGTGTTTCGGCGATGAAATCTACACAGATGACCCCAGAAAGGCCGCCGGGCACTGGCCGCAAATGACTAAGCTCGGGTGTCGTCTCGTCGCCCCGCCCCGACCTGGCGAGAGGAGCAGCTTCGACGAGCGGCGCTGTCGGCACAAACTGATACTCGGAGCCCATCCGAGCTCGGCCCGTGATATTCTTCTTCTTATCTCGCTGCAGATACTCAATCTCGTAGTAGGGACCGTCATCGGTCATGCCGCAGCCTCCTCCAGCCGGAACCAGCCGAAGCCTGCACCCGAGGCGTGGCCCAGTATAATTGCATCCTCCATTCGCGCCCGCTCAAGAACGCGTTCCAGAAATGCAAGGTCCTGCTCTTCCTCGGCAAAGTTCTGCGGGTAACGCCTCTGCTGCACGTCGAGCCAGATCGTTGCCCCGACCCCGACCGGCACCTTCATTTCGACAAGGGCATTGTCGATCGGACCCTGCGTGAATGTGTCGAGCTTGATCGTCTGGGCGCGGTAGACGCCCGGGGGCTCCGGATCGACCAACACACGGTGAACATTGACGATTTTTGCCCAGCCAGGAACACCGAACAGGCGCTGCGTCCTGGTCAGATTTGCAAGACGATCAAGGGATCGGAGATGTCCTCCGGGATCGTCGACCGGGAGATCATTGGCCTCATACGCAAATGGATGACTACCATCCTCAGACAGCGCCTCCTCAAGCTCCAGCCTGGCGGCCACCATGCGCAGACACTGAAGAAAAGCCTTGCCTGTGATGACGGAGTAATTGGGCTCCCGTTGCAGGGCCTGCCAGTCGAGGTTCTCGTCTGTGCGGTGTCGGATCGGATCCTGGATGAAGAACGGCTTTGGACAGGAAATCCGAAACTCTCTGTAGTTGCGGCCATTCGATCGTCCCGGCCCGAGTTCGAAAGGGGTCGGAGCGGCGAAACTGCGGCCGACGACGGAATACTTGTGATGGCGAGGCTTGCGCAGCGCACCGGCGAGACGCGCCAAGCCGTACTCATAACCTCGTGCCGCCCCCAGTTTGAAGCCGTCTGGGCACGCCATCAGCGTTAGAAGCGGCTCGACCTTCGATCCAACGGTATCTTCGCTTCCGCGAAACACAGCGTCAAAACAGAATTCAGCACCAGCCGGGACGTATTCCGTGTTGTAGAGCTTGTAGCGCTCCACAGCACCAGTGTCGCGGTCCCGCGCATTGCCTGGCAGAATGTACGTGAGTTTCGCCGGGTCCCAGAATGGCAGCTCCTCACAGCCGCTGGGTATGACTGCGGGGTCGGCCAGCCCACCGCAGAGCCACAGAAGCGCAGCGTGACCGGACTCGACCGTCGCACCGTCCGCCAGGAGTGCGGGACCAAAAAGCTCTTCCGCGAGCTTTTTGTCCTGTTCGGCCAGGAGCCTGCGCAACGCACCACGCAACCCCGTCGACGCGATCACCGGGAGACCGCGGTCTCCCCGAGCGAAAAGAGCGGTCGTCCCGTCGACACCTTCACCTTTCGTGGCGGCCTCGAAGCGCTCGTACGCCGCCTTCCGATCGCCATCGCAGAGATCTTTGAGTGGTGCCTCGGATCCGTCACCAACATGGGTGTCCGAGAGGAGGAGAATACGGAAGGAAAATGTGCAGTATTCCAGCATCTTCAGTGCCTATGACAGAGGCTCTGGCGGGCCGACGACAACATCACCGAAACCGCACTCGCGCAGGAACGGCGCCCTTTCCCAACCGCGAATGCGATCTGTCGAAGGCAGCCCCAGGCGTGCAATCTCCGCGATCGAACCCGACAGAGCGTCTTGGGCCTTCGCATCGGCCTCGGCCACAGGCAGGATGAATACCGTCCCGGGCTTCGTCAGCAGATAGGGATAGTAGGAGGGCTCTCCGCCGATCTCGCGATCGTAGCGCACCGCCTGGCGTCCTCCGGCCCATTCGTGCCGCGCGAAGATTTCAAGCTTTTCCCAGTCGACAGCGGTCGCGGCTGTCGGCTCGAGCACATCGCGAAGCAGGTCGGCGTAGACGTCTTGAAGCCTCTCCCCGTTCTGCAATCGACGGATTTGCGGGATGTCCAGCAGATGGGCGGGCGTCTGCAGGACGATGCGCCAGCTCCCATCATTCATTGGCACGGCGCCAGGCGGATTACTCTCTTTCAGATCGACGCTGATGACGCCTGACCGCAGCTTTCCGATCTGGATCACATCACTCTTCAGGAAAGCGAGGAGCTGGCGCGCTTTTTCTTTCAGCGCCTCATGCTCTGCCGTTTCTTCCTGCTCACCTTTCTGCGGCAGCACAATACGGCCGTACCAGCGGGTGTGGATTTGGCTGACGCACTGGTAGTTGAAGAGGCGATGCTCATCGGCAGTGAATTCGCCGAGAGTGACAGCTGTGCGCGTGCGCGTCACCCATTTCGGCTCCCACCTGCCCTTCGGCGGATCTTTCCAGTCCACCTCGAATATGTTCCGGCCGCCCTTTTTTTCTGCCTCGTGGATGTGACACGGGCGATCTGCTTCACCAACTTTAGGGACTTTGACGATATCAAAACCTCGTTCTCTTCCCGGCAGGTCACCATAGGCCTCCGCGGGCCGGAAGTGGCTGACATGCATTCTGGCGAGCGCCGCACCGAACTCCTTCTGAAAGCCCGGACAGGCAAGCGCACCGAACTCGGCGATCGCAGCCTTGATCACAGAACCGGGGATGGTGGCACTGCCATGATAGAGATTGCCGGAATAGAGCTTTGGCGAGACGAGAAGCGGGTGAGAGAGCTCGAAGCTCACCGACCAGTCATCCGGGCCTGCATGTGCACAAGCCGGAATTGAGAGGTCCTTTGTCTCGCGCTTTTCCAGGCAAATGCCATCCGCCTCAACCCGACCGAACCCCTGGCCCTTGTTTGCGCCAATTGCGACGAGCGCATGCCGGAAAGGCTCGAAAGCTATCTTGAAAGCCTTCGCTTCCTCGTCCGTGCCATAGAGCTCTACGGTGGGCTCGTCGTGTTCGAAGACGGCCGCCGCACCAGGAAGATGGGACAGCTCTAGAATCTGCCAGGCGCCTGGAGCGACGGCGCCCGTCATCTCCCCGAGCCGAATACGCGTGCGAGTATGTTTGCCCGGGGTTTTATCCTCTTTTTTGAGCGGCAAATCGCGAAATGTCAGGCGCGCCCGCTCGCTGTCGGCGCTCCAGTCAGGAGCCGCGATCTCGGCTTCGCCCTCATAAACTCCAAGATCCTCCATTTCCTCAGGGTTGCGAAGCTGCCTGCCCGGCCTGCCGAGCCATTTGAAGCGGAGGGCGGATGGTACCAGCGGCTCGACATCAGGCTTGCCGTCCTGCCTTCGCTGTTCATTCGCCGCTTTCTCCGCCGCGGCAACCTGGAAAAGGAAATGACGGAAATGGCCCGCAATCTGGGCGCCAGACAGTGCGATCCGCCCTTCCTCGTCGCGGTAGAGCGTGTTGTCGACACCGGCCAGGAGGCTCTCGTTACCGCCGGTCAGAAAGGGCGCCGTAACCGCAATCTTCAGGGACCAGCTGTGCCGCTTCATTTTCATGCCGCCTCTTCCCCCTCGTCCGCACCAAGGTGATCCCAAAGAGCCAGGACATGGTGCAGGAATGAGAGCGGCGCGGCTGGAAGCCGTTGCACAATCTCTTCTTCGAAATACTCGCTCCCAAACGGCTCGTCATTGCGGCGCAGATATTTCGCCTTGGCGAACAATTCACGGACCGGCTGCACCTCTTTCGCACTCGCCAGATAGCTCCCCGCGAGGTCGCCACACTCTCTGATGTCTTCGAACAGATCGACGAGGCGGGCGCGTGGGATGCCCCTGGCCTCCTCGCCGGAGATCCCCCGGATATCGCCAAGCACATCCAGAATTGTTTCCAGATCTGATAGCGGAAGCGGATAGAATTTCGGCTGGTCCTCCTTCGCGATGTTTTCCGTATGCTCGCGGTCGAGGCCAATACCATTAAGCGGCACTTCGTAGCCTGCCAGCGTGGTGATATCGACAAAGGAGGCGAGGCGGGCGAGATCGAGCTCACGTTCATCATCTCTGATCGCACGCTCCTTGGCGTTGTCGGAGAGATCCATCGCCAGCTTCCGCACCAGACGGATCGGCGTCTTGTGACGACAGATCGCAACGCCGATCGCATAGGTGAGAGGCACGCTCCGCCCGTCAGGCAAAGGCACCGGCGCGGCATCCCTCAGGAACCTCGCCAGAAAACGCAGGACCGTCAGCAGCCCCCAGGCTGGGAAGACGAAACAGGCCTCGTCTCCACCCCATAGCAGCGTCTCGAAACGGAGCACCGGCATCTGGCGCTCTTCCTTCTCCCCATCCAGCCTCCTCTTTCTCGGCTCTTGCAGAAGGAGGGCATCGTCGGCTTTGCACGCCTCGACCAGCCCCTTCAGAAGCGCTCTGCGATGCGGCGCGATGATGCAGGAGGAGAACTCTCCAGTCCGTTTCTCGGCACCGACAGGATCCTGCCCCACGAAGGCTTTCCGCAAGCGCCCGAACCTGTTTCCGTCCATGTAAAGAACGGCCATGCGCCGCGCGAGGCGTCCCGGAATACTTGAGGGCACGTCTTCCGCTGCAATCTCTTCGAAATCGTCGGAGAAGCCAAAACCCGGCGCCCTGTCGAGCCCTGCATGTTCCTCGTAGAAGATGTTCCGTCTTCCCGTCCGTCCGAAATGCTTGCGCGCCGCAACCGAGGCGGAGACCGGCACGTCCTGCACAGCCCTCCTCTCTCCGTCTTCCGGCCGCAGCACGGAGCGCCAGCCGAATTCCGCCCGCGGCCGCACATTGTCGATGGCGCAGGGGAAGGACGGGTCCAGTCGCCAGGCATCGTCGGTCTTCCCATGCGCCAATCGATCCACTCTCTCGGAGGTGGAAAGCAGCTCCGGCAGATCGACGTCGAGCTGACGGTATTGTTCACGCGCCGCGCTGTTCTCCAGGCCGCGCACGAGATCGGCAAAGTCCCTGCCATCGTCCTCCTCGGCAACGACCGTGAAGGTCAGATGCCGCAGGACAGGCTGCAGCTCTTTGGGCCACCGCTCCTTTGCGTCGCCCTGAGCTCGCAGGAGCTGCGACGCGGCCTCGACGACGTCCTCACAGGAGAGCGGCGCGCGGATGCGAAAGAGAGCGGCAGATGCTCCAGCATAAATCTCATCAACGTCCACGTCATCCGACCCGGTCGCAGCGAAATACTCGCGGAAGACAGAGCCAAAACAGGTCGCAGCCGACAGAAGCGCCCAGCTTGAACCGCGGACCGTCGCCAGATCATCCGTATCAAATGCCGTATTCTCGAGATTGACGCCCGCGATTCTGAGGACCAGTCGCGTCATACTGAACCGCCTCCCCCGATGGCAGTCTCTTTATTCGACAAAACAATAACGAGCGTCCGCGAACACGCAAAGCGCAGAAAGCCGCAGGTGATGGCGGCAGATCTCGAGACCGCCTGGGCCAGATGTCACGGACTTCTTTCTGAAGGACAGGAGGTCCGGACACCTTCTCGCCCTCGAGCGAAGAGATATCGACGGCTTCGTGACGTCACGGACGGAGGACATCTCCGCAGCTCGGCTGTGAGTCCACTAGAAAAGTCCTTCTAGAAGGAACAACCCGGCAGTCGCCGTGAGCGGCGTCTCCGCAGCTCAGCTGTGAGTTTCGCGGCCAACCCAGGAGGTGACGATGGAGGCGCGTGAGCGGCGTCTCCGCAGCTCGCTGCTGACGATTAGGGAGAAGTGTCATGCGTACCCTTATGTCGCGTGAGCGGCGTCTCCGCAGCTCGCTGCTGACGGCATGGAAAAACCTGCGGCCCGCCACAGTATAGTCGCGTGAGCGGCGTCTCCGCAGCTCGCTGCTGACTCTATACCTTCCAAAGATCTCTGACAAATCGAAGATCTGGAGATATTTCCGCGGGGGTAAGCGCACCAACCAGTAAGCTTCAACAAATCGAAGCCTGGAACTCCAAATTTGTCTTACAGTCAAATGAGTTAAATCATCTCCGCGGGGGTACAAGCTTCTGCGGCCGCTCGATCAAGGCGGCGCAGCAAACGGCATCCGAGACAGCCATGGAAACGACCACGACGGCGCGGGCGACCTGACCCATGCGGCAGACGAAGACATTCGCGATCGGGGTCGGCACAGCCGACGAGCCCGAGACATACGAACAAGGTCAGCGCACGTGACCCCTCCTGCGAGCAGCGCCCCCGCAGCTCAGCTGTGAGCCAACCGGAGATATCACCGGGGCGTGACAGGCAGAAGCCGCGTGAGCGGCGTCTCCGCAGCTCGGCTGTGAGCCAAGATGGAAATCCGCCGGTATCGGCGGAAGCAAGGTCGCGTGAGCGGCGTCTCCGCAGCTCGGCTGTGAGTCTGGCTCGAAATGGATCGCCTGAGCCGAGAGAGGTCGCGTGAGCGGCGTCTCCGCAGCTCGGCTGTGAGCCTACCCCACGCAAACACCTCTGCAAAACCAGGAATATTGCCGCAACTCCGCGGGGACAGGGTCTGACATCGGCCCGAAGACATACTTTGGAAACAGACACGCCAGTTATACCAGCAAGTTGAGCTGTTTAATGCATTTCCGCGGGAGTCAAAGGCCATGCTTCACGTTCGAAGATCCGGCTGGCTTCGTCGTCTCCCCCACAGCAACGCCGATGTCGGTGCCACAGGCATCCGGAAACCGTCATTGGGCAAAATGGCGTGGAACTCCGTCGCCGAGGTAATTGCGTCCAAGGACGATCGCGACAAGACCGCGCGACGAAATCAGTCCCTCACCGCCACCGGAACCACCCGACGGCACGATCTCCGAAACACCCGCGCGCCAGCGGCGACCACGGCTGGAATGCTGGCAGACATGCCACTGCCCCATCAGCCTTCACGATCGCACCCATAAACATCAAGGAGCGACTACGCGAGCAGCATCTCCGCAGCTCTCTGCTGACTTAAAACCTAGGCAAACAGGGAGAAACTGATGCCTGAGTCGCGTGAGCGGCGTCTCCGCAGCTCAGCTGTGAGGATTTCGCCCCCATCCCCCGGCCGCGCCGGAGAAGAGGTGTCGCGTGAGCGGCGTCTCCGCAGCTCGGCTGTGAGCCTACCCCACGCAAGCATCTCTGCAAAACCAGGAATATTGCCGCAACTCCGCGGGGATAGGATCCGACATCGACCCATAGGCATACTTTGGAAACAGACACGCCAGTTATACCAGCAAGTTGAGCTGTTTAATGCATTTCCGCGGGGGTCAACGGCCAGGCATAATGTTCGAAGGTTCGGCTGGCATCGTCGTCTCCCCCACAGCAACGCCGATGTCGGTGCCGCAGGCGTCAGGAAACCGTCATTGAGCAAAATGGCGTGAAACTCCGTCGCCGAGGTAATTGCGTCCAAGGATGATCGCGACAAGACCGCGCGAAGAAATCAGCCCCTCACCGCCGCCGGAACCACCCGACGGCACGATCTCCGAAACACCCGCGCGCCAGCGGCGACCACGGCTGGAATGCTGGCAGACAAGCCACTGCCCCATCAGCCTTCACGACCGCATCCATAAACATCAAGGAGCGACCTACGTGAGCAGCGTCTCCGCAGCTCTCGGCTGACCCTATCTCGGAGAACCCCATGCCGTTTTATGAACCGAGTCGCGTGAGCGGCGTCTCCGCAGCTCTCGGCTGACCTATACCTTCCAAAGACCTCTGACAAATCGAAGATCTGGAGACATTTCCGCGGGGGATGCGCATTAAACCAGCAAGCTTCAATAAATTGAAGCCTCAAACTCCGAATTTGTCTTACAGTCAAATGAGTTAAATCACCTCCGCGGGGGGGGTACAAGCTTCTGCGGCCGCTCGATCGAGGCAGCGCAGCAAACGGCATCAGAGACACCCATGGAAGCGACCACGACGGCGCGGGCGACCTGACCCATGCGGCAGACGAAGACATTCGCGACCGGAGTCGGCACGGCCGACGGGCCCGAGACATACGAACAAGGTCAGCGCACGTGACCCCTCCTGTGAGCAGCGCCCCCGCAGCTCAGCTGCGAGCTAAAGCTCATGGGTAACCTTCGGTTACCAAAATGTCGCGTGAGCGGCGTCTCCGCAGCTCGGCTGTGAGCTCTGCCGCTCCAACCGACTTAAAAAGTCTCTACCCTCGGTCGCGTGAGCGGCGTCTCCGCAGCTCAGCTGTGAGCCTACCCCACGCAAGCATCTCCGAAAAACCAGGAATATTGCCGCAACTCCGCGGGGGTCGGAAAATTTGGCATAAGAGACTGTAAAAATTGACGGCTGAAATCCAAATCACTATGCATTTACATATATTTAGCCTTCGTCCGCGGGGATACAAGCTGCCTCGCACCGAAATTCATTCGAAACGACGCAACAGCCAATCCCAGAAGCGCCCGGAAGATCTCGTGAGGCCACGCAGATGACATGAAATCCGATTGGCAAAGACGAACACGGCGGCCGACACTCCCGCGACAACGGCAAAAAAGGCGATCGCTTCTCTGACTTCGCTGCCCATGCCTGCAGGAAGCACGGAAGCGATCCAGGCGACAGGCCAGTAAAGGGCCGCAAGCGCGCTTTCTGTGTCCGCAGGCTTTCCTGGGTGCGCCGTCGCAATAAAACCGGCGATGATGAACGGAATTCCGAGATAGTAGAGCACGCCGAGCCGCATCGTGTCCGTGCGGGCATATTCGTCTTCCACCATCCTCTCCAGCGCGCCCACCTTTCGATCGAGCGCATCCCATTCACGATCGAGGCGAAAGCGCTCTGCCAGCTTCTCTGTCAGCTCGCGCCCCTGAAGCTGCGTCGAAAGCATGGTCTGGCGCAGACTCGAGGCGGCGAGGGTCATGCGCTGACGAAGGTCGGCAACGGCGCTGCGGGTGGCATGCCCGATGGCACGCCGTTCATCGCCACGGGCGTTCTCCAGCTCGACCAGCTGGCGGCTGATGGACCGGAGTTCCGCCTCCAGAAAAAGGAAGTGCATGAACATGCGCCGGTACACCCCGTTCATGTGATCGGGATGGATAAAATGCTCGGCAAAACCAAACCGCGCCGGAGCGGCCTCCGCGTGGCCCGGCCAGTCGGAAGGAGGCCGGTTTCCGCCCCGCCAGGAGATGAAGCTCATCGAATGCTCGGTCACGAGGATGTTGGAGCCAAGACTGGCAAAGCGGCGATAAAGGCTCGCCCGCAGCTCCTCCCGGCTCACCCCCTCGTCATAAGGAAAGCCTGTCCCGTAGGGGTCGACCACACTGACGAGAGACAGCGCGATCTCTTGTGCGTCCCTGGCCGAGGGGGCCTTGCCGGGATTGCCGAAAAGAACGAGCGACGTGAGCACACGGGCACGGTCGTCGCTGAGCTGGCTGGAGAGAAGTCGCCGTCCACCAGCACCGAGGGCCCGGGAGAGGAGCCAGGCGACAACAGGCTTTCTTTTCTCAACGGTCATCGTCCCGCCAGGGCCGCTCGCAGGTGCTGAGAAAACGAGCCTGGCCTTCTCCTCACCCTTTGCGGCGAGCGAGAGGACGGCGCTCTTCATCCTGCCGCCCCGGTCGGTCGCAAGGCGCGGATAAGTATGGTGCGTGAACCGACTTTCGGCGTTGAAGTCGATTGCCTGGGCGAGCGTGAGTGAAGGGGTTTCCCGGTTGAGAAGCTGGGTCCAGAGGCTGCGGGATGAGCGCTCCATGGTGGAGACAGGATCGCCTTCATGCCATTCTTCAGGCTGCTTCGTTATCGCCTCGAACTGCGCCGTGACATCCGCCTGCCGCTCCTGCTCACAAGACCTTTCAGCCTCGTGCTCGACAACCCATTCGAGAAGGACGACCCCACCGCAGAAATGCAGCCATGCGCCTGCGAGCGAAAAATCAATCGGCACATCATAATTGCCGTGGTCGAGAACGAGCCGGAGATCCGCTCCCAGAGGAATCTCAAACGAGCGCACCGCGAGCGGGGAAGGATCAGCATCTCCGAAGAGCCTGCCTCGAAGTTCCGGCAGAAAATACGCGCGCTCTTCGTTGGTGGAATTGGCGAGCGTCTGCTCTCTTCGATCCGGCGAGACCCGCGGCCAGCCCGGGAAATACCAGTGTCGCCTCGTAAGACGAATACAGTCTCTCTCCGGATCGTCGAAGGCGGCGAAGAAATGCGTCCGCAAGCGCTCCACGGGCCTGTTGCCGGAAAGCACGCTGTCGATGATCTGGTCCGCAAATGCGCTGAGCCTGTCGGTCTCACCGGCAGACGCCGAAAAGGCGGACGCAAAGGGCCGATCGGCTTCCGCCGAAATGAAGATGCCGGGCATGGCAGCACGCTGCCTGCGCGCGTCTTCCTCCACGACGAGGCCAGCCCCCTCCGCGAGAACCCGGACCTCTTCGACCAGCGTCCGCGGGCCGTAGAAGGCGAGCTTTCGAACGGCCCTGAGAGACCCATTGTTGATCAGGCGAGGATACCGCTCGGCCTCGATGCCAAGGATCAACACCGAACGCTCGATCTTGAGCTTCGGGTCGAAAGGAGCCATGGCCGCAGAGGGTCCGCTGTCCGCTTTTTCAATTTCCCAGGCGTCAAGCACCCATGGCAGGTGGCCGACCTTAACGATGCCGAGATCAAGCACCGGACCGAAAGTTCCCGCAGCGGCGCTGCGCCGCGTCGTCAGACGGACAGGGAGCGGACTGACGACCGTCAACTTGGCATACTTGAGAGCATCACCCAGGCGATTTTGTCCCTTAGCGGATGCCTCATGGAGAAGGACGCGGAGACTGTTGCAGAAGTCCTCATGTTTTGCATCCTCCTTCCCGTTCACCGGCGTGCAGATCTTCTCCGCGAGACGGTGGAGTAGTTCGGGGAGACCCGCGACAGTTTGACGGATCGCCGCATCAAGCTCGCGAGCGGACCGGTATTTACGAAAATCTCTTTTCGCAGTCAGCCAGCCGTCGCGGTCACAATGGGCGGCGCGAGCCATGAGCAGCGCGTTCTCGCTGGGACAGAAGCCCTTCCCTGCAAGCCCATGCGCCTTCAGCCATTCGGCCAGAGCCTCAAGGCGCGATGGGTGATCCGTCCAGCAGAGCCTCTCGCAGCGCCCCCCGAGGGCTTCGAGATACTGAGGCACCGCAGGAGCAAAATCGCCAACTAAATAAACAGACATGGAAGACAGAAGCGACGCGGGCTTCGTTTCTCTCGACGATCGTCCAAGCGAATTCGCCAGCTTGGAACGGATATCCTTTCGCATCTCCGTTGCAGGGCTCTCCCCCTGCTGGATAACAAACCACGCGAAATCGACGCCTCTCTCCTTTAACGCTTTGAGCCACCATGCGCATTGGAGCGTATCGAGATCACCAACCGAGACGACCACAAGCGACGACTCTTCCGTTTCCTGCCCCATGCCGCCCTCCGGATTGGCTTGATTCTTTCTGTGCCATGAAGTCGCCAGAAGGACATCTCCCCAAAAGTCGCAGTCGCATGCCAGTTCGCGCACGAAAGCGATATGTCATCGCCACTGATGATTGTGCCTGACTTCGCCAGATCGCACGATTTTCTCGGAGGTTTTTCTTATCTTACCTCTGAATATGACAGCCTCTGAACCTCCCGGGCAGAGACTTATTCAACCCCTGAAACTAATCGGCCTGCGTGCGCATGTCCTCTTGTGTCTGATGCTGCCGCGTTGCAGGAGCAGCGACTGCCGCAGGTCTTCCCGACAATTCCCGGCGGCTTGTTCAAACGCGGCAGGAGAAGAGCGGTGGCGCCACAGATCGACAACGAGAGTTTCCGGGCAGGTTTTGCTCGTTTTCAGGAGCTGATCGAGAGCCGGTCTGGACATCCCTTCCACGGTTTTCATGAGGGGCTGGCCGCCGTCTGGGAGAACTACAAACCTCGCCTGCGAGACCATGCGCGCGGCAAGCTGGAACTGGAAACATGGGAAGAATCGGAAATCGGGTCCGGCACGATCGTCTCGAGAACGATAGAGGCAATCGAGATTCAGGACAGCCACCTCAACCTCACCAACAATCTCGTCTTCTGGCAGAACCGCTTCGGACACGCCAATCGGGAACATCGAGTTCTGCTTGAGGCGCAACAGGACGCCGGTCTCCGCCAAAAGGTTGAGCGGCTTCTTTTCGGCCTCTACCGTGGCAACGAGGACGAAGGCACACTTTTCGAAGCTCTCAATCATCTCGTCCACGGCCGGTATCCTCTCCTCGCTTATCTCTTCTTTCTGAAGGATGACGATCGCTTCATGCCGATTCAGCCAACAGGGTTTGATCGCGCCTTCGCGGCACTGAACATCGACTTCACGACGCTCCGCCACTGCAGCTGGGAGAATTACACGACATTCAATTCAGTCCTGAACATACTGCGCCCAATGATCGCCAAAGCTGCGGACATCAAAAACGTCCGGCTCATCGATGCACACTCGTTCTGCTGGATATTCTCGACACTACTGAAGGAGGAGATGGAAACGGGCGGAGCTTCCACAAGCCCAAGAAAGCACGAGGGACGGGTCGTCGGCGGCGTCGAGAAGGCCGTCCTCACGATGCGCATTAATGTCGAAAGCACCGTCCGGAACGCCAATGGGCAGAAGGTGCTGAGAACGTTGAAGAACAAGGAGCTCCGGATGAGCGCCAATGAACTGGAGGCTCATATCCGGGTTCTTCTGGCCCGTCAGCAAAACCGATGCGCATTGACAGGCATCAGGCTCAATCTGCATGAGCCCGATGGTGACAAGAATTTTCTTCCATCGCTCGACCGGATCGACAGCAACGGACATTACGAACTCGGCAACCTCCAAGTCGTCTGTCAGTTCGTCAATTTCTGGAAGGGCGACAGTGATGATGAGGAGTTCCGGCAGCTCCTCGCATGTGTCCGAAGCGGGCATGTGGGAGTGCCCACATAATGCAGACTGATGGTTGATCGCCTTCCAATCTGTTCAACAATGGCGCCTGCTCTCGAACGCTCCGTCTAACATCTCCGCCTCCTGCATTGAGATCGCCGAGAGAATTGCGCCGCATGCCGATGCACAAGACCCGTAACGCCGTTTCAGGGAGTAATGGTGGCAACGTCACGCAGCTCACCGGATGATCTTCTCCAGGAAGCCGAGCGTCGTCGCGTTTTCAGTCAGGGTGCGCACTTTCCCGCGGTCGAGGCCGGAAGGAACCTCTGCGTCGATCTCAAGCTTCAACGTCACTTCGCTGCCCGGAAGAGTCGTGAGCTGTTCAACGATACCCTCGACAATCTGGTGAATCTCCCGCGCCGGGCGGTCGGGCGAAATCATGATAGTCCCGATGAACCGGGTTGGATTTCTCTCCTCCTCGGGTTTCGAGGCAGTCCCATGTCCACCGCCACCAGAGCCGGACAGCGGCTCCTCGAAGCCTCCCGAAGGTCCTGTGGCGCTTTCGCCCTGAGACTCGGAGACAGCTGCCTCGATCTTGGCCCGATAGGCCTCCGCCACGTCAGGCTTGACGATGATCGAGTCGCTGTCCACCACCACAGCGATATTGCCGCAGCCGGAGATGGCAAGTCCGGCATAGGATTGACGTCCTTCATCCCACCGTTCGGCGTAGGCGAAGGGCCCGGGCAACATGCCTGAAACTGCCGATTGGACGGATCGCACCAGCACGTTTCGGTCCTTGAGCCTGGGAAGGTAGGTGTATCGGTTGAGATACTCCCAGAGGTCCTTCAGAAAGAGGTGATCCTTGCCGTTCCAGATGTACTTCTGCAATTCGCGGTCAAGCCGCGCCGGGCCGAGCTCAGGCAGCAGTCCTTCCTCGCTCACCAGCTTCTTGCTGGCGCGGGCGAGCAGTCCGTCCTGCGCGGGAACCTTGCTCGTTGTCCACTCGACCCCGCTCTGGGCGCTCTCCTGAACCGGATAGAGCAGGTAGCACCAGACCTCCTTCATGCGCGTCTTTAGGGTGTCGTTCGCCTCGGTGACCTTCGACTCCGCATGCTTGGCATCGCTCTGCGTAAGGTTGAGCCGTTCCCGATCCTTGACGATCTGCGTCCAAGCGAGTGCCGAGCGCATCGCCTGCTTCAGGCTGTCGAGCTGACGCTGCTCCGCGGCCAGGAACACCAGCATGTTGCGATAGACGCGAGGCGTGCTGCCCCGCTGCATCAGGATGTCCTTGGCCTCGGCGTAGGCTTCGGATCCATCGCGGCCTGTATGCGGGTGGGCGACGCCGAGCACGACTGCGCGGACGCCGCCTGGCTCATCCGGAACGTCGGCCGAGCCTCCGGGCGCGACCTGGACCGCATCGAAGTGGCCGCGATCGGCCAGACCGTTAATATAGGTGCCGAGCGCCTTGTCGATTTCCAGAAGCACCAGCGCTTCCTCGATCTGTCCAGCCCGGTCGGCGGCAATCCGGTTGAGGCTCGCCGACATGGAGTACCAGTAGCGACCGAGATCGCTGTGCATGAACTTGGCCTGGTTCGTCAGCCGCCGCAGCGCGTCGCTGAAGATCGAAGGACGCTCGCCGGGCTGCACGACGCCAAGATTGATCTGCTTGTCGTCGAGCCCCTTGTTCTCCTGCCCGGAAGTCGGCGCCGTCCCCATGAAGACGGCGCGCGCAACGCGTCTGGTGGCGGAGTAGCGGTTCAGGTTCGGTGCGGATTGGTCGATCTTGTAAGGCGTTGAGTTCACCCCATCGACGTCGCCTGCGATGATCGACTGCCACGTGTCGTCGAGATAGTGCAGGAGCTCCGGCTCCACGCGCGCAGAGCTGATCGCCACGCTACCGGGCATGATCATCACCGAGGGGTCGTTGCCCATCCACAATTCATGGATGACCTGCGCCATCAGACGCAGCACACCTCGGGTGCGCTGAAACTTCTCGAGCGATCCCCAGGCTGTATAGAGCTGGTCGAACAGGTCGGGATGGATCGGATAGGCCTTCGCCAGCTTGCGCCGGTAATCCTCGTCGGCGCAGCCCTGCGGAAAATCGTTGGTATTATCGCGATAGAGCTTGGCGAATTGCTTCAGCGTGTTGTCGCGGTGGTGAAACTTGTCGCCCGGGATTTCCTTGAACAGACGGCGCCGGACAATCTCATAGCTCTCCTCCTGACTCGCCGGTCGCCACGAGGATTCCACGCGGCTGAACGTCTGCTTGAGGCGGGTCAGCGCCTCCTGCCCACCTTCGCCGCCCACTTCGATCTGCGAAGCGGGCAACGAGGCAACAAGCAATGTCTGCGGGCTCGCCTTCACTGCCTCAGTTAGCGATTGGACGAAGGTGAGGTTCGCATCGAAGGAGCCGGAGGGCAGCCCGTCGACCTTGTAGATCTGGCGAAGATAGGCCACCCACTCGTCGATCAGGATCAGGCAAGGCGAACACAGTTTGAAGATTTCCTCGAGGACGTTCGAGCCCGGCGCGATGCCGCGAGCGTCGTTCTCGGAAATCATTTCGAAGGCTCTCTCGCCTCCGAGCTGCCATGCGAGCTCACCCCAGCTCGTGCGGATCTGCCGACCACCCGGGAGGCTGATCACGTCCTGCGGTCCGCGCGACGTGCCGACCAAGACGGCCCGCTTGATGTCTTTCGGAACCTCCAGCCCCTTCTGCGACAGCAGCTGGTCGAGCCCGGTCAGGTCACGCGAAGGAGTTTCGCCCGCCATGTGGTAGAGCGCCAGCATGGAGTGCGTCTTGCCGCCGCCGAAATTCGTCTGCAGCTCGACCACGGGATCGCCACCCGCTCCGCAAAGGCGCTTGGCCGCCGTGGTCAGCAGGCTGCTCAGCCCTTCTGTGAGATAGGTGCGGGCGAAGAACTCGGTCGCGTTGCGATATTCGGACGGAGCGCTGCCGTGATGCACCTTGGCGAGGTCGGCGGCGAACTCGGCCTGCTGAAAATCACCGGTGGCGACGTCCTGGTGCGGCTCAACCACCTCGCGCCAGGGCAACAGTCCGCCGATCGTCTCCACCGAGATGTCGAGGCGCTGCGTCTTGCGACGCTCTTCGTTGCGCTGCAGCTCGGTGAACTTGGTGCGCAGGATCGTGTCCCGCATCTTCTCGAGCTTCTCGGCAGTCTCTCCGGCGCTCACCGCTTCCATCAGACGCCGCATCGTGTCGAGGGCGCGCTCGGCGTCGTCGTAAGTGAAGTTCTCGTTGTGGGAGAGCCTGTTGCGGACCTCGAGCAGCTCCGACACGAAGGAACGCTCGGAGTGCCCCAGCACCGTGCCGAAGGCTTCCTTCCAGAAAGCCATCATTGCCCTCAGAAGGCCCTGCTGATCCCAGGTAACGGCGCCATCCGAGTTCGGACGCAGCCCCTGGACACGTTCCAGGACCTGCACCTGCCAGTGTCCAGTGAGTGCGCTCTCCAGCCTCTTCTCCACGAACGGGATGAGTGCCTCTGGCAGAAGCTCCATCCCCTCGAAGACGTACTGGCGCGTGGTTTTGGCCATTTATGCCCCCTCAGAAACTCATACTCGTTTGGCCGTCGCCCCGGATGTCCTCGATCGTCGCGGCTTCCCGTGTCAGCTCCGTCCAATCGGCGATCAAGGCATTGTAGGGTGTGGCCTCTTTGGCATCCTTTCGCTTGTTCGAGCAGATGTCGTAGAGGCAGTAGGCGAGGTCCTTCACCGCGTCGGCCTTGTCGTCGATTCTTCTCATCAGCAGTGCCGTATCGTGGGTGATGCCGTCCTTCTCGTGCAGGCGCACGAGGTGCTGCAGGCATTCCCAGACGGTCAGATGCCCGTCCTCCTCGGGCGCCCAGTCGGGGTCGAGCTCGTCGCGTTTCAAGAGCCGCACCTTGCCCGCCGCGCTTTCGACGATCCCGGCGTGCTTCACGCTCTCGACTGCGATGCCGCGGGCTCGAGCGAGGTTGTCGGCCACGCCATAGTCGCCCTTGCCCATGCCGTTCTGCTCGAACCAGGTGATGGCGAAGCGCGTGTCGGCGTCGAACTCGCCCTGGATGCCGCCGAGAAATTCGTCGAGCTCCGCGTTTATGAGCTGCAGCGCGGTCTTGACCGTCATCGGACTGTCGTCGGCTTCGAGGACCGCGTTGTAGCGCGAGAAGACGCCCATGCCGGGGCCGATGGCCGATTGCGGCATGTCGGCAGGGGCGATGTTGGCGGCCTGAAGCTCGGCGATGGCCGGGGGCAGTTCGCGTTTCAGGGCGCGGATGAACTCGGCGCGGGTGATCGTGTCGGCAAACGCCTCCTTCTTGCGGCAGACGAGGACGACCGAGTTGGCGAGGGCATTGGTGCCCGAGGCGATCATGCGGTTCGCCATTTCGGTGCGCATTGGCCAAGTGCCGACGACGGCATACCCAGCTTCGACCACCGCTTGCAGGAAGGTCGCCCAGCCCGTCGAACTGATGCCTTCCTGATCGATCTCGCTCTGCTTGAAAGCATAGTAGATCGCTGTGGGAAACTCAGCAGATGACTGCTCAGACATCCCTTGAATGGCTTTCCCCATACCTTCCAAGAAAAACGCCTCGGCTCGTTCTTTCGTGCCGTGACGATATGGTGTCGCTACCAGTTCTTCGAATTTTGGTGTGGCCAGTACGCCGAATAGCTCCGGATAGGTGTTTCGCAGGGACCTCCGCATCCACGCGTAGAAGTAATCTGAGAGATCGGCATATCCGATGTTGTCGTAGTATGGCGGATCGGTCGAGATCACTGTTCCCGCCGGATAACTGGCTGACTGAGCGTCCTGTTGCACGATGCGCCCAGGCGCAGCCAATTGCAGCTGGTCGAGTGTCTTGAAGCCCCATTCAACACAGTTCCCCCAGTTTCCTGTGGAATGTGAGAACGGGTTAGCTTCGGTAAAATCCCATGTCATTGGAAGTGCTTGACGGCCAAAGGCATTCCGAATGATTTCGCGTCCATGATGCCAAGATGTAATGGTTGAGTGATAGTCTGTCATTTTCGAGATGCCGAAAGCGAAGAAGACGCTGACAGCTTCTGCATAGGCGAGAGCCTCCGACCCTCCCGCTGCCAGAGGCTCACCAATTCCTATCCTTCTTGCTGTTACTGCATCGGCCTTTATTTGATCCCGGGTTTCGGAGATCAGGTCGCAGAACGTGTTCAACGCTACTAACTGGCGAGACGTGAATAGATCGCCGAACGTATTCAAGCCGTAGTTCGGCGTCTTGAAGTCCCGAGGGTTCTCTGGAAGCTCAGTCTCAGGCTTCCAGTCGGGGACCGCTGATAACGCGGCTTTCTTGTGATCTGCCGATGGTGCCAAGTAGGCGCGGCCGCCCTTTCTCTCAGCTACAATCGCGATGAGTTCTTGGCCCATTTTGCCAGTCTTTCCAGCACTTCGGATGTGGTCGTAGGGTATTGCAGCATCTGACATGATGCAGCGAAACGCCTGACGCTTTCCTGCTGTAGTACCGAGGGCCGCTGCCTCAAGCTCCGATTTCGTGCCGCCTCTACGCACCCTGTAGGTAATGGTTTTTGTGCCCCGGTCTGCGATGGGCTCGATCCACGTTTCTTTTCCCTTCTTCGAGCTCAGCATGAAGCTGGAGATCAGAGGAACTTGCACATTTGCAAAGGCCGGGTCCGGGCTGGGCACCGTCCGCGCCCAGATCCAGGCGATCACCGTCGCCTTGCCGCCGCCGTACTCCTTCGGCAGGTCCACCTGCGGATAGAGATGTCCGATGCGCTCCCACGCCTTCTCGCGCATCCATTCGCCGTAGTATTTCACATCCTCGGCCAGCCCTTCGGCGTTGCGGTAGAAGGACCGCTCCTTGATGCCGGGGTGGATGGGGGGCATGTCCTTGAACTTCGACGGGATCTCGATCATCGCCTTGCCGATCATCACCGCCACCGGGTTCAGGTCGGACCCATAGGCGGGCAGGCCCAGCCGCTGCGCCTCGAGCGGGATCGAGCCGCCGCCCGAGAACGGGTCGTAGACCGGGGGCAACTCGCCGCCGCAGCTGCGCCGGATCTCGGCCCGCGCACGCTCCAGCACCTCTTCGTTGGTCGAGTTCTCCCACTTCACTAGGTCCTCGATGATGGCGAAGAGCCGCTTGCGCTCGATCTCGACCACCACATCCTCCAGCGTTGGCTCCGGCGCATTCGCCGCCGCTCCCTGAGCCGAGGCCTTGCTGTTCTCCCACGCCGCCAACCGCGCAGGCAGCTCTGCCTCAGCCTGCGCCCGCAGCTTGGGGCCGGCCATTAGCTCGTCCACCCGCGACGAGGGATCGTCCACCAGCTGCGCGAACAGCACCGCCCGACACGCCGCCAACGGCCGCCGCGCCCACCACAGGTGCAGGGTCGAGGGATGCCCATGCCGGATCGACTTCTCCCGCGCCGAGGCGGCGTTGATCGCCTCGAGCGGGATGGCGACTTCGATGAGTTTCTTTTTGTATTGGGCGGCCATGATTGCGTCTTCTATCTGCTTTGTCTTCAGGGCTGAGCGATCAAGAGATCGACACCTAGCCCCACTCGGGTGAGCTCCCGAAGGACTAACAGCTCAGTGGAAATACGTCGCACGCGGTCATCACTGGGCACGCCATCCGCAGGCGGACGACGTGCTTCGATCCGCTGACGGAGCTCACCTTCGGCGCTTCGAATTGCGGGCGGGAGGAGAGACCAGACACCTTCTCGAATTTCGCCGACTGTATCATCAAGGGAGGAGCGCGACCTTCGGGCCAAGGCGCGATTGGCGATAAGCGTCACATCCTCGAAGCGAAGCGGCTTGGCTCTCTTCGGTTCTGAACAAAACCACGCTACGCTTAAATCTTGAGAATAGGCCACAGAATGGGCTGCACTATCCGGCAGCGGCCCAATATCCTGCGGGGGAAAAAAGACGGATCGGACGTGGACCTCAGCCCGGCGATAGGCTTGGTTGAAGCTTTCAACCTTGTCAACGCCAGGCGACGTATAGAAGACAGTACCCGGAAAGCGGCTTTCCAGCCGGATCAGGTGAGCATGCTGATCGGACAGGTCGCGCCGCATCAGCGGCATCCGAAAGAAGGGAACTGAGAGACCAGGAATTCCGAGAACCGCAATTTCCCGCGCCGTATGGCGCGTCATCCGCTCCGGCAGCTTGAACTGGAAGAATAGAGGTAGCCCCGGAAAATTGATTTTAATGTCGTATCCGAGCTGTGCCTCCTGAACGAGATTGGGAAAAACGGGAGCGGCCGTTGGGCGAGTAGAGCTCCACCGGATCAGGTTCTCAGTGAATGCGTAACCATATGAAAACTCGGTGAAATTGAGCTTCATTGAGGCGCTTCTGCCCGTTCCAGCAGGTTCTTGATCTTGAACTGGATGGCGCTTTGCTCGAAAGGCGGTTCTCGGCTGTCGAGGGCGCCGCGCACGTAGCGGGGTTCGCGGGCAAAGCCATTGTCGACCTCTACGATGGCCAGAATAAATTTCTGCGGTTCGTGGAGGGACGTGATGACTTCTTGGCGGGTTATCATGACGGAATCCGCACCGTCGACGCGGCCCTTTACCTCGATAAAACGGAGGTGATCGATGCGTGGGTCATAAGAGACGATGTCATATCCGACCTTCTGAGCCGAGACATCTTTCGGGGCATTGCCGAGGGCACGCTCCGCGTCAAGCACCGCCGCCATAGCGGCAAGTTCGATCTCCCGCCGCGCCACAGGATCCTCGGCAAAGCCTGATGGCGCCGAGGCGATGCCCGCAGCCTCCTTGCATGCTTCCAGCAATCCGCGCGGCACCACGACCATGCCGCCGCGGATGCGCGGCGGTTGTGAGGAGATGAGCCGTTCCTGGTCGAGGATAGCGAGCCGACGCTTCAAGCGGTCGGCAAGATCCTCCGCCCTTCGCTGAGCATTCTGCCAGTTGAGCCGCGTCTTCTTTCCTGCGCGTTCCTCTTCCTTGAGTTCGAACGCCCGCGAGTCCCAGTAGTTGATCTCCTTCTTCAGCCGCGCGCGGACCTCCTGTTCGACCTTGTCGATCTCTGGAAGGCGACGAGCCTTCACCTCTGCCACATGCGCTTGAGCCAGTTCGACGGTGGCGAAGCGAATAACCGATCTCTCAAGATCCTCACGCAGCCATTCGGCATTGAGCGCGTCCTCGACCAATTCTACTTCGTCGGCCCGCGCGGGCCTCAGGTTCAGATGCGGAGCGATGCCCGCGTTAGTGACCTGACCATGCTGGTCGATGGCGGCAAACTGAAGCTTTTCGGAGATGATGTGTGGTTTGCCGGCTGCGGTCGAGCGGCCGTCTTGCACACTGTGTTCAAGCAGGAACAGCGCAGCGATATCCTCTCCGTCATCCGTCTCATCCACCAACACGGCGCCGCGCCGCATGAGATGGTCGTACTGCTCCCGCACGACACTGATCACAGCCTCGAGAAGCGGATGGCCGGGGCACACGAAGGTCGCTACTGGCTGCTGATTGATATGGCCCTTCTCAAAGCAGATGCGCTCGTAGCGCTTCTGGATGGCAGCTCCAGAGCCAATCTGCCGATCGCGCTCTCGCAGGCTTAAGGGCACATGCGTAATCTCCCAGCGACCATCCTCACGCTGCTTGATCTGACCGCCGAGATGCTGGAAGGCCTCGATGAAGAAGCTCTGGATGTGATGTGGCTGTAGGCGCTGCGCTTCGGCGCGTTCCATCTCCAGGCGGAGCTCATGCACCTTTGCCTGCGGCATGGAGTCGTTGGTAAGGGCGCGGCGTTGCAGAAGACGCAGGAGATGCTCCTGATCGACCGCCCCGTCGACGGCCTGAAACAGCCTAGCCTTTACGTCATCCTGTTCGCCGTACTGGATGGCTTGGAAGAGGAGATCCTTAAGGGCCGTGCCTTCGAAAAGCTCACCTAGGACGTCGTAGACGCGCCCTCCGAGCGCCTCTCGAGCAGCCTCCAGCTTCTCCAAGAGGCGTGCGTAAACCTCGCCCTCACGAGTGTCCGCGGCAACGAGGTTCCAAAGATGACATACTTCGGTCTGCCCGATCCGATGTATACGTCCGAAGCGTTGCTCGATTTTATTCGGGTTCCAAGGGAGATCGTAATTGACCATCAGGTGTCCGCGCTGAAGGTTTACGCCCTCGCCGGCGGCATCGTTCGCGATCAGCACCAGCAGTTCGCGGTCTTGCATGAACCGCTCGACCACCTTCCGGCGCTCCTCGCGGGTGACGCCACCGTGGATCACTTCGACCGCATCTGGCCGACCGAGCCGCGCCCGCACCTTCCCTGCCAGGTATTGAAGTGTGTCCTTCGGCTCCGTGAAAATGATAAGTTTCCGGCGGTTGCCTTCAGCGTCGGTCATCAGCTCGTCATCGAGAATGCGATCGAGCTGCGTCCACTTAGTGTCCTGACCTGAGCGGAGGACACCCAGAGCCATCGATTCGAGAGATCTCAGAGTGTGCACTTCGAGCTCGAGCTGTTCGATCGTCTCCGCAGTGGTTGCGCCCGTGGAAATGATTTCCTCGAGTTCGTCGACCTCTTCCTGGCCGTACTCATCGATGTTGCGGAGCACCTCATCGGCGACCTCCTCTCGGGAAAGTCTCATCCCACCACCTCGGCTCCCGAGGCGGGCTTCCCCGAGTTCGCTTTCTAGGCGCTCCCGTCGTCGTTTGAGGGACTGATAGATGGCCGCAGGTGAGGACGCCAAACGCCGCTGAAGGATTTGGAGCGCGAAGCCGACCGTGTTTCGCTTTCGGCCATCTTGTTCAGCAAAGCGCTGAACGCGGTTCATCTCATTTCGGACATACTCGGTGACAGCGCTGTAGAGGCCTGCCTCATCAGCCGACAAGTCATACTTGACGGTATAGGCACGTCGCTCCGGAAACAGCGGGCGGCCGTCGAATCGCAGCAGCTCCTCTTTCGTCAATCGCCGCATCATATCTGCGGTATCCGCGTAGTGGACACCATCCCGAAAGCGACCTTCGAAACGATCGCCGTCCAGCAAGGCCATGAAGAGCTGAAAGTCTTCCTCTTTGCCGTTGTGTGGTGTCGCCGACATCAAGAGGAGGTGGCGACATATCTGTCCGAGTTGCTGCCCGAGCTGATAGCGCTTTGTGAACTTCACCTCGCCGCCGAAGTATGTGGCGGACATACGGTGTGCCTCGTCGCAGATGATGAGATCCCACTCATCGGAGCTCGCCAGCTTTTGCTGCAGGTCCTCGTTCCGTGCGAGGACATCAAGGCGAGCGATCAACAGATTTCGATCGTTGAACGCGTTACCCGACCGGGACGACTCGATCATGTCGCGAGTGAGGATGTCGAACTCCAGGCCAAATTTCTCCCCGAGCTCGTCCTGCCATTGTTCCACGAGACTGCCCGGCGCGACGACGAGGCAACGATCGAGATCACTGCGCGCCACCAGCTCTTTGATGAAGAGCCCGGCCATTATGGTCTTACCGGCGCCAGGATCGTCAGCCAGAAGAAACCTCAGCGGTTGGCGTGGAAGCATCTCTTCGTAGACAGCTGAAAGCTGATGTGGCAGCGGATCAACGAGGCTGGTGTGGATGGCAAGATATGGATCGAAGTAGTGAGCCAGCTTGATCCGGGTGGCCTCTGTCACCAGTCGAAGAAGAGCCCCGTCAGCGTCAAATGACCAAGCGCGCCCCCTTGCCTCCACATCAATCCGATTTTGATCGTCTCTATAGAGGGTCGTCTCAGAGATGGCTCCGCTCGCGTCTCGGTAAATTACGTTGATGGCTTGATCGCCTATCCAATCAACGGAGACTACCGTTACGGAAGAGCCTGCGGAGATACCTTTGATGAGAGCTCCGCTCTTTACCTCTTCGAGAGCAGTCATCGATCGCAAACTCCGATCACTTGTTTGAGCGGCGGACTGTTCCGACTTCTGGAGGATTCTGACATGGCTTTCAACACGGAAGACCGTCTCATGGACCGGTCCGGGGAGCTCGCAGAGGCATCCGGGCATCGGGGGCTAGCAAGGTGGGCTGCGCCCGATTCAAACAGCAACCCCGTTCCTCCTGAATCAAAAATCTCGGAAACGCCGTTTCAGGGAGTAATGGGGGGAATCAGGACGCTTCGTCGTCGGGGATGCCTTCTTTGACGCGCAGCAGATGGGGTTTGGCGCGGAAGTCCCAGCCTTTTTGGTAGCGCTCCACGATCTCATCGAAACGGCGCCTTGCACCTTCCTCTGAGAAGTCCTGCTCCACCAGTTTTTGGATGACCATGTTGCGCAATCCGGACAGTTGCCTCTCCTGACCAGGTTCGAGAGCGCCGGTGATGGCCCAATGCAGGACGATGCGGGCGACGTCGTCACGTGACGGGATCCGTTCCGCCTTCTGCCGGGCGCGATAGGCCCGCTGCTTGTCTTTCTGCTCCGGGCGGCGTGGCTTGGGCTTTCTCATGACCTCAGCTTACGAGCACCAGACGCCGGGTGTGACGCGAGACGATGCCGCGGTGCGACCCCGCATCATCCTCTTGCCGATATGGGCCTCGGGCATTCTCCCCTGCTGTCGCCTTACCCGCGCGGAGGCTGCCCTGGCACCGCAACGTGCTGGCAACCTGCCCGTACATTATCCTGCCTTGCGCGCACATCGTGAAACAAAACTCTCAGGCTTTCGAAACACATGCACAGCCTCTCAAATCGTCCGCGCCAAGACCCGGAACGTATGTCTCGGGTTTCGAAACCAATGCGCGGAGATCTGAATCGTTTGTCTCGGGGTCGTGTCACAAAAATCCGCAAGTCATCATGATGTGCAGGCACGTTATCGATGGCCGGAGCGGGCCGCTTCCGGCCATCGGCAGAGCAGCGGGAGGGTGAGTTCGACCTTTCCGAACAGCGCAAAAACGCCCGCCCGAAAGAAGCCGACGCAAAACGCTGTCGAGCCGATACGGCATCGATGCCACAGCATGGCGTCCGGTCACTGCACCTCCTCCTCCGCCTTCCACCTGTCGCGCGCCAGCAGGAGCCGTTCCACCAGCCGCCTGAGGATGCGGACGGAGCCGCCCGGCCATGCCGCCTGCAGGGCCGACAGCTCCTCGCCGTCGAGCGGGATCGCCCAGCGGGGGTCGAGTCCGCGCTCCTGAACGATGTCCTGCATGAGGCGCCCCGCAAGCGGAAGGAGATGTTCCGGCCCGGGCTCCGGGAAATGGAACACGCGGAAGCGATCTCTCAGCGGCCCCGGGAGACTTCGGAGCTCGTTTGCGGTGGCGATCCAGACGACATGCGAGAGGTCGACGTGCGCCTGGAGATAGGGGTCGTGCCAGTGCGTCGCCGACAGCGGCTCCAGCATCGGCAACAGAGCGTCCAGCGGGTTGCCATTGTGGCGGCTCGTCCCAACCTTCTCGATCTCATCGAGAATGATCCCGGGCGAGGCATGACGGAACTGGCGAATGAGGCTCACCGGAAGCGACGGCTCCGCCGACATCCACCGCCTTGCCGTTCCGCCAAGCGCAGCATCGGAGACGCCGCCGCAAGAATACGTCTCGTGCGGCAGAGCGAGGGTGTCGCAGAGCCGCTCCGCAAACCGCGTCTTTCCCGCGCCGGGCTCTCCGACCAGCAGGATCGGCCGGAGCCGGACGATGTCGAGTGGGACGAGTTCGGAGAGGATCGCCGAGATGATCTCGGCTGCCTGCGGAAACTCATCCGTGAGAGTTTTTTGCAGGACCGCAAGATCAGGCTTGTGAGCGAGCCGCAGGCGCGTGTTGAGAAGTTCCGCGAACTCCCGCGCCACGCGCTGCGATGTCTCGACATTGCCGACCGAGCGGAAGACGACGGCGCCCGGATCCTCCGGCCGGGGCTCTTCTCCTCCGGCCTCCTCAGCGTCCCCGGTCGGTGAGGCTCCGTCCCGGTTCGGCTCGGTGCGTGTCTTGAAATAGGTCTCGACACGCCGATAGATGCGCCGTTCCCGCTCGTCGAGCATCCGCGCCAGAACTTCGAGGCCGAAGTCGGACGTATCGCCGCGGAAATCCATTCGCGGCCGGGAGCGTCGGCCGGCGAGCCGGTCGGCGGAAAGCGGTTCATAGCGACCCGCATGGATGAGCCAGCCGACGGCGGCGGTCGCATAGTCGAGCGCCTGATCCTGTGGCGTCTGGAGATCATAGGCACGCGAGATCGCCTCACCCGCAATCCGCCACGGCGCATGCCGGTCCCCGAGACACGCAGAATAGTAATCGAGCCGCAGCGCCGCTACCGCCTTGTTGATACGCTTCAGCTTCCCCGCCCGACGGAAGGCTTCGGCAGTGTCTCTGAGATCGTCCAGGCTCGCCGAGACCGTGAGGATCGTCAGATGGTGGCGCAGAGCCGTGTGGTCCTCACGATCATCCTCCGGGATGAGCGGGTAGACGCGCTCCGCCCATGTCTGGACATCCGCCGCAAGGTCGTTGCCGAAGAACGACATGTAGAGAATGAGCTCGGCGAGATCGGGAAGATGCCGCCGTTCTCTGGCGGCTTTCGAACGACGGGACCATCGCCGTTCGCGCCGTTCCCGTCCTTCCGGATCTGGATCGGGCCAGACGGGACATGCCGGATTCTCGTCATCGCTGGATTGGCGACGCCGCAGATAGTCCGCAAGTGCGCTTTTCTTCTGATCGTCGCTCATGAGCCGATCTCCGTCGCATCGGCCGCACGACCCAGCCGGTAATAGCGGGAAAGGGTCCGCACGAAGCCGAAGTCGGGAGCCGCCACCCACACAGCGGAGGTCAGGACCTCGCGGGTGCCGAGAACCGGATGGCCCGTGACATGGCCCATGAGCGCTGAGGCAGGGATGGTGACGAAGGCCCAGCGGTCGATCATCGGTGCACCGATAAGATCCTGCGCTGCGGGGATCCGGCCTTGATGAAGCGCGCGGAGGTCGGCCGCGAGCGCTTCCACGCGCGCGACATCGCGCGCCGCATACGGCCCGAGGCCTGTCTGGTCGAGAATGAGCATCTGCTCTGTCCTTCAAAATAAGACGTGTCGATCCTGCCGGACCGACGCCGCCGGTCCGGTTTTGTTCTTTCCTTGTGGAGTGGTGGGGAGGGAGCCTCGACTACTCGACGACTTCGAGCGACCGCCACGGATGGATGGGGCGCCACACATTGCTCGGCACATGCGAGCCCGCCAGAACCCGTGCCGCGATCGACTTCGACCAGAACGCCACCGCGGAATTGAGCCTCTGCCGGTCTTCCACGCCCGGGATCGGGGTCAGAACGCCGCGCTTCTCCAGGATCGCTCGGCGGGTTCGGACAGAGCTCTCTTCGTTGCCGCTCTCGCCCAGAACGCGGACTTCAGAGCCCGGCAGCACGATGAAAAGGTTGTCGCATTCAAGCCCACGTCCGAAGAGGCCTGCATAGGTCATCTCCATCATCGGGCGCTTCGCCTGGTCCGGCGAGAGGACATCCGCTCCACCAGCCTCCGCATCGACAATGCCGAGGGCCGGATGGCGGAGAGACGGCTCCAGCAGCGGGCAGCCGAGATCCCAGAGAAGCTGCCGCTCCTGATCTGCCAGCGGGTCGGCAATGGCAGCAAAGACGGGCGGAAGCTCGGCCGCTTCCGGCGGCGCACCGACCAGCTTTGCCCGGCCGGAGGCGGCAATGAGCGCCGCATATTTGGCCTGCCGGTGGCGCGCCAGATCTTTTGAGTTCAGGCCGCTCCGGCTGGTGACGACGAAGACCATCTCGGCAAAGGCCTTGTCCTTGTCGCGCCGGTGGGAGCTGAGGCGCTTCATGACATCGACGGTCTCGCCGACATAGGCGAGCGTCTCAGACCCGTTGCGACCGACAAGAATGTAGGTCGCAGCCTCACCGGATTTGAGACCGAGCTCCCGCAGCGCCTCGGTGTGCCGGAACGGGGCGGAGAAAGCGCAGGCGGTGCCGACGACGTTCTCGGCAGAGCGCGCCGAAAGCGGACCGGACATCGCGTCGAGGCGCCGGATCAGCGTGACGCTGCCGAGATCTGTGGAGCAGAAGGATGTCGGTGCAAGATCTTCAAGGCTGAGATGGAGGCTCTTCGCAGCGTGCGCGGTCTCGCCGTCTCGTTCGTTGGAGTGAGGCATCTCTTCGGAGCCGGAGGCGCGGGACGAGAGATCAGAAGTGGCAGAAATGGTGTCGGACATGGATGTCTTCCTTGAGTTCAAGAGGATGTTCGGAAGACGATCGGAGAGAGCGGCCAACAGACGGCTGGTGCCACCGGAGGCTCCTGGGGGATTGGACAAGAGCCTGCGCTCGGACAGGGGATGATGTCCGCAGCGAGGATCGCTCGGAGCATAAGGCAGCCGCCGTCGTTCCCGGCGGCGGGGGACACGCCGGGGGGAAGGCACCTGCAATGTCCGAAACAATCCGCCGAAGGCGCCAGCCGTCAGCCGGACGCTCTCCCGATCGTCAGATCAAAGGGAAAGCAGCCTCAGGCGCGCCGGTGCGTGCGACCCGGCGACGCCGAGGACATCCCGTGCGGGCGGACAAGCGACAAGGGGATTTTGGATAGAGCCCAGTTCGGGCTAAGACGGCCAATAGCCATGGCAAGCACCTTCATTGCTTGGTGTGGTCAGGCCATCGGTGCTGCGCCAACAGCGCCGGTGGCCGCTTTGCGCTCCCGTCATCGGGAACACGATCAGCCTGCCAGGACCCGCCCAGGTTGTGAGCTCAAAACCTCAAACATGGTTAACGAGCGTGGGACTTCGCCTTCTTCGTGCGAGGAGACGGTCGCTTCCGAACTGGTCCACGCGGCTTCGGTTTCTCCCTCTCCTCTTCGACCTGTCCTTGATAGGGCGAGAGATCGAGGCCTTCCAGAAGTGGCAGGGTTGCGAGCCGCTCGACTTCCTTCCGGCGCAGGCTCTGCCAGCCATAATGGTCGTCGATCCCGCTCAATGCGTGGCCGACCTGTAAATTCTCCATGCGCTTGTCGGTGCCGAGAGGGCGCCCCTCCTCGCGCAGCCAGGCTTTCGTCGTATGGCGAAGGCTGTGGAAGACGCCCGCCTGCGGCAGGTGGATGCCGACACCCTTCATCTGGCGCAGCATACGCTTGGAGGCCGTATGGGCTGGCCATTGAGCGCGGTGGAGGAGATCGAAGATGAAGCCGTCGCGCCCACGGGCCCAGTCCACGAAGCCAAGCTCATCGAGCGTCTTGTGAAGCGCAAAGACCCGCCGTCCGGCCTGTGTCTTGACCCGGCGCTCGAGTGGATCGCCATTGTCGCTCGTCAGATCGGTGCGAAGATCGACGGTCCAGTGCTCGCCGAGGCGTCGAAAATCCTGTCCCTGCAGATAGACGAGTTCGGCTAGGCGCGCGCCGGTGAGCAACCCCAGAAGAGGCAGCCACCGATCATCCGGCCTCGGGCAGGCAGCAGCCGCCGCAAGCCAGAGATTGAGATGCTCGACCTCGATCCCCTCACGCCGCGTCGGGCGCCGCAGAGTTCTGGGCAGCGTCAGTTGCGCCTTCTCCAAAGGGCGGACGTTTTCATAGTCGATCCGGGCCGACCTCCAGAGCGTGCGCACGGCCGCAACATATTCATTCACGGTCGTCGTCGTGAGGAACGGCAATGGCTGCCTCAGACCGCTGTTGGCGTCCGCCACTTCGCGCAGGCTCAACCCGGCAAAGCGACGGCTCTTCGCCCAGTCGCGCGGCAGCCTGCCGACAACGGCGACGAAGTCCTGAAGATCGGCAGAACGGTATTCATTGAGAGGTCGGTCGCCGACGATGTCACGGAACGCGCGCAGAGCGAGGGCGCGGCGTGCCACGAAGGAGCTCTTCGGCCCCAGCGCCTCACGCTTGCCCTTCAGGAACTCCGCCGCGGCCTCGCTGAAGAGCGGAATGGGATGTTCTGAAGTGTCCTCGTCGGTGCTCGCCGCGTGGGCCGATGAAGCCTGACCTTCGCTGAGATCGACGACCGCCTTTTCCTTAAGCGCGAGCGCGGCTTCCTTCTCCTGAAGGCGCTGCTCCAGCTCCTTCAGCTTCGCTTCGTATTCCTGAAGGCTCTGGAATTTATCGGCAGGCGCTACGGCAAGCTCGTCGAGGGCGGCGGCAAAGTCGGAGCGCAGCGAGGTATCAAAGCTTTTCTCGTCGTCGCCGACCATCTGGCGTGCCTGCCGCAACCGCATGAACAGGATTTCGGCCTGCCCGGCCAGAAGACGCGCGCGCCGCTGCGCCTCTCGCTTGGGCAGAAAACCGAGCGTAGTGCGGAAGGGAGTATGGCCGAGAATCGTTACCAGATCGGAAGGCACCCGAATCTGGAAGGTGGAGCCGGTTCCACGGGTCAGAACATGCATAGAACGCCTGTGTACAAAGCTGCGTACGAATCAGGCGGGAACGCGAAATTCCGAGGAAATATCAAGGACTTAGGCGCTGGTACTCCCTAGGGGAATCGAACCCCTGTTTCCGCCGTGAGAGGGCGGCGTCCTAGACCGCTAGACGAAGGGAGCAGCGGCGTCAGCCTGGCAGGCGAAAGCGCCCGCACGAAGCATCGGAGGCGCTATGTGGCATGACCCGCGCGGCGATGCAAGAGGCGAGAAGACGAGAAATCAAAATCCCGCCTGCGAGCCGGACAGCGTCCGATCCACCCGGCCCGTTGTGCGGACGAGGCGCCCCGTAGAACGCCGCAAATCACGGCAAAAGGCTCGCTCACTGCCAGCGCCGCAAGGTGCGAAACACTCAAAGCAGCGCAAGGCGCAAAACAACAACGGCACAACAAGGCGCAAAAGCCGCAGCGCGCCATTGCGGCTTGGCGCGTGCGGGTCCTGCCACCTGCAGGTCTTGTGGCGTGCGGGTCTTGCCGCCTATTCCGGCAAGCACAGCCCCCGCCCCAAGCCAGCCGCGCTTGCAGGCCCTCGATCAGTCGCCCGGGAGCAATTTGATGCGGTGCAGGATTTCGCCGCTCGCCGCATCGAGGACGAGAAGCTCTTCGCCCCGGCCCTCCTGCCCGTCGCCGCGCGCCGCTTCGCTGATCCGTAGAAGGATGTTGTCGCCGTCGAGCGCGGCCGACGTGACGGTGGATCCCGCCGGCAGCCGCACTTCGGCGACGCTCGGCCCCGTCCCTGCCGGGGCGCCGAGGAGACCGAGCTTGTAGACTATTGCGCCGAACACGGCGACAAAGCCCAAAACCATGGTCCCGAACGAAACGATCAACAGGCGGACGAGCCGTCGGCGCACTCTTTCTGCGGCCGGATCGAGAGGCTTTTCGTCGTCGTCGCCCACCGGCGGCAGTTTTCCGGGGCGCTCTTTGGCGGATGCGTGAGGCGTCATGAAGGATCACGAAAGCGTGTTGGATTACACTGTGGAGCCGGACGAAACCGGCCTGCGCCTCGATGCCTTTCTGGCTGCCCGCGCCGATCGTCTGTCGCGCAGCCGCCTCAAGGCTTTGATCAAGGACGGCCATGTCCGCGTCGGCGCGCGGAAATTAGACGAGCCGAACTACCGGGTCAAACCCGGCGAGACGGTCGAAGTGGACCTGCCGGAGCCGGAAGAAGCCACCCCGCGGCCGGAAGCGATCCCGCTTGCGATCGTCTATGAGGATGACCATCTCGTTGTCGTCGACAAGCCTGCAGGCATGGTCGTCCATCCCGCCCCCGGCGCTCACGACGGAACCCTCGTCAATGCCCTCCTTCATCATTGCGGCGACACGCTTTCCGGCATCGGCGGCATTCGTCGTCCGGGCATCGTCCATCGCCTCGACAAGGACACGAGCGGTCTTCTGGTGATCGCCAAGAACGATGTCGCCCATCGCGATCTCTCGGCGCAATTTGCCGATCACGGCCGCGAAGGCCCGCTGAAGCGGGAATATTGCGCGCTCGTCTGGGGCGTGCCGCAATTGCGCGCCGGGTCGGTCGATGCCCCGCTTGAACGCGATACGAAGAACCGCGAAAAACGCGCCGTCCGCCGCGGCGGCCGTCATGCCGTCACCCATTACCGGGTGGAGGAAACCTTTCAGAACGGGCTCGCAAGCCTCGTCACCTGTCGTCTCGAGACCGGTCGCACCCATCAAATTCGCGTGCACATGGCCCATATCGGCCATCCGCTTCTGGGCGACGCACTTTACGGCTCGGGCTTTCAGTCGAAGGTCGCAAAGCTTCCCGCAGACGCGGCCGACGCCCTTCGCGCCCTCTCCCGCCAGGCCCTGCATGCCCGCTCGCTCGGCTTTCGCCATCCCGAAACCGGCGAGACGGTGCTCTTCCATTCGCAACTGCCGAGCGATTTCGAGACACTTCTGAACGCCTTAAGAAAGCCTTCTGAAGCCTTACAAGGCCGTAATTAGGCAGCATCCCGAGAGGCATGATAGGCTTGACGCAAGCCAGGACGTGACAAAAGTTAGACAGGCGGGGTCGAAAGCTCTGCTCCAAGACAATCCACGAGTGCACAGGATGCGGCCGCTCCGCGGCGCCTCCCGGTGTCGACTCTTCTGATGACAGGCAATCCCGATGGCCACAGGCAACATCCCCGTCGTATCCACCGCCGAAGGCGGTTTGTCTCGTTATCTCGACGAGATCCGCAAATTCCCCATGCTCGAGCCGCAAGAGGAGTACATCCTCGCCAAGCGCTATCAGGAGCATGACGACCGCGATGCCGCGCATCGTCTGGTGACGAGCCATCTGCGCCTCGTCGCCAAGATCGCCATGGGCTATCGCGGCTATGGTCTGCCGATCGGCGAGGTCATTTCGGAAGGCAATGTCGGCCTGATGCAGGCCGTCAAGCGCTTCGATCCGGACAAGGGTTTCCGCCTCGCCACCTATGCGATGTGGTGGATCCGCGCCGCGATCCAGGAATATATCCTGCGCTCCTGGTCGCTCGTAAAAATGGGCACAACGGCCAATCAGAAGCGGCTCTTCTTCAACCTGCGCAAGGCCAAGAGCCAGATTTCGGCACTGGAAGAAGGCGATCTGAAGCCCGAGCAGGTGGCAACGATCGCCAAGCGTCTCAATGTGAGCGAGGAGGAGGTCATCTCCATGAACCGGCGGTTGTCCGGTGATGCCTCGCTCAACGCGCCGATCCGCGCCAATGAAGGCGAAGGCGGCGAATGGCAGGATTGGCTGTCCGACGATGAGACGGAAAGCCAGGAGACGAACCTCATTGCCCAGGACGAACTCCAGCAGCGCCGCGCCATGCTGAAGGACGCGATCGAGGTGCTCGACGAGCGCGAACGGCGGATCTTCGAGGCGCGTCGTCTCTCCGACGAACCGCTGACGCTGGAAGAGCTCTCGGGCGAGTTCGGCGTCTCGCGCGAGCGTGTGCGCCAGCTCGAGGTCAGGGCCTTCGAAAAGGTGCAGAAGGCGATGATCCGCGCCTCCAAGGAACGCGACCGCGGCGCCCAGCAGCGCCTCCTCGCCGACGCCTGAGGCGGAGCACCCGCCCAAGCGCTTGATCGCGCCGCGCTTCACCCACCAGGCGCGTCAACCGCCCCGCAACCGCCGCAGGGCCCGTCCGTCCATGACGACGAGCCCTGCGCCGATCATCGCCATGCCGGCAAACTGCCCCGCCGACAGGCTTTCTCCGAGTAGCACGACGCCGAGCGTCACCGCGCTCACCGGCACGAGAAGCGTGACGAGCATCGCGTTCGTGCCGCCGGCGCGCGCCAGAATCCGGAAAAACAGCACATAGGCGAATGCCGTCGAGAGGAGCGCAAGGCCGAGGATCGAAAAGATCGCGGCCATGCCGGGCATTGCCGTCGCGAAGGGCCGGTCGATGAGAAATGCGACCGGAACCATCAAAAGGGTCGATGTGGAAAGCTGCATCGCAGCCGCCACGACGGGATCGGTCGCCCGAAATCCCTTTCCGACGACCGCCGAAAACCCATAAGACGTCGCCGCGGCAAGCATCGCCAGAACGGCCAGGAAATCGGCCGACAGCCCGCGCAGGGCCGGCAGGCCGATCATCACGGCCACACCCAGAAAACCGAGAACGACGCCCGTGACCTTGTTCGTCGTCATCTTCTCATCCGCCGTCAGAACATGCGCGATGAGGACGGTGAAGATCGGCGTCGTCGCATTGAGGATAGAGGCCGCTCCCGCACCGATTTCGACGGTCGCGAAAGTGATCAGCGAAAACGGCACGGCGTTGTTGAGAAAACCCATCAAAAGCGCGCGCAGGTAAATCCCACCCCGGCTCGGCAGGCGCCGCCCGGAAACGATGATGACGACCCAGAGTGCCGCAGCCGCGATGCCGACGCGCAAGAGCACGAGCGTGAAGACCGGCACCTCCGCCCCCGCGACGCGCATGAACAGGAACGAGCCGCCCCAGAGGAGCGACAGAAGGACGAGAAGCGTCAGGCTGCCGAGATCGAGAGAAGCCTCCGCTGGCGCGGCGCGAGAAGATGTGGGGAGGGTTTTGGCGTCCATGTGACGAGCCCTAAGAGAGACTTCTCTCCGGCTCCACCCGATTCTTGAGGCGCTGCCTCCGGCTCGCCAGGAAGACGCCGCCGAGAATGCACACGCCGCCGAAAGCGTGGGCGTAGGTAAAAGTCTCGCCAAGGGCGAAGACAGCGAGAATGGCGCCGAAGAACGGCACCAGATGGAAGAAGGGCCCCGCCCTGTTCGGACCGATGAGATCGACGCCCCGGTTGAAGCAGATATAGGCGAGCACTGAGGGAAAAACGGCGACGTAGAAGAGCGCCGCAACGCTCGCCGCATTGATGTCGATATGGCCGCCGCGCAAAAGATCGAGCGCGCTTGCCGGCAGGAGCATGATGGCGCCCCATCCGATGGTGATCGCCAGGAAGCTCAGCCAGTGAAGAGGCGGCCGCCGCTTCAAAAGCGCGGAATAGGTGGCATAGATGACGACGTCGATCAGCATGATCACGTCGCCCGGATTGAGCCGCAGATGCGCCAGCACCTGCAATTGCCCGCGCGAGACGATGACCACGACGCCGATGAGGGAGACGACGATCCCGGCAAGCTGGCCGAAGGTGAGCCGCTCGCGGAAGAGCATGAAAACGACGAAGGCGATGGCAAGCGGCGTCGTCGCCTGCAGAAGCACGACATTGAGCGCCGTCGTATATTCGAGAGCCCAGTAGAGAAGCGTGTTGAAGAGCGTGATGCCGCACAAAGCCATCAGCGTCAGCACGCCGAGATGACGCTGGATCACCGGCCAGTCGGCGCGCAGAGCCTTCATGGCGAAAGGCAGGATCAACAGCGCAGCCCCACCCCAGCGCAGCTGCGCGAAAAGAATCGGTGAGAAATCATCGATCACCGCCCGCGCGACCACCGCATTGCCGGCCCAGAAGAGCGAGGTCAGCGTCAAGAGCAGATAGGGTTGATCGAAAAGCCAACGAAAAGGGGCAAAGAGGACACGCATTTCCCCGCCTCTATTCCTCTGCGGCAAATTTGTCATCCACCGGGACCATGGATGAGAGCGCAAACGCGACCGTGCGGCGACCGTGAGACGGCTTGCAAGCCTCGACCGGAGAGTTATGGTGGGCGTTTCCGAGGGGTGTGCGGACAAACCGCGCTGAGATGGCCGTGATGGCGGCCGGACCCTTTGAACCTGATCCGGGTCATGCCGGCGAAGGGACGGGCCTCAGTCTCTCCAGCACGCATGATCTCTGCCATGAAAGGGGCGCGTGCTGGCCATTCTCGCAATCCGTCTCGCGATCGCGATCGCACTCCTCGCCATCTGGGAAGGCCTCGTGCGCGCAACCGGCGTGCCGCGCTTCATCCTGCCGGCGCCGAGCGATCTCGTGACGGCTTTCTCCGCCCTCCCCTTCTATTATCTCGGCAATGCCGCCGTCACCGCGACGGAGATCGTGGTCGGCCTCGTCGCCGGAGCGCTGGTCGGCGCATTGACGGCGATCCTGGTCGTTGCCTCTCCCGCGCTTGAAAGGCTCGCCATGCCGATCCTGGCGGCAAGCCAGGCGCTCCCGGTCTTCGCCATCGCGCCGCTTCTCGTCATCTGGTTCGGCTTCGGCATGGCGTCCAAAGTCGTGATGGCCGGGCTCATCATCTATTTTCCGGTGGCCACTGCGTTTGCCGACGGTCTGAAGCGCACCGATCCGGGCCTTCTCGATCTCGCAAAGCTCAACCGCGCCTCCAGGCGCGACACCTTCCGCTACATCCGCATTCCTGCAGCCCTGCCCGCCCTCGCCTCCGGGCTCAGGGTCGCCGCCGCGATCGCGCCGATCGGCGCCGTCGTCGGGGAATGGGTCGGCGCCTCGGCTGGCCTCGGCTTTGTCATGCTGCAGGCCAATGCCCGCATGCAGACCGACCGCGTCTTCGTCGGCCTCTTCCTGCTCGCCGCCATGGCGATCCTGCTGCGCGCCCTGATCGACCTCTTCCTGCGCCGCCTCCTCGGCTGGGTGCCGGGAGAAGCGAGCATCGCCTGACGATCCGCCTAAACCCGACATCCGAAAAGAGAGGAAATGACCATGCTCGACCGCCTGCGCCTGATGCTTCTGGCGCTCATCTTGACGGCATCGCCCGCCGCAGCCGCGGACCACCTGACCGTGCTGCTCGATTGGTTCGTGAACCCCGACCACGCGCCGCTGGTCGTCGCGCAGGAAAAGGGCTATTTCGCCGAGGAAGACCTCGATGTGGAGATGATCCCGCCGGCCGACCCGAGCGCCCCGCCCCGCCTAGTTGCGGCTGGCGAAGGCGATGTCGCCATTTCCTACCAGCCCAACCTCTATCTTCAGGTGGCCGAAGGATTGCCGCTGGCGCGCTTCGGAACGCTCGTCGAAACGCCGCTCAACTCGCTCGTGGTTCTGGAAGGCAGTGATGTCACGACGCTCGCCGACCTCAAGGGGAAGACGGTCGGCTTCTCGGTTGGTGGCTTCGAAGACGTGCTTCTGAAGATGATGCTCGGAGAAAGCGGCGTGACCCTCGACGACGTCGATCTCGTCAACGTCAACTTCGCGCTCTCACCGGCCCTTCTCGCAGGACGTGTCGATGCCGTCATCGGCGCCTTCCGCAATGTCGAGCTCAACCAGCTCGACATCGAAGGCAAGCCCGGCCGCGCCTTCTATCCCGAGGAGCACGGCGTGCCGCCTTATGACGAGCTCATCTTCATCGCACGCTCCGACAAGCTCGACGACGACAGGCTGCCGCGCTTCCTGAAGGCGATCGAGCGCGCAACGCTTTATCTGACCAACCATCCCGAGGAAGCCCTCGAGATCTTCACGAAAGCGCATCCTGATCTCGGCGACGAGCTCAACCGCCGTGCCTTCATGGATACGGTCGCCCGCTTTTCGAAAAGCCCCGGAGCTTTCGACGCCGGCCGCTATCAGCGGTTCGCGGAATTCATGAAAGATCAGGGACTGATCGAGACTGTGCCGGAGCTGGAAAGCTACGCCCAGGCCGTTCGGTAAAGGCCAGTTCGGTGAAAGCCAGTCAGGCTGGGGCGATCAGGAATCGCCCCAGCTCTGCATCACATTCTCAAACACCTTGTCGCCCGGAATCCCCTTCTCGAAGGTGATCAGGGCCCGCTTTCCGCCCTCAAACAGGATCGGCAGGTCGAACCAGGAACCGCTGCGCAGAAGCTCCAGATTCCGCTCCACCTGATCGGGCGTGTCGGAAAGCGCGATCCAGTAGAGATCACCGGTCACGTCGACGGCAGCGCCTGCGAGCGGCTGTCCGCGCGCCTGCTCGTTCGGCTTCATCACCAAGGCCGGAACACGCTGCACGACCGCGGTGTCGTCGAGCGTACCGGAGAAGGCGATCTCGATGAGATGGCTCGCCGGCAGGGCAACGTCGTTGTTCTTGGAAATGGTGATCGTGACCTCGGCCTCACGCTCCGGCACATCGATTTTCGCCTGGATGGCAGAGCCTCCGTCGTCGCGCTTGACCGTCGACCACGACACGGCGCCGTTCACCGCCTTGCCGGCGGCCCCGTCTTCGCCCTGCTCGTAGAAGATCGCCCTTTGCCCGACGAGCGAACCGCTCGCGGCCTGTTCCGTGGCATTCCCGCTGGAGGGCGCCGTCTCGGAGAGCTCGTCCGGCGTTCCCGGCTGCGCCTCGTCGGCCGGCAGACCAGCGGCATCTGATTCGCCCGTGTCGTCCGGCAGACCTTCATCGCTCGGCGCACCGTCGAGTGGCGCATCCATCGGCTCTTCCTGGCTCGTGGAAGGTCCGGCATCGGACGTCTCGGCTTCCGGCCCGGAGAGGAGACGATCCTCGTCCTTGCCTTCCACGCGTTCGCCCTGGCTCTCGATGAGGCCCGTCAAAGGCGACGAGGACGGGTTGTCCTCGGCGTTCCCCGGGGCCGTTCCCTGTGCCGTCTCGTCGGAGGAAACCTGGCCGGAGATATCGTCATACGCGGTGACGATCGTATCCCATTGCGAATAGACGACCGCTCCGATGCCGAGCGCGATCAACAGAACCAGGACGGTCGCGATCAGCGCCGGCGCGCGCGATGTCCGCACCTTCTCCGAACCATCGTCATGGCGCGGCGCCGCGACGGCCTCGTCCCTGACCTCGTCTCCGGCCTCGCCCTTGGCCTTGGGCTTCTTTTCCTTCTTCCAACGCGACTTGCGGGCAGAAGGCGTTTCGTCCTCGACACCGGCGCCATCGATCCGGGCGTCCTGCGGGTAATCGTCTTTGCCCTCGGACGTCACATTCGGCACGGGCGCGCCGGCGGGGCCGGCCCCGGCCGCAGCATCCGGCCGCTTCGGCTCCCGGCTTCCGGCGAAATCGCCGCCAGCAGCACCGCCCCCAACAGAGCCGCTTCCCCGAAGGTCGCGCTCCGCATATTGCGGCACGGCCCGGGCGTGCGGCGGCTCCGCCCGAGGCGCCTCTTTTGCAGGAGGCGGGGGCGGAGGTGGAGGTGGTGGTGGCGGAGGGGGTGGAGGAGGCGGTGGTGGTGCCGGCTCCTCGTCGGGCTCCTGGACACCGGCACTCTCGGCCGCGAAATCTTCCTCCACGACGGCAATCGCATCTTCGAGCGCCGCGTGATGCCCGTCGATATCTTCGGGGGGCAGCGGAGGCTCCACGGCGGTGAGCTGGCGCGCCAACGCAGAGCGGGCGCGGTCATAGACCGCCTGGCGCATGTCCGGCCCGTCATCGGGAAGACTGGCGATGGAGCGTTTAAGGATCGCTACGTAATCGGGCATAACGCTTGAAGAACTGTGTAACCGTGGATTAACGGCAAGGCTTAGTCCTGAAATGGATCACGGACAAGGATCGTATCGGCTCGTTCCGGACTCGTCGACAGAAGAGCGACCGGAGCTTCGATGAGTTCTTCGATGCGCCGGACGTATTTCACCGCCTGGGCGGGAAGATCGACCCAGCTTCGTGCGCCGGCTGTCGATTCCTGCCAGCCTTCGAGGCTTTCATAGATCGGCTTCAACCGCGCCTGGGCCGCAGCACCCGCCGGCAGCCAGGACACGCGGCGGCCGTCCACCTCGTAGCCCACGCAGACTTTGATCTCGTTGAGGCCGTCGAGCACGTCGAGCTTCGTCAAGGCGATGCCGTCGATGCCGGAGACCTTGACCGTCTGGCGCACGAGCGCCGCATCGAACCAGCCGCAACGCCGCTTGCGGCCCGTGACGGTCCCGAATTCGCGGCCGCGCTCGCCGAGGAAGTTGCCGATCTCGCCTTTGTCTTCGGTCGGGAACGGCCCCTCCCCGACCCGGGTCGTGTAGGCCTTGGTGATTCCGAGCACGTAATCGAGCGCCGAAGGCCCGATCCCCGACCCGGCCGAGGCCTGTCCCGCCACCGTGTTTGAGGAGGTGACATAGGGATAGGTGCCGTGATCGATGTCGAGGAGCGCGCCCTGCGCCCCCTCGAAGAGAATGCGATCGCCCGCCTTGCGCCGCGCATCGAGCAGCGCCCACACGGTATCGCAGAACGGGATGACCCGTTCGCGCACGTCCTCGAGCTCGGCAAGAATGTCCTCGCGCGAGACTTCCGGCTCGCCGAGGCCTTTCAGAAGCGCATTGTGGTGGACAAGAAGCCGATCGATTTTGGCCGGCAGCGTCTCAGGTTCGGCAAGGTCCATGACCCGGATCGAGCGCCTGCCGACCTTGTCCTCATAGGCCGGCCCGATGCCGCGCTGCGTCGTGCCGATCTTCGCCTCAGGCGCGGCGGCATTCTCTCTCAGCCCGTCGAGGCGTCGGTGCAACGACAGGATGAGGGGCGCATTGTCGGCGATGCGCAGCGTCTCGGGCGTCACGGTCACGCCCTGCTCGGCGAGACGGTCGATCTCGGCAATCAAGGCGTGCGGGTCGAGCACCACGCCATTGCCGATGACGGCAAGCTTGCCCGGCCGCACCACTCCGGAGGGCAACAGGCTCAGCTTGAACGACACGCCATCGATGACGAGCGTATGACCGGCATTGTGGCCGCCTTGAAAACGCACCACCACATCGGCGCGCTCCGACAGCCAGTCGACGATCTTGCCCTTACCTTCGTCGCCCCATTGCGAGCCGACAACCACCACATTGGCCATGACACGAGGCCTTTCTGCGTCCAGCGTCTTTCAGGAATTCCTATCGCGAGTGCCCTGCTTTGGCCCCTTCCGTCAAGCGTTGCAGCGGATGGCGGCCTTGTCTGAGGTGCAGGGCATGGCGGTGAGCGCCGCCCGCGCCGGGTGCCTGAGGGCAGCAAAAGAGCCGGACCCCGCATCGCGGCGCCGGCTCTCGGATGATGGCGGCCGGTCAGGCCGGCCGCCGATCGCGCATCGAAGCGCGTCAGAAGACGAGCGGCTTCACCTGCTGCACGTTCTCGATCCGGTTGATCGCCTCCATCAGCTCCGGCGAAATCTTGTGGTCGACCGAAACGAGGGCGATCGCGTTACCGCCCTCGAAGTCGCGGCCGAACTGCATGCGGGCGATGTTGATGCCGTTCTCACCAAGGAGCGTGCCGATTCGGCCGATGAAACCCGGCTTGTCGTTGTTGGTGATGTAGAGCATCAGCTCCGACAGCTCCGCCTCCATATTGATGCCCTTGATCTGGATGATGCGGGGCTTGCCGTCGGCGAAGACCGTCCCGGCGACGGAGCGCTCTTGTTTGTCGGTCACGACGGTGAGGCGGATATAGGTTTCGTAGGCGCCGTGCTGTTCGCGCCGCGTCTCTTCCACCTGGATGCCGCGCTCCTTGGCGGCGGCCGGCGCGGAGACCATGTTGACGGACTGCAGCAGCGGCTGCAGGAAGCCCGTCAGCGCCGCAGAGGTCAGCGCCTTCGTGTTCATCTCTGCGACCGTGCCCTCATATTCGATGCGGACCCTGCGCACGCCCGTCTCCGTCAGCTGACCGGCAAAAGAGCCGAGCTGTTCGGCGAGCTTGACGAAGGGCGTGAGCCGCGGCGCCTCTTCGGCCGAAATCGACGGCATGTTGAGGGCATTCGTCACCGCCCCGGTCGTCAGGTAATCGGCCATCTGCTCGGCGACCTGCAGCGCGACATTCTCCTGCGCTTCCATCGTGGAAGCTCCAAGATGCGGCGTGCAGACGACATTCGGCGCACCGAAGAGAACATTTTCCTTCGCCGGCTCCTGGGAGAAGACGTCGACGCCCGCGGCAGCCACCTTGCCGCTGTCGAGCGCATCGCGCAGCGCCTGCTCGTCGATAAGGCCGCCGCGCGCGCAATTGATGATGCGCACGCCGTCGCGCATCTTGGCGATCGCATCGGCACTGATGATGTTGCGGGTCCGGTCGGTGAGCGGCGTGTGCAGCGTGATGAAATCGGCACGGCGGAACAGCTCGTCGAGCTCGACCTTTTCCACGCCGAGATCGGCCGCCCTGTCTTCCGACAGGAACGGATCATAAGCGACCACGCGCATGGAAAGCCCGAGCGCACGCCGCGCCACGACGGAACCGATATTGCCGCAGCCGATGATGCCGAGCGTCTTGCCGGTGATCTCGACGCCCATGAACTTCGACTTCTCCCATTTGCCGGCCTGGGTCGAAGCATCGGCCTTCGGGATCTGGCGGGCGCAGGCGAACATCATGGCGATCGCATGCTCGGCCGTAGTGATGGAATTGCCGAAAGGCGTGTTCATCACGATGATGCCCTTGGCGGTCGCCGCAGGGATATCGACATTGTCGACGCCGATGCCGGCCCGGCCGATGACCCGCAGCTTGTTGGCAGCGGCGATCACCTTGTCGGTCACTTTCGTGGCGGAGCGGATGGCGAGACCGTCATACTCGCCGATGGCGGCGATCAGTGCATCCTTGTCCTTGCCGAGAGCCGGCTGAAAATCGACTTCCACCCCGCGGTCGCGAAAGATGGCGACAGCGGTTTCGGAAAGGGCGTCGGAAATGAGTACGCGGGGTTTGCTCATGGCGAAAATCCTCGTCGGGCCTGCAGCGGTGGTCGTTTGGACACGCCGGAGGCCGGTCAATTCGTGAAAGATCGGGAAGCGCCCGCGGGCGCTTGTCCCGCAGGCGAAGAAAAGGTCAGGCGGCTTTCTTGAGCGCGCTCTTTTCCGTGGCGAAGGCCCAGTCGAGCCAGGGCGTCAGCTTTTCCAGATCGGCCTTTTCGACCGTACCGCCGCACCAGATGCGGAGACCGGCCGGCGCATCGCGATAGGCGCCGATGTCGAAGGCGACGCCTTCCTTGTCGAGACGGGCAGTGAGCGCCTTGGCAAAGGCGGCCTGCTCGGCCTCGGAAAGCGCCTTCACCTCGTCGTCGACGATGACGAGGCAGACGGAGGTGTTGGAGCGGATCGCCGGCTCATGCGCCAGGAAATCGACCCAAGAGGTCTTGGCCACCCAGTCTGAGATGACGGCGAAATTCGCATCGGCGCGACCGACGAGGCCATTGAGACCACCGACGGAACGGGCCCAGGCGAGACCGTCGAGATAATCTTCCACGGCGAGCATCGAGGGCGTGTTGATCGTCGCACCTTCGAAGATCTCGGCGTTGAGCTTGCCGCCCTTCACCATGCGGAAGATCTTCGGCATCGGCCAGGCGGGCGTGTAGCTCTCGAGCCGTTCCACCGCGCGCGGCGACAGGATCAGCATGCCGTGCTGCGCCTCACCGCCCAGGACCTTCTGCCAGGAGAAGGTGACCACATCGAGCTTATCGAAAGGCAGCTTCTGCGCAAAGGCGGCGGAGGTGGCGTCGCAGATCGTCAGCCCCTCGCGGTCGGCCGGGATCCATTTGCCATCGGGCACGCGCACACCAGAGGTGGTGCCGTTCCAGGTAAAGACCACATCGCGGCTGAAATCGACCTCGCCGAGGTCGACGAGCGCGCCATACTCGGCCTTGAGCGTACGCGTATCTTCAAGTTTCAGCTGTTTGACGACGTCCGTCACCCAGCCGGAGCCGAAGCTCTCCCAGGCGAGAACGTCGACGCCACGTGCGCCGAGCATCGACCACAGCGCCATTTCCACGGCGCCTGTATCGGATGCGGGCACGATGCCGATTTTGTAGTCGGCGGGAACGCCGAGAATGTCGCGGGTTTCTTCGATCGCCTGCTTCAACTTGGCCTTTCCGCCCTTGGAGCGGTGCGAACGGCCGAGGAAGGCGTCGGAGAGTGCATCAAGCGTCCAACCGGGGCGCTTGGCAGTCGGGCCAGAAGAAAAGCGGGGATTGGCCGGGCGCTCTGCCGGCTGCGAAATCATCGTCATGTCAGTCTACCCTTTCAGATAGGCGCTCCGCGTTGGGGCGGAGTGTCCCGCCGCCGCCTTTACAGAAATGGGGGTGACAACGCAACTGGCTTATTGTGGGCCACCAGAGACCAGCCATGTCTGTTGCGCGCTTGCCTCAATATAGAGAATGCGTTTTCAGAAGAGTGTCGTCGGGGGAGCGTCGATCCGACCCTTTCGGGGGTGGCAGAGACGCGGGTTGGGGAAGATGTGATGTCGGGCGCTGTGACGCTCCTGCTTTATTCGGCCGCCACATTGGCGAGCGGCGCCGCAGTGGCGGAGCTGCATGACCCCGTCAGCTGGAAATGGCGCAGGCCGCCCCTCGCAGAGCGGCTCGCCGCAATCGTCCTGATCGTGTTTTTTCTGGTTCTTCTGGCGAGCCTGCTTGCAAAACTGGCGCTCGCCTTCGGCCTTTTGGGGCTTCTTGCCCCGGCCATCGTCTTCTTTGCGATTTCGCCGCTCGTCGCGCTGCAGGTGCCGCTTCACGCGATCGAGACATGGTCGGTCGTGCGCGCCTGTTCAGCCGTCGCCGGCCTGTCGACGCTCGCTGCATGGCGCCTGGCCGCGTTCTTCTCTCCGAGCCGGCTGCCGCCCTCCTCGGGCTGAACGACGCCTGCGCATCCGGGTCTCTGCCGCTCCGCACGAAAACCGGGCCCCAGAACGCGAAACGGGCCGGCAAAGCCGACCCGTTCCAGGAGCAGAGCCAGAGAGAGGCTCAGGACTGGAGCTTCAGTACTTAACGACGGCGGGCTCGCCATAATACATCGGATCGGGTTCCGCGGCCGGCCCCCCGAAGGTGTAGCGCACGCCGAGCTTCACATCGTGGGAATCGATGTCCTTGAACTTGATCGGGTTCACGTTGTCGTTGTTGCCATCGTAACCGACCATGTCGCCCGATTCCGCGTCACCGAGATTGACGTAGCGATAGCCGAGGTCGAGCGCGAGATTGGGTGTGACCTGATAGGCGACACCGGCATGCAGCGCCCAGGCGAGGTTCCACTCGCTGTGATCGCGGCCGTACGACACGTAGCCGTTCGGCGTGTTGATGTCGCGCATGCCGCTGATCGTGTTGCGCGAGGCGCCGATGCCCGCGCCGACATAGGGCGAGAAGCCGTGCCAGCTGCCGAGATCGACATAGGCGTTGGCCAGGAACAGCCATTCCGACTTCATCGCCTCGTATTCGTTCGAGCCGATGAAAGCCGGATCTGCGCCGACATAGGTGTCGAATGCGGAGAAGCTCGTCTTGCCGCGATATTCGCCGGTCAGGTCCACACGGGCCCAGGGATTGATCTGGTAGCCGATACCGACGCCGGCGAAGCCGCCGCTGTCGAATTCCGGATCATTGACGAAGCTGACGGTGTCGCCGTTCGCGATCGCCTGATCGATGAGGCTGCTCGTGATCTTGTCGACCCGCTGATTGGTGATGCCGATGTCACCGCGCAAATACCAGCCGCTGAAGGAAGGCGCGGCCGGCGGCAGCGGCTCTGGCTCGACGATCGGCGGAAGCGGAAGATCGGCAGCAAAAACTGCCGGTGCCGCGGTCAAGGCCGTCACGCTGGCAGCAAGCGCAAGAGTGGCGCGTTTCAACATAGTGGTCCTCGTCTTTTGCGGCGCATCCGGCAGCCCGAAATCACCCACTGATGTCGACAAGGTTTAGCCGCAATCACTTAAGAAGCACTTAACTATGAAGATTAACCACGCCTCTAAACCTTAACGAAAGCCTACCCGCAATCGCGGGTTCAGCAACGTGTCGGAGCCCTTCACCACGCTCTGGCCGCGCGAACCGAACTCCGAGGGAGCGCCGCTCTCTTTAGAATAGATCCAGAACATAGTGTTTGATTTTGCTCGGGCCTTCTGGTTCGTTCGCAAGGTCGCGACACCCGTCGCAACGTCCTTTGATGTCAGGGCCTTGAACCCTTTCGATTGGAGGAAATAAATGAGATTTTTCTGCGCGACCGCAGCGGATCAGGCGCATCCGCCCCTCCTTCACGCAGCCGGTTCGGCCCATGGCCCAGAACCGTCCCGTGCGCCGCGTCTTCAGGCGCGTCTCCAAGCGACACACCTCTCTCTCCGCGAACAGGAATAGCCCATGCACGAATGTCCTTTCGCCGGGGCCTGCGGCTATCTCAAGCGCCCTCCGGAAGCCCTCGTGGTCAACGGCTTCAGGCTGTGGGTCGCCGGCTATCAGACGGGCGACATCGAGCATTGGAGCGAGGCCTGGAATCTCTTCTCCGAAAAATTCGGTCACGGCCCGGCACGCCATTCCGTCACCCAGCTCGCCCATTGGGTGCGCTCCGTCTTTCTCTGGCGGACGGATCCGATCCAGTGCTTCAGCTCAGGCTGCCCCCATATCTGCCGCGACGAATGTCTCGCCGTGGCGATGATCGCCGCCTGTCAGCATCGAGACGGCTCCTGCCTCGATTATTGTCTGGAGCGTTTTTGCGGCTTTGCCGATCATCGCGAACCGCTTGAGGCAGCGCTCGGCTTCGCATCGGCGCTCGACTCACACGGCCAGCGGCTGATGTCGGTGCCTTGCGAGGTGGTTCGGGGCCTGATCGAACCGCCGGAATCTGAGCCACAGATCGCCCGCACCTATCATTGAGCCTTTCGACGAGGCGAGCGGACAGAGCTCCAAATGTTGATTCGTATTCTGGTCGCCACTGCGCTGACGCTGGCGTCGGTCGCGGGCTATGCCCACGCGGGTTTCCACCATCTTCGGCTGCCGGCCGTGGTCAGCGTCGATGCATGGATGAAAAGCGACGAGGCGCCGACGTGCCGCGCATCGAGCGAGTCTGAAAGCGCAGCCATCTGCCAGCAAGAGAGCCCCGGTCACAAGCGCACCAGTCACAAGCGCACCAGTCACAGGTGACAGCAGATTCGAGGGCTCAGACGAGCTCGGTCCCGAGGCCTTCGGGATCTTGAGCGCCGTCAGGCTGCACGCCCGGATCTCGTGCAAGGTCTCCTTCCGCCCGCAGCTTTGAGCTTTGCCCGTGCCGCCGCCGCTTCGCCCGGTAAAGCGACCGGTCGGCGGCCGCGAACAATTCCTCGAATGTGCGCCCTTCATCGGGCGATGTCGCATGGCCGATGCTGACGGTCACCGGCCGGCCGAGCGGCGGCAATTGCAGCGCGGCAACCCGGCGCATCAGCCGATCGCCAAGCGATGTCGCCTCCCAGCGGTCGAGGTCGTTGCAGCAGATGACGAACTCGTCGCCCCCGTAGCGCACCAGCACATCTTCCTTTCGCAGGACGCCCTGCATCGTCGCGGCCATCTCTTTGAGAACGAGATCACCGCACGCATGGCCGAAATCGTCGTTGATCGCCTTGAACTCGTCGATGTCCACAACGAGCACGCTGAACGGCCGCCCCGCCTCGGGGGTGCAGTTGAGCGCATCCTTGCCTTCGCCAGGAAGCCGGCTGCGGTCGAAAACGCCGGTCAGCTCGTCCCGTCCCACCCGCTTCAGAAGATCCTCGTATCTTTCCCGATATGTGAGGATGTCGAAAATGTCGGAGATCCGCTTCTGCCGCGGCGCCACCAGCGGCGGGCGCTCCAGATGGCGCAGATAAAACCAGGCAAGCACGCCATAGATGCAGGCCGTCACCATCTTCGCGAGCCAGCCGCCGACCAGAACGTCGATCGGCGCATCGAGAAGCGCCCAGAGCGCCGAATAGAAGCCGATCTGATCGAAGGTGAGGACCACCATGGCGCAGAGCGCGATGCGCAGGCCAATGCTCTGCCGCATGATCCGGCCGAGCCGCTCGTAAAGCAGGATGATGAGAATGCTGTCGACGAACAGAAGCACCGTTCCCCACACCATCAGCCAGCCCATGTCGTTCATGAAGCTGAAATCCGGCAATTGCCCGGTCGCCGGCGCGACGATGTGATGGCGCGCCAGGAAAACGAGAGCGACGGTCAGGAAATTGCCGATGAGGAGCCCGTAGATCGGCTGGCGAACGGTGGAAGCGTCTTCGCGGATATAGACGAGGAGAAGGAGTACGAGCTTGCCGGCGAAGAGAACGGTCGAGCCCGGTGAAATTGCAGTCCCCTCCGCGAAAGGCACGTAGAGGATCGCCGCCAGATAGGTTTCCAAAAAATGCATGGCGCCGAGGGCGCAGAAGAAGATGCCGATCCCCAACCGATGACGAAGCCTGAAGAGACCGGCCATGACCGCGAAATAGACGGTCAGCTCCAAAAACAGCAAAAGAACGTTCATCACATCCATGAGGCGATCCCTCAATGGTGCCGCCCTCCCCTGGTGCCGACCGCTTCACTCATGCGGCGCGATTTCCAGGAAGGGGGAACGGCGTCTCTTCGACTTTATGGAGCCCATAAATCCGATGTGCGGGATCAAACCAAGTGAAAAACTTGATTAAAAGGCGATCAATCTCTCCACAGAGCCGCCGCCTTCAGCCGCTGACCGTAAACTTCGTCAGACAATAAAAAACGGCCGCAGCATGCGCTGCGGCCGTTGGAAAACGGAAAATCCCTCGGACGCTAGCCGAGCGACTTGACGATCGCTTCCGTCATTTTCTTGGCATCGCCGAACAGCATCATCGTCTTGTCGAGGAAGAAGAGCTCGTTCTGAATGCCGGCATAGCCCGACGACATGGAGCGTTTGACGAAGAGCACCGTGCCCGCCTTGTCGACGTCGAGGATCGGCATGCCGTAGATCGGAGATTGCGGATCGTCGCGCGCGGCCGGGTTGGTGACATCGTTGGCGCCGATGACATAGGCCACATCAGCCTGGCTGAACTCGGAGTTGATATCTTCGAGCTCGAAGACCTCGTCATAAGGCACGTTCGCTTCGGCCAGCAGCACGTTCATATGCCCCGGCATGCGGCCGGCGACCGGATGGATGGCGTATTTCACTTCCACGCCCTCCTTCTTCAAAGCCGCTGCCATTTCGTGAAGCGCGTGCTGCGCCTGCGCCACCGCCATGCCGTAACCCGGCACGATGATGACCTTGGAGGCGTTCTTCATCAGGAAGGCCGCATCTTCCGCCGAGCCCTGCTTGACCGGACGATCGTCCGCACCGCCGCTCGCAGCCGTGGTCTCGCCGCCGAAGCCGCCGAGGATGACGGAGATGAAGGAGCGATTCATGCCCTTACACATGATGTAGGACAGGATCGCACCCGACGAGCCGACGAGCGCACCCGTGATGATGAGCGCGGTGTTGCCGAGCGTGAAGCCGATGCCGGCGGCCGCCCACCCCGAATAGGAGTTCAGCATCGACACGACGACGGGCATGTCCGCCCCGCCGATCGGGACGATGATCAGAACACCCAGCGCCAGGCTGACGATGGTGATCAGCCAGAAAGCCGTGTGGCTCTCGCTGGCCGCAAAGATGATGATGCAGAGAAGCAGGAAGACGCCGAGGCCGATATTCACCTGATGGCGCATCGGCAGCATGATCGGCTTGCCGCTCATGCGCCCGTCGAGCTTCAGAAACGCGATGATCGAGCCGGTGAAGGTGATCGCGCCGATCGCCACGCCAAGCGACATCTCGATGAGGCTTGCTCCGTGGATCGATCCGGGATCGCCGATGCCGAAGGCCTGCGGCGCATAAAGCGCGGCTGCGGCCACCAGGACGGCGGCGAGGCCGACGAGCGAATGGAACGCGGCCACAAGCTGCGGCATCGCCGTCATGGCGATGCGCTTGGCGATCACCGCGCCGGCGCCACCGCCGATGGCGATCGCCAGGATGATGAGACCCCAGGATCCGAAGCTGGCCGGGGGATGCCCGATCAGCGTGGTGAGCACGGCAATGACCATGCCGGCCATGCCGAACTGGTTGCCCTGGCGGCTGGTTTCCGGGTGTGAAAGACCGCGCAGTGCCAGAATGAAAAGGACACCCGCAATCAGATAAAGAAAGGCTGTGACGCTGGCAGACATCAGGCGCGCACTCCCTCAGCGGCGGCGCCTGCCGCCCGAGCCTTGGAAAACTGGCTCATTTTACCGCTCTTTCCGCTTGTACATGGACAGCATGCGCTGCGTGACGAGAAAGCCGCCGAAAATGTTGACGCTCGCCAGCATCACCGCAAAGAAACCGAACCAGCGCGCTGTGCTGGAACCGTCCGCGACGAGGTCGACGCCGACCGCAAGAAGCGCGCCGACGACGATGACCGACGAGATCGCATTGGTCACGGACATGAGCGGCGTATGCAGCGCCGGCGTCACCGACCAGACGACATAATAGCCGACGAAGATCGCCAGCACGAAAATCGAGAAGCGGAAGACGAACGGGTCGATCATGCCACCGCTCGCGGCATGCGCGAGCTGACCCACGGCCTCCCCGTCTCCCAGCGCATTGAGCGCCTGCGAGGCGGCTTCCCGCGCCGCCTCCGCGGCCGACTGCGCCTGTTCGACAGCCTGCCTTACTGTTTCTTCAGCCATCGGCTATCCCCTATTTCTCGTTCGGCGCGTTCACCGGCTCGCCACCAAACTGCGGGTGCACGACGGCCCCGCCATGGGTGAGCAGCGTCGCCGCCACGATCTGGTCTTCACGGTTGATGGAAAGGGCCTTCGTCTCCTTGTCGACCATCGGCTCGACGAAGGCATAGATGTTGCGGGCGAGAAGCGCCGAAGCGGACGCTGCGATCTGCCCCGCCATATTGACGATGCCGATGAGCGTGACGTTGTCCTTCACGACCTGCTTGTCGGCTTCCACGCCCTCGACATTGCCGCCGCGTTCCACGGCGAGATCGACGATGACGGAACCGTCCTTCATCGACTTCACCATCTCCGCGTCGACGAGCTTCGGCGCCGGCCGGCCCGGAATGAGCGCCGTGGTGATGACGATGTCCTGCTTGGCGATGTGCTCGCGCACCAGCTCCGCCTGCTTGGCGCGGTATTCCGCCGACATTTCCTTGGCGTAGCCGCCGGCGGTCTCCGCCGCCTTGAACTCTTCGTCCTCGACCGCGATGAACTTGCCCCCGAGGGACTCCACCTGCTCCTTGGCCGCCGGGCGCACATCCGTCGCCGTGACGACGGCGCCGAGGCGTTTGGCGGTGGCGATCGCCTGCAGACCGGCGACGCCGGCTCCCATCACGAAGACGCGGGCGGCGGGCACCGTGCCGGCGGCCGTCATCATCATCGGCAAGGCGCGCCCATAGGCTTCCGCAGCCTCGATGACGGCACGATAGCCCGCAAGGTTCGCCTGCGAGGAGAGAACGTCCATCGACTGGGCGCGGGTGATGCGCGGGATGAGCTCGAGCGCAAAGCCGGAAAGCTTCGCCGCGGCCATCTTCTTCAACGCCTCCTCATGGCCGTACGGATCCATGAGGGCGACGACGGCCGCGCCTTCCGGAAAGCCGGAAAAATCGTCCGGACGGCGAACGGTGAGGACGATGTCGGCGCCCTGAAGCGCCGCCTGCCGGGTCTGGGCGACGTCCGCGCCCGCTTCGGCGAAGACCTCGTCGGCAAGCGAAGAGCCTGCCCCGGCGCCGCTCTCAACGACCACATCGGCGCCGAGAGTCTTGAATTTCTTGATCGATTCGGGAGTTGCCGCGACACGCGGCTCGTCGTCCCGCGGTTCCTTAAGAACTGCAATGCGCATAATGATTTAGCTCAGGCCACTGCGAAGAGGAAGAAGACGAAAGTAATCCCGAGGACGACCGCGGAGGGCCCCCATCTGCTCTGCCTGAACAGGCCGTAGAACAGCGTGGCGAGCGTCAGCGCGAGCGCGATAGAGCCGAGCCACAGGGCGCCCCCAAGGCCGAAAATAGCGACGATCAGGACGATCGTGACGACATGTATGATACCCAAGATGAGGAGCGACAGAAACCTGTCGTACGTCTTCTCGTGGTGCTCGTAATCCATTGCGGAACCTGCCGACGCCATCACCTGTTCAGCCATGCGCTACTGCCCTTGCATAGATTGGCGGGATATATCGCCGGCCTTACCACGCCATCTTAGACAAGGGCAACGCCGGGTAAACCTCCAAATGCCGCAGGGGCTTCGAATACAGGCCGACGCACAAACGAAGACGGCGCCCCGTGGGCGCCGTCACAAGACAGAAAGATGGGCGTCTCAGACGCGGTGCAATCAGACGCGGTGCAAGGTGAAGGACGCGCCCGGCTGGCGGCAGGTCATGCTGCTTGAGCCTGCAAGCGTGCAGGTGGCCGCGCGCTGCTGCTTGGTGGCGATGGAGTACCAGCTGATCTCGACGGTCTGCGGACCGGCCATATTGTAGCTGCCGGTGGCGAGCTGGGCGCCCGTCTTGGCGTCTTCGGTGGTCATGGAGCCGTTCGAGAAGGTCGAGACGAAGACCCGGTCGCTGGACATCCAGCGCCCCTCGACAGGCGATGAAATCTCTCGTCCCCCGATGCCCGTTTGACAGCCGGCCAGAAAGGCCGCGGAAAGAAGGACGGCAGCGGTAACGTAACGGGTTTGCAAATTGAGCCTCCAGCAGTTCATTGCTGCTTTAATGCCCTTGCCGCGAATTTGATCCCGCAGATTCAACGACAAGATTCGCGGCTCGAAGCGCCGCCGCCTGGTTGCGGGTGACCGTGTCGACGGAAAATCCGTCGATTTCCTCGTTGAAGAGACGATGGAAATTCATCTCCGCACGCAGATGCAGGAAGACCCCACCGAGACCGATCGCCGCACGGTCCATGAAGACGAATTCGCGCGGCACGGTGACCGGCCCCTTCTCCTTGAGAGCCATATGCACGCGGTAGGCCTCGCCCCGTCCGTACTGCGCCGGCGAGATGCCGTCGGCGATCGCCCGCGTCCGGTCGTCGAGAAGCGGCCCATAGATGAAGCGCGCCCAGATATTGAGGATATCGATGAGTTCGTTGGAAAGCCCGCGGAACCCCCAGGTCTCGTACGCGCTGACGATGCGGTCGCGATCGTCGGTCTGCAGGCCGCGATAGAGCTCGATCACGCCTTCCACGAAATGCGGCGGGAAGATGCGCACGCAGCCATAGTCGAGGAGGTTGATGCCGGCGGGGCGCCCCTCTTCCTCGAAGACCGTGTAATTGCCGAGATGCGGATCGCCGTGAATGATCGCCTGATGGCTGAAAGGCTGCCACCAGGCCTTGAACATCGAAGCGGCGAGATGATTGCGCTCCTCCAGCGAATGGTCGCGGTAGTCGAGGAGCTTCTTGCCGTCGAGCCAGGTCATGGTGAGAAGCCGGCGGGTGGAAAGCTCCGGCCGCAGTTTCGGCACCCGCACCCGCGGCTCGTCCGCAAGGACGGCATCGTAGAGCGCCATGTGTTTGGCCTCGCGCTCGTAATCGAGCTCTTCGCGCACCCGCGCGGCGATCTCTTCGGCCATCTCACGCGTATCGATCGCCGTGTCCATGCGCCGGTGCAACGAGAAGAGCACGGACAGCTGGCCGAGATCGGCTTCGACCGCGCTCGCCATCTCTGGATATTGCAGCTTGCAGGCGAGCTTCGTCCCGTCGTGGTCGACGGCACGGTGCACCTGGCCGAGCGAGGCGGCAGCCGCCGGCTGATGCTCAAATTCCTGGAAGCGGCTTTGCCAGCCAGCCCCGAGCTCCGCCGTCATGCGCCGCTTGACGAACGCCCAACCCATCGGCGGCGCATCAGACTGAAGCTGCGTCAGTTCGGCGGCATATTCCGGCGGCAGCACGTCCGGGATCGTGGCCATCAGCTGGGCCACCTTCATGATCGGGCCTTTGAGACCGCCCAGCGCCTGCGCCAGTTCCTGCGCGTTACGGCTCGGATCGATCTCGCGACCCAAGGCGCGCGAACCGACCATACGCGCCGCAATCCCGCCCATTCCTGCGCCGACCCGCGCATAGCGCGTCATGCGGCCGGTAAAGCGGTTGCGTTCGTCGTCACGGGGCGGATCAACAGGCATAGAGGTAACCCTTTACGTCATACACGCACGCGTCTTCGTATCCGCTAGATAGGGTGCCTGAGGCTGACCTGCATCCGCCTTTCGCGCATTGCGGTGCTGAAACTTTTTCGCTTCGGAAGGCGGACATGCAGGCGGTCTTGCACGGACGGGTTTTCATGCCCGCCCCGATCTGCCCCCGGCCCGCAAAACACATCGCCCAAAACGCATTCCCCAAAAAGGAAAAGGGCCGCCAGAACGGCGGCCCTCCGCGAGAAGCGGGCGATTTGCCCAGAATTTACTCGATCACGAAAGCGACAGAGGTTGCTCCACCGCCTCGAGACCGATCAGGCAAATACCCCATCCATTCTCACTCGACACTGGATCACCTCCTTTCAAGCTGTTTCGACCAATTCTGAGTTTCTCCACCAAGCGGCTGCTTGGCAAGCACAAAATTTGCAAGATCCGCAAATTTTGTGGGCTCGATGAAAAAGCCGCCATTCGCGTGGTCTGCCACGTCTTACGCGGCCTGCACACTCTCCAATTCGTCGATCAGCCCTTCGATGACCGACAGCCCCTGCATCCAGAAGGCCGGATCGGACGCATCGAGCCCGAAGGGCGCCAGGAGCTCCTTGTGGCGCTTGGTGCCGCCGGCTTTCAGCATGTCGAAATAGCGGTCCTGGAAGCCGGTCTCGGCATCGCGGTAGACGGCATAGAGCGAGTTCACCAGGCAGTCGCCGAAGGCATAAGCGTAGACATAGAACGGCGAATGCACGAAGTGCGGAATATAGGCCCAGAACACCTCATAGCCTTCGCCGAGCCGGATCGAAGGTCCAAGGCTCTCCTTCTGCACTTCCATCCAGATGTCGCCGATCACCTCGGCCGGCAGTTCGCCCTCGCGACGCGCCGTGTGGACGCGGCGCTCGAACTGATAGAAGGCGATCTGGCGCACGACCGTGTTCAGCATGTCCTCGACCTTGCCGGCGAGCAGGATCTTACGCTCCTTCGGCGTCGCGGCATTGTCGAGCATGGAACGGAAGGTCAGCATCTCGCCGAAAACGCTTGCCGTCTCCGCCAAAGTCAGCGGCGTCTGCGCCATCAACAGCCCCTGCTCTCCGGCGAGAACCTGGTGCACGCCGTGGCCGAGCTCGTGGGCGAGCGTCATCACGTCCCGCGCCTTGCCCTGGTAATTGAGGAGCACATAAGGATGCGCGCTCGGCACCGTCGGATGCGCGAAGGCGCCCGGCGCCTTGCCCGAACGCGTCGGCGCATCGATCCAGCTTTTTTCAAAGAAATTGCCGGCAATCTCCGCCATGCGCGGGTCGAAACTGCCATAGGCGGAAAGCACCGTCTCTTTCGCTTCCTGCCAGTCGATCGTCCGCTTCAACGTCTCCGGAAGAGGCGCATTGCGGTCCCAATGGTCGAGCTTGTCCTTGCCGAGCCATTTCGCCTTCATCGCGTAATAGCGGTGCGACAGCTTCGGATAGGAAGTCGCCACGGCCTGCACCAGCGCATCGACAACCTCCGGCTCCACCCGGTTGGCGAGATGGCGGGCGGAGGCGACATCCGTGAAGCCACGCCAGCTGTCGGAGATCGCCTTGTCCTTGGCCAGCACATTGGTGATCAAAGAGAAGGTGCGCAGATTCTCGCGAAACGTATCGGCAAGCGCGGTGGCGGCGGCCTTGCGCTGCGCCTCGTCGTGGTCGGTCAGAAGATTGAGCGTCGGCTCCAGGGTGAGATCCTTGCCGTTCACCTTGAAGCGAAGCGCCGCCATCGTCTCGTTGAAGAGCCGGTTCCAGGCTGCGCGGCCCGTCAGCGACTTCTCATGGAAAAGCCGCTCGATCTCGTCTGAAAGCTGGTAGGGGCGCTCTTCGCGCAGATCGTCGAGCCACGGCTTCCAATGCGCAAGCTCCGGGCTCGCCATGGCCTTGTCGAGCACCGCATCGTCGATCCGGTTGAGCTCCAGCGGGAAGAACAGGAGCTTCGTGGAAACCGCCGTCAGCTTGTCCTGCAGATCGCCGTTGAATTTCGCCCGCTTCGGATCGCTGGTATCGCCGGCATAGACGAGCCCCGCATAGCTCACCAGCCGGCCGATGATCTCTTCGATCGCCTGAAATTCCTCGATCACACCGGCAAGGCGGCTACCGCCATCCGCACTTTGCGCGATCTCGGCGAGCTTGCCCTTATAGGCCCCTTCGAAGGCCGTCGCCTTTTCGTCCACCTTGGCGATATCGGCGGCCACTTCCGGCGCATCCATCGACGGGTAGAGGTCGGTCAGATCCCATTCCGGGAGAGCGCCGAGGCCCTCGTCTGCGACCTGCGCACCCTCCTTCGTCACATCGAAGCCAGGCTGGAATTGCAGCAAACTCTGCTCGGTGCGCATCAATCATTCTCCTTGATAGCTGGTGCAGACGGCGTAGCGCCCAGCCTCTCATCTGGCAATTTGTGCGGCAAGAGCAAGCTTTGCGGGAGCGTCCCACGCCTGCGACCGAAAATTCCGGTACGGCGCAAGCGATCTCGGTGGGCAAGAATTCCACCGCTTCCGCGTCATGGGTAACAACCCCTTAACCTGAGTCGGGGCAGCTTGGTGCGAAATGAAACGCTCTCGTGCCACGAAGACGCTTGATGCCAGCTCGTATGCTTCTGGTCGATGACGACCCGATCACCCTGCGTCTGCTCGCAGGCATGATGCACTCCTTCGGCTATCTGTCGGAATCGGTATCCGGCGGTCAGGCCGCCCTCGACCGCCTCAAAGATACGGCCTCCTCTCCGATCGATGTCGTGATCCTCGACCTCGTCATGCCCGATGTCGACGGCATGATGGTGCTCGAAACACTGAAGAAAATGCCGGCGCCTCCGGCCGTCATCGTCCAGACTGCGCAAGGCGGCATCGACACCGCCGTCTCGGCGATGCGCGCCGGCGCCTTCGATTTTCTGGTCAAGCCGGCGGCTCCCGAACGCCTGCGGGTCTCGATCGCCAATGCGCTCAAGCTCTCGGCTTTGCAGGGCGAGGTCCAGCGCCTGCGCCACCGGCGCGAAGAGACCGTCTCCTTCGACGACATGATCGCATCCGCACCGGCGATGATGCGCACCATGGAGCTCGGCCAGCGCGCGGCACGTTCCGCCATCCCCGTCCTCATCGAGGGCGAGGCCGGCACCGGCAAGGAATGGTTCGCACACGCCATCCATGGCGAAAGCGCGCGCCGGGCGAGACCCTGCGTCAGCGTCGATTGCGGTGCTGACACCGCCGACGATATCGAAACGCTTCTTTTCGGCCGTCCCGCGACGGGTGCGACGCCGGCCCTTCGCGGCCGCCTCCACGAGGCCCAGGGCGGCACCCTGCTTTTGCGGCAGATCGCAGACCTGCCGGCGAGCGTGCAGGCGCGCCTTGCCGCCGTTCTTGAAGAGGGCACCCTCCCGCTTCTCGCCGGCGAACGCGTGGCCCGCGCCGACTTTCGCCTCATCGCCACGACCGACCGCCGGCTCGTCGACCGCGTGGCCGAGGGCGTCTTCCGCGAGGACCTGTTCTACCGGCTCAACGTCTTCCCGATCTGGCTGCCGCCGCTGCGCGACCGCGTCGAGGATCTTCTCCCACTCGCCGCCACCTTCCTCGCCCGCTTCGCCGCGGAAGAGGGTCGCCCTCGCCTCAAGGGGCTGGCGCCCGAGGCGAAAGCGCTTCTCACCGCCTTTCACTGGCCCGACAATATTCGCCAGCTCGAAAACGCCGTCTACCGCGCCGTCATCCTGTGCGAGGGAGAGTTTTTGCGCCCCTGGGATTTCCCGCAGATCCAGACGGCTCTCGATGCCGGCGCCATCCCGGAACTGGTCAAAGCCTGGCAGAACGAGGGCGCCGCCGCGGCCCGCACGCGGGCATCGGGGACAGGCCATGTTGCACGCGCGCACCATCGCGATAGGGAAACACCTGACAGGCCTGTCGCATCGGCTGACAAAATCTCGCCCCCCCTTTATGGTCTCCTGCATCTTCTGGATCGGGACGGTGAGATGCGGGCGCTCGATGCGCTCGAGGAGGCAGCCGTGCGCTTTGCCGTCGAGCATTACGGCGGCCGGATGAGCGAAGTGGCACGACGCCTGCACATTGGCCGCTCGACGCTTTATCGGAAGCTGAAAGACTACGGGATCGAGACGGCCGCCGCCGATGCGGCCTGAGGCGCGCGTTCGCCAAGGAATGACAAACTGGAGAGTTGGATGCGATTGAGAGGCACGGCGGTTTTCCTGGCGTTGATGGCAGCGACACCTGTCGCCGCAGCACCTGCCCTAAAGGTTGCCACGGTCGGGGTCGAAGACGCCGCCGAGACGTCGTCACCGGCCATCACGACGGAAGCCGCAGCGATCCGGGCCGCTCTCGCCCATCAGCCGGGATATTCCGATCCGCGCGCCAAAGACATCGCCGCGTCGGTGCGCAGTTTTTATGAAGAGCGATCTTTCGCTCCCGTGTGGATTCATGACGGCAAAGCGACGGAGCAGGCCCGTGCCTTGCTCGACCGCATGGCCCGCGCGGCTGAGGACGGCCTTGCTCCTTCCGACTTTGAGGCGATCGAGCTGCCGCAAGACCAGCTCTCCGATGCCGATGCCATTGCGGCGAAAGACGTGGCCCTCAGCGAGAACGCCGCCCGCTTCATCACGCATCTTGCGATCGGCCGGGTTCTGCCGAAGTCGGTCAACAAGGAAGTCTATTACGCGCCGGCCCTGCCGGATCTCGGTGAAGCCCTCGCCAAGACGACCATGGCGAAGGATGTCGACGCCACGATCTCCGCCTTTGCGCCCCCGCATCCGCAATATCAGGCGCTGAAGGCGAAGCTCGCGAAGCTGCGCGAGAGCGACGGCAAGCCGCTGCCGCACATCGCCGAGGGCCCGACCTTGAAGGTCGGCCAGCGCGACCCGCGCGTCCTCACATTGCGCGAGCGGCTCGGCATCGAGATCCCGGAACCGCCACAGAAAGCGCAGTTTGCCCCCGTCCCGGCCGCGGACATGCCGGAGCCGGAAACGACGGGTTCGCTGGCTCAGACCGCGTCTTCCACCAAGATGGATGAGGCCTCGCGGTCACAGCCCCCGGCAGGGTTCTTGGAGAAAGCGCACGATTACAGCGCCGATCTCAAGCTCGATCCGACGCCGGTCGCCTATCGCGCCGGCAACGATGCGATGCTCTACGACGAGACGGTCGTCGCCGCCGTCGAAGACTTCCAGCGCGAAAACGGCCTTTCGGTCGACGGCATGGTCGGTCCGCAGACGCTTGAGACCCTGAACGGCGCGAGCCGCGAAAACCGCATCAAGACCGTCATCGTGAATATGGAGCGGTGGCGCTGGATGCCGCGCGACTTCAGCGACGACTATATCTTCGTCAATGTGCCGGAATTCATGGTCCGTGTTTACCGCGACGGCGCGCTCAACCACGAGACGCGTGTCGTCGTCGGCCAGCGGTCGCATCCGACCCCGCTTTTCGGCGACGAGATGGACCATCTCATCCTCAATCCTTACTGGAACGTGCCGAATTCGATCGTAACCGCGGAAATGCTGCCCAAGATCCGGAAGGATCCTTATGGATACTTCAACTCGACGGGCTACCAGCTTCTCGCCGACATCCGCGGCAAGACGTACCGGCTCGATCCGACGCGGATCGACTGGTACGCGGTCGACACGCGGCAGCTTCGCATTCGTCAGCCGCCGGGTGACCGCAATGCGCTCGGCCGCATCAAGTTCATGTTCCCGAACCGGCACGCCGTTTACCTGCACGACACACCTGCGAAAAGCCTGTTCCAGAGATCCTCGAGGGCTTTTTCTCACGGCTGCGTGCGCGTGCAAGATCCGATGGCGTTCGCGGACTCCATCCTGGCAAACGACGACCAGTGGAATTCTACGCGGCTGAAACGAATGTATTCGAACCAGGAAGTGCGCATCAACTTGCAGCAGAAGCTGCCGGTTTTCCTTGCGTACTTCACGATGATCCCGGAAGCAGACGGAAGCTTGAAGACCGTTCCCGACGTTTATGGCTATGACGAGAAGCTGGCTAAGTTACTCAATCTGTAACCATGACCTAGGCTGAGGCGAGAAAATGGCGCCTCAGTCGCATTTTCGCCACAGCTTTCCATTTTGTAATTGAGCGTTAAGCAAGAGAAGCGAGAATTCGCTCTCGTGCCTGGGGATGGGGAAGGGGCTTCCCGCAAAAGAAGGCGATCACGCTTGCTGATACCGGCCGAGTTCAAACTCTCGCGCCTGCGCGGCCCAATGGTGTGCCTGACGCTGGCCTTCGCCCTCCTTCTCGGAGGTTCCGATCCATCCCTATCGCGTTCCGGCGACCGAACTCTGAAGCTCTTTTTCGCCCATACGGGCGAACGCGGCGAGTTCACCTTCCGTCGCAACGGCCGCTATGACCAGCGCGAGCTGAAGCGCCTCAACTATTTTCTGCGCGACTGGCGTGCCGACGAGCCGACCGACATGGATCCGCGCCTCTTCGACCTCGTCTGGGAGGTCTATCAGGAGGCCGGCGCGCAAAACCCTGTCACGGTCGTCTCCGCTTTCCGCTCTCTGAAGACTAACAACATGCTGCGCAAGCGCTCCTCCGGCGTCGCCAAGCGCAGTCAGCACACCGCCGGCAAGGCGATGGATTTCTTCATCCCCGGTGTGCCGCTCGAAAGACTCCGCAAGATCGCATTGAAGAAACAGGTCGGCGGCGTCGGTTACTATCCGACGTCCGGCTCGCCCTTCGTGCATCTCGACGTCGGCAGTGTCCGCCACTGGCCGCGCATGACGCGCCAGCAGCTCCTGGCGCTCTTCCCGGACGGCAAGACCCTGCACATCCCGTCCGACGGCAAGCCTTTGCCGGGCTACAAGATCGTGCTCGCCGAATATGGCCGCAGCGGCAAGAAAGAGACGCTCGGAAGATCTGGCGGATCGTCGAACCCGAACGAGAAGGCGACCGTCGTCGCCTGGCTGAAGAATGTCTTCGACGGCGACGAGGACGAGGGCGATCAGACCCGCCCGATGCGCTCCAAGACAGCTCCGGCGCGGGCCCTTGCTCCCGTCCAGACGGCACGCTCCGCACCTCAGGAAGTTCAAGTCGCCAGCGTTGCGCCGCAAGAGCTGTCTCCTCCGGAGATGCTGCCACGCGCCGCTCCTTCCGCCATCAGGGCGATCGCGGTGGCGACACGGACGGAGACGGCGGATCCGACCGCACCTGCGGCGCCTCAGATCGCCGAGCAAGACGCTGTCGGTCTTCTCGCCTATGCGGCGATGGCGCAGGCCCGCCCGGACGGCCTCCCAGCCGTCATGCCTGAGACGGCAGGCCCGGCGACGGCCGAGGACGCCAGCGAGTTGACGGCTCTTTATGAGCGCGCCCTTGCCAACGCCGATCCGGCCACCGCCTCCCCGCGCGATGCGCAGGCGACGGCCGGCCTCGTCCTGGCAAATGCCGTGTTGGCGCCGTCGAATATGGCGAAAGAAATCACTCTGCCGGCAGCCCGTCCGATCGTGACGGCCTCGCTCGACGCCGAGCCACAGGGTTTTGATGCCATCGACGCCGCTGCGGGTCTCGCCGGATCGAAAACCGGGATCGCCGCCGAAGAGGAGGCGACGCTCGCCTATGCCTCTTCCCAGGATCGCCCCGCCCAGGATCGCCCCGCCCAGGATCGCCCCGAGGCGCCAGCCGCGCTCGAAGAAGCCGCAGGCCTCGCCATTCCGCAGGAGACCCCGCTCGGCCTCGCCGCCGCAGTCGAAATCACGGCGCCGGCGGCCCCTGTCGCTCGCCTCATCACCCAAAAGCCCGATTCCGGCGATCTCTCACGCCTGATGGGCAAGGATACGACGCGGACCTTCATCTTCGCCCTGTTGCAGGCACCGCGGCCCTCCGGCGCGGTCGAGTTCTTCGCCATTCCGGTGAATGAGGGTGTCGCCCGGGCGATCAGCAAGGCAGAGCAGCTGCGCACCGATCGCTTCGCCACGAAGGACGACCTCGCCTTCATCGACGAACCCGACCAGGTCTATCTTCTCGTCGCGTCGCTGGACTGACGCAGATCCCAGAGATCACTCACCAGAGATCACTCAGCGGTGTCCGCGCTTCAAAAAGGAGCGCCGACCTGTCCGCTCACGTGGCGGGCGCCGTCACCGCGCTCGCAATCCCTTCGCCGAGATAGCGATCGAGCGCCTCCCGGCCCTCCGCCGAAACGTGCAGGCAGAGTTTTGAACGGCGGTTGAGGATATCCTCCGCACTCACCGCGAATTCCGCACGTCGGAGATACTCGACCTCCTTCTGATAGAGGTCGGCGCCGAAATGCCGTCCGAGATCGGCGGGCGATGAGACCCCTTCCAGGAGCTCGAACGTCTTCGTGCCATAGGCGCGCACAAGCCGGGCGATCAGCGGACAAGGCAGGCCCGGATACTGGCCGGCCACCTTCTCTTCCAGCGCGGCGAGACCGTCGATCGGAAAATCGCCGCCCGGCAGAGGCGCATCGGCGGTCCAGGGCTTGCCCCGCTTTTCGTTGAGCGCCGCCTCGATGCGCAGAAGAACCGTCTCGGCAAGGCGCCGGTAGGTGGTCAGCTTGCCACCCAGAACGTTGACGAGCGCCGCGCGGCCGTCGCCATCGTCGACCTTGATGACATAGTCGCGGGTCGCTGCCTGCGCTGAGCCGCTGCCTTCATCGACGAGCGGACGGACACCGGAAAACGACCACACCACCTCGTCCGGGCGAACCGTGCGACGGAGATAGGCGCTGATCGCCTCGCACAGATAACTGGTCTCTTCGGCCGTGATGCGGACTTTGGCGGGATCGCCGTCGTAATCGCGATCGGTCGTGCCGATCAGCGTGAACTCCCTCTCATAGGGGATCGCGAAGACGATGCGCCCGTCGGCATTCTGGAAGATATAGGCGCGGTCGTGCTCGTAGAGTTTCGGCACGACGATGTGGCTGCCCTGCACGAGACGAATGGGCTGCTGCTTCGCATCCGCGGCCGTCTCCAGGACGTCGTCGACCCACGGACCGGCCGCATTGACCACGAGCCGGGCGCGAACTTCGCTCTCCTCGCCATCTGACGTGCGAAGAATGGCTTTCCAGCCGCCCTCGACGCGCTCCAGCTTGATGACCTTGGTCCGCGTTTCGATCGTCGCGCCCCGGTCACGGGCATCGCAGGCGTTGAGCGTCACAAGCCGCGCATCGTCGACCGCGCAGTCGGAATATTCGAAGCCGCGGCGATAATCGCCGGCAAGCGGCTCCCCGGCCGGGTCGTTTCTGAGATCGAGCGTCTTCGTCGGCGGCAGATTCTTGCGCCCGCCCAGATGGTCATAAAGGAAAAGTCCGAGCCGCAGAAACCAGGCTGGGCGCAGCCCGCGATGATGCGGCAACACGAAACGCAAGGGATGGATGATGTGCGGCGCGATCGCCCACAACCTCTCCCGCTCCATCAGCGCTTCGCGCACCAGACGGAACTCGTAATATTCGAGATAACGCAGACCGCCGTGAATGAGCTTCGTCGACCACGACGAGGTGCCGCTGGCGAGATCGTTCATCTCGCATAAGAGAACCGACCAGCCACGCCCGACCGCATCCCGCGCAATGCCGCATCCGTTGACGCCGCCTCCGATAACAAGAATGTCGTAGCTCGGCGTCATGATAGAGGCTCCTGCGGGAGGCAAAGAAAGGGGCGGGAAGAAAGGTCGATCGCGCCCGTCTCGCCTCGCAAGGCTCAGACACGGGCGCGGCGCAATCCTCGTTCATCGGACGGTTCAGGCGGCCTCATCGTCGTCGAGCGCCGCCGGCGCCATGCCGAGCGCATGCATATAAAGGTCGAGGATCGCCTCCTGCTCCTGCCGCTCGGCGACATCCTGCTTCCGGAGGCGCACGACCTGGCGCATCACCTTGGTGTCGAAGCCGTTCGACTTGGCCTCCGCATAGACCTCGCGGATATCCTCAGACAGGGTCTTCTTCTCTTCCTCCAGCCGCTCGATGCGTTCGATAAAGGCGCGCAGCTGGCCGGCGGCCACCCCGCCCGGTCCGGATGACTCTTCGGCCATGATTTTCTCCTGAGATTCAAGTTCTTGGGTTTCGCGTGCAGGTGATGCCCGCTTCGGTCAATGCCGGAAAGACCTCATCCACGTTTTCCACGCGGCGGCCGGCCTGACCTCAATGCTGTGGCTTGTTCTTCTCGAAATCGGCTTGCTGCTCGGCGTTCGCCGGCGCCTGGTGACGGCTCTTCCATTCGTCGTACGGCATGCCGTAGACGATCTCGCGGCTTTCGGCCTTGCTGAGCGTAAGGCCCCTCTCCTCCGCTGCCTCCTGATACCAGTTCGACAGGCAGTTGCGGCAAAAGCCGGCCAGATTCATGAGGTCGATATTCTGCACGTCGCTGCGTGCGCGCAGATGCTCGACAAGCCGGCGAAAGACAGCCGCCTCGATCTCGCTTCGCTCCCTATCTTCGCTCACTGTCTCTCCTTTCACGCTTGCGCATCGGCATGCGAGCCGTAATGGCGGATCTCGTAGAGCTCCTCATTGGCGAGAAGTGGGCGCAGGAGCGCTTCCAGGCGCTCGGCCCATTCCGCGATGCCGGAAGCGGTGGAGATAAGGTCGTTGCGGACCTCGACGAGGGCATGCGCGAGGCCCCGCAACGTGCCGTGCCGGTAAAGCGTGTCGCCGGCGAGAGCCCCCGTGTAAGGCTCGTTATCGCCGATCCTGAGACCATGCTCGCCCCTCAGCGCCTCCAAAAGCGGCAGCGGCAGGCGGGGATCCTTGTCCCACAGAATGCCCGCATGCCAGGGCCGCCGCGTTCCCTTCCAATCCGGCGTGAACGAATGCACCGAAAAGATGACCGGCGGGCGCCCCGTCTCGATCATCTGATCAATCGTCTCCGACACTTTGCGATGGTACGGCCGATAGAAGCGCTCAAGACGCCGCGCGCGCTCATCAGCTCCGATGCGGGCATTGCCGGGCACCACCGCCCCGTCGGAAATCCGCATGACGAGGGTCGGATCGTCCTCGCCGCGATTGGGGTCGATCAGCAATCTGGAGAATTGCGTCAGAACGGCCGGTGCATCCAGACGTTCGGCGAGCTCCTCGCTCAACGCACCGGCGCCAATATCGTAGGCGATGTGGCGCTCGAGCTCCGCTGCCGGCATGCCGAGATCACGATATTCCGGAGGCATGCGCCGCGAAGCGTGATCGCAGAGGATCAGAAGTCCGCCACCCGGATCACCCGGGACAACCTTGTGTGAATCGGCAGGCGCGGTCTCGGTCACGGCCCGCGCCGCATTCGTATCGTTCATCTGTCCGTGTGAAGCAGTTTCGCAAGGGGCCCGGCCATGTTAGGCCCTGCCATCCATAACGCCGCCCGGCTTCGAGGCCAAGGCGTGCCGGAGATTGTCTTGAGCGAAGCTGGTGAACGTAGCGGTCTCGTGACCGCAATGCCGGATATCATCCCGATGTCCGCGCTGGTGCTCGGCGCCTTTGCCATGGGCGCCTCCCCGATCTTTGTCCGTTTTGCCGAAGTCGGCCCTTTGACGAGCGCCTTTTGGCGCGTCGCACTTGCCCTGCCGCTCTTGTGGATCTGGGCGAGGCTCGAAACCCCGTCCGGCCGCACCGCACCCTCCTGGCGGCCCGTCGCCGGATCGCTGGCACTGGCCGGCATCTTCTTTGCCGGTGACCTCACCTTCTGGCATCTCGCCGTTCTCAAAACGACGGTCGCCAACGCCACCTTCATGGCGACGCTCGCGCCGGTCTGGGTGGCGCTCGGGTCCGGCCTCTTCCTGGGCGAGCCGGTCGACCGCCGGCTTGTCGTCGGATTGGGCCTGTGTCTCCTCGGCGGCGGTTTCCTTATCGGCGAGAGCCTTTCCGTCTCGCCGGAAAATCTCGCCGGCGATATTTATGGCCTCATCACCTCGCTCTTCTTCGGGGGGTACTTCATCGCCGTGCGCCGTGCGCGGCGGGTCCTCGGCGGCGGCCGGACGCTGTTTCTTTCCTCCATCGTCACCGCCTCCGTTCTCGCCGTGGAAGCCGTCTCGATGGAAACGCAGCTCTGGCCGCAAAGCGGTGCCGCAATCGGCGCCCTCCTGTCGCTTGCCATCATCAGCCATTCCGGCGGCCAGGGCCTTCTCGCCTTCGCCCTCGGCCATCTGCCGGCCGCCTTCTCGGCACTCGTCATCTTTCTGGAAGGGGTTGCCGCGGCTCTCCTCGGCTATCTCGTCTTCGACGAATCGCTCGGCGCCCTCCAGGCGGTCGGTGCGGCCGCGATCTTCGCAGGTGTCGTCTTTGCGCGGCCCCGCACGCATCGCCCCGTCACCAAGCCGCTCTGAGTGCTCCCCACACCGCCCTCTGCCCAAAATCTCGCCGTTCCAGCAACGACTTTGCCGCACCACCTCGTTGACAAGCCGCGCTCACTGCGCAAAACCCGCGCTGGGGCAGCCGAGAATGTGAGAACGTCGAGAGACCTTATGACGCCAGTACGTCTCGGGCTGATGGTCACCACCCTAGCCGCCTTCCTCGCCGCGACAGCCGGAACCGCCTTGGCAGACCTCCGGCTGTGCAACAAGACCTCGAGCCGCGTCGGGGTTGCAATCGGCTACAAGGGAGCCGACGACTGGCAGACGGAAGGTTGGTGGAACATTGATCCCGGCGTATGCGAAACGCTTCTCGCCGGGGCCCTGTCAGCCCGCTACTATTACATTTACGCCGTCGACTACGACCGCGGAGGCGAATGGGGCGGCAAGGCCTTCATGTGCACGCGGGACAAGGAATTCACCATCACCAGTGTCGGCGACTGCGTCGCCCGCGGCTTCCAAAGAACGGGCTTTTTCGAGGTCGACACCGGCGAACAGGCAAGCTGGACAGTACAATTGACAGAACAGACGAGCGGGGGCGTGGACAGCCAATGAGACGCAATCGCAAGGTCAAGATCCTGGCAACTCTGGGTCCTGCCTCGAACACCGTTGAGACGATCAGCGCACTCTTCGTGGCCGGAGCGGATATTTTCCGCATCAATATGAGCCACGCCACCCATGAGGAAATGCGCCGCCTGGTGCGCCTCATCCGCAATGTGGAGGCCGAGCACGGTCGCCCGATCGGCATTCTCGTAGACCTGCAGGGTCCAAAGCTCAGGATCGGTGAGTTCGCGGAAGGCCGCATCCCGCTCGAAATCGGTCAGAAGCTCATCCTCGACAGCGACCCGACGCCTGGCGACAAGAATCGCGTGCAGCTGCCGCATCGCGACGTGATGGAATCCCTGCGCCCCGGCGCCCGCGTTCTCCTCGATGACGGCCGCGTCCAGCTGCGCGTCATCAAGAACGCGCCGGACCAGGCGGAAACCGAGGTGATCGCCGGCTCGCAGCTTTCCAACCGCAAGGGCGTCAGCCTGCCGGACACGACGCTCAAGACTTCGGCCCTCACCCCGAAGGATCGGCGCGATCTCGAAGCCGCGCTCGAAGAGCCGATCGATTGGGTCGCGATGTCCTTCATTCAGCGCCCGGACGACATCGCCGAAGTGCGCAAGCTGGCGCGCGGGCGTGTCGGCGTGCTCGCCAAGATCGAAAAACCCCAGGCCGTCGAACAGCTCGATGAGATCATCGAGCTCGCCGATGCCATCATGGTGGCGCGCGGCGATCTCGGCGTCGAAATCCCGCTCGAGCAGGTGCCGGGCATTCAAAAGCGCATCACGCGGGCCGGCCGGGCCGCCGGCAAGCCGGTCGTCGTGGCGACGCAGATGCTGGAATCGATGATCGGCGCGGCAACCCCGACGCGCGCCGAGGTGTCGGACGTGGCCGGTGCCGTCTTCGAAGGGGCCGATGCCGTCATGCTGTCGGCCGAATCGGCATCCGGCGAGCATCCCGTCGATGCCGTGCGCGTGATGAATTCCATCGCCGAAGCGGTCGAGCGCGATCAGTATTATCCGATGATCATCAATGCCCAGCGGGCCGAACCGCTGGCAACCGGTGCCGATGCCATTACGGCCGCAGCGCGCCAGATCGCCGAGACCCTGTCGCTTGCGGCCATCGTCTGTTTCACATCGTCGGGTTCGACGAGCATGCGCGCCTCACGCGAGCGGCCGACAGTGCCGATCCTCGCTTTGTCGCCCGTGCGCGAGACGGCGCGTCGGCTCTCCCTCGTCTGGGGACTTCATTGCGTCGTCAGCGACGACGTCATGGACATTGACGAGATGGTCGACCGGGCCTGCTCCGTTGCCTACAACGAGGGCTTCGCGGCTCCTGGAGAGCGGATCATCACGACGGCCGGCGTCCCGTTCGGCACGCCGGGGTCGACCAATCTCCTGCGGCTCGCCTTCGTCAGCCCGGACGGTCATTCAGGGATGTAAGGCCGGCCTCTGGCCGGCATCTGAAAAGAGAAAAGGCGCCGAACCTCTCGGCGCCTCACCTGCTGCGGCAAACACCTGGCGCGCCAGGACGCTCTATTAGGGGAAGCTCTGTCAGGAGAGATCTGCCAACAGAGGCCAAGTCAGAAGACGCCCGGCCAGCGATCAGATCTCCTGGCCAGCCTGTTCCTTTTCCAGCTCTTCGAGCGCCTCGCGCGCTTCCGTCAATTGGGGATGGATGGCAAGAGCCGCCTTGAACGCGGCGATCGCCTCGTCCTTCTCGTTGAGCTCGCGCAGGATCATACCGAGCCCGACGAGCGCCCCGAAATGGCGCGGCTCGATCTGCAGCGTGCGCTCGATATCGGCGATCGACTTGCCGTATTCCTTCTGCGCGAAATGCGCGGTCGCCCGCTTGTTCCAGCCTTCGGCAAAACCCGGATCGAGAATCACCACTCGGTCGAGCACGTCGAGAGCGGCGCCCCATTCCTCGCCGTTCATCGCCCGGCTCGCCCAGCCCATGAACAGATCGATCGTGTCGCTGTCGGATTCGCGGAAACGGCGCAGCAGCTCGCTCTCCGCCGGCTTGGCGGAGGCCTCGTTCGGCGCGGCCTTGAGCATCTCGAAGAGGTCATCTTGCGAGAGATCGCGCAGCGACGGCGCCTCATGGCGCATAATGGACGAGGGATGGCCAGGGGACGGGTTGGCCCGCGGCAGCTCCTGCGCCCCGCCCTGAGACGGGATCATGAGAGCAGCAAGGAGCGCGGCACAGCCGGCGCTCAGGCACAAAAGTTTCCTCATGCCGGAAAGCTAGAGCCTGCCGACATCGGCGTCAAAGGGGGAAATGCAACAAGAGGGCCGTGCAAAGACGGCCACCGGAAGGGTTCAGCCCTGGCGGACTTTGAACTTCTTCTGCGTCTTGTTGATGATGTAGATGCGTCCCTTGCGGCGAACCATGCGGTTCTCGCGGTGACGGTTCTTCAGCGTCTTCAGCGAATTGCGAATTTTCATTGATCTCTCGCAGCGCCCTTCAGGCGCGCGCCCGTGCTCGTTTTCGGCGGTGAGATATGCGCGGGCAGCGCCTTTTGTCAATCCGCAGAGGGAGAATCTGCGCTTTGTCGGCATGACGCGCGCCTCCCCGCCACCTATGCTCGCTCTCTTTGGGACGATCCCAGCAAAATAGCAGGAGAACCGGCATGCCTTCACCCATTCTGTCGTGGCAGGTCTGGGCACTTCTTGCCGCCGTCTTCGCCGCCCTGACGGCGATCTTCGCCAAAATCGGCGTGGAAAACGTCAACTCCGATCTCGCCACCTTCATCCGCACGGTGGTCATCCTGGTGGCTCTGGGCGGAATCCTCATAGCCCTCGGCGAATTTCGCGGGCTGCCGGAGATCCCCGCGCGCAGCTACGCCTTTCTTGTTCTCTCGGGCCTCGCCACGGGGGCGTCCTGGCTCTGCTATTTCCGCGCGCTCCAGCTCGGAAACGCCTCGCAGGTGGCACCGATCGACAAATTGAGCGTGCTTCTGGTCGCTGTCTTCGGCGTCACCTTCCTCGGAGAGAAGCTGAGCGCGCTCAACTGGCTCGGGATCGCCGCCATTGCCGGCGGCACCTTCCTCGTCGCCTATCGCGCCTGAAGCTCGCTGCGGCCGCGGATGAGCGCACCGAACAGCTCCTCGTCGCCGATCACGCCTTTGACGCCGTCGTCGCCGACAACGACGAAATCCCCCCGATGCATGAGCCGCGCATCGATCAGATCGCGCAATCCGGTTTCGCGGCCGACCCGCACCAGACTTCCGGGCGCCAGAGAACCGGAGCGAAGATTTTTCAGATCGAAGAGCGGCAGCGTCTCGCCGTTGCGGACGATCCCGTCCGAGACGAGCTCGAAGCTCTCGGCGCCGCCGTTCTCTGCTCCTGCCCCCTCGCCCGCGGCCGGCCCACTCTCCCCGTTCGCCCGCAGAGGCCGCATCACCTCCTGCGCCCGCAGGACGTTGAGCGGGTTCATATGCGAGACGAAGGCGCGCACGTATTCGCTCGCCGGCGACAGCACGATCTCCTGCGGCGTGCCCACCTGCACGATGATGCCGCCTTCCATGATGGCGATGCGGTTGCCGAGCTTCAAAGCCTCGTCGAGATCATGACTGACGAAGATGATGGTGCGCTGAAGCCGCCGCTGCAGATCGAGAAGCTCGTCCTGCAGGCGATCGCGGATCAGAGGATCGAGCGCCGAAAACGGTTCATCCATGAGAAGGATCGGCGCATCGTTGGCGAGCGCACGGGCAAGCCCGACGCGCTGCTGCATGCCGCCCGACAATTCCTCTACGCGCTTGTCGCCCCAGCCGCCGAGGCCGACAAGCTCGAGCTGGCGTTCGACGTCCTTGCGCCGACGGCGTCGCCCGACATGTGAGAGTTCGAGCCCGAGCGCAACGTTTTCGCGCACCGTCCGCCACGGCAGCAATGCAAATTGCTGGAACACCATGGAGACGCGGTTGCGCCTGAGTTTGCGCAATTGCCGCGTTCCGCAGGAATGCACCGGCACGTCGCTCTCGCCGTCATGTACGAAGACTTCGCCTCGTGTGACCGGATTGAGGCCGTTGACGGCACGCAGAAGCGTCGACTTGCCGGAGCCGGAAAGCCCCATCAGCACCACGACCTCGCCGTCGTAGACGTCGAGATCGGCGTTCTTGACGCCGACGATCTGGTTGGTCTCGTCCTGGATCTCGGCGCGGCTCTTGCCGGCATCGATCAAGGGCAGCGCTTTCGCCGGGTGATCGCCGAAGACGATATCGACGCCTTTGAAGCGGACGACCGGCTGGCGTGAGGATGTGCCGCTCATGCCTTTTTGTCCGTCTGGCCGCGGCACAGGCGATCGAGGATGATCGCGACGAGGACGATCGCCACGCCCACCTCGAAGCCGCGGGCGATGTTGACCTGGTTGAGCGCTCGCAGCGTCGGCACGCCGAGCCCGTCGGCACCGACCAGGGCGGCGATCACCACCATGGAGAGCGACAGCATGATCGTCTGCGTCAGCCCCGCCATGATCTGCGGCAGGGCATAGGGAAGCTCCACCTTGAAGAGGCGCTGCCAGGAGGTGGCCCCAAAGGAATCGGCCGCCTCGATCAAAGGCCGCGGCGTCGAGACGATGCCGAGCTGGGTGAGGCGAATGGGTGCGGGAATGGCGAAGACGACCGTTGCGATCAGGCCCGGCACCATGCCGAGCCCAAAGAGAATGAGCGCCGGGATGAGATAGACGAAGGTCGGGATCGTCTGCATCAGATCGAGGACCGGCCGCAGCCCCTGCATCAGCCAGGGCCGTCGCGCCGCCGCAATGCCGATCGGCACACCGATCACCATGCAGATGATGGCAGAGGACAGAACGAGAGCGAGCGTTTCCGTCGTCTCTTCCCAATAGCCCTGATTGACGATGAGAAGGAGCCCCGCCGCCACGAAGACCGCAAAAGCCAGCGAGCGCCGTAGGAGAAAAGCCAGAACCGTGGTGAACGCGATGACCGCAAACGCTGGTGGCGTTTGCAGGAGGTACAAGATCGCGTCGATCACGTAGCTGAGGGCAAAAGAGATGCTATCGAAGAAGCCGGAGGCGTTGGCTGTCAGCCAGTCGACGCCGTCGCGCGCCAATGCGCCGATCGGCAGTTTGTGCTCTGTCAGCCACTCCATACGCTCTTCGTTCCCCCTTGCTCCACCGCGCGAAACAGCAGCGGCCATGGGGGCGCAAGAAATCAGACTCCTCGGTGACTTCCAAGTGCAATCGCACGGCTGGCCTCGCCTCGCACCGCTTTCGAGCGCGGCAGAGGGATATCACAAGCTCCTCTTCACAGGGCCGTGAAGGCGCGTGAAACGGCGGTTTCTGGCCACGACAGGAACGCCCGATTTCCACAGTGCGTCTTTGTCACAGAGGCGCCGCCTCGCCAGAGAGAAACTATGCGCCGAAAGCTGAGCGGCCGCCGAAAGCTGAGTGGCCGAAGGGGCATCCCCTTCGGCCAGATTGTCTCGGGTGTTGCCTATTTTGCCGCGACGTCGTGCTCGGCCGCCTGGTCGAAGAGCGCGCTGAACTTCTTCTTCGCCATGCCCGGCGTTTTCACGGCCTTGGCCTCTTCGAGATTGCTCGCGGGATCGCCGACGACGATGAGCGCCACCATCCCCATGGCGAAATGCGGTGTGCAGCGAACGCCGTAGACGCCTTCCTTGTCGAGCGTCACGGAGAAATCCTTGCTCGTCTTGCTCTTGAAGGCTTCAGCACCCTCCGGGAGCATGCCCTTCATGGTTTCGGCGTTGTGCCCAGGATTGGCGGCGATGAAATTGATCGTGTCGCCCGGCTGCGCCCGCACGAAATCCGGTTCGAAGACCATGACGCCCTTTTCGCCCTTGTTGAGCATCTTGACGTCGAACTCTTCCGCCTGAGCCGGGAGCGCAAAGGATGCGAGCGCGAGGCTGGCGGCGAAAGCGGCGAGAGAGGTCTTGGCGAGGGTCATGATCATGGTCCTGTCGTTGCGGCGTCCGGGGGTGCGCCATGGCGTCTTGATAGAGCCCTTCCGACCGACGAACTTTGTGCAATCACAAAGACTTGGATCTTTGGCGTGGCGTCACCGGCCCGTCTCTCAGGCGGTGAGATGGCGATAGATCGCCGGCAGCGCCGCCGGAAGCCGCTCGCCATGCGGGACGATCGCATAGGCGCCGCGGCCGAAGAGATAGGGAAAGTAATCGCGCGCCGCCTCATCGACGGTGACGCCGAAGACGCGGATGCCCTCCTTGCGCGCCTCGCGGATCGCCATGCGCGTATCCTCGATGCCGTAGCGGCCCTCGTAATAATCGATGTCGTTCGGCTTGCCGTCGGTCAGAAGCAGGAGCAGCCGGTGCCGCTGCGGCCGCTCTTTGAGGCCGGCGGCAACATGCCGGATGGCGGCACCCATGCGGGTATACTGGCCGGGCTTGAGCGCCTCGATCCTCCGGATCACGCGCCCGCCGAGCGGCTCGTTGTAATCCTTGACGCTCGCAACGCGCACAGACGTCCGGCGCCTGGAGGTGAAGGTGAAGATCGCGTGCTCGTCGCCACAGGCGGTGAGCCCGTGCGTCAGGGCGAGGAGCGCGCTCTTTTCCACGTCGAGCACGCGGTGCCCGCCGAGCCACGCATCCGTCGATAAAGAGACGTCCATGAGGACGGCCATGGAGAGGTCGCGGTCATTGGCGCGCGCCGTGGTGAACACACGCTCCGATCCCGCGCCGCCCGCCCGGCGCTCGGCGACATCGCGGACGATCGCCGCAAGATCGATATCCTCGCCATCGGGCTCGCCATAAAAGATCTGACGTCTCGGGCGGAGCGCTTCGAACTGCCGCCGAACCTGGCGAATGCGCCGTTGCATCTCCGCATCGGGTGTCCAGTCCTCGCCCTCTTCGGCCGCTGGTCCCGCGATCACCCGGCAATGATCGCGGCGATAGCACTGCCGCTTAAAGTCCCATTCGGGATAGGTGAGGCTCGCGGAAAGCACCTCCCCTTCGGCCGCTGCCGGCGCCAGATCGAGATCCATTTTGACCCGACTTGCGGCGCGCTGCCGGTTCGAGCCGATGCTGAGTTCGGGCAAATCGTCGGCCGCCTGCCTTGCGCCGTCCTCGTCGTCGTCTTCGACCTTGCGGTTGACGTTGACCATTTCGGCGACGCTGAAGATCGTCTCGAACCGGTGCAGGATCAGAGGATCGCCGCGGTCGCTCTGCTCGCTGTCGTGGCGCGACGCCCGCCGGCGCTTGGCATCGACCGTGACGGATTCCCCGCCCGGCTCGTCGCCCTCTTCCGCGCGGGCCAACCCGTCACCGGCCATCACCTCGCCCCAGAGCGGCACCGGCAGAAACGGCCGGTAACCCCGCGGGGCTGATAGGCCGGCAATGGCAATATGCGCGTCCTCGATCAGCGCCAGAAACGGCCCGCCATCGGCCCGGTGGCCGCCCAGAAGGCTCATGATCGCAGCCTCGATCTCGGCCTCAGCGCCAGAGAGAGCCCGGCGCGGGCGCACCTCCAGCATCGCCTGTCGCAAGCGCTGATAGGTCGTCCGCAATCCGGGCCAGGCCACCAGCGTCGCCCGAATGGCAGCGACCGCGGCCCGCAGCCGCAAGACGTCCGCAACGAGCGGATCGGCGGCCATCGGTGTCGCTCCGGCATGCGCGAACCAGGCCGCAAGCCATTCATAAAGCGCCTCGTTGTCGGCGCGGGCCGGAAAAACGTCGAGGACCTCCGGTAACCGCAACGTCTCCGCATCGAGGATCGCCTGGGGCATCTTTTCCGCCCCGAGCCCGACCTTCTGCAAGAGCGGCAGACGGTGCAAGGAGACGCTTGCCGCCCCTTCGGTGATGCGCACGGCGCCGCTGCCGCCGAAAGCGCGAAACATGACGCCGAGCCGCGTGCGTACCTCGTCGAGACGGACGGCCGCCTCCGGATGATGCCGATAGGTGCTGACGCCGCCCACAAGCCGGTGCCAGAAGACGCCGACCGTCTCCTCGGGCTCGAAGATCGACATCGCCGTCAGCCGAGCGCGATCTCTGCGATACGGGCAAGCGCCGTCATCACGTCGGGATCGTCGGTCAGGGGCTGCAAGAGCGCCGCCTCGATCGCGATCTCCGGCTTGATGCCGCTTGCGATCAGGCTGGCGCAATGGATGACGAGACGCGTCGAGGCGCCTTCCTCGATGTCCTGGCCCGTGAGTTCGCGGAGCGCATTGGCGACCCGCACGAGCGGCACGCAGCGCTCGCGCGGCAATCCGCTTTCGCTGGCGACGATGCGCGCCTCTTCCTCAGGTGCCGGAAAGCCGAACTCGAGCGCCACAAAACGCTGGCGCGTGCTCGGCTTCAAGGATTTCAGGACATTCTGGTAGCCGGGATTGTACGACACGACGAGCATGAATTCCGGCGGCGCGGCGAGGAGCTCGCCGGTGCGTTCAAGCGGCAGGAGACGGCGGTCGTCGGTGACTGGATGCAGGACGACCGTCACGTCCTTGCGGGCCTCCACCACCTCGTCGAGATAGACGATCGCGCCTTCGCGCACCGCCCGCGTCAGCGGCCCGTCGACCCAGACCGTCTCACCACCCTTCAGAAGATAGCGCCCGGTGAGATCCGCCGAGGTGAGGTCGTCGTGGCAGGAGACCGTGTAGAGCTTCCGCCCGAGCTTTTCGGCCATATGCGCGACGAAGCGGGTCTTTCCGCAGCCGGTCGGCCCCTTCAGAAGCACCGGCAGCTGGTTGCGATAGGCGTGTTCGAAGAGAAGGCATTCGGAGCCCGAGGGCGCGTAGAAGGGAAGCTCCGGCTCGGACAGGGCTGTGTTGATCAGCGCGGACATGATGGGCTCCGGCGAGTTTCTAGAAATTTCGGCTGCTCGGGAAGAGACGCCGGGCGGGATCCCGCCCGGCGCTGACTCAATCTATTCGGCGGGCTGCAAGACCGCAGTCCGGCTGGCGTGGCATTCCCGCACGGGACCGAAAATCGAATAGAGGTAGAGAAGCGCGGCCACGACCACGAGGGCTCCGGAGCCGAGACGGATCCAGTAGAACATGGCGAGCTGGTCCTGCACCTCCATGTAGCTTTCGCCCATCACGCGCTGCAGCTGGATCTGGACGACGCCCGCGAAGGTGAGCGCGAAGGTCATCACCGTCATCGCCGTCGTCATGATCCAGAAGGAGAGGATGTTGAGCGACTGGTTGTAGGGCTTGTGGCCGCGCAGATACGGCATCGCATAGGTGATGAGGGCAAGGTTCAGCATCACATAGGCGCCGAAGAAGGCGAGATGCCCGTGGGCTGCGGTGAGCTGCGTGCCGTGGCTGTAATAGTTCACGAAGGACAGGGTGTGCAGGAAGCCCCACACGCCCGCGCCGAAGAAGGCACCCACCGTGCAGCCGAGCGACCACAGCATCGCGGCCTTGTTCGGATGATCCCGCCGGCCGCGCCAGGCCATCGAGAAGGCGAAGATCACCATGGCGAAGAAGGGCGCGACTTCGAGCGCTGAGAAGATCGAGCCAACCCACTGCCAGTACCCTGGCGCACCGATCCAGTAATAATGGTGGCCGGTGCCCAGAAGCCCCGAAAACAGCGCCAGGCCGACGATCGAATAGAGCCACTTTTCGATCACTTCGCGATCGACGCCGGTCATCTTGATCATCAGGAAGGCGAGAACTGAGGCCATCACCAATTCCCACACGCCTTCGACCCACAGATGGACGATGTACCACCAGTAGACCTTGTCGAGAGAGATGTTGGTGGGCTCGTAGAAGGCGAACAGCCAGAAGACGGCGATGCCCCAGAGGCCCAGAAGCAGGACATTGGTGACCGCCGTCTTGCGACCGCGCAGCACCGTCATCGAAATATTGTAGAGGAAGATCACCGCGACGACGGCGATCGCCACCTTGATCCACAAAGGCTGTTCCAGGAACTCGCGGCCCTCATGGATACCGACCGTGTAGCCCGCGACGGCCGACAGCGCCCCGAACATCAAGAGCCCGAGCTGCACATAGGCGAGGAACGGGCTTTCGATATCCCGCTCCGCCTCTTCCGGCACGAGGTAATAGGCACAGCCGAAGAAGCCCATCAAAAGCCAGACGATCAGCGCGTTGGTGTGAATCATCCGGATGATGTTGAACGGCAGCAATTCCGACAGGAAGTTCGGCAGGACGTAGACGGTCCCCGCCAACGTGCCGGCGAGAAGCTGGACTGCGAACAAGCTCATGGCGCCGGCGAAGTACCAGTACGCCACTCTTTGCGATGCGTATTTCATGGGTTTTGTTCCTTCAGCCGGCGTCGTTCGGCGGCCAGTCCTGCGTGTCGATGCGGCTGGTCCATTCCAGGAAGTCGATGAGATCATTCAGTTCTTTTTCGCTGAGATCGAAGTGCGGCATCTGTCGGCGGCCCTCGATGCCGGTCGGCATGGAGCGGATCCAGGCTTTGAGGCCTTCGCGCGCGATCTCCGGATCGTCGCGTCCGCCGTAGCGCACCCAGACATTGCCGAGCTCGGGCGCGAAATAGGCGCCTTCGCCGAGCAGCGTGTGGCAGTCGATGCAGGCGTTCTTTTCCCACACCCTCTTGCCGTGCGCGACGGAAGGCGTGAGCGTCGCCGTGTCGGTCGATTGGCTCACGATGTGCCAGTGGCTCTCCGCCGTCAGGCCGACGAAGGCGACGAAAAAGAAGATCGACCCGCCATAGAAAATGTTGCGGGCCGCGGATTTGGTGAAGCGCTCGCTCATCGCGCGTGGCTCCGGTGACAGGCAGGCATGGCGTTCCTCTTGCTGCAGGCACTCGTGTCGATGGGCAGACGACTTACGCAGCCACGCCGTGGCGCTCTTTGCAGAAACGCAAACTTTGGAAGCGGCAGGAGCTTCGTGCTCGAAACGGCGCCATATGCGCGGGGCCACGAGCTTGTGTTTGCGCAAAGTCGCGCGCGCTCGCCCCTGCTATCCGCCCTTACGGAACATCAGAGGGCTTCGGCGATGGATGTGGCGATGACGGATGCGGCAGAGGAGATTGCGGAAGGCTGGGGCCCGCTCGACGGCCTGCCCGGCAATCCGATGATGTGGATCCTGATTCTGGGAGAAATGCTGGTTTTCGCCATCCTCCTCGCCGGGTTCAGCATCGCAAGAGCGCTTCACCCGGCGGAGTTCGCGGCCTCGCAGGCGCATCTCCATCCGCTCCTCGCCGGCCTCGCCACGATCACGCTCGTAACGAGCGGTTGGCTTGCGGCTCGTGCGCTTCACTGCGTCCGGCGCGGAGAGAGCGGGCGCCCGCAGCTTGTCGCGGCGATGCTGATCGGCAGCGGCTTCCTGATCCTGAAAGGCATCGAATACGGCCGCGAGTTCGCGGCTGGCATCGGCATCGAAACCGACACCTTCTTCACCCTCTATTTTCTGATCACCGGCTTCCATGCCCTCCACGTGGTGATGGGCATCATCGTGCTCGCCATCGTCGCGTGGCAGAACAGTGCGGAGAACATCGAGACCGGAACCGCGTTCTGGCACATGGTGGATCTCGTCTGGATCCTCATCTTCCCGACCCTTTATCTGCTGCGGTGAGGGAGATGCGGGACATCGATCTGGCATGGCTCGCGCTCGTCGCGCTGACACTGTTGTCGCTCGGCACCAGCAGCACCGCCGGTGCCGTGTCGGCAGCCCTCATCCTCGCCCTTGCCGCGGCCAAGGCGATGGCGATCCTGCGCTGGTTTCTGGAGATCGGAGAGGCCTCCCGAGGCTGGAGGCTCCTGCTCGACTTTTATGTCGTCGCCATCTGCACCACCATCGCCGGCATCTTCGTGATCGCGGGTCAATTTGCCGAGGCGGGATGAAGCCCGCGGGCCGAGGTCTCAAAATTCTCGGCTCTGCGGCAAGTTTTTCGAAAGCCTGGTTCCGCTCGTGAAAAGCCATTCCTTGTGCGCGCGGCCTTTCGCGCACAAAAGGTGCGGGCGCTGCGACCGAGGCCGCTTCCTTAACCGACCGCTGCGCTGCTAAGAGCCGAGACCTTATGCTTCAGCTTTCTCCACATTCAGATAAAAGCGCGCCAGGCGGCTTCTCCGGCGGCCCCCAAAGCGGTTCGGCAGACGAGACTGCGATCGTGCGCTTCGCCTCGGCCGGCAAGCGTTTTGCGGCACCGGACGGTGGCGCCGAATTCGTCGCGCTCGAAGACATCGACCTCACCGTTTCCGAAGGCAGCATCACCGGCATCATCGGGCGCTCCGGCGCCGGCAAATCGACGCTCATCCGCATGGTCAACGGCCTGGAACGGCCGAGCTCCGGGCAGGTCATCGTCGATGGCATCGACGTGGCGGCGATGGACGAGCGCAAGATGCGCACGCTGCGGCGGTCCGTCGGCATGATCTTCCAGCATTTCAACCTGCTGTCGTCGCGAACGGCCTATGCCAACGTGGCGCTGCCTTTGGAAATCGCGGGCGTCTCCAAGGCCGAGATCTCCAAGCGCGTCACACCGCTCCTCGAGCTCGTGGGCATCGCCGACAAGCGCGACCGTTACCCCGCCGAAATGTCGGGCGGGCAGAAACAGCGCGTCGGCATCGCCCGCGCACTTGCGACGAACCCCAAGGTCCTCCTGTCGGACGAAGCGACGAGTGCGCTCGATCCGGAGACGACCCGCTCGGTTCTGGCGCTTCTGAAACAGGTCAATCGCGAGCTCGGTCTCACCGTTCTTCTCATCACCCACGAAATGCAGGTGGTGCGCGAGATCGCCGACCAGGTCGCCGTTCTCGATCGCGGCCGCATCGTGGAAAAAGGCGACACCTATTCGGTCTTCGCCCGGCCGCAGCACCCGGTCACACGCACCTTCCTGGAAGGCGTGACGGGCGTGCGCCTGCCCGCCTTCGTGACCGAAAAGATGACGAGCGAACCGGAGCCGGGCGCCGCCGCGGTCGTCAAAATCGTCTTCACCGGTCCGACCGCAACCGACCCGATCCTCGCTGAAATCGGCAAGACGCTCGCAACCGACGTCAACATTCTGGCGGGCGCTGTCGACGAAATCGCCGGCAAGCCGTACGGCACGCTCGTCGTCTCGCTCGACCAGGCGGCGCTCGCCCCCGCGCAGGCGCTCATTGAAGAGCGCGGCCTGACCTCGGAGGTCCTCGGCTATGTCCGCTAACATGTTCTGGCTGCTCTGGTCGGCGACGCTCGATACGCTCTTCATGGTGGCCGTCTCCGCCCTCATCGGCGTCGCCATCGGCGCACCGCTCGGCATTTTTCTCGCCACCAGCCGCAAGGGCGAGCTCTTCGCCGCGCCCATCCTCAACCGCATCCTCGGCGCCATCGTCAACGCCCTGCGCTCCACGCCCTTCATCATCCTGGTGGTGGCGATCATCCCCTTCACCCGGCTTCTGACGGGAACCTCGATCGGCACCACGGCGGCAATCGTGCCCCTGACGGTAGCGACCTTCCCCTTCGTCGCGCGCCTCATCGAATCCTCGATCCGCGAGGTCGATCCGGGGTTGATCGAGGCGGCGCGCGCCATGGGCGCGAGCCCGCTGCAGATCGTCCTCAAAGTGCTGGTGCCGGAAGCGCGGCCCTCCATCACCCTCGGCCTCACCCTCACCGTCGTCAGTCTCATCGGCTATTCCGCCATGGTCGGCGCCGTCGGTGGCGGCGGCCTCGGCGATCTCGGCATCCGCTACGGCTATCAGCGCTTCATGCCGGAGATGATGCTGGCGGTGGTCGTCGTCCTCATCGTCCTCGTTCAGGCCGTGCAGTCGACGGGCGACAAGCTCGCCCGCCATTTTGACAAGCGCAGCCGCAGCAACTGAGCTTCAAAGACCCTCTCAAAACGGAAAGTATCGTCATGGCTTTGAAAACACTCCTCCTCGCAGGCTCGCTGGCCCTCGGCCTCGCCGTTCCCGCTCTCGCAGAAACCATCACCGTCGGCGTGACGCCCGGCGAGCAGGGCGAGATCATGGAAAAGGTCCAGGAAATCGCCGCCAAAGACGGCCTCGACATCAAGGTCCTGGAATTCTCCGACTACGTCGTCCCGAACCAGGCGCTGGCCGACGGTGAGCTCGACGCCAACGCCTTCCAGCATCAGCCCTATCTCGACGCCCAGATCGCCGATCGCGGCTTCGACATCGTCGCCGTCGCGCCGACGATCAACACGCCGATGGGCGTCTATTCCAACAAGGTCGAAAAGATCGACGACCTTCCGGAAGGTGCCAAGGTCGCCATCCCGAACGATCCGACCAATGGCGGCCGCGCGCTTCTCCTCCTCCAGGATGCCGGCCTCATCACGCTTGATCCGGATGCCGGCCTGAAGGCGACGCCGCTCGACGTCACCGACAACCCGAAGAACATCGACATCATCGAGCTCGACGCAGCGCAGCTGCCGCGCTCCCTGCCCGATGTCGATGCGGCCGCAATCAACACCAATTACGCGCTGGAAGCCGGCCTCGACCCGCGCGCCGATGCCATCGCCAAGGAATCGGCGAAGTCGCCTTACGTGAACGTCATCGCCGTGCGCAGCGAAGACAAGGACGCCGAATGGGTGAAGCGCTTCGTCAAGGCCTATCATGACGACGCGATCCGCGACTTCATCAACGAGCGCTTCAACGGTGCCGTCATCGCCTCCTGGTGAGGCTGAGCCATTTTCTCTGACAATCGCCGACGCGGAGCGTTCTGCACCGCGTCGGCAGTCTCCTGCGACCTCTGCGACGCGAGCCCACGAGCCGCCCTCGAGATTGTCGCCCGACAAAGAAGAGCGGCCGCGACCCGGCATAGGATCCTTTCGGTTCGAGAGGAGACACCAATGCCCGCACCGCCTTTGTCGTGGAACGTCGCCGACATGGCCGTCGACGAATTCCTCACCCGCTACAAAAACGCCATCCCGGTCTTCATGCGCCGCCGGCTCTTGTGCATCGGCTGTCCGTTCGGCCACATGCACTCCGTGCGCGACGCCTGCACCGAGCACGGAATCGAGCCGGAACCGCTTCTGCGCGAGCTTGCAGAGCACATGATCCCGCATGAGCGCCCGGAGTATCAGGCCGAAACGTCCGAGCCGCGAAAGGAGGGGCCTTGAATCCTATGCCCATGAGAAATCCCGCCGAGACCGGCAAGCCGATCACACGCACCGATCACGGCTTCGACATCGATGCCGGCCTCCTCGCCGATGCCTTCGCGCTCGAGGTCGAAGAGGTGCGCACGCTCATGCGCCAGGGCGAGATCAAGAGCCGGCTCGAGCGCGGCCAGGACCGCGACGCCGGCACCTTCCGGCTCGTCTTCTTCCATCACGACCGGCGCGCGACCTTCGTGGTCGACGAGGACGGACATCTCCTTCGCCGGACCTGCTTCACGCTCACCGATCTCATGGCAGCCCAGAGCCCCCGATCGCCTCAATAAGGCAGGCAGGTTTCAATCGCCGTTATTCGGCCCCCTCAGCGATGACAACGAGGGCATGCGGATCGCACACCACGATCTTCTTTCGGCCGCTCGAGACGAGGCCCCTCGCCTCCCAGGCACTCAGGAGCCGGCTCACCGTGTGCAGCGTCGTGCCGGTCATTTCCGCCACGTCCTGACGGGTGATCGGAAAATCGATCAGAACGCCTTCGTCGGTCTTGCGGCCCGCCTGCTTGACGAGGCGCAGAAGGGCATGCGCGACCCGCCGCTCCACCTCTTCGGTGGAGAGTTCGCGGATGCGCGTATGGGCGTCCTGCAGCCTTTGTCCGACCGTCGCCAGCGCATTGACGGCAAGCGCCGGGCAGCGCGCGACGAGCGTGTCCCACTGGCTCATCGGCCAGGCGAGTGTCAGGCTGTCGGCGACCGCCGTCGCCGTGCCGGGATAGTCCGGACGCTGGATCGCCTTGGCGATGCCGTAAATGTCGCCCGGATTGACGTGGCGCACGACGATCTGCTGCCCGTCGGGCGTCGACTGCGTCACCTTGAGGCGCCCATGCAAGAGGGCAAAAAACTCTCCCGCCGGATCGCCCTGGTTGAAGACCGCGGTGTTGATCGGAATCCGCCGCGTCGTGGCCGAAGCGAGGACTGCATCGAGATCCTCGTCTGAAAGCGTTGCAAAGACGCCGAGATCCTTCACCAGCGAGCGGTCGAGATGTGGGGCGGGCATTCTTCCTCCGGCATCGACGTGCGCCGCGACAGACATCACCAGAGCTTATCGCGAGCTTCGTTGCACGGTCAAAAGTCGTGCCGCGCCAGATGGTTCATCCGCATCGGCGCCAGGCGGCGCGACAAAGCTCTGAGGGTCGGAGAGAGAGGGTGGTGCGGGCGGTCGGAATCGAACCGACACTCTGTCACCAGAACTGGATTTTGAGTCCAGCGCGTCTACCAGTTCCGCCACGCCCGCAAGGGTTCCGGCCTGCCCGCAAGGGGCGTCCGGAAATCCGCGCAGATGCTTAGGCGTTGCCGGCCGTCAGCGCAAGATGCTGTGCGCCAGGATTTCCTCAAGACGCGGAAAGAAATCTCATCCGCAGAAGCGACTGAGCTAAAGCCTGGTCAGGCGAAGCGGGCTCGCGCAGCCGGCGCCGCCATCTCAAAAAGTTAGGGCTTGAGCCCGCAGCGACGGAAGGCGATAAGCCCTCATCACTCCCCGACCGGCAAGGCCCATGCTTCGCGCCCTCTATGATTGGACGATGAACCTCGCCGCGAGCCGCCATGCGACGGCCGCGCTTGCCGGCGTCTCTTTTGTCGAGAGTTCGGTGTTTCCAATCCCGCCGGACGCGCTCCTCATCCCAATGATCCTCGCCGACCGGTCGAAGGCCTGGTATTACGCGACCGTCGCCACCATCGCCTCAGTCATCGGCGGCCTCTTCGGCTATCTCATCGGCGCCTTTCTCTATCAGGCCGTCGCCGCCCCCATTCTCGCCTTTTACGGCTATGGCGACGCCTTCGAGGCATTTGCCGCCAAATACAACGAATGGGGTGCCTGGGCCGTCCTGATCGCCGGCGTCACGCCCTTTCCGTACAAAGTGATCACCATCGCCTCGGGCGCCACACATTTGTCGCTCGTCGTCTTCATGGTGGCGAGCGTCATCGCCCGCGGCATCCGCTTCTTCGCGGTCGCCGGCCTCCTTTATGCCTTCGGGCCGCCGATCAGAACCTTCATCGAAAAACGGCTCGGGCTCGTCTTCACCGTCTTCCTGCTGCTCTTGGTGGGAGGCTTCATCCTCATCAAATATATCCTGCCAGGCTCACATTGATGGCTGCAACCGATCGCACCCTGCGCCTTCTGGCCCTCCTCCTCTTTCTGGCGGCGGGCGCCACCATTCTGACCGCACTCGGCTTCGAACATATTGGCGGCTATCAGCCCTGCGCCCTCTGCCTGCGCGAGCGCCTGCCCTATTACATCGCTCTGCCGATCACGCTGGTGACGGTGCTGGCGGTCTGGCGGGGCGCGCCACGTGGCCTCCTCGCGGCCCTCTTCGGCGTTCTCGCAATCATCTGGGCCGTCAGCTTCGGGCTCGGCGTGCATCATGCCGGCGTCGAATATCATTGGTGGAAGGGGCCGGACACCTGCGTGCAGACGGGCGGTCCGGGCGATGCCGCATCGATGTTCAATTCGCTGCAGAGCGGGGTGTCGGGGCCGAGCTGCGACGAGGCGCTGTGGCACCTCTTCGGCCTCTCCTTCGCCGGCTGGAATGCGGTCGCCTCGCTGTTCCTTGTCGCGCTGACGATCTACGCGCTTTACAGGACGCTGGCTAAGCGGCGCTGAGACGGCCTGGAGCCAACGCCGAAGCGGCTTACGGCTCCAGCTCCGTATCCCAGTAGAGATAGTCCATCCAGCTTTCGTGCAGATAGTTCGGCGGGAAGAGCCGGCCGTTGCGATGCAGATCGTAGGTCGTCGGCTCGAACGGCATATGCCGCGGCCAGATCTTGATCTCCTCGCAGCTCTTGTTGCTCTTCTTCAGATTGCACGGCGCACAGGCGGTGATGACGTTGGTCCAGGTGGTCTGGCCGCCTTTCGAGCGCGGGATCACATGGTCGAAGGTGAGATCGTCTTCCGAGCCGCAATAGGCGCATTCAAAACGGTCGCGGAGAAAGACGTTGAAGCGTGTGAAGGCGGGATTTCTGGAGGGCTTGATGTAGGTCTTCAAGGATACGACGGAAGGAAGCTTCATGGAGAAGCTCGGACTTCGGATCTGAAAGTCGTATTCGGAGACGATATTCACTCGGTCGAGAAACACCGCCTTGATGGCGTCCTGCCACGACCAGAGCGACAAAGGATAGTAGCTGAGCGGCCGATAATCGGCGTTCAGAACGAGTGCGGGATGCGCGTTAGGCGAGACGTGTATCGTCATGGCGCTGCGCTAATGCCATCGAAGTCAACGGCCTCCTCTTAGTCGCAGGCATAGTCTATACGCTCTGTGACACGCTTGTGAAGCTCATCTGTCACGTCGGCGAATAAGGATCTTGCAAGCGCCGCAAAGAGGCAGCGCTTGCGTCTAGGCCCTCCTCAGTCCGCGCCGAGCACCCGCTGCAGAAACTGCTGCGCCAGGCTGAGCCCGTCCGGCCCGATGCCGTGGCCGATCCCCTGGCTGATATGCCATTCGACCGGAATCTTGGCTTCCGTCAGCCCCTCATTCGCCATGAAGAGCGCCTGCACCGGGATGAGCTGATCGCTATCTCCATGCACGAGAAGCACCGGCGGCTTCTGCGCCGCAGGCGCCGCGATCGCCGCCTTGTCGGCGAGAAGACCGGAGAAACCCACGATACCGGCTAGCTTTTTCGGCCGCAGCGGCCCGACATGGAGTGCCATCATCGTGCCCTGCGAAAAGCCGACGAGCGCCGTCTTCGTCTCGTCGACACCCACCCGCTGCATCTCCTGATCGAGGAAACGGTCGAGCGAGGGCGCCGCCTCTGCCACACCGAGCTTGTAGACGTCCGGGTTCTGGCGGGTGAGGTCGAACCATTGCCGGCCCATCGGCGCGGCCGCGCACGGCTCCGGCGCATGCGGGGCGACGAAGGCGGTATCCGGCAGCGCCCGCGCCCATTCGCGACCGATCGCGATGAGGTCGTTGCCGTCCGCGCCGAAGCCATGAAGGAAGACGACGAGACTTTTTGCCGCGCCTCCCGAGGCTGGAGCGATTCGCGGTCCGTCGAGGAGGGTTAAAGGCATCAGGAATCTCCGAGAGGTATCACGTCTTTTTTGGCAGTGACGGCGTAATAGCGCCAGAACAGGCGGGCGGCGACGCCGCGCCACGGTGACCAGGCTTCCGCGATCCCCCGCAATTCCTTTTCCGAGGGTCGCTCCGCGAACGCAAAGGCGTGGCGCACCGCATTTTGCAACGCAATGTCGCCGGCTGGAAAGATGTCCCGATGGCCGCAGCAGAAGAGTAGATAGACCTCGGCCGTCCAGCGCCCGACGCCATGAAGTGCCGTCATTTCGGCGATCGCCTCCTCCGCCGGCAGGTCTTCCAGCCCCTCGAAGCGGAAATCGGCGACGCAGCTCTCGGCAAGCCGCCGCAGCGTGCGGATCTTAGGCCGCGACAGACCGCAAGCCTTGAGCTCCTCCTCATCGGCGGCGAGAACGCTCTGCGGCCCGACCTCCTGAAGCTTGTCGGCAAGACGTCGCCAGATGCTGTCGGCCGCCGCCTTGGAAACCTGCTGCGCCACGATGATGGAGGCGAGCCCTTGATAGCCGCCGTGATGACGGCGCAGCGGTACGTCGCCGGCAAGCGCCACCACCGGCACCAGCCGATCGTCGAGGCGGGGGAGTTGGGCGAGGCCTTCGGCGATATCCTCGGGGCTGTCGATGCGGCTCAATTCTTCATCACCACGCAGGCCCCTCCCTTGGCGCGCAGCCGCTCGCAGATCCGGCTCGCCTCCGTTTTGCTGTCGGCACCGAGCCGGACGGCATAGATCGAGGCACGGCCGCGCGCAGGCGTCTTCGCCCGCACCACCATCGGCGGCTTATCGCCGAAGAGCGACGCGTAACGGCCCTTCAGCCTTTGAAACTGCGACAGAGCCGCAGCCTGCGAAAAGCTGCCTGCAACCTGGGCGCCCCACGGCTTCCAGTCGCCGGAGGCAATGGCCATGCGCGGGCTCGTGCGCGCTGCCGGAAGCTTCCGGCACGCTTCCAGAAATGAAAGGTCGGGGTCGAGACTGAGATCGCCGAGCTCGGCATCTCTTTCCTTCCAACGCTCCGCCGGCTCGCCGGTGATGGAGAGAACGAAATTCTGCGTCTCGAAGGGAAGGCCGCTGTCGCCGGCAAGCCAGCGTCTCACGCGGTTGGGTCCGGCATTGTAGGCGGCCGCCGCCAATCCCCAATTACCGAAGAGGCTCCAATTTTCGCGCAGATACGAAGCGGAATGATAAAGCGCCGGGGCGATGTCGAAGGAATCGGCAAGGCCCCGAGCCCGTGCCGTCGCCGGCATGAACTGGGCGATGCCCTCAGCGCCTTTCGGGCTGACGGCACCGGCATCAAACCGGCTTTCCTTGAAGATGAGCCGGGCGAAATAGGCGGCATCGAGCCCGAAGCGCTTGGCCTGCAATTCGATCGACGCGCAGATCGCCTCCGGTTCGGCGACAACCTTTTCGAAAGCGGGCGGCACCTTCGCCGGCGGCCCGATGCCGACGACTGCACCTTCCTCCCACGCGATCGCCCGTGGTGCCGAAAGCCCCATGATCGCGAAAGCCAGAAGTGTTTTGCCGAAACGCCGCATCGCCCCGAAATCTTCAACCGGATCCGGGCGGAGATTTGGGCCGTCGTCTGCCGCGCGCAAGGGCGCCAGACGCATCTCTCACGAAAGCGCGATACCGGAGCCCGACTTTTCCGCCTGATAGGCGCCCGAAAGCCGCTGATACGCGTCTTTGATCCGCGCGACCCGCTCGGCGAAGGCGACCTGCGCATCGTCGGAGGAGGCGTCGATCAGTTCGACGAGCGCCGTCGCGGTCCAGAAGGCGTTGGCGCCACGATAGGCCCCGTCCTTGATCCCGAAGACTTCCTTGAGGATGGCGAGGTCGTGCGGGATCGCAAAGGCGTCGCGCGTCACCTCATAGGGAAAGAGATAGGTGAAATTGTCGAAGCCCGCCCAGGTGATCGCCGAAAGACACAGCGAACAGGGCTCGTGCGTGGCAAGGAACAGACAATCGGCGGTCGCCGGACGTCTCGCATCCGGCAAGCGGTAGAAGGCGTTGAGGGCCGCGACCTCGCCGTGAAAGAGCGGGTTCGTCCGCTCCTGGTTGGAGGCGGCGACGACCAGAGAATAATCGGCCTTCTTCAGGATCGCCGCGCCGAACACTTTGTTGCCGGCGGCGACCCCCGTCTCGGTCAACGGCAGGATATCGGTCTCGATGACCTCGAGAAAACGGTCCGCGAGGCGCTCCGCCTCAGGCCGCATCGTCCTGCCGGGTAGCACCGCCATAGCGGCGCGCGACATAATCTTCGACGAGCGCGGTGAAATCTTCCGCAAGCTTCGGCCCGCGCAAGGTCGTCGCCTTCTCGCCGTCGATGAAGACCGGCGCGGCCGGCTGTTCGCCCGTGCCCGGCAGCGAGATGCCGATATCGGCGTGCTTGGATTCACCCGGCCCGTTGACGACGCAGCCCATCACGGCAACCGACATCGCCTCGACGCCCGGATAGGTCTCTTTCCAGACGGGCATGCGTGCAGCGATATGGTTTTGGATGTCGCGCGCCAGCTCCTGGAAGAGCGACGAGGTCGTGCGCCCGCATCCGGGGCAGGCCGAAACGATCGGCAGGAACTGACGGAAGCCCATGCTCTGCAGGAGCTCCTGGCACGCCTTCACCTCGAGCGAGCGGTCGCCGCCCGGCTCCGGCGTCAGCGAATAACGGATCGTGTCGCCGATACCTTCCTGCAGCAGGATGCCCATGGCAGCCGAAGAGGCGATCAGCCCCTTGGAACTCATGCCGGCTTCCGTCAGGCCGAGATGCAGCGCGTAATCGCAGCGCTGCGCCAGCATGCGGTAGACGGTGATGAGCTGCTGAACGTCGGAGACTTTCGCCGACAGAATGATCTTGTCGCGCGGCATGCCGATCTCTTCGGCACGTGCGGCGGAGAGAAGTGCAGAGCGCACCATCGCCTCGCGCATCACCGCGGTGGCGGAGATCGGATGCGCCTGGCGGCCGTTCTCGTCCATGAGGAGCGTCAGCAGCTCCTGGTCGAGCGACCCCCAATTGACGCCGATCCGCACCGGCTTGTCGTAACGCAGCGCCGTCTCGATGATGGCATCGAACTGGCTCACGCGCTTTTTGCGGAAGCCGACATTGCCCGGATTGATGCGGTATTTGTCGAGCGCCTCGGCGCAGCCCGGATATTCGGCCAGAAGCTTGTGGCCGATATAATGGAAGTCGCCGATCAAAGGCACGTTGACGCCGGCCGCGCGCACCTTGTCGCGAATCTGCGGGACGGCCGCAGCCGCCTCCTCGCGATCGACCGTGACCCGCACCAGCTCGGAGCCGGCCCGGGCCAGCGCCATCACCTGTGCGACGGTCGCATCGATATCGGCCGTATCGGTGTTGGTCATGGATTGGACGGCGATCGGATGATCGCTTCCGACCATCACGCCACCGACGTTGACGGCAACCGACTGGCGCCGCTGAGCGGGGCCTGCGGGCAGCGCGAAATCGCTGAGGCTCGGACGTTCTTGCATGGGCGAACTCGTGGCGAAATCGGTCCTGGAAGTCAACGTCGTTTGCGTCGCGCCGTCCTTGTGTCGCAAGCCATAAGAGAATGGCAGCCTTGCAGGAATTGCGCGCTCAGGCCGCACTCTGCAACACGGAGACGATATCGTCGACCACGGAGTTGACGACATCGCGATCATCGCCCTCGCCCATCACCCGGATCACGGGCTCCGTGCCCGAGGGCCGGATGACGAGACGCCCGGAATTTCCAAGCTTCGTCTGCGCCGCGATGATGAGCTTCTGCACCTGCTCCTGCTCAAGCGGCAGATTGCCCTTGTAGCGGATGTTCTTCTTCACCTGCGGCACGGGATCGAAGCGGTGGCAGACCTCGCTGACCGGCTTCGCCTCCTTGCAGACGACGGCAAGCACCTGCAGCGCAGCCACGAGGCCGTCGCCCGTCGTCGTATAATCCGACAGGATGATGTGCCCGGATTGCTCGCCGCCGACATTGAAGCCGTGCTGGCGCATATATTCGGAGACATAGCGGTCGCCGACGGGCGTGCGCGCCAGCGACAGGCCGAGGCCGCCGAGAAAGCGTTCAAGACCGAGATTGGACATGATGGTGGCGACGATGCCGTTTCCGGCGAGCCGCCCTTTGGCCTGCCAGTAAGAAGCCACGACGGCCATCAGCTGATCGCCGTCGACCTCATTGCCCTTTTCGTCGACGATGACGACCCGGTCCGCGTCGCCGTCGAGCGCGATGCCGAGATCGGCGCGCACCTCATGCACTTTGCGCGCGAGCGCCGCCGGCGAGGTGGAGCCGACATCGCGGTTGATGTTGAAGCCGTCCGGCTCGATGCCGATCGGGATCACTTCCGCACCGAGCTCCCATAAAACGTTCGGAGCGGATTTGTAGGCGGCCCCATTGGCGCAGTCGATAACGACCCGCAGCCCATCGAAGTCGAGGTGGCGCGGCAGGGTGCGCTTGGCAAACTCGATGTAGCGGTCGACGACCCCGTCGACACGCTTGGCGCGGCCGAGTTCGCGCGGACCCGCAAGCCGGCGCGACAGATCCGATTCCACGAGTTCCTCGATCGCCGTCTCGACCTCGTCGGACAGCTTGAAGCCTTCCGGGCCGAAAATCTTGATGCCGTTGTCGTCGAAAGGATTGTGGGAGGCGGAAATCATGACGCCGTAATCGGCGCGCATGGAGCGCGTCAGCATGGCAACGGCAGGCGTCGGGATCGGTCCGAGCAGAAACACGTCGACCCCGACGGACGTAAAGCCCGCGACCAGCGCGTTCTCCAGCATGTAGCCGGACAGCCGCGTATCCTTGCCGATGACGACGCGCTGGCGATGGCCGTTGCGGTAATAGAGGCCGATCGCCTGTGCCACCTTCATGGCGATCTCCGGCGTCATCGGGAAGGCGTTCGCCGTGCCGCGGATACCGTCGGTTCCGAAATAGCTTCGTGTCATTCTTGCCTGCGCCCTCTCCTGCGCTGCGCGGTTGCTCGCGCTCCGGCTCGTTCGGTCTGCACCGTCGAAAACGAAACGGTGCCGCATTTTTCTCAAGGAACAATAAAGGCCCGGAGCGATCTCCGGGCCTCACTTTGTGTATACGAATATATCAGCGCGCCCGTTGCGAAGCTGCAACAGGACTTGGACATATCACGTGGGTTGTGGCTCCAACCCGCCATCGTTGCCCGGACGCGGCCGCGACCCCGTTGTCGGAACGGCCGAGCCCTTGGCCGGCGGAAGATCGTCGCTCGGATCCTCGCGCACCGGACGCTTGCCATTGAGGAGGGCGCGGATTTCTTCGCCCGAAAGGGTTTCGAACTCCAACAGACCCTGTGCCAGCGTCTCCAGCTGATCGTGATGCGTGGTCAGGATCTCACGCGCCTTGTCGTAACCTTCGTCGACGAGACGGCGGACCTCGCGGTCGATCTTCTGCGACGTCTGCTCGGAGATGTTCTGCTGCCGCGCCACGGAATGGCCGAGGAAGACCTCTTCCTGGTTGTCACCATAGGCGACGCGTCCGAGCTCTTCGGAGAAGCCCCAGCGCGTCACCATCGCTCGCGCAAGCTTCGTCGCCTGCTCGATATCGGAGGCCGCACCGGAAGTGACCCGGTCATGGCCGAAGGTGATCTCCTCCGCCACGCGGCCGCCCATCATGATGGCGAGCCTCGAGGTCATCTGCTGGTAGGTCATGGAGAGCTGGTCGCGCTCCGGCAACTGCATGACCATACCGAGCGCACGTCCGCGCGGGATGATCGTCGCCTTATGCACGGGATCGGTCGACGGCACGTTGAGCGCAACGATGGCGTGGCCGCCTTCGTGATACGCCGTCAGCCGCTTCTCGTCCTCGGTCATGACGAGCGTGCGCCGTTCGGCACCCATCATCACCTTGTCCTTGGCGTCTTCGAATTCGAGCATCGTCACGAGCCGCTTGCCGCGTCGTGCCGCAAGCAGCGCCGCCTCGTTCACGAGGTTCATGAGATCCGCGCCGGAGAAGCCCGGCGTCCCGCGCGCCACCGTCTTGAGATTGACGTCGGGCGCGAGCGGCACCTTGCGCGCATGCACCTTCAGGATCTTCTCGCGGCCGACGACGTCCGGATTTGGCACCACGACCTGGCGGTCGAAGCGGCCCGGCCGCAGAAGCGCGGGGTCGAGGACGTCCGGACGGTTGGTGGCGGCGATCAGGATGATGCCTTCGTTCGCCTCGAAGCCGTCCATCTCGACGAGCAGCTGGTTGAGCGTCTGCTCGCGCTCGTCGTTACCGCCGCCAAGGCCTGCGCCACGATGCCGTCCGACGGCGTCGATTTCGTCGATGAAGATGATGCACGGCGCATTCTTTTTCGCCTGCTCGAACATATCGCGCACACGGCTTGCGCCGACGCCCACGAACATCTCGACGAAGTCGGAACCGGAAATGGTGAAGAAGGGCACGCCCGCCTCACCCGCCACGGCGCGGGCGATCAGCGTCTTACCGGTGCCCGGAGGGCCGACGAGGAGCACGCCGCGGGGAATACGGCCGCCAAGCCGCTGGAATTTCTGCGGATCGCGCAGAAATTCCACGATCTCTTCAAGGTCTTCCTTGGCTTCGTCGACACCGGCCACGTCCTCGAAGGTCACGCGTCCATGCGCTTCGGTCAGAAGCTTTGCCTTGGACTTGCCGAAGCCCATGGCTCTGCCGCCGGCGCCCTGCATCTGCCGCATGAAGAAAATCCACACCGCGATGAGGAGCAGCATCGGGAACCAGGAAATCAACACCGAGAAGAACGACATCTCGCTCTCGTCGGGCTCGGCCTTGATGGTGACGCCCTTGTCTTCAAGCAGCGTCACATATTCTGAGTTGTCCGGCGCGTAAGTCGTAAAGCGCTTGCCGTCGCTGTAGGTGCCAGTAATCTGCTGGCCGCTGATCGTGACGTTCTTGATGTTGCCGTCGATCGCTTCGCTGCGGAACTGCGAATAAGTGATTTCCTGCGTCGTACCCTGGCGGGACGGGCTCTGAAACAAGTTAAAGAGCGCCACCAAGAGGAGCAGGATCACGATCCACAGCGCGAAATTCCGGAAATTCTGGTTCATTCTGGCTTTCCCCGATGGCGCTTTCGGCGCCGGATCCGTGAGGGCGTCCTGTCAAACATCCCCTAGATAGGTTGCGAGGGGGTTGATGTGAAGGCACAGAAATGGAGTGCGGCCCGCAAACGGCAGCTTCCGGCAAGCCGGTAAGCCCGTCACGCGCTCAACTAATTGATATTGTGCATCTCGGCCGGTCTTGGCGGCAAGCGGTTTTCCACCATCAACCGATCGTAGAGACCCCCGATATGGGGATCGCAAAGCCGGTCGTCGACAATTTGTCGAATGCCGAGATCCGTGCGGCATCCGGCATCCCCTTTGGCCCCGAGGAGAGGCGGAACGGCGATGCAGGTGTCCCCGGCAAACAGCGCCGGCATTGTGCGCTCGAACGCATTGCCGCGTCCGCACCGCCCGAAGCCACGAACACGTGCGTCTTCGCCGGCGAGCGCGTGCGGCGCGACGATATAACGCCCGTCGAAGACCACATCGCGCCCCGCTGCGAGATCGCAATCTCCCGGCCCCTGCCGGCCCCATTCGCGGCTGACGACGAGACGATCCTCGCTGAGATCGAGCCGGGCTCCGTGCAGTGTCGCAACGAGGGAGCCTCCGCCCCCCACCATCGCACTCAGCCTTTCATCGAGCGAAACGAGCGCCTCGCGCAAAGGCGTCGCCACGCGACCGGATGCGGCCATCAAAAGCCGGCGCAGAAGCGCGAGCCAGGCTTCGAATTCCATCTCCCGGCGCACCGAAACCGGTCGCAAAATCGTGATCGCTCCGGCCTCGCTCACCGTGGCGCTTTCGGCAGCCTGAAGCGCCGCGCGCTCAAACATTTGATGGATGTGCCCTTCGCGCGCGGCGAAGACGGCGAGCCGTTCGGCCGTCAGCCCGATGGCAGAAAGCTCCGGCGCGGCAAGGCGCACACGCGCCCGCTCCTGCGCGGGATCAGAATTCGTCGGATCATCGCAAAACGGAAGCTTGCGAGCCTCTGCGCTCAGGCGCAGCCGGGCTTTCGAGAATTGTAGGAGCGGCCGCGCGATCGTCGGCCATCCCTCCCGTCTTAACGCGGCTTCGATCCCCTTGAGCGCACGCGGCTCGGCGGTGCGTGCCATGCGCATCAGCACCGTCTCGGCCTGATCGTCCGCATGGTGGGCGGTCAGGACGGCGCGGCAGCCTGCCCGCGTCGCCACTTCGATGGCCGCCGCATAGCGCGCCAGCCGGGCGGCCGCGGCGATGCCGCTTTGCGGCCGCTCCGCCTCTTCCCAGCGACGCACATGGTGGCGGAGGTGAAGCCGCGTGCAGACTTCTCCCACCATCCATGCCTCGGTGGCACTCTCCGCCCGCAGGCCGTGATCGAAGGTAAAAACCTGCGGCGCCGGGGCGCCGCGATGCGCTGCAATCTCTGCCGCAAGCGCCAGCAGCGCCAGGGAATCCGGCCCGCCGGAGACCGCGATCAGCGCTCCCCGGTCGAGCCATTCGCGAAGGAGCGGTTCCGCCTCCGCCGCATCGATCGCCCCCTCAGCCGCCGGGGCGCCCTCAGCAGCCGGCGCGTTTCGCTTCTGCGGCGACGCGGTTGGTGAGCGCACCGGACGCGTCCGGGTATTTGCGGCCGACTTCGTCGAAGGTGGCACAGGCAGCATCCTTTTCGCCCAGCGCGGCAAGAGCGATGCCGAGCTTCATCAGAGCGTCCGGGGCCTTACGGCTCTTCGGAGCGGTTTTGTAAAGCTCCAGAAACGTATTCGCCGCCGCCCTGTCCTTGTTCTGCTGCAGCTGGCTCTCGCCCAGCCAGAAGCGCGCATCGTTCGCCTGCGCCTCGTTGGGGAAACGTTCCAGCCAGGCCGCGAAACTCCGCTCCGCCTCGGAATAATCGCCGGTCAGGATATAGCCATAGGCGAAATCGTAATCCTGCCTGGGATCGCCGGAGAGGGAGGCGAGCGCCGGCCCTTGAGGCTGTTCGCCACCGTTGCCCATATCATCGACGGGACCGACGGCCGGGGCAGGCCCCTCCGGACCACCGCCCGCAAGCGTCGAGAGATCGATCGGCGCACCGGCATCGAAGCCGCCCTCGCCGTCCTGCGCGATGCGCGGATCATCCGGAGAGATGCCCACCGTGCCGAGATCCTGCGGCGGCGCGCCTGCCACGCTGCTGGAATTGTTGGAAGGATTGACGCTGCCGCCCGTCGCGCCGCCATAGGTCGCGCCACCATAGGTGTTGGAGCCGGCCCCGAATTGCTGGCCACCATCGGGCTGGGCGTTCGGCTGGGCGCCCGGCTGTCCGCCGTTCCAGCCAAAGCTCTGGTCCATCGGGGCATCTTCCCCGCTTTGCGGCGGGCCGGCGATACCGGCCTGACGGCGGGTGACCTGCAGTTCGTGCTGAAGTTGCTCCACCTCACCGGTCAGCTGGCGCACCCGCTCTTCCAGCTGCTGGATGTAGAGCCGCATCTGGCCGATCTCCTGCGGGCTCTGCGCCTGGGCAAGACCCGGGAAAAGGAGAAGGCCGGCAAATACAAAAAGAATACGTCCGCTCATGACAAGGTCGCTAGCATGACTGAGTGAGGCTCCACCACCTCCAGATCAATTCGGCCAAACTTCGACACGTGTGACAGGAACGCAAAAAAGGCGGCCGAAGCCGCCTTTTCTTTACTTCTGTGGCAGGACTGCGACGGCGATCAGCTGCCGGCGCCGCCCACGACCGTAACCGCGCGGCGGTTCTGGTTCCAGCACGAGGCCGCGTCGCAGACCGCGACCGGGCGCTCCTTGCCGTAGGAAATCGTGCGCATGCGGCCGGGATTGATGCCGCGCGAAGCGAGATAATCGCGGGTTGCGGCCGCGCGCCGGGCGCCGAGGGCAAGGTTGTACTCGCGCGTGCCGCGCTCGTCGGCATGGCCTTCGACGGTGATGGTGTAATTCGGATACTGGTTCAGCCACGCCGCCTGGCGGTCGAGCGTCGCCCGTGCTTCCGGCGTCAGAGACGAGGAATCGACGATGAAGAAGACGCGGTCGCCGACATTGACCTGGAAGTCCTGCGGGCTGCCGGGCGTGGCCGCACCTGCGCCTCCTCCGGAACCGGCCAGATCCAACGCCTTTTGCTGGTTGGCGCAACCGCCAGCCGTCAGAAGAAGGGCTGCGCCGAAGGCAGCAGCTAGAATACGGATGTTCAGGCGAAAGCTCATCGCCGCAAGCTCCTGGTGGAATCGAAGGGCTTTGATAACCCTGACAGGGTTAAGGCCTCATGAACGATTAGGGTTAAGAAGGCGTGAACGCAGACAGATGGGCGACGCAAAACAAAATGTCCGAAAGAGAGCGGTGGCCACCGAATGCGGCGGAAGCTTGGCGCTCGCGCACCTTTTTGGCCACAAAGCGCGGCCTCGGCGCCTCAATTGCCGATGAGCGAGGCCTTATCCCGCGACGACGATGATCTCCGGGCTTTTTGGGCCGAACTCGCTGCGGTCAAAGGAGCCGTAGAGATTGACCTCCGAAAACCCGGCCTCGGCCAGTTTCTCCTTGAGAAGATCGCACGATGTGAACCGCACTTGATCTTCCAGGATGACTTCTTCCTCGCCGGGAAAGCGCAGATGCGTGCGGTAGGCGATGATGTCGTCTTCCGCTGACACCAGGGACAGATAGGTCTCCACGCTCGCGCTCCCGATCGGGCGTATGAGGCGACGGCTTCGCCCGGGCGTCCATTGCCGCCAGCCCTCGACGATCGGATTGCGGCTTTCGAAAGCGAACCGGCCGCCCGGTGAAAGCTGCTCCCGCACCGCCTGGAAGGTGGCCTCGATGACCTCGTCGCTCAACAGGCACTGGAAGCTGTGTCCGGTCATCAGGACGAGATCGAACGGCGCCGCCGCGTGACGGGTGGTGGCATCGCCCTCCACCCAATCGACGCGCTCCGCCCCGGCCCCGCGGCGTGCAACCGCCAGCATCGCCGGCGCCGGATCGGCCGCCGTCACCTTGTGCCCGCGTCGGGCAAGCGCACGCGCCAGGGCGCCGGTGCCGCAGCCGATGTCGAGGATCGCAAGCGGCTCGCGTCCGCCGCTCTGTTCTTCACCCTGCGCTTCAGGCACCCCCTCGGGCTGCCTTTTGAGCTGTCCGGCAAGTTGAATGTAGAAGCGCGTGTCCTCGCCCGGCGGATTGAGCAGGTCGTAAAGACCCGCCAGGCGTTCATCGCAATATGAGCTCATGGAATTTGCCTGCCCTCCGGCACCGGGCCGCCAGCATCAATCGAGGAGCGGGCTCCACGCCGGATCGGAGGCATAATTCGGCGTCGGCACGACCCGCTCGTTATAGCCGGTGATGTCGACGGAAAGGAGCTGCGGGCCGCCGCCGCCGGACTGGTCGCGGAAGAACATCAACACGCGGCCGTTGGGCGCCCAGGTCGGACCCTCGTTGTGGAAACCTTCCGTGATGACGCGCTCGCCCGACCCGTCCGGCGCCATCACGCCGATGCCGAAGCGGCCGCCTTCCTGCTTGGTGAAGGCGATGAGATCGCCGCGCGGCGACCAGACGGGCGTCGCATAGCGTCCCTGCCCGAAGGAAATCCGCTGCGCCGGGCCGCCATTCGCACCCATCACGTAGAGCTGCTGCGTGCCGCCCCGGTCGGATTCGAAGACGATGCGCTGACCGTCCGGCGAAAACGACGGCGCCGTATCGATCGACGGCGAATCGGTCAGCCGCGTCATCTGCCGGTTCCTGAGATCGAGCAGATAGATGTTGGAATTGCCTCCCTGGGCGAGCGACAGAACCACCTTCTGACCGTCCGGAGAAAACCGCGGCGAGAAGGTCATGTTGGAGAAATTGCCGATCTTCTCCCGCTGCCCGTTCTCCGTGTTGAGGAGAAACACCTGCCACTGATCGCCCGAAAGAGCCGCATAGGTGATTTCCTGGCGCGTGGGCGAGAAGCGAGGCGTCAGCACGAGATCGCTGCCGTCGGTCAGATAGCGCACATTGGCGCCGTCCTGGTCCATGAGCGCCAGCCGCTTGATGCGCCGTTCCTTGGAGCCGGATTCGTCGACGAAGACGATGCGGGTGTCGAAATAGCCCTTCTCACCGGTCAGGCGCTCATAAATCGCATCGGCGATGATATGCGCCACCCTTCGCCAATTGTCGGGGCTCGCCACAAATTGCTGGCCCGTCAGCTGCCGGCCGGCAAAAATATCCCAGAGGCGGAATTCCGCCTGCACCCGCCCGTCGGGGGTCGCCGCAACCCGCCCGGAGACGAGCGCCTGGGCGTTGAGCGGACGCCAATTGGCGAAATCGGGCGTCACGTCCGGCGGGATCGTCGGCTGGATGAAGGCAGCCGGATCGACCGGGGCGAAGAGGCCCGAATTCTTCAGATCGGCCGTGATGACGTCGGAGATCTGCTGGCTGAGCTGGTCGGGCTGGCCACCTGTCCCGACGAAGGCCGGGATGGCGATCGGCATCGGCTGGATCGTGCCGCGCGTGATGTCGACGCGCAGCTGCGCCGATGCGCTGCCGATCAGAGCGCCAACCAGCGCGAACTGGGCAAGCGCTGCGGCGATGGCGAAGGGGAAAGCCCGACTTCTCAAGCGGTCGGTAAAGGACATGGGCGTGAAGCTCCGTCAAATCTCATCCGCCGAGCATTTCGCTCGGGTCGAAGGTGAATTCGATATCCCGCCACAAGGAGTATTTCTCTGGCGGTAGTATGTCGTAAGGGGCGCATTCGTGGACGGCGCGGATGGCGCTCTCCATCGCGACCCGGGAAAGCTCGTCGAAACCGCCGCCGACCGGGCGGGGCGGTGCCGCAAGCGTTCCGTCCGGCTGCAGGCTGATGGCGACCGTCACCCGAAGCCCGCCCGCCTGGCGCACGCCGATCGGCGGGTTCCAGCACTGATAAAGCCGTGCCTTTAGCGCCTCGATCTCGCTTTGCGTCATCGCCGCCTCGGCCTTGCCCTCGCGCGCGCCGAACGTCTGCGGATCGGGAGCGGGATCGGGGTCCCCGCCGCCCGTCGGATCGCGCTTGTCGAGAAGTGCCGCGATATCGTCGGGCCGGAAATCCCGCTTCGGCTCGGGCTTTTGCGTCACCTTCGGCTTTTCCGGCACGGGCTTTTCCGGTGCGGGTTTGGTCTCCGCCGGCTTCGGCGGCTTGATGTCCTTGGGCGGCGTCGGGCGCATCTTCGGCAGGGTGTCGAGCGCGGGCGCCGCCTCTTGCGGCGTGGCCTCCGGCGCCTTCTCCGGCTGCGCATCGGGACGTGGCGCGGGCTCCGGCTCGGGCTCAGGTTCCGGCGGCACAGAGGCGACCTTGGTCTCTTCCGGTTTCGGCTTTTCCTCCACCTTCGGCGTCGGCCGCGGCGTCGGTTCCTTCACCGATTGAACAGGCTTCGGCGCCGGCTTTTCCGCCGGTTTCGGGTCCGGCCGATCGGCCTTGGCTTGCGCCTTGGGCTGAGGCTTTTCGTCAGGCTTCGGCTTTGCCGTCTTGGAGCCGGCGAGAAGATCGGTCACTTCGGAGATCGGCACGAGATCGACAGGCAGGGCTTCCGTGTGATCCACGCTGAAAGGCTTCGCGTCGGGAAACGCGAAGAGCCCGAGCGAGATCAGCGCCAGGTGAGCCGCAAGTGAGACGCCGAGGCCGACACGCATTCCTTACCCATCAGTCTCTTGCAGGGTGACGAGACCGATCCGGCGATAGCCGGCTGCATTGAGACGGCCCATCACCCGCATGATCGTGCCGTAATCGGCATTGCGATCGCCGCGCACGAAAATGCGCTCGTTGAGTCCGTTTTTCGCAAGCGCCTGCAGCGTCGCCACCAGCTTGTCGGACGACACCTCCTGCTCCTGCAGATAGATCGACCCATCGGCATTGACCGACACCGTCAAGGGCTCCGTGTCGGCATCCATCGCCTTGGCCTGCGTTTCCGGCAGGTCGATCGGCACGCCGACGGTGAGAAGCGGCGCCGCCACCATGAAGATGATCAGCAACACCAGCATGACGTCGACGAACGGCGTGACGTTGATCTCCGCCACCAGCGCATGGCGGCGGCGCAGACGATGGCGGCTGCTGCCGCCCCTGCTCGGTGCGATCATCCCGGCGCCCATCAGGCCGCTCTCCGCTCGTCGATCTGGCGTGACAGGATCGCCGCGAATTCGTCGGAAAAACCCTCCATGCGCGTGGCGAGTCGGGAAACCTGGCTGGCGAATTTATTGTAGAACATGACGGCCGGAATGGCGGCGAAAAGGCCGAACGCCGTCGCAAGAAGCGCTTCGGCGATACCGGGCGCCACCACGGCGAGATTGGTGTTCTTCGAGGCCGCGATCGCCTGAAACGAGGTCATGATGCCCCACACCGTGCCGAAGAGGCCGATGAACGGGCCGGCCGAGCCGACGGTCGCGAGCACCAGGAGCCGCCGTTCGAGCCGGTCGACCTCACGTGCGATCGTGACATCCATCACCCGGTCGATGCGCTGCCCGAGGCCTGCGAGCGATTTCGCGCCCCCCTCATAGGTGCGCTTCCACTCCTTCATCGCAGCGACGAAAAGCGCCGCCATGCCGTGCGCTTCGCGCGCCGACACCTGGTTGTAGAGCTGTTCGAGGGACTGTCCCGACCAGAACGTGTCCTCGAACTTGTCGAGCTGACCCTTCATCCGGCGGTAGAGGAGCGTCTTGTCGATGATGATCGCCCAGCACCACACGGAAGCTCCGAGCAGGCCGAGCATGACGATCTTCACGACGATATGCGCCTGCCAGAATAGAGATAGCAGGGAAAAGCCACCCGCCGGATCGGCGAGCGCTGTCTGGGCAACTTGATCCATGGAATGAGATCGCTCTTTTTCGATCTTGGCGGCTCTTGACCGCCGAATGTGACAAAAGCACGGCCTGAGAGAGCCTGCCCCGATGAAACCAGTCTAAAGGATGAGAGATCATCACGGTTAACGAACCGTTAGGAGCGTGTCCTCACAGCAAACTTTTCTTGTCCACGATAAACGATTGGAACCGTTGGAGTCGGAAGGCGTTTGGAATTCGAAACAGCTGGCCATTGAGGCCAAGAGGAATCCCATGTCGCGCTTTGACGCCCGCCTTGATCAGACTGCAGATCAGCCGACCGAGACCGACTCGCGCTTCACCGACACCTTGGTCGTTTCTGCGCTTGGCCTCTCCGTCTTCCTGGTCGCTCTCGGAGGACTGGCCGCGTAAATTTTTACGGGCTTTGTTTGAAAGAGGCGCTCAGAGCCTCTCGCACTTTTCCCGGCAGGCGCGCCGGACGGCCTTCCCCGGTCAGAAGCGCCGCTTCAACGACAGCCTTGACGAGAATGGCGTCGCCTGAGCGCAACTCCTGCGCCAGCGTGACCCGCGCCCCGCCCACTTTCTCGGGCCTCGTGAGAACGGTCACGATATCGTCAATACGCGCCGGCTTTTCGAACTCGATCGTCATCCGCCGCACGGCAAAGGCAAGGCCGTCCGCGGCAAGCACGTGATGATGCACGCCGAGAAGGCGTAGAAAATCCGAGCGCCCCCGCTCCAGAAAATGCAGATAGCGGGCGTGATAGACGAGGCCGGAAAAATCCGTGTCTTCGAAATAGACCCGTTGATGCAGGATATGCCCATCCGCCGTCAGCCGGCCGGAAAGTTCGGCGGGCGCGTCAGCTGTCGTCGTCATTCAAGAAAAGTCCCATCTGCGCGGCCCGGTCCTGCGTCGGCACCGCAAGGCCCAGATGCTGGAAGGCTCTCGGCGTCAGCAGGCGGCCGCGCGGCGTTCTTTGGATAAACCCCTGCTGGATGAGATAGGGCTCGACGATGTCTTCGATGGCGTCGCGCGGCTCCGACAGCGCCGCCGAAATCGTCTCGATCCCCACCGGGCCGCCGCCGAAATTCTCCGCAATCATGAAAAGATAGCGTCGGTCGAGGAGATCGAGCCCGCGGGCATCGACCTCGAGCGCCAGAAGCGCCTTGTCGGCAAGAGAGCGTTCGATCCGCTCCGCCCCGTCGACGGCCGCGAAATCGCGCACGCGCCGCAGAAGCCGGCCGGCGACGCGCGGCGTGCCCCGCGCCCGCCGGGCGATCTCGCTCGCCCCTTCATCGGAAATCGGCGCGCCCAGAATGCGCGCCCCCCGGCGCACGATCTTTTCAAGCTCCGCCTCGGTATAGAAATCGAGCCGCACGGGAATACCGAAGCGGTCTCGGAGCGGCGTCGTCAAAAGCCCGAGCCGCGTGGTCGCGCCGACCAGAGTGAAGGGCGCGAGATCGATCTTCACCGAACGCGCCGCCGGCCCTTCGCCGATGATGAGATCGAGCTCGAAATCCTCCATCGCCGGATAGAGAATTTCTTCCACTGCCGGGTTGAGGCGGTGGATCTCGTCGATGAAGAGCACGTCGCGCTCGTCGAGATTGGTGAGAAGGGCTGCGAGATCGCCCGCTTTGGCGATGACCGGTCCCGACGTGGAACGGAAATTGACGCCGAGCTCGCGCGCCACGATCTGGGCGAGCGTCGTCTTGCCGAGCCCTGGCGGCCCGACGAAAAGCACATGATCGAGTGCCTCCGAGCGCGACCGCGCCGCCTCGATGAAGACTTTGAGATTGCCCCGCGCCTTCTCCTGGCCGACGAAATCGGCAAGCCGCTCCGGCCGGAACGAGGCGTCGGGATCGCTGTCCTCGACGCGCGCATCGGCGCTGACGAGACGGTCTGTGCTCACTGGCTGAGCTCCTTCAGGCCGAGCCTGATCAATTTCGCGGTTTCGGCCCCCTCGCCCGCATCACGCATCGCTTTGGCGATCGCGGCCGAGGCCTGCGCCTGGGCATAGCCGAGATTGACGAGGGCGGAAACCGCATCGGCGATCGGCTGCGGCGCGACCTGATCGCCGAGATCCGATTGCAGGCGCGACAGCGACGGATCGCCACCGATGCCACTGCCGAGCGCCGGCGCCTTGTCCTTGAGCTCCGAACAGATGCGCCCGGCAAGCTTCGGCCCGACGCCGGGCGAGCGCGCGATCATCGCCTTGTCCTGCAGCGCGATCGCCGAGGAAAGATCGGCGGGCCGCAGCGTGCCGAGCACGCCGAGCGCCATCCGCGTGCCCACCCCCTGCACCGAATTCAACAGCCGGAACCATTCGCGCTCCACATCCGAGGCGAAACCGAAAAGTCGGATCTGATCCTCGCGCACATAGGTCTCGATCGAAAGCGTCGCCGCCTCTCCGGGAGACGGCAGCGCCTGCAGCGTCTGCGTCGAGCAATGCACGACATAGCCGACGCCGCCGACATCGACGATGACCCAGTCGGGTCCGTAGGAATCGATGCGCCCTTTGAGTTTGCCAATCATGGATGGGTGTCCGGCGAGATGATCTCGATCGTTGGGAAATAACCGCGATAATAGCCGCGGTCGCGCGTAAGAAGCCGGTAGCCTCGGACCGAAGCATGCGCGCCGATATAAAAATCTGGAAGAGGCCGTGTCCGTTCGCCGCCTTTTCCCCGATAGGTCCTGTAAACCAAACCGGCCATGAAAGCGGCATCCCAGGGGAGTTCTTCCTTGCGGATGCTGGCATGCATCAGCATCGCCTCGAGCTCCTCCCGCCGTGCATATCCGCTGGCGAGCTCCGAATAGACCACCGGATTGACGACAAGCTCACCTCGGTTGGCTGCATCGCGCAGCGCCATCGAAGACCATCCGAACCAGACTTGGTTCGCCTCCGAAATATCGAGAAGGACATTCGTATCAACGAGCGTGTCACGCATCGCCGCGCATGAGCCGCATGATCTCGTCGGTCGAGAGCCCACGATTGACCGTCCTGGTGCCAACGATCGCTTCTACAGCCCGGTCGCCACGTGTTTTGCCCGGTCGCTCCTCAGCATCTGCTCTGCTCAGAGTAACTCTGCCTTCCTCAAAGCTGAAGCGAACCTCGCTGCCCGGTCGCAAGCCGGCGAGATCACGTAAGTGCTTGGGCACGGTAACCTGCCCCTTCGAGGTCATGCGCATCGGAGCCACCCTTGTAATGCTACCCAGGTAAGAAATAGAACATTACAGAAACGTCGGCAAGGAGACGAGGCGCATTCTCCTGGGCTTCACCCCCGGCCGCGCACCAACCGCATGAGTTCGTCCGACGAAAGATGTTCGTTCGCGGTGCGCGAGCCTTTGATCGCCTCGATCCCCCGCCCGCCACGCCGGCTCTTCGCCTCGACCGCAGGGTTTGCCCCCGCCTGGGCCACGGCGCTGCCGCGGTGATGCGCGTGGCAGATGGCGATGGCGAGCGCGTCGGCGGCATCGTCGCTGTCGAAGGTCGCCTTCGGCATCAGGATGGAGACCATCGTGCGGATCTGCCCCTTCTGCGCATGGCCGGCGCCCACGACCGACTTCTTCACCATGTTGGGGGCGTATTCCGCCACTTCGAGCCCCGCCTTCGCCGGAGCGAGAAGGGCAATGCCGCGCGCCTGCCCGAGCTTCAGCGTGGCACCCGCATCGCGGTTGACAAAGGTGTTTTCCACCGCCGCTTCGCCGGGGCTGTGTTCGGAAATCACGGCGACGAGCCCGTCATAGAGCGCCGCCAGCCGGTCACACAGCGCGTCTTTTTCGTCGGAGCGCACCGTGCCGGCCGCGACGAAGGCGAGCCGTGTGCCGGACATATCGACGACACCCCAACCGGTGCGGCGCAGGCCAGGGTCGATGCCGATGATGCGAATCGTCTGCTTCATCGGCCGATCATAGCGAAGACCGGGAGGAACGGCGCAGCTTAAGAATCCTCGGTCGAAACCGTGAAATTGAGCGGCAGGCGCCCGCCATCGACATAAACCGTCTGTCCGGTCATATAGCTTGCATCGTCGGAGGCGAGGAAAGCGGCAACCGCGGCCACCTCGCTCGGCTCGCCGATACGGCGCAGCGGCGTGCGCGTCAAAATGCGCTGACGGGCTTCGGCATCGTCGGCCACATGCCCCAGCATGTCGGTCATGATGGAGCCAGGACCGATCGCGTTGACGCGGATCCCATGCGGCGCAAGGGCAAGCGCCATCACCTTGGTAAGCTGGTTCACGCCCCCCTTGGAGACCGTGTAGGGCACCTGGTCGGGAATCGCGACGACGGCATTGACCGAGCTCATATGGATGATGACGCCCGGATCGCCGCCCGCTTCGATCTGTTTGACCATGCGCTTGGCGACGGCCTGGCCGACGAGAAACGCTCCCTTCAAATTGACGTTGAGGACGCGGTCGAACTCCTCCTCCGTCAGCGCCAGGAAATCCGCCTTGAGCGCGATCGCGGCACAGGAGACGAGGACGTCGATGTCCCCATAGGCGTCGACCGTCGTCGCCAGCAGATTGCGCACCGAGAGCTTTTCGGCGACGTCGCAATGCACGAAGCGCACGGGCCCGAGGTCGCCGAGCGCCTCCACCGAAGCGCTGCCTGCATCGTCGTCGATATCGGCGAGGACCACCCGCGCCCCTTCGGAGAGGAAGCGCTTGGCGACGGCACGCCCGATTCCCTTCGCTCCACCGGTCACGATGGCGACCTTGTTTTCCAGCGACATTGGCATCTTCCCTTGTGGCCCGTTCCGGCCCATCGGCAGCGGCCGACTCGCCTCAGCCGTTGCCGATGAAGCCGGGATAAAGCGTCATGCCGCCATCGGCAAACAGACAATGGCCGTGCACATAATCGGCAGCGTCCGAAACGAGCCAGACGACGGCCTGGGCGATATCCTCCGGATCGCCGATCCGCCCATAGGGGATGAGGCTGCGGATCGCATCCGCATCGTCGGCGCGCTCATCGGCATTGATGTCGGTCGCGATGGCGCCGGGCCCCACCGAATTCACCCGGATTTTCTCATGCCCCACCTCCTGCGCGAGAGACTGCATGAGAAGGGAAACGCCCCCCTTGGAGGCCGCGTAATTGACGCGCCCGGCCCACGGAATGCGCTCATGGACGGAGGAATTGAAGACGATCTTGCCGAGCGCCGGGCTCACCTCTTCGCGCAACCCCTTTTTGCGGAAGCGTTTGACGGCCTCACGGGCGACCAGGAAGGCCCCAGTGAGATTGGTGGAGATGACCGCCTCCCAATCGTCGAGCGACATCTCGCCAAAGGCACAGTCGCGCTGGATGCCAGCGTTGGAGAAGACGATGTCGACCGGACCGAGCTCCGCTTCGCAGCAATCGAAAAGTTTGTGGACATCGCGCTCACGTCCGACGTCGCCGCGGATGATGACGCCCCGGCTGCCGGCCCGCTCGACGGCGGAGAGGGTCTTTTCCGCCCCTTCCTCGTCGGAATGGAAGTTGATGACGACATCGGCACCCGCCTTCGCCAACCCCGCCGCAACGGCCGCTCCGATTCCTGAGCTTGCCCCTGTCACGACGGCGTTCTGGCCTTCCAGGCTTAGTCCGTTTTGAGCTGCCACTGAGCCCCTCCTGATCGTGAATGCGTGGAAGGACGCAAGCGGTGTCGGCCGAGCAGCCTCTCGCTACGGCGGATCACCTCATAAGAAGCCGCCAGCATCCTGAACCGTCCTGCGTCCCGTTGGAAAGTCTCTTCGTCGAACGTCTCCCGATGGAGCGTTGCATTGAAACTTCGCCCCTTGGGTGGCGAACGTCAGGCTGCGAACCGGGTTCCCTCATCGCCGTCGAGCGCCCGCTCGAGCCAGTGGGCGGCTGAAATCAGCGACAGATGCGTGAGCGCCTGAGGGAAGTTCCCGAGATGCCTCCCGGATGGGCTGAGCTCTTCCGCGTAGAGGCCCACATGGTTGGCGTAGGAGAGCAGCTTTTCGAACAAAAGCCTTGCCCGCGGCAGATCGCCCGTCCGCGCCAAGGCCTCCACATACCAGAAGGCGCAGGTGGTGAAGGCGCCTTCGCGCCCGGAAAGCCCGTCGACGTCCTCGGCGCCCTCCGCCTCGTCGTCGTAGCGCAGGACGAGGCAGTCTTTGACGAGCCGCTGCTCCACGGCACGCATCGTCCGGAGCCAATAGCGGTCGCGGGGATTGATGAAGCGCACGAGCGGCATCAAGAGCACGGAGGCATCCACCGTCTTGGAGCCCTTATACTGTACGAAGGCGCCGATTTCTTCGTCCCAGAACTCTTCCATGATGGAGCGATAGATGGTGTCGCGCTCCGCCCGCCAGGCTTCCACCGGTCCCGCCAGAGAATATTTCACCGCCATGCGGGCCGCGCGGTCGAAGGCCACCCACGACATCAGCCGCGAAGACAGAAATTCCCGCCTCGGGCCACGCACCTCCCAGATGCCCTCGTCCGGCCGACGCCAGTTCTCCTTGAGCCAGTCGAGCATCTTGACGATTTCCCGCCAGGCTCGGATCGAAGGCTGGCCGAGCGATTTCGCCGAGATATAGATCGTGTCCAAAAGCTCGCCGTAGATATCGAGCTGCAATTGCTCGTAGGCGGCGTTGCCGATCCGCACGGGCTGCGAATTCTGCCAGCCCTCCAGATGGTCGAGCGAAACCTCATTGAGATCGTGGCGTCCGTCCATGGCGTACATGATCTGCATCTCGCCATCGTCGCGCCCCTCGGTCAGACCGAGAAGGAAGGTCGTAAACTGATGCGCTTCCTCGTAGCGGCCGAGACGGGTGAACGCGTAGACGGAAAACGCCGCGTCGCGGACCCAGCAATAGCGGTAATCCCAGTTGCGGCTGTTGCCCGGCACTTCCGGCAGCCCGAAAGTGGCCGCCGCCGCGATCGAGCCGTGTTTCTGCGAGGAGAGGAGTTTCAGGACGAGCCCGGAGCGCACCACGACATCGCGCCAGCGCGACGGATAGTGACCCTTTGCCACCCAACCGTGCCAGAAATCGCTCGTTTCGACGAAGCTCCTCGAAACGTAATCGGCATCGATCGGCGGAGCGTCGGCGCGGCCGGGACAAAGCACGACGAAGGCGTGCTCGCCCTCCTTCAAACGGAAACGTGCTTCGGCCGCGCCGTCCGCTATACCGAGCTCGACACGGCTATAGAGGAAGAGCTGTCTTTCCCCATCGCAGAACTTGACCCCATACGGGATCGCCTCCGCATGCGTCGTGCCGCGCCCATAATCGAAGCGCGGCGCGCAGGAGAGCTCAAAATCGACATCGCCCTGGATCGCTTTCGCCCGCCGCACGATCCGTCCCGACCCGTCGAGCGGCATGAAGTCGGAGACCTCCGCCACGCTCTCGTCGCCCTGGAAGCGGGTGATGAGGATATTGGTGTCCGGCAGATAGAGCTGGCGCGAGCGAAGCCCGTCGCAGGCCGCATGCAGCTTGAAATGCCCGCCCTTCTCCCGGTCGAGGAGCGAGGCGAAGACGGTGGGCGAATCGAAATTCGGATAGCAGAAGAAATCGATCGTGCCGTCGAGCGCGACGAGCGCCGCCGTCTGCATGTCGCCGATGATGGCGTGATCTTCGATCGGCGTGAACGCGTTGTCTGTCATGTGGGGATGATACTTGAAGGTCGAGGAGCCGGCTTACTAGCCTAGCGCTCGCCCTCTCGCCGTCCAGTGCAGACGGACATTCTCCGACCGATAGGTTGAATACGGCCTTTCTGCTCAACCGAAAGCCGGTTGGCTTTCATCGCCCTTGCCATGTACTCCCCCAGGCTCCTGGTGGTGAAACATGCAACGCGAGAATCGCACCCGTCCTCCACGCGAAGTGACGGCATACGAAGTCCCGGCCGCCGTCTCCGGCGGCAACGAACTGTCCTGGCTTGGCCATGCCGGCGCAACCGCCGTCCTGGCCTTGCCGCTAATCGGCGCACAGCTCGCCCAGATTACGATGAACGTCACCGACACGGTGATGATCGGCTGGCTGGGCGCGCGCGAGCTCGCCGCAGCGGTGCTTGCCACCCAGAGTTTCTTCCTCTGCTTCATGTTTGGCGTCGGCTTCGCCCAGGCCGCGCTGCCGCTCGCCGCCAATGCCGAGGGCCGTGGCGACCTGCGCGGCGTGCGCCGCTCGGTCCGAATGAGCCTATGGGTTCTTGGGCTCTACGGCGCAGCGATGATGATCCCGCTGTGGGAGATCGAGGCGATCCTCCTCGCCTTCGGTCAGGAACCCGATCTCGCAGCGATGGCGGCCGATTACATACATGTGGCCCAGTGGTCGATGTTTCCGAGCCTTTTGATCATGGGCCTGCGCTCGTATCTGACGGTGGTGGGCCGCGCCTATCTGGTGCTCGCCGTCATCGTCGTCGGCGCGCTCGCCAACGCGCTTTTGAACTACGTCCTGATCTTCGGCCATCTCGGCGCCCCCGCGCTCGGCCTGGTGGGCGCGGCGATCGCCACCTTGGTGTCCAATCTGCTGATGGCGGGTCTGCTCGCAGCCTATTCGGCACAGGCGGAAGGGCTGCGCCGCTATGAACTCTATGTTCGGTTCTGGCGGCCCGACTGGTACGGCTTTCGCGAGATCGTGCGGCTGGGCTGGCCGATCGGCGCCACGATCATCGCCGAAGTCGGCCTGTTCGCCGCCTCCTCGGTGATGATCGGCTGGCTCGGCGCCGTGCCGCTCGCCGCCCACGGGATCGCGCTGCAGATCTCCTCGATCACCTTCATGATTCCGCTGGGGCTGGCGAGCGCAGCCACGGTACGCGTCGGCCTGGCGTTCGGGCGAGCCGACAAGGTCGGGCTCGGGCGTGCCGGCACGGTCGCTCTGGTGATGGGCGCGGCGATCGCGGTCGGCGCCGCGATCACCTTCCGCCTGCTGCCGGAAGAGCTGATCGGGCTCTATCTCGACCCCGCCAATGTCAATGCCGACGAGGTGCTGGCCTATGCGGTACCGCTGCTCCTGGTGGCCGGGGTCTTCCAGATCGTCGATTCGCTGCAGGCGGTGGCAGCCGGCATCCTGCGCGGCCTCAAGGACACGCGGATGCCGATGATCATCGCCATCGTCAGCTACTGGGTGATCGGCACGCCGACCGCCTATGTCCTCGGCTTCGTCCTGGACTGGGGCGGCGTTGGAGTCTGGTGGGGTCTGGCTTCGGGGCTGGCCGCCGCGGCCGTACTTCTGACGACGCGCTATCTGGGCCGCGAACGCCACGGCCTCGTCCGCTTCGAGCCGGCGTAACGAGACACACGCCACCGCCATCTGTGACGGTATCCCCCTCACCCGCGGCCGATTGAAGTTCGGGGACGGCCGAGAAAAAAAGCGGCCGCTCGAAAGCGACCGCATCACCGTCATTCACGCGAAGCAATCAAGGCCACCAGCGAAACTCTGGCGGCCCAGAAAAGTCTCAGCTCGCCCGCATCTGATCGACGTGTTCCACGACGCCCTTGATCTCGTCGAGGATCGCCGGATCGTCGATCGTCGCCGGCATGCGGAAATCCTCGTGATCGACGATATGGCGCATCGTGGCACGAAGGATCTTGCCCGAACGCGTCTTCGGCAGGCGGTGCACGACATGCACCGTCTTGAAGGCGGCCACCGGTCCGATCTCCTCGCGCACCAGACGGATGCATTCCTTCTGGATCTCCATCGGGTCGCGGTCGCGTCCCGCCTTCAGGACGACGAAGCCCATCGGCATCTGGCCCTTGAGCGCATCGGCGGCACCGATGACGGCGCATTCGGCGACGTCCGGATGGTTGGAGAGCACCTCCTCCATCGCGCCCGTCGACAGGCGATGACCGGCAACGTTGATGATGTCGTCGGTGCGCGACATGACGTAGACATAGCCCTCGTCGTCGAGCATGCCGGCATCGGCCGTCTTGTAATAGCCCGGGAACTCCAGGAGATAACTCTCCTTGAAGCGCTCATCGGCGTTCCACAAGGTGGGCAGGCACGCCGGCGGCAGCGGCAGTTTGACAACGATGTTGCCGAGCGTGTTCGCGGCAACCGGATGGCCGGCATCGTCGAGGATCTCGATCTTGTAGCCCGGCATGGCGACCGTCGGCGAGCCGTACTTGACCGGCAACAGGCCGAGACCGGCGGGATTGGCGGCGATCGCCCAGGCCGTTTCCGTCTGCCACCAATGGTCGATCACCGGCACGCCGAGCTGGTCCTGCGCCCAGCGGATCGTATCCGGATCGGCGCGCTCGCCAGCCAGAAACAGCGTGCGCATCTGGCTGAGATCGTAGCGGCCGACATGCTCGCCCTGCGGATCTTCCTTCTTGATCGCGCGGAAGGCCGTCGGTGCCGTGAAGAGCGCGGACACCTTATGCTCCTCGATAACGCGCCAGAAGACGCCGGCATCGGGTGTGCCAACCGGCTTGCCCTCGAAGACGATCGTCGTGCACCCGTGCAGAAGCGGCGCGTAGACGATGTAGGAATGGCCGACGACCCAGCCGACATCGGAGGCGGCCCAGAAGACCTCGCCCGGATCGATGTCGTAGATCGCCTTCATCGACCATTTCAGCGCCACCATGTGCCCGCCATTGTCGCGCACGACGCCCTTCGGCCGTCCGGTCGTCCCGGAGGTGTAGAGGATGTAGAGCGGATCGGTCGCCGCGACCGGCACCGGCGGCACTTTCGTGCCGGCATTCTTGGCCGCCTCGACGAGCTCCAGGTAATCGTAGTCGCGCCCTTCGGTCAGCTCGCACGGGCCCTGCTCGCGCTGCACGACGAGGCAGAACTCCGGCTGGTGGCGGGCAATGTCGAGCGCATGGTCGAGAAGCGGCTTGTACTTCACCACCCGGTTCGGCTCGATGCCGCAGGAGGCGGAGATGATCGCCTTCGGCTCGCAATCGTTGACGCGCGTCGCAAGCTCGTTTGCCGCGAACCCGCCGAAGACCACCGAATGCACGGCTCCGAGCCGGGCGCAAGCGAGCATGGAAAAAAGCGCCTCGGGCACCATCGGCATGTAGACGATGACGCGGTCGCCCTTCTCGACGCCCTTCTCGCGCAGCACAGCGGCGAGAGCCTCCACCTCGGAGAGGAGCTCCTGATAGGTGATCGTGCGTTTCGCACCGGTGATGGGGCTGTCGTAGATGATCGCCGGCTGGCCGGGACGGCCTCGCTCCACATGCCGGTCGACGCAATTGTAACAGGTGTTGGTTTCGGCACCGGCAAACCAGCGCCCATACATGCCCATCTCGGGATCGAAGATCTTATCGGCCGGCTTCGACCAGTCGATCTCTTCGCCGGCTTTGGCCCAGAAGGCTTCCGGATCCTCTTCCCAGGACTTGTAAACCTCGTGATATCGGCTTGTCATATGTGTTTCCTCCCCGTCAATTGGTACATTCCGCTGGCTCGGCCGACAATCACCTCCTGGTAGCTCCGGCCTTGCCCCACCCTCTCGTCCGATTGCCGTCCGCTCAGCGAACGACAAAGACGGAAATCTCGCTGTGCGTCGCGAGATAGCCGGCACGCGAAGAGAAAACGTGCTCGGCGAAACCGGGCACATGCGAAGCCATGACGACGAGATCGGCGCCCGTCTCATGAACCTGCTCGCTCAACGTCTGGTCTAGATCTCGCGCCGGATCGTGGCTTGTCACCGCCTTGGCTTCAAATGTAACGCCGTGCTTATCGCTCTGCCGAGCTGCGAATTCACTAAGTCTTTCGGCGAACTCTGCCGGATTATGTGAAAGAGAGCCGGGAAGGGCAGACGAGACACCCACCAGAATGAGGCGCGAGCCGTATTGTTTGGCAAGGCCCGCGGCAGCCTCCAGAGCTCGATCGAGCTTGTCGGCATGGGCAAGATCCGCAGGCACGAGAATGGTCCGAAACATCTTAAGCCTCCCTGGTCGTGCTGTCCCTAAGCCTAGGTCATGTGGGCCAGAAAGAAACGCGGCTCGACGAGGCGCCGTTACGCACACACCGGCGCGGCATCCTGTCTCCCCCTCGCATCTCTCCCGCGGACAATTTTACAGACCGCTCCGCCGCAAGCTTCTTTGGAGGATATCGAAACCCCGCCATCAGGTTTCGTTTGCCGAGGCCTGAGCCTCTCCCTATATCTCGCCTTCGCGCGGCTGCCCGGTTCGACAGGAGTCACATTCCCCGGGGCCTTATCGATCTCGAAGGGAGCTGTCCCTGGTCTCGCCCGTGGGCTTGACCAAAACGGCGCCCACCTACTTTGTAGGTTTCCCGGGATCGTACACTCCACCGGCCATGGCGGCCGCGCTCTCAACCCCCTTCCTCGTCGATTTTTCTCATGGACGTCTCCTCAGCCAAGGCCAAGCTTCGCACGCAGGCATTGCTGCGGCGCGCAGCCCTCGGCGAGAGCGAGCGGCGCCTGCGCTCCGCCCACGCTGTCCGCCACATCGAAAAGCTCCTGCGCCCCGAAGAGACGGTGGCGCTTTTCTGGCCGATCCGCGACGAGATCGATCCGCGCCCGCTTCTGCCGCTGATCGCGGCACAGGAGGGCACAGCGGCTTTGCCGGCAATCGTCGAGAACCGCCTCGTCTTCCGCCATTTTCTCGATGAAGAAGGCCTCGAGGCCGGCACTTTCGGCACGAGGCACCCTTCGCCCCATCACGGCGAAGCGACGCCCGATCTGATCGTTGCGCCGCTCGCAGCCTTCGATCGCGCCGGCGGGCGGATCGGCTATGGCCGCGGCTATTACGACACGGCCGTGGCCGAGCTGCGGGAGCGCGGTCACGCACCTCGTCTTGTGGGGCTCGCCTTCTCGTGTCAGGAGGTCGATATTGTTCCCATGGAAGACCACGATATCCCCCTGCCCCTCATCGCCACCGAAGACGAGCTCATCGACACCACCGCCAAGCCCACGGAGGCCCTGTGAGGATCCTGTTTCTCGGTGACGTTATCGGCCGCTCCGGCCGCAAGGCAGTCCGACATCACCTCCCCTCCATGGTCGAGCGCTGGAAGCTCGATTTCGTCGTCGTGAATGGCGAGAACTCCGCCGGCGGCTTCGGCATCACCGAAAAGATCTTTCAGGAGCTTCTCGACGCGGGCGCCGATTGCATCACCACGGGCAACCACGCCTTCGATCAGAAGGAAGCGCTCGTTTTTGCCGAACGGCAGGAACGGTTCCTGCGTCCGCTCAATTATCCGCCGCAGACGCCGGGCCGCGGCGCCAACATTTATACGGCCCGTTCCGGTGCGCGCGTCCTCGTCATCAACGTCATGGGGCAGCTCTTCATGACCGCCCTCGATGACCCGATCGCAGCCGTGGAGCGGGAAATCGCGGCGATGCCGCTCGGCCGCGACTGCGACGCCATCATCGTCGATTTCCATGCCGAAGCGACGAGCGAAAAGCAGGTCATGGCGGCTTTCCTCGACGGCCGGGCGAGCCTCGTCGTCGGCACGCATACGCATGTTCCGACCGCCGATTACCGCATTCAGCCTGGCGGCACGGCCATGATGACCGACATCGGCATGTGCGGCGATTACGATTCCATCATCGGCATGCAGAAAGACGAACCTCTGCACCGCGCTGTGACGAAAATTTCTTCCGGCCGTCTCGGGCCTGCCATGGAAGAAGCGACCTTGTCGGGGATCGCCGTCGACGTCGATGATACGACCGGCCTGGCGAGGAAGGTCGCGGCCGTGAGGCTCGGGCCGCATCTGGAACGATCCGTACCGACCTTCTGGGACGACGAAGACTGAGCGAGCACTCGCCGCCCCCCGGGCCGGTCGTCGAGAGAAAGGCGCGTGAAATGGTCGACCTGCCTTTGCACGGGCGCTGCTTTTGCGGCGCCGTTCGCTTTGAGGCGAAAAGCGAACCCCTTCAGGTCTCCTGGTGCCATTGCCGCGACTGCCGGCGTCAGACCGGCGCGCCCGCCGTTGTCTGGGCCGGGTTTCCGAGCGATCTCGTCGTCTGGCACGGCGCCCCGAAAGACCGGCAATCCTCTCCGGGTGTCACCCGCTCCTTCTGCGCCGATTGCGGCACGCCCTTGACCTATCTGGATTCCCGCTTGCCCGGCGAGATCTACATCCATGCCGGGCTCTTCGACGAGGCCGACCGCCTCTCGCCGGACCGCCACGCCTATGTGACGGCCAAACTCTTCTGGCTGCATCTCGACGACACTCTGGCGAAATACGACGACGACACCCGCCACCGCCCGGACGCGCCCCACCCCTGACGCCGCATCCCCGGCAATTCCGCGGCTGAGCAGGCGGCCGTTGCGATCGCCACGCCGGCGCAAGCGTTTTGGCGCTATGATGGTTGGAGCAAAAGCCGGAACACCCAGAAGGACGCCCGCAGAACACCCCTGCCGGAACGCCCGAGGAGAGGTAAGCGCAGCGTCGTGCCGATCTACACAGTCACTCACGTCACGACCTATCGCTACCGGAAACGGGTCGGCTTCGGGGAGCATCGCATGATGTTCCTGCCGCGCGAGGGGCACGATCAGCATCTCCTCTCCTCCACGCTCACCATCACGCCGGAGCCGGTCAGCCTGCGCTGGCACGAAGATGCGCTCGGCAACCGCGTCGGCGTCGCGCGCTTCAGTGGCGGCAGCAATTCCGTCCTCGCCACGTCGCTTGTCTTCGAAAGCGTCATCCGCGTCGCCCATTTCCGCGCGCATCCCGCCGGCATCAATCTCGACGAGGAGGCGCGCTTCCTGCCGGTTTCGCTCAGCGACGAGGACAAGGAGGATCTGCGCCCCTTCCTTGTCCGCCGCTATCCAGATCCTGACGGCACATTGTTGCGCTGGGCGGAAAGCTTCCTCGACCCGTCGGAGCCGCTTCCGACCTTCGAGCTTCTGACCGCGATGATCCACGCGATCCGGCACGACCATGCCTATAGTCGGCGCGACCACGGCATCCAGGATCCCGCCGAAACGCTCACGCTGCGCAGCGGCACCTGTCGCGATTTCACGGAGCTGATGATCGAGGCTTTGCGCGCCCTCGGCCTGCCCGCACGCTTCGTCTCGGGCTATCTCTACGTGCCGGCCCGCGACAGCCACGACATCCATGGCGGCGGCGCCACCCATGCCTGGGTGCAGGTCTATCTCCCCGGCGCCGGCTGGATCGACATCGACCCGACCAATGCCATCCTCGGCAATGAAGGTTTGATCCGCATCGCCGTCGCCCGCGATCCGAGCGAAGCCCTGCCCCTGTCGGGCTCGTATCTCGGCATGCCGGACGACGATCTCGGCATGGAGGTGATGGTCAAGGTCGCCCGCGAGGATGAAGGGTGAAGTTTGCCTAAAATTGCGCCCGCTTCCGCGGGAACCGCACGACCCTCCAACCACTTGAGGAGAAATGAAGATCAGAGCTGGTTTCGACATCGAATATGAGTGTGCGCAGCCGACGCCGATGCTGCTCGTCCTGTCGGTGCACCCCTCGCGGCTCCGCGATCTTGAGACCCCGCACCACATCACCTTCGACCCCGAAATCCCCTCCCGCGATTACCGTGATGATTTCGGCAACATCTGCACCCGCATCGTGGCCCCGGCCGGGCTTTTGCGCATGTCGACCCAATTCACCATCCGCGACGATGGCCTGCCCGACGAGGTCGCGCCCGACGCCCGCCAGACGCCGGTCGACGAGCTTCCCGACGACGTGCTCCTCTTCCTTCTCGGCAGTCGCTACTGCGAGACGGACCGGCTGACCGATCTTGCCTGGTCGCTCTTCGGGCATGTGGCGCCCGGCTGGCAGATGATCCAAGCCATCTGCGACTACGCCCACGAGCGCATCACCTTCGATTATCTGAAGGCCGATCCGATGCGCAGCGCCGTGAACGGCAATTACGAGCAGACGGGCGTGTGCCGCGATTTCGCCCATCTCGCCGTCGCTCTGTGCCGCTGCATGAACATTCCCGCCCGCTATTGCACGGGCTATCTCGGCGATATCGGCGTGCCGGAAGATCCGAACCCGATGGATTTCAGTGCCTGGTTCGAGGCCTATCTCGACGGTCGCTGGTACACGTTCGATGCCCGCCACAACCATCCGCGCATCGGGCGCATCCTCATGGCGCGCGGGCGCGACGCGACCGACGTCGCGATCTCCACGAGTTTCGGCGCCTCGCGTCTCGCCGGCTTCAAGGTGATCACAGACCAAATCGTCGAAGAGGCCGCCGCCTGAAATCCACGCCGGCAAGTCACGCAATCCAGCCTCCCGCTTTGAAGAACCCCGATCGGGCCTTATGTGCACCGCAACGGAAACAACGGGAGTTCCCCCATGCTCGACACACCAGCGAAGACGAACCTGCCGACGAAACGCTTCGGCCGCACCGATATGAACATCACCCGCGTCGGCTTCGGCGCCTGGGCGATCGGCGGTCCCGACTGGGCCGTCGGCTGGGGCGCGCAGGACGATTCCGAATCCGTCGCCGCCATCCGTCACGCCGTATCCCGCGGCATCAACTGGGTCGACACCGCCGCCGTTTACGGCCTCGGCCATTCCGAAGAGGTAGTGAAGAAGGCGCTCGCCGATGTCCCGGCCAGCGAACGCCCCTATGTCTTCACCAAATGCGGTCTCGTCTGGGACGAGAACGACCGCAAAAAAATGCCGGAGCGCATCGGCGCCGCCGACAGCCTGCGCCGCGAGGTGGAAGCCTCGCTGAAGCGCCTCGGCGTGGAGCGCATCGATCTTTACCAGATGCACTGGCCGGCCAATGACGGCACGCCGGTGGAAGAATACTGGCAGACGCTTCTGGAGCTGAAAAAGGAAGGCAAGATCCGCGCTGCGGGCCTCTCCAACCACAATGCCGAGCAGCTGCAAAAGGCCGAGGCCGTTGGCCATGTCGACACGCTGCAGCCGCCGTTTTCGGCGATTAAGCGCGAGGTGGCGGAAAAGGAACTGCCCTGGTGCGACGCACATGAGACGGGCGTCATCGTCTATTCGCCGATGCAGTCGGGTCTCTTGAGCGGTCGCTTCAGTGTCGAGCGCGCGCGGGCCCTGCCGGCGGACGACTGGCGCTCCAGAAATCCCGACTACACCGGCGAAAAGCTCGAAAAAAACCTGGCGCTTGCCGACAGCCTGAAGCCGATCGCGGACAAGCACGGCACCACGGTGCCGGCCGTCGCTGTTGCCTGGACACTCGCCTGGCCTGGCGTCACCGGGGCCATCGTCGGCGCCCGCAATCCGGGTCAGGTCGATGGCTGGATCGATGCGGCAACGCTCGAGCTGACCAAAGACGATCTCGCTGACATCGCCAAGGCCATCGAAACGACCGGTGCCGGCACCGGCCCGGCCATGCCGCAGGCCTGAACGATGTCAGCCACGAAAACGAAACTCCTCGGACTGCCCGGGAGCCTTCGCCGCGAGAGCTACTCCCGCGCCGTTCTGCAGGGCCTCGCGGCAGACAATGATGGCACGGTCGAACTTCAGATCGGCCATGTCGATCTGCCGCTCTACAATGCCGATCTCGATGGCGACGACGCACCGGAGGCGGTGCGCGAATTCCGTGAGGCGGTCGCGGCAAGCGATGGCCTCGTCATCGCCACGCCGGAATACAATCACGGCATTCCGGGCGTCTTGAAGAACGCCCTCGATTGGGCCTCCCGCCCGCGCGGATCGTCCTCTCTCATGGGCAAGCCGGTTCTGGTCGTGTCCGCCTCACCCGCCTTCACGGGCGGCGTCAGGGCACAGGCACAGCTCAACGAGACGCTCCACGCCGCCGAATGTCGGCTCGTCGGCGGGCCGCAGATCGTCATCGGCAATGTCGGAGACAAGGTGCGCGACGGTCGTCTCGTCGACCCCGCCATCCTCGATTTCGCCCGCGAGGGGCTGAAGCGCCTGCAAGCCATGATCGCAGGCTGACACCCGCACAGAGGGGGCGCCTGAGGGCGCTCCCTCCAAACCTCTCTCCCGCGGCCTCGCGCCTCGCTTGCGCCTTGAAATAATTGCCTTTATCTGCCCCGAACGCGGACTGGCGGATGAGGACGATGAGCGAGCTGCAGATCCGGGATCAAAACGAGGCCGACCGCACCGCCGTCAAGGAAGTGGTGCGACAGGCCTTCCTTCATAAGCCGTACGCGGCGGGCACCGAAGCCTTCATCATCGACGCTCTATGGACGCGCGGCATGGCGACGATCGCCCTTGTCGCGGAAGCCGATGGCCGCATCCTCGGCCAGGCCGCCTTCTCGCCCGTCACCATCACCGGCAGCGACGGTCAGGTGACAACTGGCTGGCACGGGCTCGGTCCCATCGCCGTCCTTCCGGAGGTGCAGAAGAAGGGCGTCGGCTCGGTGCTGATGGAAGTTGGCCTGACGAAGCTGCGCGCGCTCGGCAGCAAGGGCTGCGTGCTCGTCGGCGATCCGGCTTATTACGAGCGCTTCGGCTTCGAAAATCTGCCGCAGCTCCAAATCCCGGGCGTGCCGCCGGAAAACCTGCTCGCTCTTCCCTTCACCGACGCTCTGCCCGCCGGCGAGATCGTCTTCGACGAGGCCTTCCAGGCGACCTCGTAGAGCACTCGGGCTAGGCCCGCTCGGCGCCGACCATCGCCTCCTGCAGCAACTGCGCGCTGTAAGGCTTGCGCACTTTGTGCGTGACGTCGAAAGGCGCGGGCAGTGCCGCCTGCTCGCCGTAGCCGGTCGCGAATGCAAAGGGTACACCCATCTCCGCCAGCCGCTCGGCGATTTCGAGGCTCGTCTCCGCGCCGAGATTGACGTCGAGAAGCGCGAAATCCGGCGCCTGACGCTCGATCTCCTTCAAAGCATCGCTCACGCCGCTCGCGGTGCGGACATTTCCGACACCGAGCGACAGAAGCATCTGCTCGGTGTCGAGCGCGATGATCATGTTGTCTTCGACGACGAGAACGTCCGCCGGAAGAGCGATCTCCTGCTCGTCGGCCCTGACGGCCTCTTTCACTGTGTCCACGACGATCTCGCTGCGTTGGAAATGTTTGGGCGGAATGACAAAGCGCGCCTTGAGCCCCGTCAGTTCGTAATCGACTTTCGCCTCGCCGCCGAGATCATGCACGATCGACTGCTCGATCACCGTGGAGCCGAAGCCGTAGCGTCTCGGCGGCTTGACCGGTGGGCCGCCGCGCTCGCCCCAATCGATGACGAGCCGGCCGAACGTATCGAAATCGGTCATGATGTCGATCTGGCCGCGGCTGTCTGACAGCGCGCCATATTTCGCCGAATTGGTGATGAGCTCGTGGATGACGAGAGCGACGGTCGTAAACGCCTCCGGCTGCACGAGCACGTCGGAGCCGGTCAGCACGACCCGGTCGGCCTTGCCGCCGAGATAGGCGCCCGCCTCCGTCGTCACCAGATTGCGGAATGAAGCCGGGCTCCAATCGTCCGAGGTGATCTGGTCATGCGCACGCGCCAAAGCCTGGATGCGTCCACCGACGACTTCCGTAAAAGCTTCGATGCTGGTCGCGTCCTTGCTCTGGTTGATGACGCCGCGAATGAGGCTCAGGATATTGCGGACGCGATGGTTGAGTTCGGCGATGAGGAGCTTTTGCCGCTCCTGCGCGCGGCGGCGCTCCGCTTCCGTCAGATTGGACAATTGGAGGATGACTTCCAGAAGGCTGACGCGCAGGCCCTCGGCGATCCGCTCCTCCACCGGCGACCACGGCATCGACTGTCCGCTCACCGTCTCCTTCCACATCTCGAAGCTCTTGCGCGGCGTGAGCCGCGCCCCGAGCGGTCCGACGCTCACCGGTTTTTCCGGATTTCCCGCCCAATTGACGCTGCGCGTCACCTCCTTGCGGAAGAAGACGAGATAATCGCCCGGCTGCCGAGACAGGGGCACGACGAGCATGCCGGCGGCACGATCTGAGAAGCGCCGTGCGGGTTCGTATTTCGCCCCGATCTCGTGTTCGGCGCACACCGCGTTCACGCCCCTGTCGCGCAGATACCCCGCAAGCCCGGCAAAGTCGTCTTCATTGGGGGTCAGGCCCCGCAACGTGGCGCGCCCCTCCACCCACAGGCCGATGCCGTCGCAGACGAGAAGGTCGGCGATCTCGTCGAGATGGTCGACGATGCTCTCAAACCGCGTCGCTTCGGTCGCCATCACGGCGACGAGCTGATTGTGCAGCTTGCTGGAGCGCTCCTCATATTCGGCTTCGGTCTGGCGCTCGCGGTTTTCCACCAGAAGCGAGAACATCTGACCGAAGAGTTCCGCCGCCGTCCGCCGCTCGAAAGTGACGTGATGCGGCGCGTAATGATGGCAGGCGAACAAACCCCACAGACGCCCTTCGCGCAGGATCGACACCGACATGGAGGCATCGACGCCCATATTCTGCAGATATTCGATATGAATGGGCGACACGCTGCGCAGAATGCTCATCGACAGATCGAGTGGCTCACCGTTGCGGTCGAGCGCCGGCTCGACGGGCGACGGCTCCGCCGAGATATCCGGGATGATCCGCAGCCAGTTCTTCTCGTAGAGAATGCGCGCCTGGCGCGGGATATCGGTCGACGGATAGTGCAGCCCGAGAAACGAGCCGATGCCGGAACGCGCCGATTCCGCGATCACCTCGCCCGACCCGTCATGATCGAAACGGTAGATCATCACCCGATCGAAGCCGGTCAAAGCCTGCATTTCGCGCGCGGCGATGCGGTAGAAATTCCTGAGATCGTCCGTGCGCTGCAGTCGCGCCACCATGCCCCGCACCATGGCGGCTGCATTGGCGGCGGGCTCGGCCACGGAGCGTTCGCACTCCACGACCACCTCGTCGCCGGAGAGATGCACCGCCATGTCGCAGACGAGGCCAGCTTCCGTGACTGTCACGCCGAAGGCGCGCGCCACTGTCTCGCCCATCACCGCGCCCTGCAGATTGTTGCGGATCGTGTGCACGGCCTGCCCGAGAAAGACCTGGTCGATCGGCAGACCGACGAGCTCCTCGCCCGGACGTCCGAGCCATTCCGCCGCGTTGCGCGACACGCGCGTCACCACCCAGCTCGAGCGCGACACGGCCACGAGGAATCCGAACGGCTGTACCGCCCCCAGAAGATGGATCGGCTCGCGATCGCAATTCGTCAGATCGACTTCGAATTGGGTCGGATCAGACATGGGCGAGCACCCGGTCGGCCTTTGCAACGCTCTCTGCTGCCGCATCGAAAAGCGCAAAGATGGTTTCGGCGCCCTTCACAGCCTCGTCCGGCGCGTCGTGCACGGCGGCCGATTCCTCCAGTCTTTCGACGAAGCTCGGCCACAATTTCCGGCCTTCGCCGTGACGAAGAAACCGTGAGGCCACCTTCATCCGCGGGCCCGCCTCGGCTAGGATGTCTCGTGTCAGGATCTTCGCGCCGAGGCGCGAGCCTTCCAGCACATAGACCGCCCCCAGCATGAAGGCTTCGCCGTGCATCTCAGGCGCAGAAACGGATTGCGGGCGCTCCGCCCCCAGAATTTGGATGTCGTCGAGAAGCACCGCACTCCGCCGGCGTTCGTCCCAGTCCGGAAGCAGCGCCTCGATACCGGCAATCTCCAGCGTCTCTTCGACGGGGAGGATCGCGGCCGCATTCGCGCGCAGAAACGAAGCATACCCCGTCTCGCCTTGAACGAGCATCGGATTGAGACGCGCTTCGACCTCGGCATGAAGCTCGGCCGTAGCGGCGTGCAGAAGAGCGCGGACAGACCTCAATGAAAGAATTTCCTAACGAACAGTCGGGTGCAACCGCATCACGTGCCACTGGCTGTTACGCCCAGATGCGGTGGGCGGAGCGAATCTGACGCACGAATTCGGCCAGCTCTGGGCCGCTAGCAAGCACGAACTCCGCCCCGCTGTCTGTTCACTTGTGAACACAAGGTAGGGCAAGGATACCGATTTACCCGCAAAGGGCTCGAAAAACCGGCCTTTTGCGGGGTTTAATCATCCTCCCGGGCGTCCTGCGGGGGTGAGAGCGCTCTGCAAAGAGGCAACAAGCTCGCCTCCAGATGCGACGGAGTGCGGCACAATCGCCACACATCATGGGTTGCGCTGTGTTCACTACCGCACATAAAACCGGGAAACTGAGACACGCGCGGGACGAGCGCCAATGTTACACGATCCGGCCCGGGAGACTTCGGCGGAGACGCGCCCCCTCAACAATCTCCTGAAGGTGCTGAAGGACGAAGATTACGCCCTTCTCGCACCGCATTTCCAGCTGCTGCACCGCCACAGCGACCATGTCATGTACAATCCGGGCGATAACGTCGACATCGTCTACTTTCCGTGCGGACCGGCGCTCGCCTCGTTTCTCGTCGCCAACGAGGACGGCGAAGACACCGAGACCATTCTGATCGGCCGCGAAGGCGCCGTCGGCGGCATCGTCAGCGCCGGCCGTCTCCCCGCATTCTCCCGCATCATCGTCAAATTCGAAGGCCCGTTCGTCGCCCTGAAGCTCTCGGAGCTCGAGGCGGCGAAACAGCAATCGCGGGCGGTGCGGCACCTCTTTGCGCGCTACGCCGATTGCCTGGTCGCACAGATGCTGCAGTCGATCACCTGCAATGCCATTCATTCCGTCGACCAGCGGGCGGCGAAATGGATCGTCGCGACGATGGAGCGGACAGGCGACCACATTGTTCCGCTGACGCATGAGCAGCTCGCCCGCATGCTCGGCGTCGGTCGCTCCTATACGAGCCGCGTCATGCAGACCTTCAAGGCGGAAGGCATTCTGGAAACGCAGCGCGGCTCCCTGCTGGTGCGCGATCATTCCGCACTCCATGCCCGCTCGTGCAAGTGCAACGATGCCGTCAAACATCATTTCGACGCCGTTCTCAAAGACGTCTATCCGGAGCCCGACCACGACACCGATTGAGGGCACCGCGCCTGCCGGGCGAGCCGTTCACCGGGCGGATAACGGCGACGGAGGCCGAGCCCCAGCCATCGATCCTTCCCCGACAGCCTGAGGAAGGATCAGGCGATCAATTTAGCCGGCGTCCCTCCCGCCGATTGAGCCGCGCCTGCAAGCGGGCTATGGCCTCTTCTCTTCCTGCCGGGTGACCCAGAACCATGAAAAATTCGGAACGGCGCATCAGCCGCTTCATCTTGGCTGCAATCGTCGGCGGCTTTCTCGTGCTGCTTGCCGCAGGCGTCAGCTTTCTGGTCGTGCTGCGCCAGACCCAGATCAGTGCGGAATGGGTGGTGCACACGCAGGAAGTCGCCGCAAGCCTTGCCGAGCTCGGGGCTGCGCTCGAACGTTCGGAAACGGCACGGCGCGGCTATCTTCTCTCGGCGGACGAGCGTTTTGCCAACGCCTTCGAAGAGCTCGCCGGCGAGATCGAGACCCGCATGGATGCGGTCGAAGCCCGCATTACCGACAATCCCGAACAGCAGAAGCGCCTCGAAACCCTGCGGGAACTCGTCGCAACCCATCTCGCCTATGCGCGCGACACGCTTCAAAATCGCCGCCAGAGGGCAGGCGCCGCGGCCGGCACGACGACGTTCGATGACGAGGATATCGCTGTCATCCGCCGGGCTCGCGCCGCAGCCGCCGATATGCTGCAGGCCGAAGAGGCTCTGCTGGTCGAGCGGCGCGCCCGCCAATTCCGCAACGTGCAGCTCTCTTATGTCGTGCTGGCGCTATCGAGCATCATCTTCGTGGCTCTCGCAGGGGGCACGATCTGGGCGACGCGCCGCAACGTGCATGCCCTGACGACCGCCGGCGAGCGCCTGCAGCTCCTCAACGAAGATCTGGAATCGGCTGTCGGCGAGCGCACGGCGGAATTGCAGCGGGCGAACGACGAGATCCAGCGCTTCGCCTACATCGTCTCCCACGATCTGCGCTCACCGCTCGTCAACGTCATGGGCTTCACCAGCGAGCTGGAGGTGGCGATCAAGCCCCTGACGGAGCTGATTGCAAAAGCCCGCGAAGAGGCGCCCGACCTCGTCACCGAAGAGGTGCGGCAGACGATCGAGGAGGATCTGCCCGAGGCCATCGGCTTCATCCGCTCGTCGACGCAGAAGATGGACCGCCTCATCAACGCCATCCTGCATCTGTCGCGGGCCGGACGCCGGGTTCTGTCGCCGGAAAGGATCGACATGAACGGCCTCGTCTCCGGCATCGCCGACACGCTGCAGCATCGCCTTCAGGAGCTCGACGCCGAGATCCGCATCGAGCAGATACCGACTTTGGTGACCGATCGCCTGGCGATCGAGCAGATCATCTCCAATCTCGTGGAAAACAGCGTCAAATATCTGAAGCCCGGGCGCCCCGGCCTCATCAAGGTGCGGGGCCGTCAGCAATCCGGGCGCATCATCATCGAGGTCCAGGACAACGGACGCGGCATCGATCCGAAGGATCACGAGCGCATCTTCGACCTCTTCCGCCGTTCCGGATCGCAGGATCAGCCGGGCGAAGGCATCGGGCTCGCACATGTCCGTGCTTTGGCCTACCGCCTGGGTGGAACGATCGAGTGCGATTCGACGCTTGACGAAGGCGCAACCTTCCGCCTTTCAATGCCGCCAGAATTGCAGAAAGCGTAGGAACCCGTCGTGTCGAGCCATCAACCGGTCACCATCATCATGATCGAAGACGATGAGGGGCATGCGCGTCTCATCGAAAAAAACATCCGGCGCGCAGGCGTCAACAACCCGGTCCGCCATTTCGTCGAGGGAACGGCCGCGGTCGAATTCCTCTTCAACAGCCCCGAGGGCCCGACCCATAATGGCCCGGCACTGGTGCTTCTCGATCTCAACCTGCCCGACATGAGCGGCACCGACATCCTGATAAGGATGAAGGAGGAAACCAGTCCTCTCCGCCGCACGCCCGTCGTGGTTTTGACGACCACCGACGACAAGATGGAGATCGAGCGCTGCTACGATCTTGGCGCCAACGTCTATATCACCAAGCCCGTCGAGTACGAATCCTTCGCCCAGGCGATCCGTCAGCTCGGCCTGTTCATTTCGGTTATCCAGGTTCCCGAACCCGAAATCGAAGCCTGATTTACCCCTTGAAGACCGGATGAAATGCCCCGCATTCTCTATATCGACGACGACGAGGGGCTACGGCGCCTGACGCGCCGCGCGCTTGCCCGCCGAGGTTACGAACTCACCACCGCCGGAAGCGCTGACGAAGGTCTCGCCCTTCTTGAGAAAGACAGGTTCGATCTCGTCGCCATCGACCATTACATGCCCGGCAAGACGGGGCTCGACGCGCTTCCTCTCATCAACGCGCTGCCCTCGCCTCCTCCGGTCGTCTATGTCACCGGCTCGGAGGAGAGCTCCATCGCGGTGGCGGCTCTCAAGGCCGGCGCCCAAGACTACGTCGTGAAGACCGTCGGTGAGGAATTCTTCGACCTTCTCGCCTCCTCCTTCGCGACGACGCTTGAACATCAGCGTCTGATCGCGGCCCAGCATGAGGCGGAGCACGCACTCAAAGCCTCCAATGAGCGCCTCTCGGCGCTTCTGCGCGAGGCCAACCACCGCGTCGCCAATTCGCTCCAGATCGTCTCTTCCTTCATCCAGATGCAGGCCAACGCCGTCGAGGCGGAAGAGGCGAAGATCGCGCTCAAGGACACCCAGCAGCGCGTCTATGCGATCGGCCAGGTGCATCGCCGGCTCTACACCTCGCAGGACATCAACAGCGTCGACATGGGCGACTATCTGAGCGCGCTCACCGCCGGCCTGGAAGAGACCTGGTCGAGCGAGACCGCGGCGCGGCGCGTCCATCTCACCACCGACGGGCTGCGCCTCACCACCGATCAGGCCGTCTCGCTGGGCGTCGTCGTCAACGAGCTCGTCTCCAATGCCTGCAAATACGCTTATGGAGAGGAAGAGGACGGCGACATCCGCGTCGATCTCACGACCCTGCCGGGCGGCTTCCGCCTCAGCGTCGAGGACGACGGCAAAGGCTTCAACGGCACAGCAACCCCCACCGGCACGGGTCTCGGCACCAAGCTCGTCACCGCCATGGCGAGGAGCCTGAATGCCGAGATGTCTTATGAAGGCGGGCCACCGACCCGTATTCTGCTGGTCAAAACGGCGTAGAGCCGGAGAGCGCCCCGCCCACGGTTTCCTTCACCGCCCGCGGTTTTCACCGATTATCGAGCTGTGCCCGCACGCTGCGGCGGCCCCGTTCAGAAATCTGATAGGGCGCGCCGCCGCGCGATTCGATCAGCCCCTTCGACAGAAGCCGGGAAAAGACCGGCAAGGTGCAATCGGAGAGCACGAAACCGTCGCGGGTAAAACAGGTGACGTGGGTGATCTTGCGACCACCGCTTCGTTCATGACGAATGCGTCCGCCCTGAGCGAGCGCGTGCAACACGCGCTGCTCGAACTTCGAGATATTCATGGAAAATGCCTGGATCGGAGAAAGCACGGGGCAGAGCGCGCACGCCGCCCTCAGGCCGCGCCCGTTCGTTCTGCCGCTTCGCGTCTCCACCTGGATAAACGTCCAGGGGAGCCTCAGAGGGCTCTGACAATCTCCAGCATCAAGGCTCCATCGCGCGGCAAAACCCCGCGCGTTGCCTCAGCACCTACTCACAGGCATCAATTGCGGCAAGTGACCGCTATGCCGCAGGCGCAAAATGCGGCGCGGCGACAGTCGATCGTCTCCTTCCCCACCTAGACGCCTTCGCCACTCCCCATTATATCCTCCGTTCCCCAGAGACATTCACGACAAGACGCAGGTAAAACCGCAATGGCGGGCCATTCACAGTTCAAGAACATCATGCACCGCAAGGGCCGCCAGGATGCGGCCCGCTCCAAGCTGTTCTCCAAATTGTCGAAGGAGATCACCGTCGCCGCCAAGGTCGGCGATCCCGATCCGAATTCGAATCCGCGCCTGCGCCTGGCCGTGCAGAATGCCAAGGCGCAGTCGATGCCGAAGGACAACATCGAGCGTGCGATCCAGAAGGCGACCGGCGGCGACGGCGACAATTACGAAGAGATCCGTTACGAGGGCTATGGCCCCGGCGGCGTCGCCTTCATCGTCGAGGCGATGACCGACAACCGCAACCGCACGGCCGGCGCGGTGCGCTCCTATTTCGCCAAGAACGGCGGCTCGCTCGGTGAAACCGGCTCCGTCGCCTTCATGTTCGAGCGTGTCGGCGAGATCTATTACCCGGCCTCCGCCGGCGACCCGGAGAAGGTGCTCGAAGCCGCGATCGAAGCCGGCGCGAGCGACGTCGAAAGCGACGAGGAAGGCCACACCATCCTCACCGAGTTCGAGGATCTGGGCGACGTCTCCTCCGCGCTTGCCGAAACGCTCGGCGATGCGGAATCCGTGCGCGCCATCTGGAAGCCGCAGACCCTGACACCGGTCGACGAAGAAAAGGCCGGCACGCTGATGAAGCTCATCGCCACGCTCGAAGACGACGACGACGTGCAGAACGTCTATGCGAACTTCGACGTCGATGCAGATGTCATGGAGCGGCTCTCCGCCGCCTGAGCATCTGAGAAACGCGGCTTCGGAAAGACCGCGCCAAAATCAGCAGCCGGCGTCCGGCCGGCTGCATTGCACGCTTACCGCAGCACCCCGTCGAAGGCGGGCGAAGCCATGATGGCGGCGGCGACGATGAGGCCGAGCGCCACCCTCCGGAACACTTTTTCGGAGGCAAAGCCGAACATCTTCTGTCCGAGAATGAGCGCGACGAAATAGACGGGCGCGGCGACCGCCGCACGTATCAGCGCGTCTTCGCTGAAGATGCCGTTCGCCCAGAACGACAACCCCGTGATCACCGTCGACAGCGCGAAGAAGACGATGAGATTGGCGCGGATTTCCGCTGCCGCCTCGTGCCCGCTCATCCAATAGACGACGACCGGCGGCCCGGAGAGCTGCGTCGCACCGCCGAGAAGCCCCGACAGCATGCCGACGCCGAAAGCGGAGGCGGGACGCCGTGGCCCGGTGAAGCGCAGGCCGGAGCCGAGCAGGACGACGAGCGCGAGAACCACCCCCGACATGCCCCAGCGCAAGACGAGCGGATCGGCCGTCGCAAGGAGATAGGCGCCGAAGGGCGCGCACAACGCCACACCGCCTGCCGCCGGCAGGACGGAGCGGTAATTGCACACACGCAAAGCCGGAATGAGGATGGGCAGCGTCGGCAGGGAATCGATCGCCCACAAGATGATGACCGCGGCGCGAGGTCCGATCAGAGATCCTGCAAAGGGGACGAAGACGAGGCCGGCGCCGAACCCGGCAAAGCCTCTGACGGTGCCGGCAACGAGCACCACCAGGGTCAAAGAAAGGGTGGCGGGATCACCCGCCACCGTCAGAATTTTCTCCACAAGCCCTCCCGAAAACTCAGCTGCTGACAACTGAGCTCACGCGGGATCAGGTGACGTCGCTCGACTTCAAATTCTTGAGCTTGGCGAAAACCGAATCCGGATCGATGTCGGGCTCGCGCTCGTGTCCGGTATCGCTTTCGGAAGGCTGCGGACGGCGCGTCGTCTCTTCCGCGGACAGAAGGCGTGCGCCCTCTTCTTCCACGGCCGGGGCGTTTTTCGCCGCTTTGCGGACTTCGAGGTCGAGTTCGAGCTGCGAGCACAGGCCGAGCGTGACGGGATCGGCCGGCTGCAGGTTCGCCGAGTTCCAATGCGTGCGCTCGCGGATCGCCTCGATCGTCGGCTTCGTCGTGCCGACGAGACGGATGATCTGCGAATCCTTCAGTTCCGGATGATTGCGCACGAGCCACAAAATGGCGTTCGGCCGGTCCTGCCGCTTGGAGACGGGCGTATAGCGTGGACCGCGCCGCTTCGTCTCCGGCACGCGCACTTTGGAGACCAGGATCTTCATCCGATAGGTCGGATCGCGCTCGGCCTTTTCGATCTCATCGCGCGCCAGCTGTCCGCCGATCACCGGATCGATCCCCTTGATACCCTGGGCGGCGTCACCATCGGCGATCGCTTTGACTTCGAGAGGGTGCAGCCGGCAGAAATGTGCGATCTGCTCGAAGGTGAGCGAAGTATTGTCGACCAGCCATACGGCGGTCGCTTTCGGCATCAGAGGCGTTGACGCCATGGCATGATCCTCCTGTGTTCTCTGCCGGAGGGTCTCCGGCAGAGCGTGATTCACGTCGGTGGACGGGAAGTTGCCCGACATATACGGGCACCCGGCGAAGCACGCAATGCGCCGTTGCGATAAGCTTGAGGTCGCAAAGCTATGCGCGCGGATCGACTTTCAAGACGATCTTGCCGACATGTTCAGCATCAATCATCTGGTGCGCTTCCACGACATCGGCAAATGGCACCACCGCGTGAATGACCGGCGTATAGCGTCCGGCCGCGATCGCCGGCCACACCGTTTCCTCCAGCATGCGCGCGAGTTCGGCCTTCGCTTCCACCGATTGAGGCCGCAAGGTCGAGCCCGTCAGGATGAGCCGTTTCTGCATGATCAGCGCGAGATCGACCTCCGCGCGCTGCCCTTTGAGAAACGCGATCTGCACGACCCGTCCGTCGACCGCCGCCGCCTGCAAATTGCGCTGCGTATAGCTGCCGCCGACCATGTCGAGGATGACGTCAGCGCCGTCGCCGCCGGTGAACTCGCGCACCACCTCGACGAAATCTTCGCTGTTGTAATTGATCGCCCGGTCGGCGCCGATGCGCCTCGCCGCCTCGCAGCGTTCATCCGACCCCACCGTCACCAGAACATGGGCGTTGAAGGCTTTGGCGAGCTGGATCGCCGTCGTGCCGATGCCCGACGTGCCGCCATGCACGAGGAGCGTCTCGCCGGGCCTGAGCGAGCCGCGCTCGAAGACATTGTGCCAGACGGTGAACGTCGTTTCCGGCAAGGCCGCGCCTTCGATGAGCGACAGCCCTTGCGGCAGCGGCAGAGCGTTCGTCTCAGCCACCGTCGCATATTCGGCGTAGCCGCCGCCGGGCAGAAGCGCCACCACCGCATCGCCGACGCTGAAGCGTTCCGCGCCCTCGCCTGCCGCCACCACATGACCGGAGATTTCGAGCCCCGGAATATCGGAGGCCCCCTTCGGCACGGGATAGCGGCCGAGCCGCTGCAGGACGTCCGGCCGGTTGATGCCCGCCGCTGCGACCTTGACGAGAAGCTCGCCTTCTCCCGGCTGCGGCACGGCGCGCTCTTCGAGCGCCAGCACCTCCGGCCCGCCCGGCTCGGTGATGGCAACGGCTTCCATCGTCTGCGGAATGTTCATGCATCCTCCCCACAATCTGCCGTGAACCTAGCGCGTGAAAGTCGGATTTTGAATGGGTGAAGCGCCGACAATGAAACGCTGACAGCCAGCGGATGCAGCGTTATCCTTCGCGCCAAAGGCCGAAACCAGATGGGCGACGATGTTTGCAGACGACGACAGGCCGGTGAAAAAGCCGGTCCATACGGTGGGGGAAGACCTCTCGCTCCTTTCAGAACACGAGCTCGAAGAACGCATCGCGCTTTGCGAGGCAGAGATTGTCCGCATCAAGCAGGAGCTGACGCGCAAGAAGGGCGGACGCGCCGCGGCGGACGCGGTTTTCAAGCGCTGAGGGCCGATCGTTCAGCTTGTCGTTCCCCGCTTAACCGCGGATTAACCTTTCTAATTTCTAATGACACCATCCAATCAGGTTTGGATCTGAGTGATCCTGTTCACTCTGTTTGACGCCTCCCTGTATCAGCCTAAGAGCCGCCCAGCGGCTCTTTTTTTAGGCCGCGTCGCGATCTTTACTATTTGATTACAATCCGTTTGAATTCGGCCTCGTCGGGGTGTCTGAACTGGCTCCACGATCGAGAAGCCGGTGGAGAACCCGGCTCCCGCACTTGCCGAGGCGCGGCCCTCGGCTTTGAATAGCCAAAAGGGATCAAGTCCATGCGTCAAACGGGTAGCCGCGAAGAGCCACTGTCTTTCGGGCGCGCATATGCGCATTCGCAGACATTCAGCGAATTGTTCCAGGCGGGCATGCAGCTCGTCGAGGAGACGGCAGCCTATCTCGATGGGGACGGGCGGGCCGCCGCGTCCGGGCTCAATCGTCCCGCGTCCATCGTCTATGCAACGGAATCCATGCGTCTCACCACGCGGCTGATGCAGCTCGCCTCCTGGCTCCTCCTGCATCGCGCGGTGAACGAAGGTGAGATGACGCTCGATCAGGCGGCCGAAGAAAAGCACAAGATCCACCTCGATCAGGCGCTGACCGCCATGCGCGGTCCCGGCTGGGAAGAGCTTCCGGAAGGGTTCAAGGCGCTGATCGACCGCTCCGTGTCCCTGCAGAAGCGGGTGCAGATGATCGACGCGGCGCTTTTCGACGATGGTCGTTCGACCCTGGAGGAAGCGCCGAGCCCGGTGGCAAGCCAGCTTGCAGCCCTTCAGGACGCCTTCGAGAAACGTGTCGGCTGACGCCTGCAAGGCAAAGCACGCTCGAGCCGCCCCGCGAAACGACGCTCCTCGCCGGGGCGCAGTTTCGGCTCGCATATCGGCATTGCCGGCGTTCTTCGCCGACGCCGCCTACGAAGATGCCGCCGACAACGATGCCACCGACAAACATCGCGCCAGCAAAAAAGGCCGCCCCTTCGGAGCGGCCTTTTTGATTCTGACGTTCAACGAACGCAGGCGGCGTTTTGCGGCTGCCGCGCCTTGCCGCTCCCTAGGGAAAGGGCCCTTTCGGAGCGGCCAACGCGACTTAGCCGAGGAAGCCGGCGTACTTGTTCTTGAAGCGCGACAGGCGACCGCCGCGGTCGATGAGGTGCTGGCCGCCGCCGGTCCAGGCCGGATGCGTCGAAGGATCGATATCGAGCTGCAGCGAGGCACCATCCTCACCATAGGTCGAACGGGTCCAGTATTCCGTGCCGTCGGTCATCACGACCTTGACCGGATGATAATCCGGATGGATGTCTTTCTTCATGTCTCGTCTCGTCGGTTGGAGCGGCCCGCCTGCCTTCGGCGCTTTCGCCCAAGGTCCGTGCCCTACGTCGCTGCGCCCATCGTCATGCCACGGCTTTCACCGCGCAGAAAGGCAATTGTCGTCGGCGATATACAGAAGCCGGCATGCGCTATCAAGTCCGTGCAGCAACCCTTGCACCACATGTCCAATCGTGCTCCCTGCAAAACCAAATGACCGATCGCTCTTCTAAAAGGCCGCGCAAGGCCGGCCGCTCGTCGTTGCGCCCTCTCAAGGCGCTTGTCCCCTATTTCGCCAGATATCGCGGACGTGTCGCAGCGACGCTTGCGGCGCTGATCCTTGCGACACTGGCAACGCTCGCGATCCCTATGGCGGTGAGGCGCGTCGTCGATTTCGGCTTCTCCGCCGATAACGCCGGCTTCATCGACAGTTACTTCACCATGCTGCTCGTGGTGGTCGCGGTCCTCGCCGGTGCGAGCGCCGCGCGCTTCTACCTCGTCACCACGCTTGGCGAGCGCATCGTCGCAGACCTGCGCGACGGTCTCTTCACGCGGATGATGCAGCTTTCGGCAGGCTTCTACGACACGGCGCGCTCGGGCGAGATTTTGTCGCGCCTCACCGCCGACACCACACAGATCCGCGCCGCGATCAGCTTTGCCGCCTCCGTCGCGCTCAGAAACATCATGATGTTCCTTGGCTCGGTCGTCATGATGGTGGTGACGAGCCCCGGCCTGTCGGCTCTGGTGCTTGCTGCGATCCCCTTCATCGTCGTGCCGATCCTGTGGTTCGGGCGGCGCGTGCGCCAGCGTTCACGCTTCGCCCAGGATCGCCTGGCGGAAGCTTCCGCCTATGCCTCGGAAGCGATTTCGGGCGTCCGCACGGTCCAGGCCTTCAATCAGGAGACCCCGGCGCGGCGTTATTTCGGCGTGCGCATCGAGGATGCCTTCCAGGCCGCTCGCAGCGCCACGGCGGCGCGCGCGGCCCTCACCGCCTTTGCCATCTTCATCGTCTTTGCGAGCGTCGTCGTCGTCCTCTGGTGGGGCGCGCAGGCGGTCGTCGACGGCACCATGACGGGCGGTCGCCTCAGCCAGTTCGTTCTCTATTCGGTGTTTGCAGCCGCGGGCCTCGGCGAGATCGGCCAGGTCTGGGGTGAGATCAGCCAGGCAGCCGGCGCCACCGAGCGGATCGTCGAGCTTCTGGAGACGGAACCCGAAATCAAGAAGCCGCAAAATCCTGTGGCCCTGCCCACCCCGGCCCGCGGCGAGGTGCGCTTCGACGAGCTCTCCTTCGCCTATCCGCAAGGCTCAGGTCCGGTTCTCCACAATGTCGCCTTCGACATCCGAGCCGGCGAACGTGTAGCGATCGTCGGCCCTTCGGGCGCCGGCAAATCGACGGTTTTCGCTCTCCTCATGCGCTTTTACGACCCGCAGACGGGCTCCGTCATGGTCGATGGCGTTCCGATCACCGAGGCCGACCCGGAAGAGGTGCGCCGCCGCATCGCGCTCGTCCCGCAGGACGTCGCGATCTTTGCCGCGACCGCCTTCGACAACATCCGCTTCGGCAACGAGACGGCAAGCCGCGAAGACGTCGAGGCAGCCGCCAAGGCCGCCAATGCCGACGAGTTTATCCGCGCGCTTCCGGAAGGTTACGACACGGTGCTCGGAGAGCGCGGCATCACCCTTTCGGGCGGCCAGAAGCAGCGCATCGCCATTGCCCGCGCGCTTTTGAAGGATGCGCCGATCCTTCTCCTCGACGAGGCGACGAGTTCGCTCGACGCGGAAAGCGAGGTCGCCGTCCAGGCCGCCCTCGAAACGCTGATGAAGGACCGCACCAGCCTCGTCATCGCCCACAGGCTCGCGACCGTGCGCAATGCCGACCGCATCCTGGTGATGGAGAACGGCGCGCTCGTCGAGGAAGGCACCCATCAGGCGCTCATTTCCAAGAGCGGCCTTTATGCACGCCTCGCCGAGCTGCAGTTCAACGACGGTGGCCGCGAACCGGAATCGGCCGCCGCCGAATAGGGACGGCGCGTCACGCCGCTTCCGAGCCACGTATCGAAAAAGCCCCGCTGCGGACCAACCGCAGCGGGGCTTTCTGTTTCACGCGTGTTGTGAGCTGCCGTCGGAGAAGACGGCCTTTCCCACTCTCCGCAGAGGGCTCAGCCGAGGCCGAGCTTGCCGCGCAGCGTGGAAAGATCTTCCGCCAGCGTATTCACCTTGGTGGAGAGGAGATTGCGATCTTCGTCGCTGAGCTTCGTGTAGGAGACGTAGCCACCCTCGTCGGTCTCGTACTCTTCGAGCACCTCATAGACGTCGTCGAAATTGCCCTGCACCGTCTTGAGGAACTCTTCGGAATCCTTCTCTTCCAGAACCGGCTTCAAGAGATCGAAAATCTTGTAGGCGCCGTCGAAATTCGCCTTGAAGTCCCACAGATCGGTGCGGCTGTAGCGGTCTTCCTCGCCCGAGATTTTTGTCGCGGCAACCTCTTCCATGAGCGCCGCCGCGCCGCCGACGACCACTTCCGGCGGGAAGGTGAGTTCGTTGATCCGGCTGTTGAGCTCCTTCACGTCCGACATAAGCTGGTCGGCATATTCATCGAGCCCTTCCGTCGAGCCCTCTTCCCACAGCCCGTATTCGAGGCGGTGGAAGCCGGTGAAGGTCGGATCCTCTTCGCCCTTTTCGTAATCGTCGGCGCGGGCATCGATCGAGACGTCGAGATCGGAGAAGAGCTCGGCGATCGGCTCCACGGCCTCGTAGCTCGTGCGCGTCGGCGCGAAGAGCTCCTTCGCCTTCTCCACGTCGCCGTCCTTGATCGCTTTGACGAAAGCTTGCGTGTCCTTCACCAGCTCTGCGGTGTTTTCGGCCACGTAGATCTTGTATTGGGCGAGCGGCTCAACGAGGTCGAGGGAGGCGTCTTGCGCCATGGCCCCGGTGAGAGCCGTGGTGCTGAGGGCGAATGCCAGGGCGCCTGCGCGCAGATGTCGGGTGAAGTTCATAAGGGTATCTTTCCTTTCCCTGGGTGAATTCAGATCGGCTTATCGGCGGTCGAAGCCGCTTCGATGAGGTCCTGTCCGAGATAGCGATCAGGGCTTGTGACCCCGGGCAGGACGAAGAAGTACCCGCCGCCGACGGGCTTGATGTATTCCTCCAGCGGCTCGCCATTGAGCTTCGTCTGGACGGCGATGAAGCCCTTCTCCAGATCCGCCTGATAGGCGATGAACAGGAGCCCCTGGTCGAGCTGGCCGGACTTCGTGACGCCGTTCGAGTAATTGAACGGCCGCCTCAGGATGAGATTGTCGTCGGCCTCCGGCGTGCGCGGATTGGCGAGCCGGATATGGGCATCGAGCGGCGTCAGCTCACCCTGCGGATCGCGCGTATAATCCGGCACATCGCTTTCATGCGTCCCGCCGAAGGGCGCACCGCTGTCCTTCTTGCGCCCGAATATCTCTTCCTGCTCCTTGAGCGGCGTGCGGTCCCAGCGCTCGACGAAATTGCGGATGATGCGCACCGCCTGATAGGTGCCGCCACGGGCCCATTGCGGCTCGTCATCGCCCTCGCCGACCCACACGACCTTCTGCATGAGGTCGCGATCGTTGGAATCCGGATTGGCGGAGCCGTCGCGAAAGCCGAGGAAATTGCGTGCGCTTTCCGTCTCCCCGTCGGGCTTTGGCGGAATGACCGGCACATCGCCTTCCTGCATCCAGCGCAGCACCAGATATTCAGGCAGGTTCTTCACGATATCGCGCAGCGCGTGGATGTTGGTGTCCTGCAGATTGGCGCAGAACTGCAGCGACAGATCCCCGTGGCAGCGCTCCGCATCGAGCGCGTCGTTCGGGAATTGCGTCATCCGCTGAAGCGTCCGCGGCTTCAGGGGCGTCAAGAACTCCCGCCGTTCGAACAAAGAGGCGCCGAGACCGACGGTGATGGTCAGATTGTCGGGGGCCACCACCGGCCCCAGAATTCCGGAATCCGGAGGCGGCAGCTTCGGATCGAGCTCCGGCACCTCACCGCCCTGGGTCAGGAAGACGATGCGCTCCGTCAGCTTACGCAGCATCGTCTCCAGGTCGTCCGGCGTGCGTGCGACGACATCGAAAGCCGCCATGATGCCGGTCGCCGGTCGCGGCGTGACGACCCCCGCCTGATGCTTGCCGTAGAACGGCACCCGTTCCGACGTGCTGTTGAGACCCGTCGGCGCATCGGTGACCTGATGCCCGTCGCCCTCTTCGGCCAGTGCCGGGACCGCTCCCAAGGCAAGCGCGCTGCCCGCACCCCCGAGGCCGAAAAGCACCTGACGGCGGCTTGCGAATGGACAGCCGAAGCCGGAACGCGCCATGTTGTCTTTGCTTCTTTCTGTCATCTCAGCTCACTCCGATCACCTGGTCGAGCCGGTCGAGAACGTCAGCGAGGTCCTGGAAAGCCTCAGAAAGGGAGGCGCGCGCGGCCTCGTCGACGCTGTCGTAGGACGGGTAGCCATCCGGCCCGGATAGCTCCGAGAGCTTCGTCTCCACCGCCTTCAGCTTCGCGTCGATCTCCTTCTCGAGAGCCGGATCGACCGGCTCCACAACGGATTGCAGAAGCCCCGTGATCTTGGCGATGCCCTCGAAATTCGCGGCGAAATCGGCAAGGTCGGTATGGGCGTAATGGTCCTCGCCGGCCTTGATCTTTCCGTCCGAAAGCTGCCGCGCCATGTCGCCCGGGATCGCCATCAAAAGCGCCGGGTCGAGCTTGAGCTTGCCGAGGCGGGATTTGAGTTCGCCCATATTCGCGACGAGTTCGTCGGCGACCGGCGCCAGCCCCTCCGTCGTCTCCTCGGAGAAGAGCCCGTATTCGAGACGATGGAAGCCGGTGAACGCCGGGTCGGCCTCGCGCTTTTCCAGATAATCCGCGACCGGATCGATGGCGTTTTCGAGATCCGACAGGCGATAGGCGACCGGCTCCACGCGCTTATAGGGAAGCCGCGCCTCCACCCACAGATCCTGCGCCTCTTGAAGATCGCCGGCCTTGATCGCCTCGGCGAGCGCTTCACTGGCGGACACGGCGGCCATCCCCTGCTGTACGAGGTAGACCTTGTATTCCGACAAGGGCCCGAGAAAATTCCTGAGGCCGATGGTGCTCGCGGCCGTCCGCGCCTCTTCCGATTCCGTCACATGCAGGATGCCGCGCGGATTGGAGAGAAGGCCGCAGGTGATCTCGTAATCGCCCGGGCGAAGCTGCGCCGTCAGCGTCTGTTTGAAGCCCGGCGCGATGTTCTCGCGCTCCGCCACGACCATGACGCCGTCGAGGATTTCCCATTCGATCGGCCGTTCCGACGTGTTGAGGATCTCAAACGAGCGCTTGCCGCCCGGCACCGTGATTTCGTTCGGCTCGCAGGCCGTGGCGCTGACGGCGACGCGGAACTGATCGGCCGTGTCTGCCTGCCCCGCGGCATGCTGGCTCGCATAATAGAACGCCGCGCCGCCGGCGATGGCGAGAAGCGCTGCACCGGCGATGGCAAGGGTCATGATCCCCGAACGAGGCGTTTTGGGCTGAGGCTCAGGCGCCGGCATTGGGACGCTCCGCGGTTGGGCTCGGCGCGTAGACGCTCGCCTCTTTCCCTGGCCGTGCAGGCTTCAGGAAGAAGAAGAGGCTCACGCCGAGGAAGAGGACATAGAGAAGGATCTCGCCGACGCTCGGGCTCTCCTGGTAGCCGAGGATGCCCGACAGGATGGTGCCGACGACGCTGGAGACCGGCAGAACGCGGCTGAGGTCGTAGGCCGGCGTCTGCAGCTCGTTCCACAGTCCCGCCTCGTGCAGATTGCCGAGCGCGCTCGCTAGGATGCCGGCGGCGACGAAGAGGATGAAAACGCCCGTCCAGCGGAAGAAGCGGCGCAGATTGAGCCTGAGCCCGCCCACATAGATCGCAAAGCCCGCCGCGACGGAGACAAGCACGCCGGCAAGCGCTGCAAGCGGCACGCCGGGACCGGAACTCTGCTGAAAAATGACGAGCAGGAAGAAGATCGATTCAAGGCCTTCCCGCGCCACCGCGAAGAAGACCATGGCGATCAGCGCCCAGGCCGCACCTTTGGGCGCGGACAGCGCCGCATCGATGGAATCGTGCAATTCCGCCTTGATGGAGCGCGCCGCCTTGCGCATCCAGAAGACCATCGAGGTCAGGATGACGACGGCGACGAGACCGACGCAGGCCTCGAACAGCTCCTGATATTTCTGCGGGAATTCCGCGCTCACCCATTGCAGGGCGGCGCCGACGAAGAGCGACAGGGCGACGGCGAGAAAAATCCCGACCCAGACGAGCGGCATCCATGCGGAACGCCCAGTCTGGCGCAGATAAGTTGCGATGATGCCGGTCACCAGAGCGGCTTCGAGCCCCTCGCGCAGCATGATGAGGAAGGAAGCGAGCATACCCGTCCTTTGGAAGATCACGGGCACAGCTAAAAAATCCGACTTTGAAATGCAATAATTAAATTTCGAAACAGCGGCCTTCGAAGGCGTGTGTGCTCGCGCGCCCCGGCTGGCTCTCTTCAGCCCTCACGTCGGGCCTTCCCCCTCCGATCAGTCCCTCCACTGCAAATCACGAGAGCTTCCGTCAAAACGCGAACCGCTCTAGATTTTTCAACAAGACGAGCCGGAACGGCCGCTGAGAAAAGTCCATACGGTCCTGGGAGGGACGCTGTGACGATGACGGGAGAGCCGCGCGCGGCCGAGGCGCCGCGCATGCCGGATGTCCGCGAGATCGGCTTTGCCGATCTCAAGGCCGCGCTCAAAGACGGGTTCGCGGATTTTCTCGCCGAACCTCTCTACGGCTTGTTCTTTGCGGCGATTTTCGTGGCCGGCGGCTTCGTCGTCCTCGGCCTCCTCATCGCTCTCGACATGCCCTGGATGATCCTGCCATTCGGCGTCGGCTTTCCCTTGCTGGGTCCTTTCGTGGCCGCCGGGCTCTACGAGGTGAGCCGCTGCCGCACCCGCGGCGAACGACCCGGATGGCGGCGTGTCCTCACCACCGTCGTCCGCCAGCGCCAGCGGCAGATGAGCTGGATGGCCTTCGTCATCCTCTTCATCTTCTGGATCTGGATCTATCAGGTGCGCCTGCTTTTGGCTCTCTTCCTTGGCTTCAAGAGTTTTTCGAGCCTTGCCGACTTTTTCGCCGTCGTCACGACGACGCCGGAAGGCCTCGGCTTTCTCCTCGTCGGCACAGCGGTCGGCGCCTTCCTGGCACTCGTCCTCTTCTCGTCGACGGTGATCGCCATGCCGCTCCTCCTCGACCGGGAGCTCGACTTCGTCTCGGCGATGATCGTGAGCTTCAAGGCGGTACGCAAGAATCCAGGCCCGATGCTCGCCTGGGGCGTGATCGTTGGCGCACTCACCATCCTGGCGCTCGCGCCGACCTTCGTCGGCCTGTTTATCGTCCTGCCGGTGCTCGGCCACGCCACCTGGCATCTCTTCGAGCGCGCGGTGGGTTCGAGAAGCGTCAGCGCAACGTCGTAGAGCAACCGGCTTAGGCTGCCGGCGTGATCCGTTCGACCTTGATCTCGTCCTCATGCGTCCGCGCCTTGGCAAGATCATGCGCCGCCTGCATCCGCAACATCGTCTCCGCCCTAACGCCGAACGCTTTTTCGAAACGGATCGCCATCTCGGCGGAAAGGCCGGCGTGCCCGTTGAGGAGACTGCTCATCGACTGACGGGTAACGCCGAGCTTTTCGGCAGCACTTGTGACGCTCAGACCATGCGGTTCGACGATCTCCGTCTTGAGCCATTCGCCCGGATGCAGCGCGAAGCTTGGATGCAGCTTGATCGCCATCAGTGATAATCCTCCAGGTCGAGACGCTCGATCGCCCCAGCCTCATTCACGGAAAACGTCATACGCCAGTTCTTCGTCACCGTGAGCGACCATTCACCTTCCCGTTCGCCGCTCAACAGGTGCGCGCCGAAATTGGGCGGAAATTTCAGCTCTTCGGCCGTTTCAATCGCCGTCAGGTAGGCAAGCATCCTGCGGAGACGTGCAACGAGATCGCCGGGCAGACCCCTCGCCTCGCCAGTCTCCGCAAAGCGCCTCAGCGCCTTATGACGGATGGATGCGATCTCCATCGCGGAAGAGTAGCGCAAGGGCTGTCAGGCGTAAAGCGACACTTGACGCGTTAAGCGTGCTCGCCTCGCCCCTCACCGCTCCGTCAGCTTCAGCTCGATGCGGCGGTTCCTGCGATAGGCTTCTTCGCTCTCGCCTTCATCGAGCGGCTGGTATTCGCCAAATCCGGCGGCGACGAGATGCTGCGGCGAGACCCCCTGGTCGATCAGATAGCGCACGACCGAAATGGCGCGCGCCGCCGACAGATCCCAGTTCGACTGGAAGCGTCCCGAGCCGGAAACCGGGCGTTTGTCGGTGTGGCCGTCGACGCGGATCACCCAATTGATCTCCTTCGGAATCTCCGCTTCCAGCTCCTTGATGGCGTCGGCAAGCTCGTTGAGATCGGGCTTGAAGGAATCGGTGATCTCGTCCGTCCCCGTCGGAAAGAGCACGGAGGCCGGCAGCACGAAGCGGTCGCCCACCACCTCGATGTCGGAGCGCCCTGCGAGGATCTCTCTGAGACGCCCGAAAAAGTCGGAGCGGTAGCGCGACAGCTCCTGCACCCGCTGGGCGAGCGCCACGTTGAGCCGTCGGCCGAGATCGGCGATCTTTGTCTGGCTCTGCCGGTCGCGCGTTTCGGAGGCTTCGAGCGCATCTTCCAGGGCCGCGATCTGCCGGCGAAGTGCCGAAAGCTGCTGGTTGAGGAGCTCCACCTGCGCCAGGGCGCGCTGGCTCACTTCCTTTTCGTTGGCGAGATCGCTGGTGAGCCCGGAGATACGCTCCTCCGCCTCGCCGGCGGCCCCCGACGAGGACGACAACAGCCCCTGCAGCCGGTCGCGCTCGCCTTCGGCGTTCGAAAGGCTCGCCTGCAATGAGGCGATCGTCTCCGTCATGTCGCGATTGTCGGTGCGCTCCAGCGCCAGAAGCTCGGTCAGCTCGGCGATCTGCGCGTTGAGGCGGTTCAACACCTCGTCGCGCCCGGAAATCTCCTGGGAGAGGAAGAACTGCGCGATGAAGAAAACGGTGAGCAGGAAGACGAAGACGAGCAAGAGCGTCGCCATGGCGTCGACGAAGCCCGGCCAGTAATCCGTGCGCTGCATGCGCCGTGCGCGCGCGAGCGCCATGGATCAGCGCTCCCTGCCGGTTTCCGTCAGGCCCGGCATGCGCTGCGGATAGGGCTTGTCTTCCTCGCGCATCCGCCGCGTCTTGGCCTCGGTCCCGTCATGACCGAGCCGCTCGGCGATGGCATCGAGCGTATTCTGCAGATATTCGCGCTGCTCGGCCTGCCCCTCCATCCAGTCGCGCACCATCTGCTGCTCGTTGCGCATATGCTGGACGAGGCCCTGGATGCCTTCCGCGAGATTGGCCATCGCCGCAATCGAGGGCCGTCCCCCGCCCTCCATATTGCGCGACAGTCTTTCGACCGCGAGGCGGATCTCCTGCACCGTATTGCCCGTCTCCGCATCCTCGAGGTCGAAATCCTCGAGGTCCGTCATCGTGGACAGCCAATCTTCGAGCTCGGTGTAGAAGCGGTTCTGCGCCTGCCCGGCCTGGAGATCGAGGAAACCGAGGACGAGCGAGGAGGCAAGGCCGAAGAGCGAGGACGAAAAGGCGATGCCCATGCCGGAAAGCGGCGCTTCGAGCCCGGCCTTGAGATCCTCGAAGATGACCCCCGCCTCGCCGGAATCGACCCGCAAGGATTGGATCGTCTCGCTGACGGAGCCGACCGTGCGCAACAGCCCCCAGAACGTGCCGAGGAGGCCGAGAAAGACGAGGAGCCCCGTCAGATAGCGCAGGATCTCGCGGTTTTCATCAAGCCGCGTGGCGATGGAATCGAGGATCGAACGCCAGGTGGAGGTCGACAGCATCGCCTCGCGCCGGTCGCGCAGAAGCGTCGCCATCGGCGCGAGAAGCCTGGGCGAATCCTCGGAAAAGCCGGCTTCCTGCCGGCGGAAGGAATTCACCCATTTGACTTCCGGCATCAGCATGATGACGCTCCGGAAGGCGAGCAGCACGCCGATCAGAAGCACGCCGATGATGAGCCCGTTGAGGCCCGGATTGGACATGAAGCCGACAGCGATCTGGCGATACAGGATGAGCGGCACGAAGGCCGCGATCACCAGAAAGATGAGCATCCGAACCAGAAAGATTCGGGGCGAAGAGAGCCGGTAGGGATCGTATTCTTTCGCCATATTATCCAGGGTTCGGCCGCGCTTTGGTCCAATCTAGCGTGATTTGTCGGAAGGACGAAACAGTCGCGGCCGATTCCGGCGATTTATCCGCCAGCGCCCTTGAGCAATCCGGCGAGATGCTGGTGCACCGCCTCATTGCCGGCAACGATGGTGCCGGAGGTGAGCATGGCGTCACCGCCCTTGATATCGGTGACGAAGCCGCCCGCCTCACGGATGAGGAGAATACCCGCCGCCATATCCCAGGCCGACAGATGGCTCTCCCAGAAGCCATCGAAGCGGCCGGAGGCGACCCAGGCGAGATCGAGCGCCGCGGCACCGAACCGCCGGATGCCCGCGGCCTCCGCCATGACAGCCGCCATCTGGCGCAGATACGGCCCATGCTCGCCGCGGCCGAAATGCGGGATTCCGGTCGCGATGACAGTCTCCGCAAAGATGCGGCGCTGGGCGACGCGCAGGCGTCGATCGTTGAAGAAGGCTCCTGACCCACGCTCCGCGGTATAGAGCTCGTCCGTGACAGGATTGTAGACGACACCCGCCGTCAGTCGCCCCTGGCGCTCGAGCGCGATCGAGACGGCGAACATCGGAATGCCGTGCAGAAAGTTCGTGGTGCCGTCGAGCGGGTCGACGATCCAGCGGTGCTGAGGATCCTCCCCGATCGTCTCGCCGGATTCCTCCATCAGGAAGGAATAGCCGGGGCGCGCGCGCTCCAGTTCCTCGCGGATAATTTCCTCCGCGCGCCGGTCGGCGGCGCTGACGAAATCCGCGGGCCCCTTGCGCGACACCTGAAGGTGCTCGACCTCGCCGAAGTCGCGGGCGAGCACGCGCCCCGCTTTGGTGGCGGCGCGCACCATCACATTGAGAATTGCCGATCTTGCCATGTCGTGTGAGCCGTACCTACTCGGCCCGCTTGACGTAGGCGATCTCATTGGTGTCGACGACGATCCTCTCGCCGGCCGTGATGAAAGGCGGCACCATCACGCGCACGCCGTTTTCCAGCATCGCCGGCTTGTAGGAGGACGCGGCCGTCTGGCCTTTGATGGTCGGCTCGGTCTCGGTGATGGCGAGCACCACCTGGTCCGGAAGCGCAATGCCGATCGGCCTCTCCTCATGCATTTCGAGGGTCACGGTCATACCGTCCTGCAGAAAGGCGGCGCGCTCGCCGACGAATTCCTCGGCGAGATTGATCTGCTCGTAGCTCTCGGAATCCATGAACACCAGCACGTCTCCATCCTTGTAGAGAAACTGGAAGTCCTTGGTTTCGATGCGGACGCGCTCGACCTTTTCGTCGGAACCGAAGCGATTGTTGAGCTTGCGCCCGTCGATCAGGTTCTTGAGTTCGACCTGGTTGTAGGCCGGACCCTTGCCAGGTTTCACCTTATTGGTTTTCACCGCCACCCAGAGCGTGCCGTCATATTCGATGACATTGCCCGGGCGGATGTCGTTACCGCTGATTTTCATCGCTAATCCTGTCGAGAGATCGGCGGCCTTGCACCACACTTTGCGGGGCTTAGCAAGGCGCCTTGGTAAGCGGCTGAAGCCGCGTCACATGCCCCATCTTACGGCCCGGCCGGATTTCGCGCTTGCCGTAGAGCGTCAGGCAACAATTGTTCTCGCCCGCAAGTGCCTGCCAATCCTCGGCCTCTTCGCCGATGAGATTGGTCATCACCGCGTCGCTGTGGCGGGAGACGGAACCGAGCGGCCAGCCGGCGATCGCCCGGATATGATTTTCAAACTGCGAGCAGACGCAGGCATCGCGCGTCCAATGGCCGGAATTGTGCACCCGCGGCGCGATCTCGTTGACGAGGAGCAGCTCGCTGCCCTTCACCTCGATGACAAAGAGCTCGACGCCAATGACACCGATATAATCGAGTTCGCTCACGATGGTGGCGGCGATTTCCGCCGCCTTCTGCCGCGTCGCGAGCGAGATATTGGCCGGCACGGTGGAGGTATGGAGGATATGGTTGCGGTGGACATTTTCCGGCACGTCGTAAACCGCCGTCTCACCGTTCACCCCGCGCACTGCGATCACGGAGACTTCGCGCGAAAACGGCACGAAGGCTTCCAGAACCGCCGGCGCGCGCGCGATTGCCTCATAGGCCGCCTCGGCATCTTTGGCGTCGTCGATGCGCACCTGCCCCTTGCCGTCATAGCCGAAGCGGCGCGTCTTCAAGATCGCCGGCGTCTTGAGGTGTTGAAGCGCGGCCTTGAGCCCCTCGAGATCGCCGATCGCCGCATAGGGGCCGACCGGCACGCCGGCACCGGTCAGAAAACTCTTCTCGTTGAACCGGTCCTGCGCCACTTCGAGCGCGCGCGGTCCGGGCCGCACCGGGCAGGTCCCCGCAAGCAGCTCCGCCGCATCGACGGCGATGTTCTCAAACTCGTAGGTGACGACGTCGACGTCGGCCGCAAAGGCTTCGAGAGCGCGCGGATCGTCATAAGGCGCGACCGTGTAATGCGCCGAAACGTCGAAGGCCGGACTGTCGGGATCCGGGCAGAAGACATGCGTGGACAGGCCCAGCTGTGCGGCGGCGACCGCCAGCATCCGTCCGAGCTGGCCCCCGCCCAGAATGCCGATGGTGGCGCCCGGCGCGAGCGCCCCGGTGTGGTCAGCTGTCATCGCGCGGATCCTCGCCGACGGCATCGCTCTGCCGCAGCCTGAAGGTTGCGAGCCGCTCCGCCAGAGCCGCATCGCCGAGCGACAGGATGGAGGCGGCGAAGAGCGCCGCATTGGCCGCGCCGGCTTCGCCGATTGCAAACGTCGCCACCGGAATGCCGGCCGGCATCTGCACGATCGAATAAAGCGAATCCTGCCCCGACAAGGCGCGCGATTGCACGGGCACACCGAGCACCGGCAGGCGCGTCAGGGAAGCGACCATGCCGGGCAGATGCGCCGCCCCGCCGGCCCCTGCGATGATCACCTTGAAGCCGTTCATTTCGGCCCCTTTGGCGAAGTCGTAGAGCCGCTCCGGGGTGCGGTGCGCTGAGACGATGCGCGCCTCGTAGCCGATGGCCAGCTCGTCGAGCTTTTCGGCCGCGCGCTGCATGGTGGCCCAGTCGGAGCGACTGCCCATGACGAGCGCGACAGGAACGGAAGATGATGCGGTCAAGGCGACAATGTCCGCGTTGTCAGGGAAAGAAAACCGGAAAGACGCCGGATTAACGAATGCGGAAGCCTCTCGCAAGACGACGGATCGGCCCAAATATCAGGCAAAGCGTGAGCGCGTCCTGCGGATGTACCCGCCTCAAACACCGCGCCCTCAGCCAGGTCTTACGCCCAGCACGCCTTACGCGATGATATCCGGCAGAAGCCTGTCTTCGAGCGCCAGGATACGGTCCTTCAAGGAGAGCTTTTTGCGCTTCAGGCGCTGCAATTGCAGGTAATCGGGCTGCGGCGAGGCCGTATGAAGGGCTTCGATGGCATGATCGAGATCGCGGTGTTCCTGACGCAAGAGAGCAAGCTCCGCTCTGATCTCCTTCTGCGTCAGCTCCACGACGTTGTCGCTACCATCCATCATCACCTCCAGGGGCGGCAATCTATCACGAGGAATTGTCTCATGCAGCGTATCGGCCGCGGATGCCAGCGTACGGTTCGAAAAGCCGCAGCGAGAAGCGAAAAAAATGCGTGATCAAATGATCAGCAGATATTAACGGACCCTGCCGCTCCGTTAGACAGAGCGGTGAAGCTATGTCACACTTTAACTCCCCCACCATAGATGGAGACGCAAATGCCCCTTGAAGCGCGCCTTGCCGAGCTTGAGCGGCGCCATGAGGCACTCGAAAAAGAGATCGAGGAAGCCATGGCCCACCCGGCCAGCGACGATCTTGAAGTCGCGGAGCTGAAGCGGCGCAAGCTGCAACTCAAGGACGAGATTTCGCGCCTGAAAGGCCAGCAGGAAGGCGCTCTCTAGAGCCTTTTCGAACGCTCATCCGGTCCTTCCGGCTCTCGGTCTGAGGGCCAGCCGGAAGGACAGAAAACGGCCGGCGGGGCGCAGGGCCGTGCCGGTCCCTCCAGCGCCCTTCCTGCCGCGACGCTGCAAACCTCTTCGGCCCGCCCGCATCCCTTTTTCGTTCTCTGACCGGTCACGCTTCGCTATCCATCTGACAGCGGGGCGATCTCGCAGCACGACCAGTCGTCTCGACCACGACAGCAGTCAAACGGGGCAATGCACAGCCGCCTACACCGCCCGCGGCCTCACCACGCCATTCCACCCGAAGCGGCGCATGAGCACCGTGGCATTCGTTTCGATCTGTATCGCCGTCAGGCGACGCAGGCTGAGCGTCTTGGGCCTCGTCACATCTTTCGTGCGCGCCGGCCGGACTTCAGCAGATTCGAGCTTGCTGGAGATTCAGGCCGCGATCCCGGCTCTGCCCGTCTTGCGCTCCCGCTCCGGAAGCTGGCCGTCGCCCGCATCGCGCTCCTGTCGCCGCGCCGCGATCTCGCGCCGGGCGACCCACCGCATGATGTCGCGCCAGCGCCAGATCTTGCCGGCGCTCGCCCAGTTCCCGTCGGGCACCTCGTCGATCAGACACCAGACCCGGTAGGCGTCGTCCTCGGTGAAAGGCGTGCCTTCCGCGGCCAGGATCGCGTTCGTCGATTTTTCCACGAGCGAGCGCTTCTTCTCCTCGTTCAGGGCGCCGAGCGGCACCGTATAGGAGAGCCGGTAACAGGGCGCATTGGAGAGATTGCCGCCGACATAGGTGCGCCGCGGCTCGAACTCCGTCACTTCGAGGCGGGTGATCGAACGCGCCACGGCACTGCCCGGCCGCGCCCCCTGATGCTCCAGAAGAATCGCCGTCAGATCGCGCGCCAGAATATCGAGCTTCGCGTCCGACAGCGCCCCGCGCGTCAGTCTCAGTTCAGCAAGAGGCATGGATCATCCTCATGAATGCGCGGCGGCCGGCATGGCCACGGCGCCTTTGAGCCGGTCCTGGGCTTTCACCAGCTTCTCCATCTTGCGCAGATCGAGATCGGTAATGCCGAGCGCGCATTCGACCCAGATATCGGTGACGTCGCGCAATTCCTCGTAGCTGAGCGGCATGACGCGGCGGCGCGTGCGATAGACACCGACCTGCGCGTTGTGGCGCCGTTGCGAGCGCTCGATCAGGTCGCGCACGGCCTCTTCACCGGTGCCGTCCGCCACCACCTCGTCGATGACGCCGGCGTCCAGCATCTCGTCCGCCGAATAGGTACGCCCGGACAGCATCAGCTTCTCCGCGATCCGGCTCGACACTTTGCGGCTCAGATAGGAATAGGCGCCCATGCCGGGGAAGAGATTGAAGAGGACCTCGGGCAGCCCGAAGGTCGCGCTTTTTTCCGCAACGATGAGATTGCAGGACAGCGCCGATTCCAGCCCGCCCCCGAGCGCCTGCCCCTGCACCAGCGCGATCGTTACGATCGGCAGATCGGCACTGATGGAATTCAGGTAGGTCATCTTGGCGCAGGCATGCGCATAATCGCGCAACCCCTCCTCGTCCCGCGCCCGGATCAACCGCGAGAAGAGGTCGAGATCGCCGCCGAGGCTGAAGATTGACGGCGTTCCGGATTGATAGACGATGTATTTGAGAGCGAGCGATTCGGCATCTGCGAAGCGCGCGTTCAAAGACTGGAACAGGTGAATGTATTCGCTCACCAGCCGCCGCGTAAAGCAGGGACGGCCCGGCGGCACCATGGTCGACCACAAAGTCGCGCTCTCAGGCTCGAAAGAAAGAACGACTTCCTGCACGTCCTCCGCAATTTCGGAAACCGCGGCTCGAACACTTTCTACCGAACCTTTCGGCGGCATCCCGGCACCGATCGCACCAGATATACGCGCCGCCTCCTCACCGCCGACAATATCTTCGCCGCGCACTTCCAACGCCGCTGCTTCAAGTCTGGCCATATTCCACCCCCCGCCGCAGAGGAACACTGACACTTATTACAAAACACTTCATGACGTTAATATAAACTTTAGGGTACCGGCAAGCCTGTAACGATTTGTTAAGGTTAACATTTAACCTGTGAAATGAAAACCCGCGCTGCACCGCAAAATCGTGATTTGGCTGAGATTCCCTAGCGCGAGCGGCCCGCCCTAGGCAGCCGCCTGCTTTTCTTTCCGCGATGCAAAAAGCCTGCCAAGCTTCTCCGCCGGCACCGGGCAGCTGATCAGGAAGCCCTGCACCTCGTCGACGTAGCCGTCCGCCATGACGATGGCGAGCTGATCGTCACGCTCGACGCCTTCGAGCGTCACGGAAAGCCCGAGCTCGGCGGAAAGTCGCGCCACGCCGCGCAGCATGATGAGACGTTGCGGATCGGCATCGAGGCCGGAGAGGAAGGAGCGGTCGATCTTGACCTTGTGGAACGGGTAGTTCTGCAGATAGGCGAGGCTCGAATAGCCGGTGCCGAAATCGTCGAGCGAGATGCGGATCCCCATCTCGGCGAGCTCCCCGAGGGCCTGACGCGTGCGCTCGGTCTGTTCGAGCAGCACCGATTCGGTGACCTCGATCTCCAGCCGGTCGGCCGGCAGCCCGGAATCCTTGAGCGCCGCCTCGACGGAGCGGACGATGTCGCCGCGGCGAAAATGCATGGGCGAGACGTTGACGGCGACGCGGATCTCCTCCGGCCATTGCACGGCCTGACGGCAGGCCTGCACCAGCGTCCAATCGCCGATCTCCACGATCAGCCCCATCTCCTCGGCGAGCGGAATGAACTCGCCGGGCGACACGATTCCCCGCCCCGCCCGCGGCCAGCGCAACAGCGCCTCGCAGGTGGAAATCGTGCGGCTGCGCACGTTGAGGAGCGGCTGGTAGTAGAGCTCCAGCTCTTCATTGGCGAAGGCGCTGCGCAGTTCCATCTCGAGCGAGCGGCGCTCCTGCGCGCGCACATCCATTTCCGGCTGGAAGACGCAGAACGTCCCGCGCCCGTTCGCCTTGGCCCGGTAGAGCGCCATGTCGGCATTCTTGATGAGTGCATCCGCATTCGAGCCGTCCTTGGGCGCAAAGGCCACCCCGACACTCGCACCCGCGACGATGCTGTGGCCGTTGAGCGCGTAAGGACGCGACAAGGCCGTGATGACCCGCGTCGCGAATTGCTCCGCCTGTTCGGCGTCGGTGACGCCGGAGGCGAGAAGCACGAATTCGTCACCGCCGAAACGGGCGAGAAGATCGCTCTTGCGGGTCATGGAGGCGAGCCGCCGCGCCGTCGCCCGCAGAAGGCTGTCGCCGACCGGATGACCGAGCGTGTCGTTGACGCTCTTGAAGTGATCGAGATCGACGCAGAAGACGGCAAAGGCGGAGTTTTCCTCGGCGCTCTTGCGCAGGAACTGCTCCAGCTCCTCTTTCAGGCGCACGCGATTGGGCAGCCCCGTGACCTCGTCGTGATGGGCCATATAGGAGATGCGCGCTTCGGTGCGTTTGCGCTCCGTCACATCCTCCGCGACGATGACGAAACCGCCGTCCTTCGCCGGCTCGCTGGTGAGTGAAATCGTGCGCCGGTCGTTGGTGACGATCTGCAGCGTTCGTCCGACCGTGAACTGCTCCTGCAAACGCTTCAGCTCCGAGCGCGAAAAGACGCCCTCGCGCACGCAGGCCTGGACGAGCTCGCCGATCGGCATGCCATGCCGGATCGATTCAGGTGAAAGACCGAGAAGACTGAGCGCCCTTTGATTGTGAACCCGCAGCTTTTGGTCGGCATCGATCATCAGCACACCATGCGACATGCTTGAGAGGGCAGCTTCGAGGCGCCCCGCAAGCAGCGTCATCACTTTTTCCGCACGCAGGGCCGCAAGCAGCGTCTCGCTGATGGAGATCGAAACGCCTCGCATGCTCCAGAAGAAGAAGGCGAGAAGCACGCCGAGCGCCAGATAAGGCGGCTCGCCCTCCACCACGAAACCGGTGACGAGCGGCAGACAGGCGAAAAGGATTTGCAGAGAAACGAGCTGCGGGCGGCCCGCATTGCGCCCGGCGATGCCAGCGGAATAGCCGATCGTCACCGACACGGCGACGAGTTGTGCGGTCACATCGTCATAATACGCCAGACAGATGTAGCACCAGACGCCGAGGAGAAAGGAGAACGCGCACGCCCCGATGCCATAGAGGACGTCCCACAAAACCGGCCGCTCCACCGGCAGCGTCTCGCCGCCGCGCTGGCGAAAGGCATAGGCCACCGCCACGCGGAGGAAGCCGACGACGGCAATGATTGCGGCACACACATAGAGAGGCAACCCACCGATCTGGATCGCCGTGACAAGGACGGCCGCCGTTCCGCCGATCGCTCCTGCGACCAGCGATCGCATCGAGCTGTAGAGGGAATTGACCAGCGAGACATAGATATCCGGCTCGGCCCGGCGGTCGATATATATGTGTGAACCGTGCTCCATCATCCTGGCTGTCGGACGCTCTCATGCTGACGATCGGACGGGAGGATGAAAAAACCGCTAAGCTCGCTCCATTTTGTCAGACCATATCCCGGTCGGCAACACTTCCAAGATTTTCCGCCATGCCGGCAGCCCGTGAGACAAGTGGGACGACAGCGCCAACGCCTTCGGCCTATTCGACAGGCCAGAGACAACTCACCAAGGGCGATCCACGTTGAACGAACTTCTTGTCATCTTCTTTTGTCTCGCTGCGGGCGGCACCATCAAAGGCGTCGCCGGCATGGGACTGCCGCTCGTGGCGATACCGGGCATTGCGGCTTTTCTCGACGTTCCTTACGCGATCGCCATCCTGACCATCCCGATCCTGACAGCCAACCTTTCGCAGGTCTGGAGGTTCCGCGCCCATAGCGCCGACCTCCCCTTTCTCCCGCGGCTCGTGGTGATGAGCCTGATCGGCATTGCCGCGGGCACCTTTCTCCTGACGAGCCTGCCCGCCCGCTTCCTCTCGCTCGGGCTCGCGCTCGTCATGCTCGCCTATATCGCGCTCCGCCTCCTGCACCCCCAGGTGAAGCTCGCAATGGCCCGCGCCACACAGATCGCCCCGGCCATCGGCTTCCTCGCCGGAACCCTGCAAGGCGCGACCGGCATCTCCGCCCCGGTCAGCGTCACCTTCATGAACGCCCTGCGTCTGGAGCGTCCGAAATTCGTCTTCGCCGTCTCCGTTCTTTTCACGAGCTTTGCCGTCGCCCAGCTGCCATCGCTCGCCCTCGCCGGCATTCTCACCTGGCAGCGCCTCATGCTCAGCATCGCAGCCCTCGTGCCGGTGTTTCTCGGCATGCGTCTCGGCCAATGGCTCGGCCGAGACATGAAACCCGGCAGCTTCGACCGCCTCATCCTGGCGATCCTCACCATCATCACAGTGAAACTCTTCGCCGACGCACTGTTCTGAGATCGCCCTTCCGGGACGCCCTCTCAGACCATCAGCGCCATGCCGGCATCGAAGATGAGCTTGAGGGAGACCAGAAGCACGAGCGCATAACTCAGCGCATAGAAGAACTTCGGCGACACCGTCTTGACCAGCCAGACCCCGGTCAAGGTCGCAACCGGCACCAGCGGCATCAAAACGAGGGAGGTTTCGAGGTTCGCCGCCGAGAACTGCCCGAGCATGAAATACGGCAACAGCTTGAGCGCGTTGACGACCGCAAAGAAGATCACGGACGTGCCCGCATAGACCGGCGGCGGCAGCCGCAGCGGCAGCATATACATCTGAAATGGCGGCCCGCCGGCATGCGCGACGAAGCTCGTGAAGCCCGCCACAGAGCCCCAGATCATCCCCTTCGCCGGCTGATGCGACCGCGGCGCCCGCTTAGCATCGCCGCCGAAATAGTGCCCGAGATAATGATCGAGAGAGAAAACGAGCCCGATCCCACCGACGATGAGGCGGATCTCCTCTTCGCCGATCGAGCCGGCGAGCACCCAGCCGATGCCGACACCAAGGGCGGCGCCCGGCAGCAGAATGGCGAGGCTCTTCGTCTGATAGACCCCGCGCCAGGCGTAGAGACTGACGAGATCCATGGCGACGAGGATCGGCAAGAGGATCGCCGCCGCTCGCACCGGATCGATGGCAAGCGTGACGAGCGGCACACCAAGCATCGCCCCGGCACCGCCGATCCCGCCCTTGGAAAGCCCGATCATGATGACGGCCGGGACCGCCACCAGATAAAAGAACGGATCTTCGATCACGCAGGAACGCGCAGCATCAGGCTCGCCTGCGCCACGTCACTCCTCTTCAGAGCCGGATGAGCCGTTGCTCGCCGAGCCGCCGCGCAGCGCCCGTGCAAGCCGCGCAATGCGGCGGCCAGCCCGCTCCATCGCGTCGCTTGCCTGGCTCTCCAGGGCTTCGAAGCGATCGAGGGCTTCGTTGCGGCTTTCGCGCAGTTCGGAGATTTCGCCTTCAAGCCCGGCGATGCGGCCTTCCGCCTCGCTCAGACGGTCGGTCATCAGCATCGCCGCCATGACGGTCAGGCGCTGATCGCCGATCTCGCCGACATTGGCGCGCAACTCGGTGACGGTCTGATCCAACCGCTCGCCGAGCTCCATGACGTGCTCTTCTTCGCCGTCCTCGCATGCGAGCCGGAAACGTCGCCCGCCGATGCTGACCGTTACGGTCGCCATGATGTCAGAAATCCTCTCCGAGAGCCGATTTCAGCTGAGCGATGGCGCGGTCGAGACGCTGGCCCACTTCGTGGTTGGCCCGTTCCAGCTTGGACGAGCGGTCGCCGGCCGCATCCAGCGCCTCGGCAAGTCGCGCCCTGTCCTGTTCGGAATCGTGAAGCTGCTGCACGAGTGTTTCGTGATGGCCGCCGCGCGATTCGCTGCGTTCCACCGCAAGCTCGAGCTCGCTCAGAGCTTTCTCGAAAAGCTCTGTCGCTTGCGCGAAACGGCTCGGCGCATGGCCGGGCGTCGAATTGGCTGGGGAAGCAGGATCCATGGCAGCACACTATGCACGTCTTTGAGCCAAAGGTTCACCCCCGAGCCGTCAAAAATCAACGGATTGGGGCGAAGAGGTTATGCAGCGCTTGAAAGAGCAGTCAACTGCCCAAGATGCTTGCTACGCAGCTGCTTCATGGCTGTGACGTTGACTCGCATTGAGAGCCGTGTATGTCTCGCGGCGCCCGCCGGACGATAAGAAGCGCGGGTCAGCGCCTGAACGGCCTGATGTCCGGCACCATCTCGGAAGTTTTCCATGCCAGAGGCCGAAAAGCACGCATCCATGGCCAATGCGATCCGGGCGCTCGCCATGGACGCGGTGGAGGCTGCAAAATCGGGGCATCCCGGCCTGCCAATGGGCGCGGCCGACATTGCCACCGTCCTGTTTACCCGACATTTGAAGTTCGATCCCACCGATCCGAACTGGCCAGACCGCGACCGTTTCGTGTTGTCGGCCGGGCACGGATCGATGCTGCTTTATTCGCTCCTCTATCTTCTCGGCTACGACGAGATGACGATCGAGGAGCTGAAGAACTTCCGCCAGCTCGGCTCCAAAACGGCCGGGCATCCGGAAGTCGGCGAAGCGCCGGGCATCGAGACGACCACCGGCCCGCTCGGTCAGGGCATCGCCAATGCCGTCGGCATGGCCCTCGCCGAGCGCATGCTGAATGCCCGCTTCGGCGACGGCGTCGTCGATCACTACACCTACGTCCTGTGCTCCGATGGCGACCTCATGGAAGGCATCAGCCAGGAGGCCATCGCACTCGCCGGCCATCTGAAGCTCAGCCGCCTGATCGTCATCTTCGACGACAACCACATCACCATCGACGGCGACATCTCGCTGTCGGATTCCACCGATCAGGTGGCGCGTGTGGAGGCTTCCGGCTGGAATGCGGTGCGCATCGACGGCCACGACCCCGAGCAGATCGACCGGGCGTTGACGGATGCGCGGCAATCGGATCGCCCGACCCTGATTGCGGCACGCACGACCATCGGCTTCGGCGCCCCCAACAAGGCCGGCAAATCGTCGGCCCATGGCAGCCCGCTCGGCGAGAAGGAAGTGCAGGAAGCGCGCGAGCGCCTCGACTGGCCCTATGAGCCCTTCCACATCCCCGCCGACATCCTCGACGCCTGGCGCATCGCCGGCCTCAGGGCGCGCCCGCGCCGCAAGGCCTGGCAGGAGCGCTTTGAAGGGCTCGACGCGGAATTGCGCGGAGAGTTCGCCCGCACCATGGCCGGCGACCTTCCGCCGCGCCTCGATCGTGCCATTGCCGAGCTGAAGCGGGAATATTCCGCCGAGCCGCCGACGCTCGCAAGCCGCAAGGCCTCGCAAGCCGTGCTGGAATGCATCGCCCCCGTCGTTCCCGAAATGATCGGCGGTTCGGGCGATCTGACCGGCTCCAACAACACCCGCACCAGCGAGATGAAGGCGGTGGCGCCCGGCGAGTACTCCGGCCGCTTCATTCATTGGGGTATCCGTGAGCACGGCATGGCGGCGGCCATGAACGGCATGGCGCTGCACAAGGGGCTGATCCCCTTCTCCGGGACCTTCCTGACCTTCTCCGATTACTGCCGGCCGGCCATCCGCCTCGCCGCCTTGATGCGCCAGCGCGTCATCTTCGTCATGACGCACGATTCCATCGGCCTCGGCGAAGATGGCCCCACCCATCAGCCGGTCGAACACTTGGCGGCGCTCCGGGCGATCCCGAACCTTTCCGTTTGGCGTCCGGCCGATGCCGTTGAGACGGCCGAATGCTGGCAGCTTGCGCTCACCACCTCGACCGGGCCGAGCGTCATCGTTTTGACGCGACAGGATCTTACGCCCTTGCGCGGTGAGTATGAGGAAGACAATCTCTGCCGGCGCGGCGCCTATGTCATCGCAGATTGCAGCGGTGACGCCGAGGTGAGCCTTTTCGCCACAGGTTCGGAAGTGGCAATCACCGTCGCGGCCAAGGATCTGCTTGACGAGCGGGGCCACCCCGCCCGCGTCGTCTCGATCCCCTCCTTCGATGTCTTCGCGCAGCAAAGCGATGTCTATCGTCAGGAAATAATCGGGACCGCCCCCTTGCGCATCGGCGTCGAGGCCGCCATTCGCCAGGGATGGGACGCGATCATCGGGGAACATGGCCTTTTCGTCGGCATGACGGGCTTCGGCGCGAGCGGACCCTACGAGGAGCTATATCGGCATTTCGGGATGACCGCTGAGGCGATCTGCGAGAAGGCAATTGCCCGGCTTGAACCAAAAGACACGGACTAGGAGACGCAAATGGTTAAGGTTGCCATCAACGGATTTGGCCGCATCGGGCGCAATGTTCTGCGCTCCATCATCGAATCTGGCCGCACCGACATCGAGGTCGTGGCCATCAACGACCTTGGCCCGGTCGAAACCAACGCCCATTTGATGCGCTACGACAGCGTCCATGGCCGCTTCCCGGGCGAAGTGAAGGTCTCCGGCGACACGATCGATGTCGGCCGCGGCCCGATCAAAGTGACGGCCGAGCGCGATCCGACGAAGCTCCCGCATGGCGAGCTCGGCGTCGACATCGTCATGGAATGCACCGGCATCTTCACCGCCCGCGACAAGGCGGCGCTGCATCTTGAGGGCGGCGCCAAGCGCGTCCTCGTCTCCGCGCCGTCCGCGGGAGCCGATCTGACCGTGGTCTACGGCGTCAACGACGACAAGCTCACCTCCGACCACGTCGTCGTCTCCAACGCCTCGTGCACGACGAACTGCCTCGCCCCGGTCGCCTATGTGCTCAACAACGCCATCGGCATCGACAAGGGCTTCATGACAACGATCCACTCCTACACGGGTGATCAGCCGACGCTCGACACGCTGCACAAGGATCTCTACCGGGCTCGCGCCGCAGCGCTGTCCATGATCCCGACCTCGACGGGCGCAGCGAAGGCCGTCGGCCTCGTCCTGCCGGAGCTCAACGGCAAGCTCGACGGCGTCGCGATCCGCGTGCCGACCCCGAACGTCTCGGTCGTCGACTTCAAGTTCGTGCCGTCGCGCTCCACTTCGGTCGAAGAGATCCAGGAAGCGATCCGCACCGCCGCCAATGGCGACCTCAAGGGCATCCTCGGCTACACGGACGAGAAGCTCGTCTCCTCCGACTTCAACCATGACAGCCATTCCTCCGTCTTCCACATGGATCAGACCAAGGTCATGGAAGGCTCGCTGTGCCGTGTCATGTCCTGGTACGACAACGAATGGGGCTTCTCCAACCGCATGAACGACACGGCGGTTGCCATGGCGAAGACCATCTAAGCCAAACCTGCGATGGGCGGCTTCCGCTCTCTGCCGGCGCGCGCCGCGCGCTGGCAACCCGAAGAAGGGATCGGCCTCGAGCATGTCAGCCTGGGGCCGGGCCCGACCGGATTCCTCATCCGCGGCACCGTCATCGGCGAGCGCGGCGGAATTCCTTACGGCGTTTTCTACCGCCTCAGCTGCGATGAGGCCTGGCGCACGCGATCGCTGATCCTTAAGGCCACGTCCGGACGCAGCATCGACATCCATTCCGATGGCCAAGGCCATTGGCACGAAGCCGACGGACGCCCGCTCGACAATCTCGACGGTGCCATCGACATCGATCTCGCCGGCTCCGCCTTCACCAACACTCTGCCGATCCGCCGTCTGAAGCTCGCCGAAGACGAATGCTCTGGCGTGCTCACCATGGCCTACGTGCCCTTCGACACGTTCAAGCCCGTCCGCGACCATCAGATCTACACCTGCCTCGAGCGGGGATCGCTCTATCGCTACGAAGCCGCAGATCGCTCCTTCACGGCCGAACTTCCCGTCGATGAGGACGGCCTCGTGCGCGACTACCCGACCTTGTTCCGACGAATTCCTGTCGACATTCCGTAAAGTGTGAACACCACAAGGCCTTGCCTTTGCCACACCCTCCCGCAACAAGGGATAGGGTGCATCGCCGTATCGGTTCACGGCGCGCAATGGCAGGGAGGGCGGCATCTACGAGCAGGGCATTTATCTCGTCATCCTGATCGGCACGGCGCTCGTGCTGGTCGCGGCTTTTTCGAGCCTCATCGCCTTCCGCTTCGGCGCCCCTCTCCTGCTCATCTTTCTCCTGATCGGCCTCGCCGCCGGCACGGACGGGCTCGGCCTCGATTTCGACAATGCACCCGTCGCCTATTTCGTCGGCTCGCTGGCGCTTGCCGTCGTCTTGTTCGATTCAGGTTTCCGCACGCCCGTCGCCGCCTTCAAACAGGCGGCACTGCCCGCCTTGTCGCTCGCCACTCTCGGCGTCGTGCTGACGGCAGGCCTCGTCGGGCTGTGCACGCATTACCTGACCGACTTTTCCTGGCTCGAATCCTTCCTACTCGGCTCCATCGTCGCCTCCACAGATGCGGCGGCCGTCTTCTTTTTGCTGCGCGTCGGCAACATCTCGATCCGCGACCGCGTGCGCTCCGCGCTCGAAGTCGAATCCGGCTCCAACGATCCGATCGCCATCTTCCTCACGCTGACGCTCGTCTCGGTTCTCGCCACCGGCGAGGCGATCAAGCCGCAACAGCTCGCGGGCGACGTCCTCACCGGCTTTCTCGTACAGATGGGGCTCGGAGTCGCCGGCGGCCTCGTCGGCGGGCGGCTCATCCTGTGGCTCGTCGAAAAGCTCGAACTCGACCGCGGCCTCATGCCGATCTTCGTTCTGGCGCTGTCTCTGATGGTCTTCGCGGCCGCCGGCGCGATCGGCGGCTCCGGCTTCCTCGCCGTCTATATCGCCGGGCTGATCGCCGGCAACGCGCGGCTGCGTGCCGCCGCAAGCCTCCTGCGCTTCCAGGATGGCATGACCTGGCTTGCCCAGATCATCATGTTCCTGGTCCTCGGGCTCTTCGCCACGCCGTCGCAATTTCCGATCATCGTCGGCGACGCGATCGCCATCGGGCTCTTCCTGATCTTCATCGGCCGTCCCCTCGCCGTCTCACTTTGTCTCATTCCCTTTCGCTTTCCGCGTGCAGAGACGGCGTTCGTCTCCTGGGTCGGCCTGCGCGGCGCCGTTTCCATCCTGCTCGCCATCACGCCCCTCATCTCGGAGATCCCGAACGGCCGCGCCCTCTTCAACTTCGCCTTCATCATCGTGCTCGTCTCGCTCATCGTGCAGGGCTGGACGGTCGGCACGGTCGCGCGCCGCCTCGGTCTCGTTCTGCCGCCGCGGCTCGGACCGCTGGAGAAGGTCACGCTCGACCTTCCCGGCACACGCCATCACGAACTCCTGACCTACCGCGTCATCGCCGACAGTCCGGTGGCGCGCGGCGAGCGCATTCCGCGCTGGGCGCGGCCCTCGCTCGTGCTGCGCAACGGCAGCTCCCTCTCCTTCCAGGATGCGGGACGCCTCCAACCGGGCGATTACGTCTACATCGTCATTCCCGGCGCCTTTCCGCATCTTCTCGACCGGCTTTTCGCAAGCCGCGCCGAGCTCGACCCGCAGGATGTCGAATTCTTCGGCGATTTCACCGTCGATCCGCAGCGTCCGGCGCGCGAATTGGCGGAGGCCTATGAGTTGGAGCTTGCCGCTGAAGAGACCGATTGGACGATCGCAGAACTCATCGCAGCGCGCGTCGGCGGCACCCCGGAATATGGCGACCGCGTCGCTCTGGGAGATATCGAACTCATCGTCCGCGACGCCGATCCGGAGGGCCGCATCGCTTCTGTCGGCGTATCCCTCGACCCGCCGAAACCCTCAGAAAGCATCGTGACGATGTTGAGCGTGGGCGGGATCTGGCACTGGCTCACCACCCCCTTCCGGCGCCGCAAGCCCACCAGGGAGAAGCGCAAGAAAGTCCTCCTGGACGGCCTGCCAGAGGATGTGGGAGGGGCGCGCGCAGCCCCCGCCGAGGAAGCTTGAGCGCCGCTTGCCTTCGCCCGTTCTGCCTGTATGTTCCCGGGCGAATATTCATACGATGGGGGAAAACTCATGGCCAGTTTCCGCACACTTGACGATGCGGGTGACATCACCGGCAAGCGCGTTCTGCTGCGTGTCGATCTCAACGTACCGGTCCATGACGGGCGCGTCACCGACCGCACCCGCATCGAGCGGGTGGCAGGCACCATTCGCGAGCTCTCCGACAAGGGCGCGCGCGTTGCCCTCCTCGCCCATTTCGGCCGCCCGAAAGGCAAGCCCGTGCCGGAGATGTCGCTCGGCCAGATCGCCGGCGATGTGGCCGAGGTGATCGGCAAGCCCGTGGAATTCTGCGAAGATTGCATCGGCGACAAGGCGGCCCACGCCATCGACAGCCTCGGCAATGGCGGCATCGTTCTTCTGGAGAACACCCGCTTCTATGCGGGCGAGGAAAAGAACGACGCCGACTTCACCGCCGAGCTCGCCAAGAACGGCGACATCTACGTCAACGACGCCTTTTCGGCCGCGCACCGCGCCCACGCCTCCACCGAGGGCCTCGCCCACCACATGCCGGCCTATGCGGGCCGTGCCATGCAGGAGGAGCTGGAGGCTCTTGAGAAGGCGCTCGGCCGCCCGAAGCGTCCCGTCCTCGCCATCGTCGGCGGCGCCAAGGTGTCGACCAAGATCGACCTTCTCGCCAATCTCGTGAAGAAGGTGGACGCCCTCGTCATCGGCGGCGGCATGGCGAATACGTTTCTGCATGCCAAGGGCGTCGCCATCGGCAAGTCGCTGTGCGAGGCGGATCTTGCCGAAACCGCCCGCCGCATCATGACGGAGGCGGCCTCCTCCGCCTGTGCCATCGTGCTGCCGCAGGACGTCGTGGTCGCCAAGGAATTCAAGGAGAACGCGGCTTGCGAAACGCTTCCCCTCGACAAGGTGCCCGACGACGGCATGATCCTCGACGTCGGGCCTGAGAGCATCGCCGCCGTCAACGAATGGATCGACAAGGCCGAAACCCTCGTCTGGAACGGCCCGCTCGGCGCTTTCGAGACGAAGCCCTTCGACAAGGCGACGGTCGCCTGCGCCCGCCATGCGGCGGAGGCCGCCAGGGCCGGTTCTCTCATCTCGGTCGCCGGCGGCGGCGACACCGTCTCCGCCCTGCATCAGGCAGGCGTCGCGGACGATTTTTCCTACGTTTCGACCGCCGGCGGGGCCTTCCTGGAATGGATGGAAGGCAAGGAACTGCCGGGCGTCACGGCCTTGAAGAAGGCCTGATCGGCCCAACATTGGCCACACCGGCCTGCATCCTGCGGGCACTTGGAACGGAGGATTGAATGACGGAACGCCTCGAAGACATCGCCAACAAGATGGTGGCGGAAGGCAAGGGCATCCTTGCGGCCGACGAAAGCACCGGCACCATCAAGAAGCGCTTCGATACGATCAGCCTCACCTCGACGGAGGAATCGCGCCGCGACTACCGCGAAATGCTGTTCCGCGCCGACGCGATGAAGGACTACATTTCCGGCGTCATCCTCTTCGACGAAACCCTCCGTCAGGCGGCGCGCGACGGCACGCCGTTTTCCAAGATCATTCAGGATGCGGGCGCGGTGCCCGGCATCAAGGTCGATCAGGGCGCCAAGGACATGGCGCTCTCGCCGGGTGAAAAGGTCACGGAAGGCCTCACGGGTCTGCGCGGCCGCCTCAAGGAATATTACGAACTCGGCGCGCGTTTCGCCAAATGGCGCGCCGTCATCACCATCGACGGCCCGCTGCCGTCCTGGAACTGCGTCAAGGCGAACGCCCATGCGCTCGCCCGCTATGCGGCGCTCTGCCAGGAAAACGGCATCGTCCCGATCGTCGAGCCGGAAGTGCTGATGGATGGCGAGCGCGCCAAGCACGACATCGACCGCTGCTACGAGGTCACGGAGTGGACCTTGAAGACGGTCTTCACCGAGCTCTACGACGCCAATGTCATGCTGGAAGGCATGATCTTGAAGCCGAACATGATCGTGCCGGGCGACCATTCCGGCCAGAAGGCAAGCGTCGAAGAGGTCGCGGAGAAGACGCTGCGTTGCCTCAAATCCTGCGTGCCGCCGGCCGTTCCGGGCATCGCCTTCCTCTCCGGCGGTCAGTCGGACGAACAGGCGACGGCACATCTCTCCGCCATGAACGCCATGGGCCAGCTTCCCTGGAAGCTCACCTACTCCTATGGCCGCGCCCTGCAGACGGCAGCTCTCAACGCCTGGGGCGGCAAGATGGAGAACGAGGCCGCCGGTCAGCGCGCCTTCAACCACCGTGCGCGCATGAATTCGCTTGCGGCGACGGGCCGGTGGAGCGAAACGGAGGAGAAGAAGGCCGCCTGAGGCCTCTCTCAAACAATCGCCGAATTTGCGACGTTGAGGAGGCGGAGACGCCTCCTTTCGTTTATGTGCCAGGACGATGACCCAGAAAACCGATGCCGATCAGATGACGCCCCGGCCGGCGGAAGACGAAGCCCTCCCCCCGCAGATCTTTTTGATCGCACCATCCTCCGGGGACGAGACGAAGGACGTCGAGGCGCTCGAAACCGCCCTTGCCGCCGCGCCCGTGGCGGCCGTCCTCATCACCGCCTCGCCGAGCGAGACCGAGACGGAGGCGCACGCCCGCCGCCTCGTCCCCGTGATCCAGGCGGCCGGCGCTGCAGCGCTCCTTGAGAATTTCACCCGTGCCGCAGGCCATGTCGGCGCCGACGGTGTGCATATCGCCAACGGTCACCAGAACCTCGTCATCGCCGCGGAGAGCTTTCGCCCGCAGCGCATCGTCGGCGCGGGCAAGCTCAAGACGCGCGACATCGCCATGCTCGCCGGCGAACTCGACATCGATTATCTCTTCTTCGGCGAGCCCGACGGCGACAGCCACGACGAGCCGCATCCGAAGGCACTCGCTCTTGCCGAATGGTGGGCGAGCATGATGGAGGTTCCGGCCGTCATCATGGCCGGCGCGAGCCTTGAGACGCTGCCTCAGGCCGTGGCGACGGGGGCCGAATTCGTGGCCCTCCGCCGCGCTGTCTGGGAAGCGCCGGACGGCCCGGCGGAAGCCATGCGGCGTGTCTCCGAGATTATCCTGCAGCGGCCGGTGGCGGCATGAAGCCTCTCTCCGCCCCTGCCCTTGTCGTTGCCGCGACGCTCGTCTCGACGGGCTTTGCGTCGTCTGCGTTCGCCCAAAGCGGAACGCCTCTGACACCGCCCGATGCGGCCGGCGGGCAGGCCCCTGGAAGCCCCAAAGCAACTCTGCCCTCGCCCATTCCCCCGAAAGCGCCCGGAACCCCGACGGTCGATGGCCTCGGCGCGTCGATTCCGTCGGAAGAGATCGACAGCCGGCAGCTCGAAAACCGCATCGACCAGTCTCTGAAGGATGCCGGCCTCGTCCCGGACAGCAATGTCGACCGGGCCTATGGCGCGTTCCAGCGCGGGCATTTTCTGACCGCCTTCGCGATCGCCCTGCAGCAGGCGGAAGCCGGCAGAACGGCGGCCCAGACCCTTCTCGGCGAACTCCTGTCTCGCGGTCTCGGCGTCAAGACGGACTACAAGGAAGCGGCGGGCTGGTACGAACTTGCGGCCAAGGCCGGCGACCGCGAAGCGCTCTACGCGCTCGGCCGGCTCTATCTCGACGGCCGTGGCGTCGAGCAGGACGACGCCAAGGCGGCCACCTATTTTCAGCGTGCGGCCGATCTCGGACAGCCGGTCGCCGAGCGCGAACTCGCCTATCTCCTCTTGCAGGGCAAGGGCGTCGAGAAGAACGCCATGCTGGCCGCAGCGCATTTGCGCAATGCCGCGCGCGCCGGCGACAGCGATGCGCAATACGCCTTGGCCGGCCTTTACCGCGAGGGCGTCGGCGTCGTTGCCAATCCCGCCGAAGCCGCCCGCTGGTATGCGACGGCGGCCCGCAACGGCCATATCGCCTCGCAGATCGAATACGCCATCATGCTGTTCAACGGCGAAGGTCTGAGAAAAGACGAAAAGACGGCCGCGCAATGGTTTCGCCAGGCCGCTCTTGCCGACAATCCGGTGGGCGAATTGCGCTACGCCAAGCTCCTGAAGGACGGGCTCGGCGTCGACAAGGACGAGGTCGAAGCCGCGCGCTGGTATCTCATCGCCCGCTCCCACGGCCTCAAGGAGCCGTTCATGGAAGGCTGGCTGATGGGTCTTCCCTCCGGTATCCGCAAGGAAGCCGACGCCAGGGTCGCCTCATGGCCGGGCGTGCCGACGCCGCAACCCGCCGCCAGCTCAGGACCCGGCGCCACAGGCCGCCAGGGCGCCCGAGCCCCTCAAGACCCAGATCCGCAAAGAAAAATGGAACCCGAGGCAGCCGCCGCCGGTTCTGCGGATGGGAGTGATGGGCCTCGGCCCAAAGAGCCCGACCGGCTGCCGACGGGGCCTTCGCCGAAAGTGACGCAGTCTCCTGGGGAAACAGGAGCTGCTGTGGACAAGCCAGGCGAATAGGGCTATATCGCCTCCGCCCGGTCGTACGGCGGCAGCGGGCACTCCAACTGTTATTCTTTGGGCGTATGCGGCGGCGGACGCGGTCTGCCACCTGCCCGATACTTCCGCCGCGGGTTTCTGTGGCAAGTGAAAGAGACGAAAGGAACGGGATCAACGTGCAAGTCGTCGTCAGAGACAACAATGTCGATCAGGCGCTGAAAGCGCTGAAGAAGAAGATGCAGCGTGAAGGCATCTTCCGTGAAATGAAGCTGCGTAACTTCTACGAAAAGCCGTCTGAGAAGAAGGCGCGCGAGAAGGCCGAGGCGATCCGCCGGGCGCGCAAACTGGCCCGCAAGCGGGCGCAGCGCGAAGGCCTCATCCCTGGCAAGCGGCGCGGCCGGTAAGCTTCCCTCGACACATCCGCCCTTATTCGCATTGGGCTCGCGACTTGAGGAACACCGCTTCTATGGCGAAAGCATCCTCTTTGCGTTCTTGGCTGGCCGCCGGTGCTCTTGCACTGGCCGTGGCCGGCTGTCAGTCGCTCGGCAATAACGGGCTGTCGAACATCTCGGTCGATCCCGATACGGGGTCGGAAGCCAATATCGGATCGCTGACTTCGGTCATCGAGCGCAATCCGCGCGATCCGGCGGCTTACAATGTGCGCGGCGCAGCGTACGGCAAGGCGGGCGAATACAAGCGGGCGTTGGATGACTTCAACACCGCTTTGCAGCTCGACCCGAATTTTGCGCCGGCCTATGCCAATCGGGGCCTCATCCACCGCCTGCGCGGGGATACCCAGGAGGCGTTCAACGATTACAGCCGGGCGATCCAGGCTGACCCGAACTACGCCACGGCCTATGTCGGGCGCGGGACGATCTATCGCCAGCAGGGCCGCCTCAACGAAGCTCTGTCGGATTACAGCTCCGCCGTGCGCCTCGATCCCACGGACCCGCAGGCCTTCCACAATCAGGGCCTCGCCTACCAGGCTTCGGGCAACCATACGGCCGCGATCGAATCCTTCACCAAGGCGATCGGCCTCTCGCCGCTGGCCTCCGAGCCCTTCAATGGCCGCGGCCAGAGCTACATGGCCATCGGTGATTTCAAGACGGCACTCGACGATTTCGATGAAGCCGTGAAGCGCGATCGCAATTCCTACATCGCCTGGACGAATCAGGGTCTGGCTTTGGAAGCCCTCGGCGACCGCAAGAAGGCGTTCAACTCCTTCGCCCGCGCCTCGACCCTCAACCCGCGCTATCAGCCGGCCAAAGAAGGCATGCACCGCACCAGCTCCACCTGAGCCGCGGGGACCTTTCCCCGCCTGCGTGATCAGAGCTCAGGCGACTTCATCAATATCGGAATGATCGGCAGGCAGCTTTTCCCTGCGCGCATCGGCGCTGTCTGGCGCGTCGTCGCGCGCCCCTGAGGAAAGCCTCCGTGCCTTGTGGGGCGTGGCGGAGCGGCCACCGCTCTTCTCGTCAAGGCAGGAAAGAGCAATCTTCAGAAGATTGGCGCAATGGCGGTGGCAGGCGGCCTCCGTGGCAATCGCATCGTGCCGGTCGATCGCGGACGCGATTTCCCGCATCCCCCTCAGACATTCTTCCATATAGCGTTCGCCGCCGACGCCGGCGGCGCGCAATTGCCGCTGCCGCAGATAGATTGAACTCAGCGCGCTGGCGGCAAGCCGGTTGCCCGCCCCCTCCATGATGGTCGCACTGAAACGGCCGGCGATTTCGAAGAAGCCGGGCCCGTCGAGCGGCGGCTCGATCTCGGCGAGCTCGTCGGCGATGTGGCGGAGCTCGGCGCGGCTCTTTTTGCTCGCCTTGTCGGCGAATTGCGCGGCGACCAGCCCTTCGAGGACCGCCCGGGTGGCGTAGATGTCGTCAGCTTCCTTTTTACCGCAGGGCGCCACGATCGCGCCCTTGTGCGGCACGGAGACGGCAAGCCCCTCGCTCTCGAGCGCGCGCAGCGCCTCGCGCAGCGAAGTCCGGCTGATCCCGAGAGCCTGGCAGAGATGGCGCTCGCGCAAAGGCGTTCCCGGCGGGAGCTCGCCCGAGGCAATGGCCTCGCGCAACCGCTCCGTCAGCCGCGCGCGCAACGGCGTCGCAGACGCCACGTCCGAGACGATCTTCGTCAGCATGGCGCAGCCCCCCCGCCACGACGGAAATGCCGCCACGGTCGTGCAACTGACTCTTCAGCTGGCTTTGAGACAACTCCGGCAGGAAAAACCTTGCACCGTCCGAGGTGATGAAATGTCGCGGTGAAGCAGGCCTGCACGCGCCCCGCGCCATAGAATGCGGGAGCCGCTGACGCGCGCCGGCTCTTTGGAAGGAAGGTCATATCCCCCTGGAGCGTTTTGTATTTCTATGTCCCGCCGCAATAAGCCTTTTACTGCCGCTGAATGACTGGATCAATATTCTTGAGTGATTGCCGCCTGCGACCATTGGCGGATTGAATCTTAAGCTGACAGGCACACGCAGAATAACTCGCCAAGGCCGTTCATCTGGCCTCCCCTTTCGGCTAGACAGCGCTCATCATAAAAAGGAAACGCCCGAAAGGTCCTCTCATGCCCCCATCGACTGCCGCAGGAACGCTCGATCTTGAGCACCTTCGCGAATGGATTGGCCGCAGCGAGACGGTGCGCGACGTCGTCACACCCCATCTCGTCGCCGCCTTCCGCGCCACGATGGATGTGGAGCCCGGCACGCCGAAACCGGGCGAGGAGGCCCCCGCTGCAATTCACTGGTGCCTTGCGCCGGCCACCGTGCCGATGTCCGGACTTGGTCCGGACGGACATCCAAGCCGCGGAGGCTTTCTGCCGCCCGTGCCGCTGCCGCGCCGCATGTGGGCCGGTGGTCGCCTCGAATTGGAAGGTCCGATCCTCGTCGGAGACGAGGTCGAGCGCCGCTCGGTGGTGCGCGACGTCGTGCGCAAGGAAGGCCGCACTGGCGAGCTCTGCTTCGTGACCGTCGACCACGAGATCTCCACGAGCCGCGGCCTCGCCATCCGCGAGCGCCAGGATCTCGTTTATCGCGAGGCAGCCCCGACAAGCCCGGCCGCGTCACCGCGCTCTCAGCAGGCCGCGGCAAAACCGTCGCCGGAGGCTCCGCAGGCGGAACAGCAAAAGCCAGTCACCGCCGATGCGGTGCGTCTCTTCCGCTATTCGGCGCTCACCTTCAACGGCCACCGCATCCATTACGATCGCCGCTATTGCATCGAAGAGGAAGGCTATCCGGGCCTCGTCGTGCACGGCCCCATGCAGGCGACCTGGCTTCTGCATTACGCCGCCGAGCTCAAAGGAGAGCTTCCGAAAACCTTCGATTTCCGCGGCGTCAAACCGTTCTTCGACGGCGCTCCGGCCACGCTCAACGCCACGGAGAAGGACGACGGCCTTTCCCTCTGGGTCGCCGCAGACGGCGCCCCCACCATGCAGGCCACTGCCGCCTGGTAGGCAATATCGTTTGCCGAACCGCGCCCTCCCGCAGTAAACTCAAATATTCAACTGCGGGAGGTGTCCATCAAATGAAGGCCGAGGCAGACATCAGCCCTGCCCGAGAGGCCGATCTGAAAGAGATCTCGGCGCAGGACGTCGAGGACATTCTTGCCGATTACCGCTCGGCAGACGACGTCACCCCGATGCATCCGGGCGAACTTTACCGCATTTGGGTGATGGAGCGGCGCAATCTTAAGGTCGTCGACGTTGCCCGTCTTGCCGGCATCTCCCGCGAGATGCTGCACCGGATTCTGCGCGGCGACGCGCCGATCACGGCGCGCACGGCGCTCGGGCTTGCGGAAGCGGCAAAGAATGAGCCGGAGTTCTGGCTGCGCGCCCAGATGGTCTACGATCTCTGGCGCGAGCGCGAGAGACGCCGCGTGAAATCGGCCGCCTGTGCATAAAAGGCAGCCGACCGAAAAAGCTCTTTGATGCGTCAGGCGACCTGACGCTCGGCCTTTTTCACCATTTCCGCGCCGTAATCGCCGAAGAGGAAGCCGTTGGCGAATTCCGCTTCCGGCAACAGCGCGGCGAGCTTCGCCTGCGCCTCGTCTCCCGAGATCTTGCGGTCGAGGCGCTGGCGATAGAGCTCCGCCACCGCGACCATGTCGCAATCATGCGGCGACAGGCGGAAGGAATTGACGCCGGCCTGCATCAGGATGTCGAGCTCGCCGAGGGCGCTGCCATAAGCGAACGACAGCGTCTGCACGCCGTTGATGGCCAGAAAATCCCCGCCGTCGAGCGTCTTCACCGGCAACCCGTCGGCATCGAGGCCACAGACGAACTGGCAGGAATCCTTCGAGACTTTGTGGATGCGCGCGTGATAGCAGCGCCCGGAAATGGCGAGCGGCACGCGCCCGAAAGCCCACACTTCCGTATCTAGATCGAGGGCAGAACCCGCCTTTGCCAGGCTCTCCACCGAGGCGATCGGCAGCTCCGGCGGCAGGCAGACATGCTTGGCGCCGCGCCCGGCGAGCCAGGACAGGGTGCCCTCATTGTAGACGTTGACCAGCGGACCGACGGCGATCTTCCGCCCCGGTTCCAGATAGCGCAGCATGGTGAGGTCGTTGACCTCGATCACATGCTCCTCGTCTTTGGCGAGCCCGGCGCCCGCCTTGCGCTCGCGCGGCAGCGTGATGAGCGCCAGCGACGACAGCACGACCTCCTTGCCGGCCGCCTCCAGCCGCTCCACCGCTTCGCTGATGACGTCGTTGTAGAACGGCAGCCGTTTGGAGCAGACGACTTCGCCGAGACAGACGCGGTCGACCGGCGCCTCGTCGGCGATGCGGGCGTAAAAATCCGCCCATTTCTCCACCGGCCAGTTGAACAGGACGGGTCCGAGCGTGAGCAATGCTTGTCCGGCCACAGTTACACCTCTTATCGTTTTGTGAGACCGGCGCTCAGCGCCAGGTCTTGCTGTAAGCGCCGGAGGTCGTCGTCTGTCCCTCCGTCAGCCGCTGGAGTTCGTTCGCCATGATCGGCAGGCCCTTGGCCTGCGCTTCCACCGCTTTGCGGAAGGTGTGCACCACGGTCTTCGTATAGGAGCGGCTGCGCTGCCGGCCCTCGATCTTGAGCGCCGTCACGCCGGCGGAGGCGAATTCGGTGATCAGCGTCGCCGCATCGAGGCTTGCCGGATCCTCAAACACATGCCCCTGATAATCGCCGGCCTGGAAGCAGCCCTTGCACAATGTCGGATAAGGCGCCGGCGCGTCCTTCTTCACCCGGTTGATGGTGAAATCGCCAAGCCCGCAGACGAGCTCGCTGCCCTCTTCCTTGTAGTGCACGTGGCTTGCCGGCGAACAGGCGCCGTTCATGTTGGGCGAGCGCCCGGTCGCGTAAGCGGAAAGCGCGCAGCGCCCCTCCGCCATCACGCACAGCCCGCCGAAGACGAACACCTCCGTCTCGCATTCGATCTCGCGGTTGATCGCGGCGATCTCCTGCACGGTCAAAACGCGCGGCAGCACCACGCGCCGCACGCCGAAAGTCTCGGCATAGAAATTGATCGCGTCGGGATTGGCGGCGGCCGCCTGCACCGAAAGATGCCGGCGCAGCCCCGGCTGATGGTTGGCCGCGTAATCGAGCAGCCCGACATCGGCAAGGATCACCGCGTCGGCGCCGAACCGGGCCGCATCGTCAACGGCCGCCCGCCAGAGTTCGGGCGCGCCGGCGCGGGGAAAGGTGTTGATGGCGACGAGAACCTTCGAGCCGCGCCGATGCGCGTAGTCGATCGATTCTTCCATCTCGGCCCGCGAGAAATTCAGGCCGGGAAAGTTGCGCGCATTGGTTTCGTCGCGGAAGCCGCAATAGACGGTATCGGCGCCCGCCTCGACGGCGGCGCGAAGCGCGGCCGGGGTACCGGCCGGGCAGACGAGTTCGAGCGGTTTCACGGAAAGACCTCGGTCTCATCGCTGCGGGAAAGGGGAAGTCCGGTGATGCGGGCGGCAACGGGTGTGACGTTGCGCAGAAACGGCTCGATCGCCGGCCGGAACGGCCCGAAGGCGATCGCCGCCTCCTCCATCAAATCGATCTCGGCGTCGTCGAGCGCGTTGCGCAGCGCCAGCACCGCCTCCGTGTCGCCCTCGATGATGATATCGCGCGAGAAGAACAGCGCATCGCCGTCGAAGGTGCCGTGGATCATGCCCATCAGCGCGCCGAGCGGACCGGCGATTCGGCCGTCCCACGCGCCTGCCCGCTCACGCCGCAGCGGCTCCACGGTCGGATGCTCCGGATCGGGCTTCAGACGAAAGACGAAAGGCAGATCCGTCGGATCGATCAAAAACACCTTCTCGGCATGATGATCGAGCCGCAGAAACAGCCCCGGGCGACGGCGAATCAGCCCGGAAACCAGCCTCTCCAGCATGAGCCGCAACGGCAGAAGCGGCAAAGGACGCATGAGCAGGCGCACGGGCGCCGGCACTGCGACGATATTGGGGGAAGTTTGCATCACCGTCCAATCCAGCGACAAACAAACGGGAACGTCCTTGATCTAGCTCAAAGCAGCCGCCCTGCCCCTGCCGCATCGAGCCACAGAGGAGGCGCCGGTGACCTTTCGAGACCTGCCACATTTCCGCAATCTGCGTGACTTCCTGAGGCATCTCGAAGGTGCGGGGGACTTCCGGCACATTTCGGCGCCGGTTTCCATGGTGCACGAAGTCACGGAGATCCACCGCCGCGTCTTAAAGGCGGGCGGACCGGCGCTGCAGCTCGACCATCCCCTCGACGCCGCCGGCAAGCCGGCGGAAATGCCGGTCGTCGTCAATCTCTTCGGCACGGTCGAGCGCGTCGCCGCCGGCTTCGGCGTGAAGAAGGAGCGCCTCGGAGAGCTCGGCGAGATGATGGCCTCGCTGCGCTCGCCGCAGCCGCCGAGCGGCCTGCGCGATGCGATCGCGCATCTGCCCATGCTGAAGGCGGCGCTCAACACGCGACCCGACAGCGTGCGCAACGCCCCCTGCCAGGCGGAGGTGCTGCGCGGGGCGGACGCAAAACTCTCCCGCCTGCCGATCCAGACCTGCTGGCCCGGCGAACCGGCACCGCTCATTTCATGGCCGCTCGTCGTCACCCGACCGCCGGACAACGGCTCGCTCAATGTCGGCGTCTACCGATTGCAGGTCCTCGACGATACGCATCTCATCACCCGCTGGCTCGCGCATCGCGGTGCCGCCGCCCATCACCGCGCCTGGGCGAAACAGGGCAAGGACATGCCGGTGGCGATCGTTATCGGCGCCGATCCCGCCACCATCCTGTCGGCCGTGATGCCGATCCCCGAAACCCTGTCGGAGCTCGATTTCGCCGGTCTCATCCGCGGCGAACGACCGAAGGTGGTGCAGGGGCTGACCGTTCCCCTCCCCGTGCCGTCGGAAGCGGAGATCGTCATCGAAGGCTATGTCTCTGCGGAAGAGACGGCGCCCGAAGGGCCTTACGGCGACCACACCGGCTATTACAACGCCGTCGAGCCCTTCCCGGTGATGCGCGTGACGGCGATCACCCATCGCCGCGATCCCTTGTATCTTTCGACCTTCACCGGCCGCCCGCCGGACGAGCCTTCCGTCATGGGCGAGGCGCTCAACTATCTCGCCAAGCCGCTCATCATTCAGCAGATGCCGGAAATCTCCGATGTCTGGCTGCCGCCGGACGCCTGCTCCTACCGGCTCGCCATCGTCTCCATCAAGAAGCGCTATCCGGGCCAGGCGCGCCGCGTCATGATGGGCATGTGGGGGATGCTGCCGCAGTTCAGCTACACCAAGGGCATCGTCGTCGTCGACGACGACATCGACGTCCACAACGGCGCCGACGTCCTCTGGGCCCTGTCGACGCGCATGGACCCTTCGCGCGATCTCGTGCAGCTGGAATCGACCCCCATCGACTATCTCGACTTCGCCTCGCCGGAATTCGGCCTCGGCGGCAAGCTCGGCATCGATGCGACCAACAAGATCGGCGCGGAGACGCACCGCGAATGGGGCACGGTTCTCGACATGTCGCCGGAGGTGAAGGCCCGCGTCGATGAGATGTGGCCGAAACTCGGCCTCTCGGGGCTCGATCAGATCCGCTCCCTGCGCAAGACCGGCTGAGAGCGAAGCGGCTCTCTACTCCGGCAGCCGGAGCACGGCCTCGAACCCGTCTTCGCGCCCCGCGGCCGGCGAGGCCAGCGTGAGCTCCGCGCCCGAGCCCGCCGCGATCGCCTGCGCGATGGCGAGACCGAGCCCGGCGCCCTTGGCGCGCGTCGCCCCGCGTTCAAAGCGCCCGCGCAGGCGTTTCAGCTCGTCCGGCCCGACGACGACCCCACCATTGACGACCCGCACGACATTGTCGCTCGGCACCTCGATCTCGATCATCCCCTTCGGCTCGCCGTGCTTCAGCGCGTTCTCGATGAGATTGCGCAGAAGGATCGCAAACGCGTCGGCATCCATATGCGAGACGAGGCGGCCGTTTGTGACGAGCCGAAGACGCGCGTTTTCCGGTTCGGCGCGGCGGAATTCTTCGACGAGATGCTCAAGAACCGTCGTCAGATCCTGCTCGGCCTCGGCGATCAGCCCGGCGCCTTCGGCGCGTGCGAGCTGCATCAGCTTTTCCGACAGCGACGACAGCCGCGTCAGCCCCGCCTCGATGTGGCGCCCACGCTCGCGCACCGCCTCGTCCTTGCTGACGGCGATGAGCCGCTGCGTGTGGGCGAGTGCCGCCGCGATCGGGGTGCGCAGCTCATGGGCGCTGTTCGCCGTGAAACTCCGCTCCGCTTCGAGCGCCCGCCGCAGCCGCTCCATCAGCCGGTTGACGGCATCGGCGATCGGTTCGATCTCCGCCGGCAGTCCACCGTCCGCGATCGGCGACAGATCGCCCTCGCCGCGCGCTTCGATGGCACCGCGGAAAGACCGGATCGGCCGAATGCTGACCCGCACGAACCACCACACGCCGAAGAGGCTTGCCGGGACGAGCCCGAGGAGCGGCAGAAACAGCGTTCCCGCGGCCTCGATCGCCGCCTCGCGGCGATGGGCGAGCGTTTCGGCGACCTCCATGATGATCGTGCCGCTCACCGCCTTCTCGCCATAGATGCGATGCGTCTTCGTCGTGCGGAAACCGTGCGCCGGCGTGTCGGGGAAGTCCGCCGGGACGGCATCGTGCGATTGCATCAGAATCCGGCCCTTCGAATCGCGCACGAGATAGGTCAGAAACTCTTTGTGCTCGCCGATCGGCGTGACCCGGCGGCCGCCCGCCCCCGCGCTCCTTTCCACGATATCGAGGACGGCGAGAGGCAACAGACGTTGCGCGGTCTCCTGCAGCGCGCTGTCATAGGCCTCGTCCAGCTCTTCGCGGATCACGAGGCCGGCCGCGACCGCTGCCGCCAGCCACATCGCCGTGACCCCGACCGCCAGCCCGAGGCTCAGGCGGCGCTGCAGGCTCGGCGCACCCGTCCAGATCCGCCACATCATCGTTTCAGCCGGTAGCCCATGCCGCGCACGGTCTCGATCGCCTCATGCCCGAGCTTTTTGCGCAGGCGGCTGATATGCACCTCGATCGTGTTGCTCTCCACCTCCGCCCCGAAGGGATAAAGCCGCTCTTCGAGCTGCGTCTTCGACAGGAGCGTCCCGGGATGCTGGAGAAGGCCTTCGAGCAGCGCCCATTCGCGCGCCGTCACCTCCACCGGACGCCCGCTGCGATAGACGGAGCGGCCGGCGAGATCGAATTCGATGTCGCCGAGCGTGACGAGCGGATTGGGATTACCGGCATAGCGTCGTGACACGGCAGCAAGCCGCGCCGACAGCTCCGACAGATTGAACGGTTTGACGAGATAATCGTCGGCTCCGGAATTGAGCCCGGCGATCCGGTCGGAGATCTGGTCGCGCGCCGTCAGGATGATGACGGGCGTCACGTCTCCGCCGCTGCGCAGCCGGCGCAGCAGGCCGAGCCCCGGCCCGTCCGGCAGCATCAAGTCGAGAAGCAAGAGATCGTAAGGCGTGGAATGGATCGCCGCTTCCGCATCGGCAATTGTCTCCACCCAGTCGATCGCATGTCCCTCATCGGCGATGTGTTCATGCACGGCATCGCCGAGAAGCCGATCGTCTTCCACGAGCAGAACCCGCATCGTCGCCCCCGAACTTTATGCGCGAAACTTCCCCCGATACGGGGGGAACCTGAAGCCAGCCTGAAGCCCGCAAAATCGTGCTTCAGGCTGGCTTCAGGCACCACTCCCATCTTGCTCCCATGGCCGATGCGCAAAGGCCGATCCGACTGGAGAGCAAGATGAAGAAGCTTATCACCGCAACCGTTCTGACGCTCGGCGCAATGACCGCCGGCACCGCTTTCGCAAGCGACGACGCGCGCTGCAACGCCCCGATGGCCGAGTGGCAGCCGCGCGAAGCGTTGCAGCAGCAGCTTGAGAGCAAGGGCTGGGAAGTCCGCCAGATCAAGACCGAAGACGGCTGCTACGAAGCCTATGCGATCGACGATCAGGGCAAGCGCGTCGAAGCCTATTTCGACCCGAAGACCCTCGAGATGGTGCGCCAGGGCCGCGGGGACCGCGACTGAGATGGACGCACCGACGATCAAGGTCTGGGACCCCCTCGTCAGGCTCTTTCACTGGAGCCTGGTGGCGAGCTTCACCGTCGCCTGGCTCACCGGCGACGAAGTGATGTCGGTGCATGAATGGGCGGGATATGCGGCCGGCGCCCTCGTCGCCTTCCGCGTCCTTTGGGGTCTCGTCGGCCCCAGATATGCCCGCTTCGGCCAGTTCGTCCGCTCGCCCGGCGATGTCACCCGCTACATCAAGGCGGCGGTGCGAGGCGATGAGCCCCGCTACATCGGCCACAACCCGCTCGGCGCCTTGATGGTCCTCGCTCTCATCCTCGCCATGGCCGCGACGGCCGTCACCGGCTGGATGATGACGCTCGATGCCTATTGGGGCGTGGACTGGGTGGAAGAGACCCATGAAGCCCTCGCCAACATCATGCTCGTCATGGTGCTCGCACATGTCGTCGGCGTGCTCTTCGAGAGCTACCGCCACAAGGAGAACCTCGTCAAAGCTATGACCGGCGGCAGCAAACGTGCCCCCCGCCCCGCCGACATCGCTTGACGAGCGTTGCGGCGCCCCGGCCTCGCCGGGGCGCCGTTTTCATGTCTCTCGCCGTGTTCAGGTTTCGCCAAGCCGCGCACAGGCAAGACAGAGCCGCGCCATCGGATCGGCCTTCAGACGGCCGAAGGCGATCGGCTCCTCGCAGCTCGCGCAATAGCCGTATTCCCCGTCAGACAGCCGCCTGAGCGCCGCCTTCAGCCCGTCGATGCGGGCCGTCCTGCGTTTCTGGGAGGCGAGCGCCATCGCCTGCACCTGCATCGCATCCATGCGCGAAATCCGTCCGACGCTCTGCTGGTCGAGTTCGACAGGCCGGCTTCCCTCCGACCCCGCCTCCGACAGCGCCTCAAGCTCGGCGAGTTCGTCTTCGATGCGCCGACGCAATTCGGCGATCTGTGTGGGATCGAAATCGTCCATGTTTCCCCCCGGTTTTTGGATCGTGTGTTGCGACCCCGCCTCAGACGATGTCTTCGGCCGGCAGCGCCACTTTCTGCGACACACCGAAAGCCGCCAGCACGGCCGCGGCAAGGCCGAGTGCGACGAAGCCCGTCGCGATCGTCGCAATCGACAGGCCGCTGTCGAGCGCAAGGCCGAGCACGGCGGGCCCCGCGGCCGTCCCCGCCACCATCAGCATGGCCGCAAAACTCCGCACCGTCCCGAGCCGGGCAATGCCATAGACCTCCGCCCAGACGGAGCCGAAGGTCGTCTGCACGAGGCCTGACGACAAGCCGAGACAGACAAAGAAGGTGATGAGCGCAAGCGTGCTCGACGACGATCCCATCACCGCGATCCCGACGAACAGCGGCAGATTCATCAGCGGCACCATGCGCCGCGCCGTCAGCCGGTCGACGATGAAACCGGAGACGATGAGCCCGCAGAGATCGCCCACGGCCATCAGCGTGAAACCGGTTGCGATCAATCCGCCCGGCCATCCCTGCGCCTCGCCGATCGGCACGATGTGGAAGGTGAGCGCCGTCGCCGTGAACGGCATGTAGACGAGGATCGGCAGCGCCAGCCAGAAATAGCGCGTCGTGGCGACGATCTTGAGCCCGTCGAGAACCCGCGGCGCCGGCGCGCCCGCCGCACGCGCGAGCGGCGTCGTGAAGCGCGATTGCTGGCGCGTCAGCCACAAAAGCCATGGCAGGGCGACGGCGATCAGGAAGACGCCGACGCTCGCATAGGCGGCGCGCCAGCCGATCTCGCCGATCAGGAAGGCGGCGAGATTGGGCGTGACGGCGATCGCGAGCGGCAGGCCCATCGCCGTGATCGACAGCGCCAATCCGCGGCGATTGACGAAATAGCGCGCCACCGAGGTCGCCTGGATATGCGTCATCAGCCCCTGCCCGCACATCCGCAAAAACAGGAACGAGCCGAAGAGCATGAGGCCGTTTTCGACCATCGACGCGGACAGGCAGGCGGCGGCGAGACCGGCGAGCACGATCGTCACGTAAAGCCGGAGATCGACCCGGTCGATCCAATGCCCGACCGCCGGCAACAGGCTCGCAGAGGTCAGCGTCGCAGCGAGATAGATGCCGCCCATTTCGGCGCTCGAATAGCCGAGGCTCGCCGCGATCGGTGCCACGAAGAGCGCGATAAAGAAGGTCTGCCCAGGGCTCGACAGAAAGGCCGAGGAGGCCCCGAAAGCGAGGATGCGCGGCTCGGCGCGAAACAATTGCAGATGTCTGGAAAGCATGAGGTCCGGAAAGAGAGGGCGGCCCGGGGCACCGGGAAATACCAGGAGAAGGGTATGAGGCTAAGCGGGCGGCGACCGCTTCCGGCCACCGCCACTCAACGACCTAAACCAATTTCCTCCGCAGCCAACCCCCGGCCACCCCCGGCGCCGCCTTGTTTCATTCCTCCCGCTGCGCGCGGAGGCCGACTTTCTCGCTCCAGGCCGGAAAATCCGGCCGTCGCAGCACCGAGGTCACGATCGTGAGCCCGGCGCCGATCGCGCCCATCGTGAAGATGGCGCGCAAGGTGTATTCCACGGTGAAAAGCAGCGTCGCATGGGCGTCGATCGGCGCCTGCGCGGTCAATTCCATCAGCCCCATGATCCCCTGCGATGCGGCACTTCCCGGCACCATCGGGATGCAGCCGGCGACGGCCAGAACGTTTCCCGCAGGCCCGAAGCGATCCGGCAGAAGGTTGAGGAGGCGCACGGCGACGCCGACGGCGGCCGCCGCCATGAACGAGGCGGCGGCAAGGCTCCAGCCGAGTTCGAGGCCGACCGTGCGCACGCTGAGCGCCAGCCCGCCAGCAAGCGCCGCCCAGAACAGGGTGCGCCAGCCGAAATTGAAGAGAATGCCGAAGCCGAAGGCGGCCGTCGCTCCGAAAAAGGCCTGATGCAGAACCCCGTGCACGATCGGCGCCGCCTTGGGTCCGCCGACGCCGAGCGCCATCTGCGCGGCCCACACGCCGACGGTGATGAAGACGAGGATCATCAGAACCGTCATGGCGCGGGCACTGCCCATCGTCGGATAGCCCTCCATGATGTCCGTCTGCGCGTTGAGCACGGGCACGCCCGGCACGAGGAGAAGCACCGAGGAAAACATCGCCGTCTGCAGCATCGGGCTTGCCGCAAGCTCAGAGCCGAAGCCGGCGGTGGTGGCCGCGACGCAGGCGACGATCGCCGCCACCACGAAGGGGTTGGTGTGCGCCTTGAGCAGGAAGTGCCGCACCGCCTGGCCCAGCGCGCCGCCGATGAGGACCGGCATGAAGGCCGACCAGTCGATGCCCAAAAGCCGGCCGAAGGAAGCGCAGGCGAGCCCGACGGCGAGCGCCACCAGATACCAGGGATGGCGGGGCGTCTTGGTGATGAGATGCGTCAGCGCCTCGATGGTCGAGGCGACCGTCATGTCATGATGCTTCACCCGCGTACACAACCGGCGCACACCGTGGTTCAGGCGCAGATTGACGCCATGGGCCCCGACCGTGCGCATGCGGGTGATGGTGTTGTCGCCGCTCGTCACCGTCAGCGACAGCGAGGCAAAGCCGATGCGGGCGTGGATCTGATCCGCGCCGAGCCCTTCGGCAACCATCGTCATCCCCTGGCGCACGACATCGGTCTTCGCCCCGGTTTCGACGAGCGTCCGCCCGACAGCCAACGCCGTCATGGCGATCTTTTCCAAATTTCTGTGGCGCATCACGACCGGATCGTTTCTGTCCGTCATTTCGTCTCCTGTGTCCGCCACGAGGCGGATTGATCCGAAGGCGCCCTCCCACGCCAGCCGCGTAGCACAAGATCGTGCGCGATTGAGATCGCGGATGACGAAGACGGAAAATTTTCTCGGAGAAATCGTCGCAAGCGAGGCTTGCCAGCGCCGGAGACACCCTCAAAGGAGGTGCATGTCGGCATGGCTCCAACCGGAGACGATCATGAAGAGGCCGATCGCCGCCACCAGCATCGCAGAGAGATAAGGCGCCTTCGCCATCACCGCGTCGAAGCGCGACGAGCGCGCGGAGATGAAGCCGATGCCGAGCGCGGCGACGGCCCCGACGGCGACGAGCATCAAGGCGAGACCGGTGCTGAAAGCGGCCACCAGCGTGATGCCGAGCCAGAATTTTCCGATCTGGAGGCACAAAAGCAGCACGGTGATCGCCGCGGCGCAGGGAATGAGCCCGCCGGAAAGCCCGAACAGGATCGTCTGCCAGGTCGAGGTCTTACCCGCCCCGATCCGCACTTCGAGATCGCGCGCATGCGCGGCGGCATGCGCATCGAGCCCCCCATGATCGTGCTCATGCGGGTGATCATGAGCGTGCAGGTGGTCGTGCGGATGCGGGTGATGATGAGCGTGCGAGTGATCGTGCGGATGCGGGTGATCGTGCCCATGTTCATGCCCGTGATCGTGCCCATGATTGTGGTCGTGTCCATGCACGTGGTCATGCCCGTGATCATGCGCCCCATGCGGATGTGTTCTTCCCGTCCCGGCAGATCGTTGCGTCTGCCACAGCATCCACATCGCGATCGCCAGAATGATCGCGCCCGAAATCATCACGAAGAAGGGTTCTGTCTTCTCGCCGATCAACTCGGACCCGAAGCGCATGCCGAGGATCGCCAGAACCCAGACGATGAGCGAATGCGACAGCGCCGCCGCAACCCCGAGAAGGGCCGCCTGCCCCACCGTGCCGCGGATCGCGACGATATAAGCGGCGATCATCGTCTTCGAATGCCCGGGCTCCAGCCCGTGCAGCGCGCCGAGAACGAGCGCCATGGCCGCAAGCAGGACCGGATTGCTGCCGCCCGCGGCGATCATCCCGCTCATATCCATGGCGATCCCCTCACAGGTACTTCGAGATTTCCTTGAACTCTTCGACCAGGCTCGCGCGGTCCGCCCCGTCTTCGATGCTGCCGTCGAGGCAGTGGTCGATGTGGTCGTGGATATAGAGGCGCTTCGCCTGCTCGATCGCCTTGGAGACGGCGTGGAGCTGCTGCGCGACGTCCGGGCAGGGACGCCCCTCCTCGATCATCTCGATCGTATGCCTGAGATGTCCCTCGGCCCGTTTCAGCCGCTTGACGACGTCGCCGTGTGAACCGTGCTGCATGCAAATGATCCTATCCCCCGGGAGGGGATACGACAATCAAAATAGCTCACTGACGTTCGCCGCGCTCATGAGCCGATAAATGGCCTGTAATTGCCGCCGAAACGGCTGAAAGCGTGAGGAGTTTTGGACGCCGGCCAACGCACGGTCCGGCCATCCGATCCTGAAGCCTACCCGGCCTCGTCCGTTGCCGTGCAATGCATGTCCCGCTCCACCAGCCGGCCATGCGACATGACGACGGTGCGGGTCGAGACATCGCCGCGGAAACGGTGGTCGTGCGAGACGAGGATCATCGCTTGCGGCAACGACAGGAGAATCTCTTTCAGCCGCGCCTTGTTGTCGACGTCGAGCGCGTTGGTCGGCTCATCGAGAAGCAGAACCTCCGGCTCCATCGCCAGAACGGCGGCGAGCGTGACGAGCCGCTTCTCGCCGCCCGAGAGCTTGTGGGTGATGCGGTCGCGGAAACTGACGAGGTCGAGCCGCTCCAGAACCTCATCGACGATCGCCATCGCCTCGTCGCGGCTCTTGCCGAGATTGAGCGGCCCGAAGGCGATGTCTTCCGCGACCGTCGGGCAGAAGAGCTGATCGTCGGGATCCTGAAAGACGAAGCCCGCCCGGCAGCGCACCTCGTGAAAATCCTTCTCCTCGCGCCGCGGAGCTCCGAAGGCGGTGATGCGGCCACGCGACGGCCGCAACAGCCCGACGATGATGTGCAGAAGCGTCGACTTGCCCGCACCGTTATGGCCGCCGATGCACAGCCTCTCGCCCGGCATCAGACACATATCGACGCCCTTGAGGACCGGCGGCCCCGAAGGATAGGCGAAATGGATATCTGAAAGGGCGATGAGTTCAGACATGCGTCATGGCCTCAGCGGATCGCCTGCGCGCCGATGAGCGAGGCGAGGAAAAGCGTCACCCCCGCTGCAAACACCGCATCGCGATAGGTGAAGGCGAGCGTGTCGAAAAGCGGCATCCGGCCGGTAAAGCCCCGGCATTTCATCGCGCCGAGAATGCGCTCCGAGCGCTCGATCGCCCGCACCAGCATCATCCCGACGAGATAGCCGACGGAGCGATAGGTGTGCCGGTTGTTCGAGGGGCGAAATCCGCGTGCCTTCATCGCCATGCGCAGACGCTGATATTCCTGCTGCAGGACGTCGACATAGCGCACGGTGAACATCAGCAGGTAGATGAGCTTTTCCGGCACCATCAAACGCCGCAACGCATGGCCGAGCGTCACCGGCTCGGTGGAGCCGACGAGCGCCATCAAGGCGAGGATCACGGCATTCGCCGTCAGCGCGATCTCCGCCGCCTGCCGCAGCCCCTGCCAGCTCGCCGCAAACCCGAAGACGGTGAACATCGCATCGCCCGGCACGGTGAAGGGCAGCATGGCGATCAGGAAGATGATGAAGCTGTCCATCATCGCCATGCGCTTGAGCGTCCGACCGACCGGCAGCCGCGCCGACAGCATCAGGAAGAACGCCGCCAGAAGCCCGGTCGCCAAAACGGCGAGATCCTGCAGGCTCACCATCACGATGGCGAAGGCGACAGCAACGACGATGCGGGTGCGCACGTCGATGCCATCGATCAGCGTGCCCTTGGCTTCGCCCGTATCGGTGAGCGCGCGCCGTCCGGCTGAGAGAACGTGGCTCATCGTCAGGCCGCCGTCATCTTGCGCCGGGCCGCGATATAGAACGCGACGCCGAAGATGCCGAAGATATAGCCGATCCCACCGAGGATGCTCTGCATGTCGTGCTTCTCCTTATAGGCGTCGATATCGCGCCGGAGCGGGATCACCTGCTTCTGCACCGCTTCGGTGATCATCTCGTGCTGTGCTTCAAGAAGCGCGGCGAGGTCGACGCCGGAGCTTTGGGCGGTCGCCCCCATAGTCCCGGAAGACGCCGGCTCGGCACCGGCCGCAGCTTCGGCAGCGACCAGCGCCGGCGATGAGGCCTCCGCACCGCCGATCTCCGGCAACTCCTCGGCCGACATCCGCACCTGCGCCACATGGCCCGCGCCGAGATTGGCCTTGAAGACGAGCGGCACCGCCTTTTCGGGCTTGTAGGTGAAGGCGCCGGTCTCGTCGGTTACCGCCTCGCCGAGCTTGTTGCCGTTGTCGTCGAACACCTCGACCGTCGCATCTTTCGCCATATCGCCGTTGGAAAAGCCGACCTCGCCTTCCACGACGTCGCCGGACGCATAGACGGACGCGATGACCTTGTGGGCGAGAGCCTGCGATGCGGGCAGAAGAGCCAGGAAAACGAGGGCTGCGCAGAGCTTTCTCATAGCGCGACCTCCTCGGCAGCGGATCGATTGAAAGTGGCGAAGAGCTCCGGCTTGACGCGGCGGGCCAGAACCACGGCCGCCCCCGTCACCAGAGCTTCGATGATCATGATCGGGATATGGGCGAAGAAGACGAGCTTGGCGGCCGGGATGAATTCGTCGCCGGACAGCGCCAGAGCGATCGCGACGAACGCCGTCGTCAGCGCGATCGCGAGCCCCCCGCCGATGGCGCCTGAAATCGCGGCGACCGTCAGCGAATTGGAGGCGATCCCGCGTCGGCACAGATAATAGACGATCACTGCCGGCAGCGCGATGTTGAGCGTATTCACCCCGAGCACGGTGAGCCCTCCGAAGCCGAAGAACACCGCTTGCAGAAGAAGCCCGACGAACAGCGCCGGAAAGGCGGCCCAGCCGAGCACCAGCCCGGCCAGACCGTTCATGATGAGATGCACGCTGGAGGGACCGATCGGAACATGGATGAGCGAGGCGACGAAGAACGTCGCGCTCAACACCCCGGCGGCCGGCATCTTTTCCGCCGTCAGCGATTTGAGGCCGAGCGCAATGCCCCCGGCCGCCAACACCGCTCCCCCGATGACGACGTCATTGGCGAGAGCTCCGTCGACAATATGCATCGATCCCTCCTGCCGTCATTCGACGTCGTAGGCGCGCACCCAGATGACGGCGTCCTGCGAGAGCTCTTTGCCCTCGAACTCCGTCTTCGGACCCGTACCGAGCGCGGCAAAGCCCCAGAACCCGGCCTTGGGGACGCCGAAGGTGAAGTAGCCGTTCTCGTCGCTCATCGCGATGACGGCACCGCCCGGCATCGGCGAGGCTTTGGGTTCGGTGGGCTTGTTCTCGTCCATGGAGGGCTCGGCCGCCATGTATTCGACTTCGATCTCGGCACCCGCGACCGGCTTGCCTTCCGACAGGACACGGCCCGTGAAGGTGGAGCCGGCCAGAATGTTGGTCGGGCGATCGAGCGGCACGATTTCCGTCGCAAGCCCTTTGGGCTCGGCCCAATCGGTCGGCAATTGCGCCCGGTTCAGATAGGCCTTGGCGATCTGCTGGATGTAGATGTCCTCGCTCTCCTCGTAATAGGGCTGAGGCACGACGACGAGCGTGTAATCGCCGGCGCGCTTCGCCGGCAGCGTGGCATCGAAGGCTTGCGCGCTGTTTTCCAGCCCCTCGAAGGAGATCGGCTTCAGGCTGTCCTTGAGATCGATCTTCTTGCCGCGGAAGACGGCGTAGAACTCTTCCGGCGCGCCCATATCCATGACATGGCCGTTCTCGAAGGGATGCCAGAAGATGAGCTTCAGCGGCACGTCGCCCGGCTCGGCGAGATTCACCTCGGGCGTATAGATCAGCTGAAAATGCGCTTCGGCTGCGGCGGGAAGAAGAAACGCCGCCGATGTGAGGGCGGCACAGGCAAACTTACGAAGGTTCATTCGTATCGTCTCTCCAATGACTGCAGCGGACGAACCGCGACAGTGATGCGGAAAGGACGATCGGGGTTTTGGCGAGGATTGGGCGCAAATCGGATTCCTGGCGCCGTTCCACCGCCAGACGCTCACCCCGGCGTCCGTTGCGGTGCGGCACCGGTCGCCCGGCGTCGCGCGTCAGCGGCAGGTCTCCTGGCTTGCGGGTCACAGCATGGCTTCGTCTTCCCAGCGCCAATGCGCCAGTGACATGTTGAAGCCCTGCTCGCCGCTCACAGTTGCGGGGGCAGCCACGGTTTTGGTCCCTGCTGGGTACGCCTCACCGTGTTCCCTTTTAATCCGGTCGCTTTGCGTCCGGAAACCGTTGACACCCCCATCTGCCGGCGAATGGCCATAATTGTCAATGCCGTGCACGTTGAGCAGCCATGCCCGGCACGGCTTTCCTTTGCCGGCAACGGACCACGCCGAAGGGTGCCCGAGGGCACAAAAAAGGCCGACCGCACATGGCGGCCGGCCCTCTCAAACTTGCGTGGCGTCGCTGTCTTCAGCGCGCGGCGACCTGCTTGTCGCCCGCCCCGGTTTTTGGCTTGCTGCTCTTGCGCAGCATCCGTTCCAGACCGGCCTGGGCGCCCTCGTTGCCGCGGCCGCCGTCGCGGCGGGCCCCGTCACGCCGGCCATCCGAGCCACCTTTGCGGCTCTTGGGCGCGCCGCCCTCGGCCCGCTTGGCCGAACGGCCTCCTTCGGCACCTTCCGGCCTGCGGTTGCGGCCGCCTTTCGGGGCGTCGCCGTTGCGGCCTTCATTCCGCCCGTCGCTCCGCCCTTCGTTGCGCCCCTCGGAGCGAGCTTCGAAGGCCGCGGGTTTGTTGCCCGAACGCCGGCGGTTGCGTGAGGGAGAATTGCGCTTGCCAGGCTGGCGTGATCTTTCGTCGCGCCGCTCGCCCGCCTGCTGGCGCACGTCTGCAGACGGCGCCTCATCTGTTTCATCGACCACCTCGGCCCCGCCCTGGTCCGCAAACGCCTCGCGCCGAGGTGCGGCCCCATGCGCATCGATCCTCTTGCCGATCAGCTTTTCGATGTCGCGCAGAAGACCCCGCTCGGAATGATCGCACAGCGAGATCGCGATGCCGCTCTTGCCGGCGCGCGCGGTCCGCCCGATGCGGTGCACATAGGCCTCCGGCACGTTCGGCAGCTCGAAATTGACGACATGCGAAACGTCGTCGATGTCGATGCCGCGCGCTGCGATATCGGTCGCGACCAGAACGGCGACACGGCCGTTGCGGAAGGCACCGAGCGCCTTTTCACGCTGATTCTGGCTCTTATTGCCGTGGATCGCCGCTGAGCGCAGCCCAGCCTTGTCGAGATGCTGGCTCACCTTGTCGGCACCGCGCTTGGTGCGCGTGAAGACGATCGCCCGCTCCATATCGGCAGCGCCGAGGAGATCGACGAGCATGTCGCGCTTGCCGGCACTCGCAACGTTGATGACGCTTTGTGCAATCTGCTCGATCGGGCGCGACACCGGGGCGACGGAGATTTCCGCCGGCTGGTGGAGAAAATCACCCGCGAGCTTGCGGATCGCCGGCGGCATCGTCGCCGAGAGGAGAACCGTCTGGCGCTCCCGCGGCATCTTCGCCAGGATCTTGCGGATCGCCGGCATGAAGCCGAGGTCGAGCATCTGATCGGCCTCGTCGAGCACGACGACGTTGGTCTGGTCGAGACGGACGGCGCCAGTCTGCATATGGTCGAGAAGACGGCCAGGCGTCGCGATGATGAAATCGACACCGCGCGACAGCGCCTTCACCTGCGGCCCGGGCCGGGCGCCGCCGATGACGACCGCCGACGACATGTTCACGAAGCGCCCATAATTGCGCACGCTGTCGGCGACCTGCTGGGCAAGCTCGCGCGTCGGCACGACGATGAGGGCATGGCATGTGCGCGGTGCGGCCGGCACCATGGTGCGGCTGAGCTTGTCGAGCAGCGGCAGCACGAAGGACGCCGTCTTGCCGGTTCCCGTCTGCGCCGTGCCGAGAAGATCGCGGCCGGCAAGCATGGTCGGGATGACCTGCTCCTGAATCGGAGTCGGATTGGTATAGCCTTCGGCGGCAACGGCACGAAGGATCGGCTCGGCGAGGCCGAGTTCATTGAAAAGTGTCAATATGAGCTTTCTCGTCGCGGCCAGCCTGAGACGGCCGGCGCGAGCTGTGTCACTTGGTTTTGGAAGCCTGCGTAGATCAGCTGCCGGGAGCTTACGCCTCAACGGGCGCCTTCGGGGCAACGATCGATACGGAAAGTTGCTTGTGACCACCGACGGCGACGAACGCCTCTACGCGCGGGGTCATCACGCCCTTGAACCACGCCTTGCGGCAATTGGCAACCGCAATCGCATTCCCTGCCGCCGAAGCTTGCATGAGCGAGGCATTTGAAGCCGCCGCTTCTCTTGCCGGCACCCGCCGGCGCGCGTATCTCCGGTCCATTCGCGCGCCGGCCGGACAGAGCGCCCGAACCCTCGGCATTTCGCAGCCTCCGCGCCGGCTGCACATCGGCTTCGCCCCGGCCTTTCAGAGGATCTCGTCTCGTGACCCGCCTTATCGCTCCGACCCGTCTTTGGAAGGATGGCCGCTTTGAGACCGGCCTTGCCGTGGAGATCGAGGCGGGCGCGATCGACCGCATCCGGCCGCTTGGCCCGCGTGAGACGCCCGATCTCACCCCGCATCTCCTCATCCCCGCCCTCACCGACCTTCAGGTCAACGGCAGCGGCGGCGTCATGCTCAATTCCGATGCGAGCCCCGCCGCGATCGAGACGATCATCGCCGCCCAGCGCCGCCTCGGCACTGGCTTCCTGATGCCGACCCTCATCACCACGACGGCCGAACGCATGCGCGCGACCGCCGAGGCGGTGATCGAGGCCTGGGGCATGCCGGGTCTCCTCGGCCTGCATCTGGAAGGCCCGCACCTCAACCCGGAGCGCAAGGGCACCCACGACGCCACCCATATGCGGCCGATGGATCGCGCCACCTTGGCGATCTTGGAACGTCTTCGCGCCGCGGATATCCCGGTCATGCTGACGCTCGCGCCGGAAACCGTCCCCCCGGACCTCATCCGTGAAATCGCGGCGATGGGCGTCGTCGTCTCCGCCGGCCACAGCGCCGCCGATGCCGCGGAGACGGAGGCTGGCCTTGCCGCGGGCATTGCCTGCTTCACGCATCTCTACAACGCCATGCCGCCCATGACCTCGCGCGCGCCCGGAATCCTCGGCACGGCGCTCGCGAGCGACGCCTATGCCGGCATCATCGTCGACGGCCATCATGTCTCCTGGCCGATGGTCGCGATCGCCTGCCGCGCCCGCCCGCTCAGAAACCGCACCTTCCTCGTCTCCGACGCCATGGCGACGGTCGGCGGGCCCGACCATTTCGAGCTCTATGGCGAGGAAATTCGCGTCCGCGACGGGGCCCTCGTCAATGCGGCGGGCGCTCTTGCCGGCGCCCATGTCGACCTTCTCACCTGCCTCAGGAACGCCGTCTTCCATGTCGGCCTCCCCCTCGAAGAGGCCGTCGCCATGGCGACCGACATCCCGAACGCGGCGATGCGGCTCGTCCCTCCGACCCTCGAGCCCGGCCGCCCCGTCGGCGAAATCCTCGCCCTCGATACGGACCTGACCCGCATCGGCATCTGAGGCGCTGCCGCACCGCTGACACGATCGCGCGCCAGGCCTCGCTTTCATCGAGACACAGCGCCAACCGCGTAGAGAGGGACAAATGCAGCCTATCGAGACGGACCGGCTGATCCTCAGGCGTTTCGAGAAGCGCGACGCACCCGGCCTCTTCGCCTATTTGCAGGAGCCGGCGGTCAGCTGCTTTTTCTCCATGCGGCTCGCCGATCTCGCCGCGGCGGAAGACGAGGTGAAAAAGCGCGCCGAAAGCGACAGCAATGTCGCCGTCTGCCTGCGCGACACGGGCGAGATGATCGGCGATCTCTTCGCCGTTTTGGAAGGCGACGACACCTATGCGCTTGGCTGGAACTTCAACAAGGCTTTCTCCGGCGCGGGATATGCGACGGAGGCCGCCCGCGCCCTCTTCGCGCATCTCTTCACGAAAAAAGGCGCGCGCCGTCTCTATGCCTATGTCGAGGACACCAATTATCCCTCGCAGCACCTCTGCGAACGGCTCGGCATGCGCCGCGAAGGCCTCTTCATCGAATACGTCTCGTTCATGAAGGACGAGGCCGGCAATCCGATCTTCGAAAACACCATGCAATACGCGATCCTGCGCAAGGAATGGGAGAGCAGGGCCGAGCTCTGACACGCCGCAGACAGTCCCGGGCCGCGCTCCGGCGCCACGCCGTCACGCCCTTCCGGGCTCAAAAGACACCTCGTCGAGCCCGAGCCACGCCGCCATCTTTTCGAGTTCGCCGGAGAGCGCGTCACGGCTTTCGTCCGGCGCATCCTCCTCGAAATGCACCGCCTGCACGAGAAGCCGTGCGTTCGGTCGGTCCGCCTTGAGATCGACGCGGGCCACCAGATTGTCGCCGAACAGGAACGGCAGCACATAATAGCCGTACTGGCGCTTGTCCGCCGGGACATAGATCTCGATGCGGTAGCGGAAGCCGAAGAGCCGCTCGGCGCGGTCTCTTTCCCAAACGAGCGGATCGAACGGGGCAAGCAGCGCCGTCGCGTTGATCCGGCGCGGGCGGCGGGCCTCGCGATGGAGCCAGGCGTGACGCCAGCCCGGCACGCTCACGGGCAACAGGACCCCGTCCTCGGCAAGCGCAGATATCGCCTCTTGTGCCGGACCCGGCGGTTGCCGGAAATAATCCCGCAATTCGCGATCCGTCGCGATGCCGTGCGCCCGTGCGGCACGCTCGATCAAGGCGCGATGGGCATCCGCCTCCGAAGGCGTCGGCTGATCGAGGACAGAGGCGGGTAAAACGCGCTCGGGAAGGTCGTAGACCCGCTGGAAATTTCCCCGCCGCGTCGCCGTCGTCAGGTGACCTGCCCAGAACAGCCATTCGAGCGCCCGCTTGGTGCCGCTCCATTCCCACCAGCCCGGACGGCCCTTATGCGCCTCGAAATCGGAGACGGAAAGCGGCCCCTCCTCGCGGATCCGCTGAAGCACCGCCATCGCTTCCGCCCGATGCTCGCGCGCAAATCGGCGCATCGAGGTCCAGCCCGCCTCGCCGCGATCGGCCAGCGCCATGCGCCAGCGCAGCAAAGGCTGCACCTCGAACGGCACGAGCGAGGCTTCGTGCGCCCAGTATTCGAACAATTTGCGCTGCCGCTTCGCTCCCCAGGCGAGCCTGTCCAGAAGCTCGCGGTCATAGGCGCCGAGTCGGGAAAAGGCCGGAAGATAATGCGCCCGCGCCAGAACGTTGACGCTGTCGATCTGGTGAAGCTGAACCCGGTCGAGGACCCGACGCAAACTGGCAGAGGTCGGATTGGCCGAACGAGCGACACCAAATCCCTGTGCCGCGAGCGCGATCCGGCGCGCCTCGGCCATGCTGATCCTGTCGAGATGATCCATTCCGTTCCTGCGGCGTCCTTATCTTTCCTGACACCCTAGCAGACCGTCTCACATACCCGGCACGGGCCGGAAATGTTCTTCGGACGGAAAAAGCCGTTGACTCTTATTCTTAATATATGAACAAACTGGCCACTATATTTCGCATTGGAGAATTTTCTTGGATCTGGCATCGCTCGCCATCTTCCGCACCGTGGCCAGGGAAGGGAGCATCACCCGCACGGCTCATCTTCTCGGGCGGGTGCCTTCGAATGTCACCACGCGCATTCAGCAGCTCGAGGCCGAGATCGGCGTGCCGCTGTTCCAGCGCGACAGAAAGGCCATGACACTCACGGCCGAGGGCGTGGCGTATCTCGACTATGCCGAACGCATCCTCAATCTCGCGGAGGAAGCCGAGCAGGTCGTCAACCCGAAAGAGCCCGTCGGCACTCTGCGCATCGGCTCGATGGAATCGACCGTCGCGGCCCGCCTGCCCCTGCCCTTGGCCGAGTTCAACGCAAAATGGCCGGAGGTGACGATCGAGCTCGTCACAGCGCCGACCCGCCAGCTCGTCGACGCCCTGCTCGCGCATCGGATCGACTGCGCCTTGATCGCCCTGCCGCCCGGCGACGCGGGGTTTGGCCCCGACGAGGTCGCGACGACGCCGCTCTTCCGCGAAGAGCTCGTGCTCCTGCTGCCGCCCGGGCACCCGGAGATCGAACACGCCAAAGAGATCAAGCCCCGCGCGCTCGCCGCATTCGCGCCCGGCTGCACCTATCGCCGGCTCGCCGAGGAATGGGTGACGGATGGCGGCACCACGCCCGCACGGCTTCAATTCCAGGAGGTCAGATCCTATCACGCCATGGTCGCCCTGACCGCGGCAGGAACCTGCTTCTCGCTGCTGCCGCGCAGCGTTCTCGATCTCGTGCCGGACGCCGATCGATTCACGATCAAGCCGTTGATGACGGTCGCGACCTGTCTCGCCGAAAGGCCGGGCTTTAAGACCCCGGCTGTCCTGCAATTCCGCGAGACGCTTCGTGCGTTCTCGGACATCCCCGAGATCGCCGATGCCCCGCATTGAGATGTCTCACAGCGAGCTGCCAAGCCATGAACGGCTGGCGGGGATCGCGGCCGCCCTCATCCTCGTCATCGGCATGGGTTTCGGCCGCTTCGCCTTCACCGGCCTCTATCCGTTGATGGTCAAGAGCGGCCAGATCTCCGTCGAAGGCGGCTCGTACGCCGCATCCGCCAATTATGCGGGCTACCTCATCGGAGCGCTGCTCTTGGGCCTCGTCACGGGCGCAGCCGGCCGCAAGCTCTGCGCCTTTTCCGCCATCGCGACAGTCGCCTCGCTGGCCGCACTCGGCCTGCCGCTGCCGGAATGGCTCATCGTCGCCGTGCGCGGCTTCGCCGGAATCTTCAGCGCCGTCGCCATGGTCGCCGCCTCCCATTGGCTGATCCATGAACGCGGGCATCACGACGGCGCCCCGGCCCTCTTCGCCGGCGTTGGCCTCGGCATCCTCGTCTCCGCCGAGCTCGTCGCGGCGGGCGATGTCCTGGGTCTGCAAAGCCCCGCCATCTGGCTCGTTCTCGCGGCCGCGGCACTGGCGCTCACGGTTCTCACGATCATCCTGCAGGCCCGCGTCGACAGTGCCCCGGCTCCGACCCTGCCGCATGAGGTCGACGGCGAGGCCTCGGTCCCGTTCGGGGCAGGCCGCCTCGTCCTCGTCTACGGCCTCGCGGGCTTCGGCTACATCATCACCGCGACCTACCTGCCGCTCCTCGTGCGGACCTCGTTTGCGGACCTCAATCCGCTGCACATCTGGGCCGTGTTCGGGCTCGGCGCCGTGCCGTCCTGCTTTTTCTGGCACGCCCTTCATCGCCGGCTCGGAACCGCAAAGAGCCTCGTCGCCAATCTGCTGGTCCAGGCCGTCGGCGTCGGCCTGCCGGTCATCCATATGCCGGCGGCCTCGCTCGCGAGCGCGCTTCTCGTCGGCGGCACATTCATGGGGACGGTGACCATCGCCATGCCCGCCGCCCGCAAGATCGCAGCCAAGGCCCGCGTCAACATCCTGGCGGTGATGACGGCCTCCTACGGGGTCGGCCAGATCGTCGGACCCCTCGTCACCAATGCGCTCTATCGCCAGAGCCAGTCCTTCGACACCTCGCTCCTGATCGCCAGCGCCGCGCTCTTCATCGCCGCCCTGATCTGCATGAGACGAGCGACGCCCAGAACCGCCACGGTGTTCAACGCAGATCGCGCCTGAACGAGGTCAGGTGAGCGACCGACCGACCAGAGAGCGCATACCTCTCCGATGCGGGTTGCGGCCGCCGGTCGATCCGCAGGGGCGTGCCTGCGACGGGCAGCCGGATTTCGACAACAAGGCCAGGGCCGTCGGACGGAAGGATCAAGGCATCACCGCCATGCGCCTGCGCGATCGCCTTGACGATGGGCAGGCCCAGGCCAGAGCCGCCGCCGCTCCGCCCTCGCGACTCGTCGGCCCGCCAGAACCGCTCGAAAGCGCGCGGGCGGGCCTCGTCGGAAAGGCCGGGCCCGGTGTCGCTGCAGCGGAAGAAGACATGCTGCCCCTCCGCGCCGGTCTCGACATGGACGGTGCTTTGCGGTGCATAGCGGCAGCAGTTTTCGAGAAGTGCCACGAAGGCCTGTCGCACACGCGAACGGTCGGCGCTCGTGACGGCGCTCCTCAACGCCAGGGTCGTGGCGATCCCGGCCTTGCCGAGCTGATCCTCGAGCGAGGTCAGCGCCGCTTCGGCCTCCACCGCCAGATCGAGACGCGAAGACTGCAGATCGAGCTGACCCGCATTGCTCAGCGCCAGGGTCCGCAATTCCTCCACGATCGCCGACAGATCGTCCACATGCTCGATGAGCCTTTCGTAGAGCGCGGCGCTCGGGGCGAAAGCACCGTCCAGCAGGCCCTGCAATCGCCCGCGCAGGATGGTCAAAGGCGTGCGCAGTTCATGCGCGATCGCGGAATTCGAATATTGCAGCTCCGCCTCCGCCCGCTGCAGCCGTTCTGCCATCTGGTTGAAGTCGTCGACCAGATCGCTCGCCTCGCCGAAATTGCCCCGGCGCAGGGAGGCGCGTGCGGAGAAATCCCCCTCCGCGACCCGGCGCGCGGCCCCGGCCACCGATTTCAACGGTTCCACGATCCGCCGCGCGAGGATCCAGCCGAGCAACGAGGCCGTCGATATGCCGATCCCCAGAAGCAGCCCCAACGTGACGACGTCACCGGTGCGCAGGAAATCGTCTTCGGTGAACTCCGGATAGAGCCATTCGTAGATGAAGAAGAAATATGCGGTCAGCCCGAAATAGACGACGGCGAAGGCGAGCAGGGTCAATGCGATCATCGCGCGGACGATCAGGGAATTCAGGTTTCTAGACATGAGGGCTGTCCAGCCGGTAGCCGACGCCACGCACACCCGTAAGCAACCCGCCGGCCCCGACCGCCGCCAATTTGCGCCGCAGATTGCTGACATGGCTGTCCACCGTCCGGTCGAGCGCCTCGCCTTCCGGCAGGCACGCATCGACCAGTTCGGAGCGCTCGAACACCTTGCCGAGGCTCGCGGCCATATGCGCGAGAATGCGAAATTCGGTGCGCGTCAGCTCGAGCGCCACGGGGCCGGTCGGACTTTCCACCGCGACGCGATAAGCCTGCGGGTCCACGCTCAGCGGCCCGACGCGCAGCACCTGCTCGCTGCCGCGCCCCATGGTTCGCCGCAGCACGGCCTTGGCGCGGGCCACCACCTCCAGCGGGTTGAACGGTTTGACGACATAATCGTCGGCACCGATGCGCAGAGCCTGAAGCTTGTCGAGATCCTCTGCCAGCGCCGTGACCATGATCACCGGCGTATCGCCACGCCGGCGGATCGCCGCCAGCACCTCATAACCGTCCTGTCCCGGCAGCTTGATGTCGAGGACCACGAGATCGGGCCGCAGGCGCAGATGATGCTCGAGCCCGACACGCCCATCGCCCGCGGTGACGGTCCGAAACCCCTCGCGCGACATGTAGGTCCCGATGATGTCGGCGATCTCGGGCTCGTCCTCGATGATCAAAATCAAAGCGTTGTTGATGGCCATTCTTCGATTCCCGACACCCGCACCTGCAGCTTCACTTGCCCGAGCCCCCTGTTTCAGGTCTTTCGCCACGATTTCGGCATGCTCAGCTTGCTGACGGCAACGTAGAGCACGGGCACGAAGAAAACCGCCAGCACCGTCGCGGAAAGCATGCCGCCGAACACGCCGGTCCCGATGGCATTCTGGATTTCAGACCCGGCGCCCTGTGCAAGCATCAACGGCACGACGCCCAGGATGAAGGCGAGCGAGGTCATCACGATCGGCCGAAGCCGCAACCGGGATGCCCGCAGCAGCGCCCGATAGAGGCTCATTCCGTCGTTCCTGAGGTGTCGGGCGTACTCGACGAGCAGAATGGCGTTCTTGGCGGACAGTCCGATGATGGTGATCAGCCCCACCTTGAAGAACACGTCGTTCTCCATCCCCCGCGCCAGCACGGCCATGACCGCACCCAGGACGCCGAGGGGCACCACCAACATGACCGCGAGCGGGATCGACCAGCTTTCGTAGAGGGCCGCGAGCACCAGGAAGACCACCAGCATCGAGGCGCCCAGGAGCATGGGAGCCTGCGCCGCGGATTGCCTTTCCTGCAGCGATTGCCCGGTCCATTCGAGCGCGAAGCCTTTTGGCAGCTGTTGCGCCAGGCGCTCCATCTCGGCCATCGCCGCGCCGCTCGACACCCCCGGCGCGGCCGAACCTGAGATGCGCGCAGCCGGATAGCCGTTGTAACGCTCCAATTGCAGGGGTGATGTCTCCCATACGGGTTCGACGACTTCGGACAACGTCACCATGCCGCCTTCGATGTTGCGGACCTGAAGACGCAGGACATCCTCGACATGCATCCGGGCCGGCGCATCGGCCTGCACCACCACCTGCTGAAGCCGGCCTTTGTTCGGGAAATCGTTGACGTAGTTCGATCCGATCGCGGTCGAAATCATGTCGCTGATCGCCGAGAAGGAAACGCCGAGCGCCAGCGCCTTCTGACGATCGATCCTGAGCGCGATGCTTTGGCCGTCGGGCAGACCCTCCGTCATCACGCCGGTCAAAAGCCTGCTCTCGGATGCGAGCCCGATCAGCTGGTTTTCAGCCGCCTTCAGCGCGGCCGGACCGGAATTGGCGCGATCCTCCAGCCGGAGAGCGAAGCCGGATGTGGTGCCGAGAGATTCGATCGCCGGCGGCTTCATGATCATCGCCGTGCCTTCGGGAATATCCGCCATCGCCGCCTCGGCCGCCGCGATCTCTTCGTTCACCGTGGTCTCGCGCTCGCTCCAATCCTTCAGGCTGGTGAAGGCTTGCGCCGCGTTGGGGCCGGAGCCTGAAAATCCGAAGCCCAGAATGACGATGCTCTCGACGATATCGGGACGGGACGCGGTGTGGTCCTCATATGTTGCGACGATCTCGCGCGTGCGCTCGGCGGTGGCACCGGCCGGCAGCTCGAACATCGCCATGAAGTTTCCCTGATCCTCTTCCGGCACGAACGACGTCGGCACCCGCGCATAGCCGATGCCGAGCGCCACCAACAGCACGGCATAGACGACCAGCATCCGCCCGCCCCGCCGCAGCATCCAGCCGACGACGCCGGTGTAGCCAGCGCTCAAGGCATCGAACTTTCTGTTGAACCAGCCAAAGAACCCGCTTGTGGCATGCGTGTTCGAAGGCCTCAGGATCGTCGCGCAGAGTGCGGGCGTCAGGGTCAGCGCGAGGAAGGCGGAGAACAGGATCGATACCGCCATCGACACGGTGAACTGGCGATAGATCGCTCCGACGGAACCGCCGGCCATCCCCATCGGAATGAAGACGGCGGCCAGAACCAGCGTGATCCCGACGATGGCGCCTGAAATCTCGCGCATCGCCTGACGGGTGGCATCCCTCGGCGAGAGGCCCTGGCGCGACATGATCCGCTCGACGTTTTCGACGACGACGATGGCATCGTCGACGATGATGCCGATGGCGAGCACCATGCCGAACATGGTCAGGACATTGATCGAATAGCCCACGACCATCATCACCGCGAAGGTGCCCAGAAGCGCGATGGGCGCGACGATGGTCGGGATCAGCGTATAGCGGATCTTCTGCAGGAACAGCAGAATGACCAGGAAGACCAGCACCATCGCCTCGACCAGCGTCTGCACGACTTTGCTGATCGACACTTTCACGAATGGCGCGGTGTTGTAGGAGATCGTGACCGCCATATCCTTCGGCATCGCGAGCTGCAGCTCGGCCAGGCGCCTCTCGATCGCAGCGGCGGTGCTGACGGCATTGGCGCCGGGCGTCATCTGGATCGCGGCGGCGGCCGCGGGCTTGCCATTGCTGCTGACACTGAAGGCAAGGGTCTGAGCGCCGAGTTCCACCCGCGCGACATCCGACAGGAGAAGACGCGAGCCGTCGAGTTGTGCCCTGAGCGGGATCGCGGCGAACTCCTCCGGCGTGGTCAACTGGCCATGCACCGTCAGCGGCGTCGAGATCTTCGTCCCCGGAACTGTCGGCTCGTCTCCGACCCGTCCAGGCGAGACTTGCGCGTTTTCGCGCGTGATGGCCTCCGTGACGTCGGCCATGGTGAGGTCGTAGGCCGCCAGCTTCGCCGGATCGACCCAGACGCGCATGGCGCGTTCGGAGCCGAACTGCTGGACGCGGCCAACGCCCGGCACCCGCTTCAATTCTTCGCTGATGTTGCGGGTCAGATAGTCGCCGAGGGCCAGCTCTTCGGTTTCGCCACTGAGAGACTTCAGTGTGATGACCATGAGAAAGCCGGTTTCTGCCGCCTCGACACTGATGCCGGCGCGCCGGACGGCTTCCGGAAGGCGCGGTTCGGCGTCCTTCAGGCGGTTCTGAACGTCCACTTGTGCCAATTCCGGATTGGTTCCGGGTTTGAACGTCACCGTGATGTTGGCACCACCGGTCGAGTCCGCACTGGATTCGTAATAGAGCACGTTCTTGACGCTCGAGAGCTCCTTCTCGATGGGCGTCACCACGCTGTCATTGACGGTCTTCACCGTCGCGCCGGTATAGGTCGCGAAAATGCTGATGCTCGGCGGCGCGATGACGGGAAACCGGGCCACCGGCAGCTGCGGAATGGCGACAAGTCCGGCGAGCGCGATGAAGATCGCAATCACCCAGGCAAAGACCGGGCGGTCGATGAAAAACTGCGGCATGGGATCTGATCTCTAGAGCTTGTCGGTGGCCGGTGAGGCAGCCTGCGTGGCGGCGACCCTTTTCACGCTCATCCCGTCCTGCACGCGGTCCTGTCCGCGAACGACGATGGCTTCTCCGGCTTTCAGCCCGGAGGTGACGACAAGACGCCGTCCGATGGCGTCGCCGAGAACCACATCGCGCCGCGAGGCCCGCCCGTCGTCGGCGACGACCACGATCTGCGCCTCGCCGGCACCGTTGCGGACGACGGCATCTTCCGGCACCAGCAACGCATCGGGCAGGAGCCCGCGCGGCAGTCTTGCCCGAACGTACATTCCAGGCAGAAGCCGCAAGCCGGGGTTTTCCACCTCGACACGGACCGTCGTGTTGCCGGTCCCCGTATCCACAGTCACGTCCGACAAAACGAGCTTGCCCGGACGGGGATGCGGCCTGCCCTCCGCATCCAGGATCTCGACCGGCCCGAGCCCCTGCCTCGCGGCCCTTTGCAACCCGTCGAGCTTGGTTGTCGGTACGCGCAGATCGACATAGACGCGGTCCAGTTCCTGCACCACGGCGAGTTCCGTCTGACTGGACGTCGATGCGAGAGCCCCCTCGTCGGCGAGCGTGCGCCCGACATAGCCTTTGATCGGCGACCTGATGGTGGCAAAATCGAGGTCGAGCTGGCGCCGGTAAAAGACCGCACGCGCCTCGGCGAGATTGGCCTGCGCCATCGTCAGCTCGTTGAGAGCATCTTCGTAATCCTTGCGGCTCGTCGCTTTGCTCGCCACGAGCTTTTCGGCGCGTTTCAGGCCGCGTTGCGCATGCTCCAGCGCCCCTTCGGCACGCGTCACGCCGGCGCGCGCGGTTTCGCGATCGGCAAGAAGCAGGGCCGGATCGATTTCGAACAGGATGTCGCCTGCCTCGACCTGCGTCCCACCTTCCGCAAACCGCTTCTTGATGATCCCGCCGACCTGAGGCCGGATCTCGACCCTTCGGTAGGCGGCCACGCGCCCGGGCAATTCGTCGATCAAGACGACGCGCTCCGGCGCAAGCGTCATGGTGGTGACCTGCGTCGGTCCCTGCGCCTCAGACGACGCGCTTTGGAGCTCTGATCCCGCCTCGCCGCGAAACATCAAGAACAACGACAGCCCGGCGGCGCAAAGGCCGAAGGCGATGATCGAAAGGCGGGGCGACATGCAACATATCCGTTTCGGGGTCCGATCCCCTCACTGGCATGCGCCCTTCGACACCCGGTCGAGAAACGGTTGAGATTTCGTGGAGACGCCACCGGCCTCGCCGACCGGATGGTTGGGATCGAGACCTGTTCTGGCCGCAGAAAGCTCCGCATCTTGCGAGGCTGCTGAGGATTGCCGGGCGGCCGCGCAGGCGCAATCCGCACACATCGGGATTGACGGTGAGGCTGATAGCGCCCTACGCTTTTGAATAGTGAATACATTCAAACTTCCACTTCAGGAATCGAGAAGTGAATCCAGCCTTCGATATCGAGGCTTTGCGGGCCGTGGTGGCCGGCATCGAGCTGCGCAGTTTCGCGCGGGCGGCGGTCGAACTCGGACGGTCGCAATCGGCGATCAGCATGCAGCTCAAAAAGCTCGAGCAACAGGCCGGCACCCAGCTCTTCGTCCGAAAAGGCAGAGGCCTGGTTCCGACCGAAGCCGGAGAGGCTCTGGCCGCCTATGCCCGCCAGATCGTCGCCCTCAACGACGAAGCCGCGCGCACATTGGGTGCGGCCGTCGCCTCGGAGACCGTGCGCCTGGGTTTGCCGCAGGATTTCTTCGACGATGTGATGCCGGCCACGCTCACCGCGTTCGCGGCGGACCATCCCGAGGCGCATGTGGAAGTCCGCGCCGGTCCGAACCACACTCTGAGTGACGAAATCCGGGCCGGGCGTCTCGATGGGGCGATCGTCTTTTACCCGGAAGGCGCCGGCGGCGACGGAGAGCCTCTCGGCCGTCTGCCGATGCGATGGCTCATGCACGAAGCCGTTGCCGGCCAGAGCATGCAGGACCGGGTTCCGCTGGTGATGTTCGATCATCCCTGTCTCTTCCGGCAGGCGACGCTTGCCGCACTCGACAAGGCGGACAGACGCTGGCGCGTGTCGGTGACGACACCGAGCCTGCCCGGGATCTGGGGCGCGCTGCGCTCAAAGCTCGGGATCGCGGTCAGAACCGGGCATGGTCTGCCCGAAGACATCGTTTGCGCCGACGACGGTCTCGGATTGCCGCCCCTCCCTGCGATCGAGCTGAGGCTTCTCAGGTCGCAAAACGCGACGCCCGCCGCGCATGATCTCTGCGAGGCGCTGCGCCGGGAAACGATCGATCGCGTGGCGCCGCACCGGAATTCCACCCCATGACGACGGATACGCTCTGGCAGCACCTGCCGAACCTCCTCGTCATCCTGTCGATCTTCACGGTGGGCGTCGCAAGCCCAGGTCCGGCGACGTTGATGATCATGGGAACGGCCATGGGGAGAGGCCGCGCCCCGGCCGTCGCACTGTCCTGCGGCGTGGTTCTCGGCTCCATGGTCTGGGCCTTTGTCGCGGCACTGGGATTTGTCGCCGCGCTCAAGGCCTCCGCAACGCTCTTCCTGGCGCTGAAAACAGCCGGGGGGCTCTACCTGATCTTCCTCGCGGCGAGATCCGCGCGCTCGGCCTTCACGGCAGGGCCTGCAGCCACGCCCAAATCGGCAGGAACGGGCAGCCTCAAGCGCTGCTTCGCGCAGGGGCTCCTGCTCCACCTGACAAATCCCAAGGCGCCTCTGGTCTGGCTCGCGACCTTGTCCGTGGGTGTCGGCGAAACGGCGCCCGCCGCCTTCCTGATGACCGTCATCCTCATTTGCGCGTTCGTCGCGATGACGGTCTTCGTCGGCTACGCCTATCTGTTCTCCACGCAAACCGCCTCGCGGTTCTACCTCTCGATCCGGCGCCCCGTTGATGCCCTGCTCGGCGTTCTGTTCGGTGCGGCCGCGGTCAAGATCCTCACCTACCGGCCGAGCTGGTAGGCGCCCGCCCGGCGCCATGCTCTGCCGCCTCGGTCATCGCCAGGGCGTCCGGAGATGTCTCTCATCGCAGATCACCCCTGTGAACGACGTGGACTTTGTTGCCGTCCGGATCGCGGAGATAGGCGCCGTAATATCCGTCACCATAATGCAGCCGCGGGCCGGGGCGCCCGGCATCCACTCCCCCCGAAGCCAATCCCGCATCATAGGCACTGTCGACCGCCGCGTGGGATGGCGCTTCAAAAGCCACCATCGTGCCATTGCCCACGCTCGCCGGTGCTCCGTCGAACGGGGCATAGACATAAAAGCACGGCAATTGCTGACCTTCGGCAATCCAGCAACGTGCCTCCGGCCCCCCGTCCGGCTCGACAACGCGCTGCCGCAGCCCGAGCGGCGCTAGCAAGGCGTCGTAAAAAGCCGCCGCCCGTTCCATGTCGTTCGTTCCGAGCGTGACGTGGCTGAACATGCACCAATCCTCACGGCTCCGGACGAGACCGCGCTCACCCGCCGACGGCTTCGCTGAGCGGCAGCGTATCGAACTGGGGGCGGGCCAGGTGACAGATCTCGTAGTGCGTCGCCTTCGGGTCTGCACTCTCCCCCTCCGTGATCAAAACCCGCACGGTCCGCCACGAACGCGTATCCACGCCCACCGTCGCCACCACGGTGCCGCTGGCCGAAGCGGCCTCGCGGCACCACGCCCCCTCGCCCGCCAGAGCCGCCGTCAAATCGGCATCGACCGGAATGTCGCTCTCGCTCATCGCAAGGAACTTCGCGGCCGCACCGGCGCCGCGCCGGGCCTCCAAGGCGACGTAGGTCGCTATGGACGGACGACCGAACGAACGGGTCACGACGTCGAACCCACCATCGCTCAGAAACGTCCGAAAGGCGTCCTCCTGGCGCCAGAGATAGAGGGAAGAATAGTCGTTTGCGACGGCACCGAGACGGCCGATCTCCCGCACGAGAAAAGCCTTGAAATACAAATCCGGCACCGCCGACCACTGGCCGCTGCGGTCATTCACCCGCGAGCGGATAAGGCCCATGTCGTAGTGGGCGGGCAGACGGTGGGAGTAGTGGGCGATCATCATGACTGGGTCTTTCGTATCGGGTGAGGTCCCTGCGGCATCGCTTTCCGGTGAAGGAGCTCCCCCTCAGGACGTCGCCGTTCCCAACCGCCTGGCGCCGACCTGGAAGACCGAACATACTTCAAGAAATCAAAATCCGAACTTCACCAATATTCGTTATTAAAAAGTCTAGAGCGCTGCTAGCCTCCCGGTCAATCCCGATATTGGGATCAATCTGCCCGCGCACGGTTCAGACAGGTGATGTGAGAAGGCGGACGCGAGATGACCGCGAACAGACCGACCATCGGCAATGACAATCGCGGCACCGACAATCGCCCACGTGAAAGTCGAGGGAGTGACGATCGCGGCAGCCTGATCATCGTGCTCGCCGGCAGCGTCGTGCTCGCCTTGGCCTTCGGCGTCCGATCGGTCTTCGGCGGCATCATCGAGCCCCTGTCGCGCGACCTTTTTGGCGGCAGTATCGAAGTCTTCTCGCTGTCGATCGCAATCCAGAACCTCGTCTGGGGCCTGGCGCAGCCGGGCTTCGGGATCATCGCCGACAAGTTCGGGGACCGTCGCGCCCTGTGGCTCGGCTTTCTCTGCTATGTCGCCGGGATGCTGGTGACCGTCGTCGGCACCACGCCGCTGGCGCAGCATCTGGGCGCCGGCCTCCTCGTCGGTATGGGGATTTCCGGCACGGCGTTCGGGGTCGTCCTGGCGGTGGTCGGACGGGCGGCGCCCGTGGAGAAACGCGCTCGCTATCTCGGCATCACCTCCGCCATGGGGTCGACGGGACAGGTCGTCCTGCCGCTTCTGGTTTCCTGGTTGATCGAATGGCTCGACTGGCGGATGACGCTGGTCGTCGTCACCTTCGCGCTTGCCCCCATGGCCCTGTGCATTCCGTTTCTGCATGCACACGTCACCGACGGCAGCCCGAGGATCGGCGATGCCGACAGCGCGTCGATCGCGCAAACCGTCCGAAAGGCCTTCGGACATTCGAGCTATACGTTGCTCAGTGCCGGGTTCTTCGTCTGCGGCTTCCATCTCGCCTTCATCACCGCGCACCTTCCGAACTACGTGCAGAATTTCTGCGTCTCGACGGCCTCTGCGGCGGAGCTGCGGGCGCTCGGCCTTCAGGCGCTCGCCCTGGCCGGCTTCGCAAACATCTTCGGCACGCTCTTTGCCTCGCATCTCGGGACCAGATTTCCAAAACCCTATGTGCTTGCCGCGATTTATGCGCTGCGGGCGCTCGCGATCCTCGTCTTCATCTCGCTTCCGGTGACGCCCGCTTCGGTCATGGTCTTCGCACTCGTCATGGGCGGCCTCTGGCTGTCGACCGTGCCGCTGACGAGCGCGCTGGTTTTAACGATGTTCGGCCCGCGCGCGATGGGAACCCTGTTCGGCTTCGTGTTCCTGAGCCACCAGCTCGGCGGCTTCGCCGGGGTCTGGCTCGGCGGCGTGTTCTTCGATCGCTACGGAAGTTACGATCAGATCTGGTATCTCGCGATCGGCCTTGGCGTCCTCTCGGCGATCGCGCATCTTCTCGTTCAGGAGCGCGCGGCTCCGCGCATGGGCCTCGCCTATGGCGAATGAAATTCTTCTGCTCTGGCTCGCGGCGCTTCCGCTCATGGGAAGTCCCGGCCCCGCCACGATGAGCCTTGCCGGTCTCGGCATGGCCTTCGGCTTTCGCTCCAGCCTCGGCTACCTTGTCGGCATCATCACGGGCACGACCGGCGTTCTCCTGATGATCGCAACCGGCGTGACCACGCTGATCCTGGCCCAGCCGGTCTTGCTCACGGCGCTGACGATCCTCGCCGGGATCTACATCCTCTATCTCGCCTGGAAAATCGCCACCGCGCCCGTCGGGCCCCTCGCTCCGCACGCGCAAGAGGCGCCGGCCTTCGTGCCGGGCTTCAGTCTGGCGATTGCAAATCCGAAGGCCTTTGCCGCGATCGGGGCGGTCTATGCCGGCCACACCGTCGTCGCGGACGATCTCACGACCGATGCCGTCTACAAGCTCGCCGCACTCGCGCTCGTCATCGTCATCGTCAACACGGCATGGCTCGCCTTTGGCGCGGTCTTTTCACGAATTCTGACGGACCCCGCGATCGGACGCGCCGTGAATGTCGTCTTTGCGGTCATGCTGGTGGCATCCGTCGGTTTTGCCCTCCTTTCCGCGGAGGGATGATATCCGGCGCTGCGCCCGTCAACGTCGCGCCGTCGCGTCATGCCCGATGCATCGCCCCTCACGGCAGAAGAACCAGGCTGCCGGTCGTGTGCCCGGCCTCGAGCTCGGCCTGCGCTTTCGCCGCCTCGTTCAGTCGGTAACGTCCGCTGATCTCTGCGGTGATCCCGGATGCGAACGCCCCGATGACCGCATTCGCGGCTTCCGGATAGCGCGCCTGATCGGCCGCATAGGCCATGACGCTGGGTTTCGCCAATGTCGCCGTTCCCAATTCATCGATCCCGATCGGCGGGACCGGGCCCGCGACCCAGCCGATGCTGGCGACGGCGCCAAAAGGGCGGACGCTCCGCAGCGATTGTCGCAGCATGTCCCCGCCGATGCCATCGATCGCAAAATCGGCGCCCCGTCCGCCCGTCAGATCCGAAACCTCGCGCACCACATCGGCGGTGCGCCCGACGATGACGTGATCGACGCCATTGGCTGTGGCGAAAGCCGCCTTCTCCGGCGTACTGACGGTTCCGATCACCACAGCCCCGAGCGTTTTGGCCCAGCGGGTCAGCATCACGCCGAGGCCACCGGCGGCGGCATGAACGAGAAGGACGGATCCGTCCCGCACCGGATGGCTGACCGTGAGCAACATATGCGCGGTCAGGCCACGCAGCATCGACGCCGCGGCAATCTCGAAAGGGATCTCCGGCGGCAGCCGGACGGCTCGCCAGGCGGGCACGAGCCGCGTTGAAGCGTAGCCGCCGGGGGCGCCGGCATAGACGACACGATCCCCGACCCGAAGTCCCTCGACATCCGGCCCGATGGCCTCGACGATCCCCGCACCCTCGACACCGGGAACCCCTGGCGCCGGCAACGGATAAAGCCCCCGTCGGTGATAGATGTCGATGAAACTGACGCCAATGGCGTGCTGGCGCAGGCAAATCTCGCCGGGACCCGGCTCCCTGGGCGCCGCGTCCACGACCTCGAGCACCTCCGGCCCGCCGGGCGCTGCAATCCGAACCTCAAACTCCACCATCTGGGCCTCCATCTGTTCGCCACGATGATGGCGGTTCGCAGGACGTGAGAAAATTCCCTTTTTCCGCACTCGCCTTGTGAATATATTGACATATGGATTGGGAGAACCTCCGCCATTATTCGGTTTTTGCCACCCAAGGCAGTCTCGCAGGCGCTGCGCGCATCCTCGGGGTGGAGCATGCAACGGTCGCCCGCCGGATCGCCGCGATCGAGGCGCATCTTCACGTCAAGCTGGTCGACCGGCGCGGTCGGCGTCTGACACTGACGCCGGACGGAGAGCGGATCGCGGCCCTCGCCCGCACCATGGAATCGGGCGCCGAAGCGGTCGCACGCGCGGCGGCCGGAGCGCGCGCCGAATTGAGCGGAAACGTCGCCATCAGCGCCCCGCCGGCTTACGCGGCCGCCCGGCTTGCCGCGCCGCTCGCAGCTTTGCGACAACGCCATCCCAGACTGGAGATCCGTCTCCTCGGCGAATTCCGCAGTTCCGCCCTGGAAAGACGCGAGGCCGATATCGCCGTCCGCCTGAGCCGCCCTGAGACGGGGGATTTTACGATCATGAAGCTCGGCGTGATGGCGTTCCGTCTCTATGCGAGCCCGGCCTATCTGAAGGAGACGTCGGAGCCAGACTGGACGTTCATCGGCTATGACGGGTCCATGGCGACCGCGCCGCAAGAGGTGAGACTTCGGGAAATCGCCGCAGGCAGGCCCATCGCCTTCACCGCCAGCACCGCAGAAATCCAGCTTGCGGCAGCAAAGGCCGGCGCCGGCATCGCGATCTTGCCAGACTTCATGGCTGACGAGGACGGGATGCTTGTCGCCGTGAGCGGCGATGGACCCGTCTTCCGGCGCGACATCTGGCTGGTGGTTCACTCTGACCTGAAGGCCGCGGAACGGATCCGCGTCACGATCGAGGCTTTAAAGGCCGCACTTGCACAACAGCATGGAACCAGCTCAAGCCGCAGGCTCTCAGAATGACCGCGGCCCCAACCTTCGTCCCTGGTGCTTGAGAGGCGCTCGCCGAAAAACTCAGAGAGGCTGCCGTCATGGAGGCGACATGACATCCGCGCAGCTTCGTCATCATCGCCACCCCACACCGATCCTCTCACGTCGATCCGTTGCCCCCGCTGACGGCGCGAGAGCCGAGGGATACGCGATCGCGGTCGATGAATGGCGGGTATGGAGCGCCTTTTTGGCGTCCCAGAACGCGTAAAAGCCCCGCTTGTTGGG